>NZ_SPQW01000001.1:0-550694 GCF_004570445.1 Microbacterium sp. dk485
AATCTCACCGGCCAGCAAAGCTGACCGCGAGGTTTTTTGGCATTTGACAAGTGCACGCTGTTGAGTTCTCAAGGATCGGATGCTCCTGCTACTCAGCCTTCCAGCCTCGCCCGCAGGGCAACTTCTCAATCTTACCCCCACACCAACAGGCCGTCGCCGACGCTTCGTGCGTTCCGAACGGAACCGAAACCTCGATGGCGAGCCTCGCGGTGGGGGGAACCCCAATCCTAGACCCGAAGGTCGTCACACTCAAGTGAGTGCGAGGTTTTGGGGGTGGTTCTCCGCTTGAGAGGAAGCGGGGCCTTCCGGCCTCTCCGCTCTCCCCTGTGGGGCGAACAAGTAAGACATTACGCGGGATCCACGGACTCGGCAAATCGCGTGCATCCCTGGCGTGTCGCGCGTGTTTCCGCGGGACCTCGCCGCCGCGTGCGCCACGGGTCAGCGCGGGTGCGCGGCGCGGCGCAGGCCGATGACAACGGCGCAGAGGGCGGCGGTGGCCAGGCCCCACACCGCACACGCGGGCGGAAGCACGCGGTACGCCAGGTGCGCGGCCGTGAAGTCGGCATCCAGGGGCCCCAGCGCCGCCAGCGCGACGAGCCACGTGCCGATCAGCACGGCCGGCAGCGACACCCACCACCCCATGCGCACCACCGCGGGCAGGATGCGCTCGACCGGCTCCGGCCGCCGGCGCGACATCCACACGAGCGACCACACCGCGAGGATCCCCAGGCCCAGGATGCTGGAACCGTGCTGCAGCCAGGTGTACCCGGGAAGCGGCCCCCACCGTTCGGCCAGGATGGGCAGGAGGTCCACTCCCCCGCGGCCGGCATGCGTGAACAGGTCCCACCCGACGTGGGTGAGGACGCCGAGCGCGAGCGAGAGCACGACGAGCCCGAGCGCCGGCCACGACACGCCGCGCGCGCCGAGGCCCAGGGTCTCCCGCAGACCGGACGCCGCCGAGCCGTCCCAGCTCCGCGGCAGCCGTGCGGCGATCGGGCGCGGGGTTAGCTCCCGCACCGCAGGGCGCAGCAGCATACGCCAGATCAGCAGCAGGACGAGGGCGAGCGCGACGGTTCCCGGCAGCCACGTGAGATCGTGGGTCACTCCGTAGCCGGGGACTCCGACCCGGACGAACAGGGGCAGGTCGGGAGTCATCGCCCCGACGGCGACCGCAGCGGGAACCAGCGGGGTGCGCACGAACGCCAGCGCCACGACGGCGTGGCTGGGCGTGAGTGGCATCGGGCGGGGTCAGTCCAGGAACACGCCGGCGAGGGTCTTCTTGCCCCGTCGCAGCACCGACACGCCCCCGGGGAGGGTCCCCGCCACGACCGCGTCCTCGGCCGTGACCCGCGCACCGTCCAGCGACACGCCGCCCTGTCCGATCGCGCGTCGCGCCTCACTGGCGCTGGCGACCAGGCCCGTGGCCTGCAGCGCTTCCACGACGGTTGTCCCCCGCGCCACGCGTGCGTGCGGCAGCTCCTCCAGCGCGCTGCGGAGCGTGGCGGCATCCAGAGTCGCGAGATCGCCCTGCCCGAAGAGGGCGTCGGATGCCGCGGCAACGGCCGCTGCCGCGTGCTCGCCGTGGACGAAGACGGTGACCTCCCTCGCGAGGCGCCGCTGCGCGGCCCGGCGGAAGGGTTCGTCCTGGACGAGCCGCTCGTACTCGGCGATCTCCTCTTGCGTGAGGAACGTGAAGACCTTCAGTCGCGTGATGACGTCGGCGTCGAGGGTGTTGAGCCAGAACTGGTAGAACGCGTACGGGCTGCACATCTGCGGATCCAGCCAGATCGCGTTGCCCTCACTCTTGCCGAACTTCGATCCGTCCGCGTTGGTCATGAGCGGCGTGCCGAGGGCATGAACGGAGGCGCCCTCGACCCGGTGGATCAGGTCGACCCCGCTGGTGAGGTTTCCCCACTGATCGCTGCCGCCGGTCTGCAGCACGCAGCCGTAGGCGCGGAAGAGCTGGAGGTAGTCCAGGCCTTGCAGGATCTGGTAGCTGAACTCGGTGTAGCTGATGCCGGCCTCGGAGTTCAGCCGCGCCGCGACGGCGTCCTTCTTCAGCATCGTGCCGACGCGGTAGTGCTTGCCGATCTCGCGCAGGAAGTCGATCGCGCTCATCGGCGCGGTCCAGTCGAGGTTGTTGACGATGCGCGCGGCACTGTCCCCCTCGAAGCTGAGGAACCGCTCGACCTGGGTCCGCAGCGACCCGACCCACTCCGAGACGGTCTCCTTCGTGTTCAGCGTGCGCTCCGCGGAGGGGCGCGGGTCGCCGATCAGACCGGTCGAGCCCCCGACGAGGCCGAGCGGGCGGTGCCCGGCGAGCTGCAGGCGCCGCATCGTGAGCAGCTGGACGAGGTTGCCCAGGTGCAGGCTCGGGGCGGTCGGATCGAAGCCGCAGTAGAAGACGATCGGGGGTCCACCCAGCAGATCGCGCAGCGACTCGGCATCCGTGGACACGTGCACGAGACCGCGCCACACCAGTTCGTCCCACACGTTGTGGAACGTCGGGTCGTTGGCGGGAGCGAGCGCGCTCACGGCGCTGTCGGTGGAGGAGCTGGGCACGCGCTTCAGGTTATCAGCGGGGCGGCGCCCCACCACACGAGCGCCGCCGCGGCGAGCGCGCACGCCCAGCTCGCGAGGCTCCCGACCAGGAAGTACTCCGCCCGGTCGCCGGACTCGCCGTCGCGGGAGATCTCGGGGAAGCGCACGATCCCCTTCGCGGCGAGGACGGCGGCCAACAGCGTGTACGCGCCGGCAAGGGTCAGGGCGAAGACGAGCACGCGTTCGAGCGGCCCGATGAGCCGACCGCCCTTCAGGCCCGAGCCGGTGGGCACGACCACCGCCTCCTGCCGGAGCGCCGAGCGCACGATGATGTTGCCCGACTCCAGAAGGAACAGCGTCGCACCGGCCACCGCGACGATCGTGTCCACCGAGACCGGGCCGAAGGGCGCCACCGGTTGCCACGCCTCCCCGAGCGGCCCGGCCTGCCCGCGCGGGCCGAGCGCGAGCACCGCGCCGGCGCACACGACGGCGAGGACGGCCGCCGCCCACATGCCGGACCGGCGGGCGCCGTCCGGCGCGACGAGTGCGACCCACAACGCCGCGGCGAGGGCTGCTCCGATCGCGGCGGGGACGGCGTCCACCGCCGAGGCACCCACGAGCAGCACGACGGCGGCGATGACGTACGCGATCACCCGCCGCCGGCCGGGGAGGAACTGCCGGAGCAGGTCGACGCCCCCGATGGCGAGCAGGACGAGCCCGGCGACGATCATGGCCTGCTCCCGTCGGTGAGGATCGCGAAGCCCTCGAGGATCGCCCCGGCCCCGGCTCCGGCGAGCGCCTGGGACACGGCGGACTGCGTGATCCCCTCCGCTTCGGCGAGCGCGCGCTGGGTGCGCCCGATGCAGCGCCCGTACACGAGTCGTCGCGTGCGCTCGCTCATGGCGCCCACGAGCTGGTCCCGGGCGAGCAGGTAGGCGTTGGCGAAGGCGACACGGGAGCGCGCATCGTCATTGTCCGCCCCCTCGGCGACATCGACCCATGTGCGCGCGCTCGGCGCGGCGCGCTGCTGCAGGGCGTGGACCCGCTCGATCGCGGCGCGTGCGGCCCACCATCCGGGCCCGTCGGTGAGTTCGTCGGCGGTGGAGGGGAGGGGCTCGATGTCGCCGAGACCGATCCCGAAGCGGCACTCGAGACCGTCGGGGAGCGCGAGCTGCAGCAGCAGGAGCGCCTTCAGCGCGGCCGTCAGGTCGGGGTATACGCCCTGGAGTTCATCGCCTACTGTCGGCGTCAGGGCCCGCTCGGCGAACGGCTGCTCGCCCTCCACGCGCGCGATCGTCTCCTCGAGCGCGATCTGCGCGGCGGCCCGGTCGCTCAGGCGACGGGAGCCGACGATGTCGGCGATGACCACGGTGGACATTGCATAAGCATACCGCTGATTATTCGAAAATATCAGTCCTCGACTTATCAGAGGCCCAGGGCGTGCGCCACGGCCTGGGCGCGCACCACCAGTTCGCGCCGCTGCTCGCTCACGCGCTCCGGTGCCGTGCCGCCGGCCCCCGAACGGCTGGCGACGGAACCGGCGACCGTGAGCACGTCGCGCACCTCGGGCGTGAGCGCGGGCGACACCTCGGCGAGCAGCTCGTCGGGCGCCTCCTCCAGGCCGATGCCGCGCGCCTCACACGCGCGCACGAGGGAGCCGGAGATCTCGTGCGCGTCACGGAAGGGCACGCCCCGACGCACGAGCCAGTCAGCCACGTCCGTCGCGAGGGAGAACCCCTCCGGGGCGAGCTCGGCCATGCGGGCGGTGTCGAAGCGCAGCGTGGCGATCATCCCGGCGAAGGCGGGAAGCACCAGCTCCAGGGTGCGGACGCTGTCGAAGACCGGCTCCTTGTCCTCCTGGAGGTCGCGGTTGTATGCCAGGGGCAGACCCTTGAGGGTCGCCAGCAGTCCGGTGAGGTTGCCGATCAGCCGGCCCGCCTTGCCGCGGGCGAGCTCGGCGATGTCGGGGTTCTTCTTCTGCGGCATGATGCTCGAGCCGGTCGAATACGCGTCGTCGAGGGTGACGAAGCCGAATTCCCGGGTGTTCCAGATGATCACGTCCTCGGCGAAGCGCGAGAGATCGACCGCGATCATGGCGGTGACGAACGCGAACTCCGCCACGACGTCACGGGATGCGGTGCCGTCCAGGGAGTTCTCCGCCGGACGCGCCAGCCCCAGCTCGCGCGCGACGAGCTCGGGATCCAGCCCCAGCGAGGATCCGGCGAGCGCGCCGCCGCCGTAGGGCGACACCGACGCTCGCACCGACCAGTCGCGGAGGCGCTCGAGCCCCCGCAGGAGGGTCCACCCGTACGCCTGCAGATGATGGGCCAGCAGCACCGGCTGGGCGTGCTGGAGGTGGGTGCGGCCGGGCATCACCGCATCCGCGTGCGCGTCGGCCTGTGCCACGATCGCGTCGATGAGGCGCAGGACCTCGCGCGCGATCGTGCGACCGTGATCGAGCAGGTAGAGCCGGACGAGCGTGGCGATCTGGTCGTTGCGGCTGCGGCCGGCGCGGAGCTTCCCGCCGAGGGCGGGACCGACCTCGGCGATGAGCGCGTTCTCCAGCGCACCGTGGACGTCCTCGTCCTCAGGCGCGGCACGCAGGGTCCCCTCGCTGACACGGGCGGCAAGGGCGTCCAGGCCCGCGTGCATCGCCCTGGCCTCATCGGACGTCAGGTACCCGGCCGCCTCGAGAGCGCGCGCGTGCGCGTGGGATCCGGCGATGTCGTAGAGCGCGAGGTCCCAGTCGAAGTGGGTGGAGCGGCTCAGCGCCGCCAGCTCCGGCGACGGTCCGCCCGCGAACCGTGCGCCCCACAGTGCGCCCTCGTTCGTACCCGAACCCGTCTGATCGCTCATCCCTCCAGCCTACCGACGCCGGCCGGCCGGGCCGGCTCGCGCACGGCCCACGTGCTCAGGCGCGCGATGCCCGCTTCGAGGGGTCCGCGGCCGATCAGCAGCGCCCACGCGGTGCACGCGACGACCAGCGCCAGCGTCAGAGGCCAGAAGGGCTGCAGCGCGCGGAACCCGGACAGATCGCTCGGAGTGCCCAGAACGGATGTGGCCACCACGGCCCACGCCACCAGCTGGGCGACGTACGCCGTCAGCGGCATCGACCCCACCGCCCGCAGCGGGACCACGACCCAGCGCACGGGCGTGGCGCACACCAGCAGGCACAGTCCGATCACCGCGATGGCGAACCCGCCCGAGCCGACGACTTCGAGCACTCCGCTGGAGTGGGCGCGCGCGGTCCACACCGCCCCGAGGATCGACGAGCCCTCCGCCACGACGCCCGAGCCGCTCGCGGCGTCCAGCCCGTAGCCGACGGCGGCCACAGCCGATCCCGCCGCCAGCAGCAGGGCGGCGGTCCGCGGCGAGCGCAGGTCGGTGCGGCCGATCCCCATTCCCGCCAGCAGGAAGGCGATCCACACCGGGAACGGGTAGTGCCAGCCGACCAGCGCCGCCACGGTCAGACCGTCAGGGGTGGACCAGAACGGCGAGGCGTCCCACAGCGCCTGCAAGAAGGGCATCACGACACCCACCACCGCGGCCAGCAGGAACAGCGCGCGAGGCGGGAGGCCCAGGAACGGCAGCGACAGCAGGAACAGGATCGCGTACGCGGGCAGGATGACATAGACCGGGACGCCCGTGGCCACCAGCATCAGCCCCAGGGCCCACAGCAGCAGGGCGCGCAGCGCGATGCGCGCCGAGGCCCGGGCGCGGCGGGGGCCGCGCAGGGGGTGCTGCCCGCCCGTGACGAGGGCGATGGAGACGCCGGCCAGGGTGGCGAACAGGATGGAGGAGCGGCCGTTGGCGATGTCGATCCAGGTCGCCGGATCGCCAGGATCGAACGCGTCGATCACGAGGAGGTGGGCGGCGATCATCCCGATCACCGCGAGCCCGCGGGCAAGGTCGATGCCCGCCAGACGGGGCGGGGCGTCGAACCGACGCCACCGCGAACGGACCCAGCCGGTCAGTCCTGCCGCAGCAGCCACACCAGGAGCGCCTTCTGGGCGTGGAGCCTGTTCTCGGCCTCGTCCCACACGACGCTCTGGGGCCCGTCGATCACCTCGGCGTCGACCTCGAAGCCACGGTCGGCCGGGAGGCAGTGGATGAAGATCGCGTCGGGGCGCGCGATGGCCATCGTCTCGGTGGTCACCTTGTAGGCGCCGAGGTCCCGCAGTCGCGCGAGCTTCTCCTCCTCCTTGCCCATCGACACCCACGTGTCGGTGACGACGACGTCCGCACCCGCGGCCGCCTCGTTCGCGTCGGTGTACAGCGTCACCGAGCCGCCCGTCCGTGCGGCGATCTCGTCGGCATCGGAGAGCACGTCCTCCCGCGGCGCGTACGCGTCGGGCGACGCCACCCGCACGTGCATGCCCGCGGTCGCCCCGGCCAGCACGTACGAATGCGCCATGTTGCTGCGCCCGTCGCCGAAGAACGACAGCGTCAGTCCGGCGAGGTCGCCCTTGTGCTCCCGGATGGTCAGGAGGTCGGCGAGCAGCTGACACGGGTGGAAGTCATCGCTCAGCGCGTTGACGACCGGCACGGTCGTGCCCGCCGCCATCTCCTCCAGCCCCGCCTGGGCGTAGGTGCGCCACACGATCGCGGCGACCTGCCGCTCCAGCACCCGGGCGGTGTCGGAGGGGGTCTCCTTGCCGCCGAGCTGGCTGTTGGCGGTGGAGATGATCAGCGGCGACCCGCCGAGATCGGCGATCCCGACCGCGAACGACACGCGCGTGCGCGTGGAGGACTTGTCGAAGATGACCGCGACGGTCTGGGGCCCCGCGAGCGGCTTGTGACTCCAGCGGTCCTTCTTCAGCTCGATCGCGAGATCGAGGATCTCCGCCTGTTCGGCGGGGCTCAGATCGTCGTCGCGCAGCAGGTGACGGGTCACGCGGGCACTCCCTTCGCCGCGGTGGCGGCATCCTCCAGCAGCAGCGACGAGGCGACCGTGGCCAAAGACGCGGTGAACAACTCGACGAACTCCTCGATCTCGGCATCGCCGATGGTCAGCGGCGGCACCAGCCGGATCGTGAGGTCGTTGGGTGCGTTGATGATCAGGCCGTGCTCCTGAGCGGCCGCGACGACAGCCTTGGCGACGGGATGCGCCAGCGCGACGCCGAGGAGGAGGCCCTGGCCGCGGACGCCGGCCACCAGCGGCGAGCCGATCGCGGAGATCTCCGCGCGCAGCTGCTCGCCGCGACGGCGGGCGTTCTCGAGCAGGCCCGCGTCCTCGATCTCAGCCAGCACGGCCCCCGCGACGGCAGTGCCCAGCGCGTTGCCGCCGAAGGTCGAGCCGTGGGTGCCGGGGTAGAACAGCTCGCTCGCGGCGCCGAAGGTGATGAGCGCCCCGATGGGGAACCCGCCGCCGATGCCCTTGGCGACGGTGATCGCATCGGGCGTGATCCCCGTGTGCTGGAAGGCGAACCACTCCCCCGTGCGTCCCGCGCCGGTCTGGATCTCGTCGACGATGAGCAGCGCGCCGTAGCGGGCGGTGAGTTCCCGTGCGGCCTGGAGGTATCCCTCGGGCAGCTCGACGACGCCGGCCTCGCCCTGGATCGGCTCGACCACGAGCGCGGCGACCCGGTCGTCCATGGCCTCCTCCAGTGCCGCCACGGTCGCGTCGATGTGCTCGACGCCGGGCACCATCGGCAGGAAGTCGGCCTGCAGCGCCGGCTTGGCCGTCATGGCGAGAGTGCCCATCGTGCGGCCGTGGAATCCGCCGTGCAGGGTCAGGATGCGCGTGCGGTCGGCGCCGCCGTGCAGGCGGGCGAGCTTGAAGGCCGCCTCGTTGGCCTCCGCACCGGAGTTGCCGAAGTAGACCCGGCCGCTCGGGCCGGTGCCGGCGAGGCGCTTGAGCCGCGCGGCCAGCGCGAGCTGCGGGGGCGTGGCGAAGTAGTTGGACACGTGCGCGAGGGTCGCCGCCTGCCGCGAGACCGCCTCGACGAAGGCGGGGTGGGCGTGGCCGAGGGCGTCGACGGCGATCCCGGCGAGGAAGTCGAGATGGCGTCGCCCCTCACCGTCCCACACGTAGGCGCCCTCGCCGCGCACGAACAGCGCCATCCGCTCGCCGAAGCTGCGGATGAGGTCGCGTCCGGCGTCCTCCTGCCATGCCGCGCTGTCATCACCGGGCAGCACTGGTGCATCGCTCATGCGACGACCTCCGTTCCGATCCCCTTGCTGGTGAACAGTTCCACGAGCACCGAATGCGGCACCCTCCCGTCGATGATGGCCGCGGTGGGGACGCCGCCGTCCACTGCATCCAGGCACGCCTGCATCTTGGGGATCATCCCCGACTCCAGCCGCGGCATCATCGCGCGCAGCTCCGTCGAGGTGAGGTGGGACACGAGCGATTCGCGGTTGGGCCAGTCGGCATAGAGCCCGGCGACATCGGTAAGGACGACGAGCTTCTGGGCGCCCAGAGCGACGGCCAGGGCCGCGGCGGCGGCATCCGCGTTGACGTTGAGGGAATGGCCGGGGTGATCCAGATCCGGCGCGATGCTGGAGACGATCGGGATCCGACCGGCGGCCAGATGATCGAGCACGGGCTGGGGATCCACCGACACGACGTCGCCCACGCGGCCGAGGTCGTGCTCGACGCCGTCGACGACGACCCCGCGGCGCCGGCCGCCGAAGAGCCCCGCGTCCTCACCGCTGAGCCCCATGGCCAGCGGGCCGTGCGCGTTGACCTTCGCCACCAGCTGCGGGTTGATCTGACCGGTCAGCACCATGCGCACGACGCTGATGGCCTCCGTGGAGGTGACGCGGTATCCGCCCTTGAACTCGCTCGGGATGGCGAGGCGATCCAGCATCGAGGAGATCTGGGGTCCGCCGCCGTGCACGACCACCGGCAGAACGCCGACGTAGCGCAGGTAGGCGATGTCGGCGGCGAAGGCGTCCTGCAGCTCGTCGCTGACCATGGCGTTGCCGCCGTACTTGATCACGATGATCTGGTCGCGGAAGCGCCGCAGCCACGGCAGCGACTCGACGAGGGTCGCTGCCCGCGCGCTCGCGGTGGTCGGGTCGGTGTCCTGCAGGTCGATTCCGGTCATGACGAATAGGCGCTGTTCTCGTGGACGTACTCGTGCGTGAGGTCGTTGGTCAAGATGACGGCGGTCGCCTCGCCGGCTTTCAGGTCGATCACGACGTGGGTGGCCCGCGGCGTCAGATCGACGTCCTCACGGGGGCGGTCGGGGCCCCCCGCGGTGCACACGCGGACGCCGTTCATCCACACGTCCACGTCGTACGGGTCGAACCGGGCCGTCGTCGTGCCGATCGCGGCGAGCACCCGGCCCCAGTTGGGGTCGTTGCCGAAGATCGCGGCTTTGAAGAGGTTGTTGCGGGCGACGGAGCGGCCGACGACGACTGCCTCGTCCTCGGAGGCGGCGCCCCTCACCTCGATGCGGATGTCGTGGCTGGCGCCCTCGGCGTCGGACTGCAGCTGCTCGGCCAGATCCAGGCACACCGCGGCGAGCGCGTCCCGGAATGCTTCCGTCTCGGGGCGGATGCCGCTGGCTCCGCTGACGAGCAGGCTCACCTGGTCGTTCGTGGACATACAGCCGTCCGAGTCGAGGCGGTCGAAGCTCACACGGGTCGCGTGCCGCAGCGCCGCGTCGGCCTCGGCGGAATCCAGCACGGCGTCGGTGGTGAGCACCACGAGCATCGTGGCCAGGCCCGGCGCCAGCATCCCCGCACCCTTGGCCATGCCGCCGATGGTCCACCCGCTCCCGCTGTGCACGACGCGTTTGGGGCGGGAGTCGGTGGTCATGATCGCCAGCGACGCAGCCTCTCCCCCGGTCTCCGACAGCGCTGCGACGCCCTCCTCGACGCCCTGGAGCACCTTGCTGCGGAAGACCTCGTCCCCCGTGCCGATGAGCCCGGTGGAGCAGACCAGGACGTCGCCCGCGCCCACGCCGAGGAGCGCGGCGGCCTTCTCTGCGGTCTGATGCGTGGTCTGGAACCCGAACGAGCCGGTGAAGCAGTTCGCCCCACCGGAATTGAGCACGATCGCCTCGACGACGCCGTCCGCGACGGCCTGCTCGGACCACAGGATGGGGTTCGCCTTGGCCCGGTTGGAGGTGAACACCGCGGCCCCCACCTTGAGCGGGCCGCGGTTCACGACCACGGCGACGTCGGGCTTGCCGCTGGATTTCAGTCCGACGGTCACGCCGGCAGCTTCGAATCCGGCCGGTGCGGTGACGCTCACGGTGCCACTCCGTTCACGCTCAGTCCGCGCGTCTCGGGGAGTCCGAGCGCGATGTTCATCGACTGCACGGCGGCTCCCGCCGTGCCCTTGACGAGGTTGTCCACGGCGGTCACCACGACGACCCGGTTGGCGTCGCGGTCCACCGCGAGCCCCATGAGCGCCGTGTTCGCGCCGATCACATCGGCCGTGCGCGGGAAGTCCCCGGCCGGGAGGACGTGCACGAACGGCTCGCCGTCATAGGCGGCCTCCCACGCGTCGCGGATCTGCGCGTCCGTGACCCCCGGCGCGATCGGCGCCGACGTCGTGGCGAGGATCCCGCGGGCCATGGGCACGAGCACGGGCGTGAACGAGACGCGCACTCCCGCGGCATCCGCCCCTGCCGCCACGAGCGCCTGGCGGATCTCGGGTATGTGCCGGTGCGTCCCGCCCACCGCGTACGGGTTGGCCGATCCGAGGATCTCGGCGGCCAGGAGGTTCGTCTTCAGGCTCTTGCCGGCGCCGCTGGGGCCTACCGCGAGGACGCTGACGATGTCGGCGGCGTCGATGACGCCGGCGGCGACACCGGGAGCGACGCTCAGCGACACCGTGGAGGCGTTGCACCCGGGAGCGGCGATCCGCTTCGCGCCGACGAGCGCCTCGCGCTGCTTGCCGCCGGCGACGGGGAGTTCGGGCACGCCGTAGGTCCACGCCTCCGAGTGGGCTCCGCCGTAGAAGCGGTCCCAGTCCGCGCTGTCGGTCAGGCGGTGATCCGCGCCGGCGTCGATAACGAGGGGCACCTCGGCGAGCGCCTCGGTGTACTGCGCCGATTGGCCGTGCGGCAGTGCCAGCACGACGATGTCGTGGCCGGCGAGGACCTCGGGAGTGGTCTCGCGCAGGGTGAGACCGGCGAGCGAGCGCAGGTGCGGCTGGTGCTCGATCAGCGGGCGGCCGGCGCTGGTGTGCGCGGTGACCGTGCGGATCTGGACGTCGGGGTGCTCGGCGAGCAGTCGCAGCACCTCACCGCCGGCGTAGCCGGATGCGCCGGAGACGGCGACCGAATAGGGCATGACTTCAACCTTAAGTCTGGGACGAGGGGGCCGGTGACGGCGACACCCGGCCGCAGACGCGTTCCGGGGTCGCCTAGAGTCGGCGGCCGTCGCGGCGCACGCGCACAGCGCCCCCGCTGAGCGGGAGCGGGGCGAAGCCGGCGGAAAGCATGGGGCGACCTTAGTCCCGCCCCCGCCCGGTCTGCAAATTCGCCCGCCGGGCCGGCCGGCGCCGAATGCGGCGGCCCGGCGGGGTCGGAGGGTTCGGCCAGGATGGAGCTGTGCTGACCTCCCTCGCCGTCGCCGGATACCGCTCGCTGCGCGAAGTGGTGATCCCCCTCCAGCGCCTCACGGTCGTGACCGGGCCCAACGGGTCGGGCAAGTCGAACCTGTACCGGGCCCTGCGGCTGCTGTCCACCGTCGCCGCCGGCGACCTCGTGGCGGCCGTGGCGCGGGAAGGCGGGCTGTCCTCGCTCATGTGGGCGGGGCCCGAGGGCGGCGAGGGGGACGAGGGCACACGACGCCGGGGCCCGGTGGCGGTGCTGCTGGGATTCGCGTCCGAGGACTTCGGGTACCTCGTGGATCTGGGACTGCCGCAGGCCGAGCGGTCCAGCATGTTCGTGCGCGACCCGGAGATCAAACGCGAGCAGGTGTTCTCCGGCGCCGTCGCCAAACCCGCCACCCTCCTCGTGGACCGGCTGCGCGCCGTCACGCGCGTGCGCGAAGACGCCTGGCGCACGCTGGACCAGCACCTCGCGTCCTACGAGAGCGTCGTGACGGATCTCGCCGACGGCGAAGCGGCGCCCGAGCTGCTCGCCCTGCGCCGTCAGCTGTCCCAATGGCGCTTCTACGACCATTTCCGCGTCGACGCGGAGGCACCGGCGCGTCGCCCTCAGGTCGGGACGCGCACGCGCCGGCTGGCCGATGACGGGGCCGATATCGCCGCGGCGTGGCAGACCGTGCGTGAATCCGGCACGGGCGCGCGCCTGGACGACGAGGTGGACCGCGCCTTCCCCGGAAGCCGCGTGGAGATCGGCGCCGAGGACGGGCGCTTCCGCCTGATGTGGCGCCAGCCCGGCCTTCTGCGTCCGCTCTCGGGCGAAGAGCTCTCGGACGGCACCCTGCGCTACCTGCTGCTCGCCGTCGCGCTCCTGGCCCCCGAGCCGCCGCCACTGATCGTGCTCAACGAGCCGGAGGCGAGCCTGCACCCCGACCTGCTGCATCCGCTGGCCGACCTGATCGCCGCCGCATCCGAGACCACCCAGGTGCTCGTGGTCACGCACGCCGAGCCGCTCGCGGACGCCCTGGAAGCCGCCGGCGCACTGCTGCACCGCCTGGAGCCGGGCCGCGGCGGCACCCGGATCTCCGGCCAGGGTGCACTGGACCGCCCGCCGTGGCACTGGCCCTCGCGCTGACGCGTCAGTCGCGGATGGCTGCCCCGAATCGCTCGGCCGCCGCGGCCACGCCGGCCAGCTTCGCCTCCGTGGCCTCGGCGGCGGTGAGCGTGCGGTCGGGCGCGCGGAACCGCAGCGCGAAGGTGAGGCTCTTCCGCCCCTCCGGCACACCCGCCCCGCGGTAGTCATCGACCAGACGCAATGACTCCAGCAAGTCGCCGGCCCCGTCCACGAGCGCGGCGCGGACGTCGGCTGCAGGCACGTCGGCGCCCACGACCAGTGACACGTCCTGCGTTGCGGCGGGGTACCCCGACAAGGACGCGGCCACGACGCGGTCAGCGGCCCGCTCCAGCAGGGCGTCCAGGTTCAGCTCGGCCACCGCGACGCGACCGGGCAGATCGGCGGCCGCGGCCACGGCCGGCAGCACCTCCCCCGCGTAGCCGACCTCGACGTCGCCGACGGTGAGGATCCCCGTGCGGCCGGGATGCAGCGCCGCGCGCTCGCCCTGGGTCACGGAGATCTCCACCCCAGCGGCCGCGGCGATCGTGCGCACGGCGTCCAGGACGTCGGCGACGTCGAACGGCTCGGCGTCCTGCCCCGGCTGCTTGGCGACGCGGTTGCCGGTGACGAGCACCGCGATGTGGCGCGGCTGCGGCGGGATGGCCGCATCCAGCGCTCCGAGCGTCGCCGCATCCGGACGGACGGCGGGAGCCGGCACCGTCTCGGTGCCGTACGTCACGCCCGCCTCGGGGACGACGACGATGCCTGCTTCGAACAGCGAGAGGTCGGTGAAGCCGCGCGAGACGTTGCGGTGGGCGACCTGGAGGAGCCCGGGGATCAGCGAGCGGCGCAGGAACGGCGCCTGGCCGTCGAGCGGGTTGGCGAGCTTGATGCTCGGCACGTGCGCGCCGGTCGCGGATCCGTGCAGGTCGTTCTGCTGCTCGGTGGTGAAGCCGAACGAGAGCGTCTCGACGTACCCCGCGGCCGCGAGCGCGTTGGCGACGCGGCGCCGCCCCTGCTGGGCGGGCGTGAACCCGCGCCCGGAGGGCGGGATCGGCAGGGTCGAGGGGATGCGGTCGTACCCGCTGATGCGGGCGACCTCCTCGGCGAGCGTCCACTTGTCGGTGAGGTCGGGGCGCCACGACGGCGGGATGACCGTCCACGCCTCACCGGCGTCCTCGGTCACCTCGCAGCCGATCTTCTCCAGGGCGCCGGTGATCTCCGCCTCGGTGTAGTCCACGCCGATGAGGCCGGGGACGAACGCCTTGGGCAGCTCGACGGCCTCGACGAAGATCTCCGTGAACAGCGCGCCGCCGATCTCGGTGTCCAGCGTCCCGCCGGCGTGCTCGACCATGAGATCGGCCACGCGTCGGGCGGCGACGAAGGGGATCAGCGGGTCGACACCGCGCTCGAAGCGCCGCGACGCCTCGGAGGGCAGCTTGTGGCGCCGCGCGGTCCGGGCGATCGTGACGGGGTCGAAGATCGCCGCCTCGATCAGCACGTTGCGGGTGGCGTCCGTCATCTCCGTCGTGCCGCCGCCCATGACCCCGGCGAGGCCGATGGGTCCGGACTCGTCGGTGATGAGGAGGTCTTCGACGCTGAGCGCGCGCTCCTTGCCGTCGAGCGTCGTGAGCTTCTCGCCCTCGTGCGCGCGGCGCACCGTGATGCCGCCGGTGAGCGTGTCGAGGTCGTACCCGTGGATGGGGTTGCCGAGCTCGAGCATGACGTAGTTCGTGATGTCGATCAGGATGCCCAGCGGCCGGATGCCGGCGAGGGTCAGGCGCGCGACCATCCACGGCGGCGTGGGCCGGGCGGGGTCGACGTCGCGCACAATGCGTGCGACGAATTCACTCGCCCCCACGCGCCCGCGGATGGGCCTTTCGTCCACGACGGCGACGGGGAAGCCGCCGGTGGGCTGCTCCAGCTCTTCGAAGGCCCGGTCGCCCGGGTCGCGGAACGCCGCGCCGGTGGCGTGGGAGTACTCCCGTGCGACGCCGCGCAGACTCAGCGCGTAACCGCGGTCGGGCGTGACGTTGATCTCGACGGCGATGTCGTCCAGCCCCAGCAGGGCGATCGCGTCGGTGCCCACCTCCGGGTCGAGGCCGAGCTCGGCCAGACGGAGGATGCCGGAGTGCTCGTCGCCGAGCCCGAGCTCCCTGGCGGACGCGATCATGCCGTCGGAGACGTGCCCGTACGTCTTGCGCGCCGCGATCGGGAAGGGCCCGGGGAGCACGGCGCCGGGGAGGGTCACGACGACCTTGTCACCGGCGAGGAAGTTGTGCGCGCCGCACACGATGCCGCGCACACCCCCGTTGCCCTCGCCGACGTCGACCTGGCACCAGCGGATCGTCTTGCCGTTGGACTGCGGCTCCTCGACGAAGTCCACGACCTGTCCCACCACGATGGGACCGGTCAGCTCGAAGCCGTGGACGTCCTCCTCCTCGAAGCCGACGGAGACGAGGGAGGCGAGGATGTCGTCGGCCGTGGCATCCGCCGGCACATCGACGTACTCGCGCAGCCAAGAGATCGGGACGCGCATCAGACCACCATTCCGAACTGCTCGCTGAAGCGGACATCGCCCTCGGCCATGTCGCGCATGTCCTGCACATCCGAGCGGAACATCAGCGTCCGCTCGAAGCCCATGCCGAAGGCGAACCCGGAGTACACCTCCGGGTCGATCCCGGCCGCGCGCAGGACGTTGGGGTTGACCATGCCGCAGCCGCCCCATTCGATCCATCGCGCGCCGCCCTTGAACGTGGGGTGCCACAGGTCGAACTCCGCCGACGGCTCGGTGAAGGGGAAGTAGTTCGCGCGCATGCGGGTGCGCGCCTCCTCGCCGAACAGCTGCTGCGCGACGTGATCGAGCGTCCCGCGCAGGTGGGCCATCGTGATGCCCTTGTCCACGACGAGGCCCTCGAACTGGCTGAAGACCGGCAGGTGGGTGGCGTCGAACTCGTCGGTGCGGAAGACCCGCCCCGGCGAGACGATGTAGATCGGGAGGTCGCGCGTGAGCATCGTGCGCATCTGCACGGGGCTCGTCTGGGTGCGCAGCAGCAGGTGACGAGCGACGGGGTCGACGTAGAAGGTGTCCTGCATCTGACGCGCGGGGTGGTCGGCGTCCAGGTTGAGCGCGTCGAAGTTGTACCACTCGTGCTCGAGCTCGGGACCCTCCGCGATCTCCCATCCCATGCCGACGAAGATGTCGCCGACGTGGTCCTGAAGCAGCGTGAGCGGATGCCGCGCCCCCACACGCGCGCGCTGGGGCAGCGCCGTGATGTCGATGCGCTCGGATTCCAGCTTCGCGGCGGTCTCCGCTTCCGCCAGCGCGGCCTCGCGCGCGGCGATGGCCTGGTTCACGCGTCCGCGCGCCTGCCCCACGAGCTTCCCGAAGGCGGCCTTGTTCTCGGGCGCCACATCCCGCAGGCGGGCGTTCAGCCGCGCGAGAGCCGAGCCCTCGCCGGAGTGGGCGGCGCGGACGGCTTTCAGCTCGGCGGTATCGGCGGCGGCGTCGATCGCGGCCAGCGCCGCGTCGACGGCGGCCGCGACGGCCTCGGGGGTGATCTCGGGTGCATCGGACACGAGAGTCGAGTCTACCGACGGGCGGATGCGGCTCCCGCCGTGCGGCTGCTTAGATCCCGGTGCCGGTGTTCGTTCCGTCGTATTTGCCGAGTCCGCGCTGAGCGACGATGAGCTCGGTGTCGGTCACTTCCTGCGTGGGCTGGTTCGCCCCCGCAACGTTCACCGCGCGCGGCGAACGGCGCAGGCGCTTCTCGGCGAGGGTCGCCACGCCCGACAACGCGAGACACAGCGCGATGTAGATGGCACCGACCACCATGGTCGCGGGGATGATCGGGGAGCCGATGCTGGCCTGCGAGCCGAGGAACTTGGCGTAGAACAGCAGCTCCGGGTAGGTGATGATGAACCCGAGCGCGGTGTCCTTGAGCGTCACGACCAGCTGCGCGATGATCACCGGCAGCATCGCGCGGATCGCCTGCGGAAGCAGGATGAGCCGCATGACGCCGGACTTGCGGAGGCCGATCGCGTAGCCGGCCTCCTTCTGTCCGCGCGGCAGCGACTCCACACCGGCGCGGAAGACCTCCGCGAGCACGGATCCGTTGTAGGCGATCAACGCGATCACGACGGCCCAGTAGGGCTCCATCCGGACGCCGATCACGGGGAAGCCGTAGTACAGCAGGAACATGAAGATGAGCACCGGCACGGCACGCAGCAGCTCGATCACGACCGTGAACGGCACGCGCACCCAGGCGTGGTCGGACAGACGTCCGATCGCGAGCACGAAGCCCAGGACGAGGGCGCCGACCGCCGCCGTGGCGAAGGCCGCCAGCGTGCGCAGCGTGGCCTGTCCGATGTTGATCCACACGTTGGTGTAGGTGAACGCGGACCACTTCTGCGCCGTGAACTGCCCGGTCGCCGCAAGCCGCCACACGAAGAAGCCGAGGACGGCGAGGACCACCAGGACCGTCAGAACCCCCAGGACGCGGTTGCGCGCCATCGCGCGGGGTCCGGGGACGTCGTACAGGACACTGCTCATCGCGCGATCCTCCAGCGGTTCTCCAGGGTGCGCTGCAGCCAGGACAGCACGAGCACCAGCACGACGAAGATGACCATGACCCACAGGATCACGACGAACTGGTTCTCGCCGCGCTCACTGAGGTAGTTGCGGATGGATCCCAGGTTGATGACGGAGAAGCCGGCGGCCACGGTGGTGTTCTTCAGCAGGGCGATGAACACGCTCATCATGGGCGGGATGACGGAGCGGAACGCCTGCGGCATGACGACGCTGCCCATCACCTGACCGAACGTCAGCCCCAGCGCACGTGCCGCCTCGGCCTGGCCGACCGGCACGGTGTTGATCCCGGAGCGGATGGTCTCGGCCACATACGTCGCGGTGTAGACGCCCAGGGCGCACACCGCCAGCGTGACGGAGACCGACTGCGTCAGGCGCAGGCCGAGCAGCGGCGGCAGCGCGAAGGAGAAGGCGAAGAACACCAGAGTCAGGGGCGTGTTCCGGATGGTGTTGACGTAGACGGTGCCCACGGCGCGGGCGACCGGGATCGGAGACACGCGCATCGCGCCCACGATGGTGCCCAGGACCAGGGCGAGGGCGCCTCCTGCCACGAACAGGAAGAGGGTGCCCAGCAGGAACGTCCACCACAGGTCGAGATTGTCGGTGATGACACCCACGCGCGATCCTTTCCTTCCACAACGGCTGAGGCGGGGGCGGCGCAGGTGCGCCGCCCCCGGGAACTCACTGCTCTACGTCGGGCTGTTCTGCTTCGATGCCCGCGGGGGCGAGGTGCTGCTCGAACAGCGCGGTCCACACGTCGCCGCCGTCGGTGAACAGGGCGTTGATGTAGTCCTTCATCGCCGTGTCGCCTTTTTCCAGGCCCACGCCGTAGCGCTCCTCGCTGAAGGGCTCGCCGGCGATCTTCAGGACGTCGGGCTCGAGCGCGACGTAGCCGGCGAGGATCGCCTCATCCGTCGTGATCGCGTCCACCGAACCGGCCTTCAGCTGCTCGACGCACTGCGAGTACGTGTCGTACTCCACGGCGTCGCCCGGGTTGTACTCGTCACGGATGCGCTGCAGCGGGGTCGACCCCGTCACGGAGCACACGATCTTGCCCTCGAGGTCGTCGGGGCCGTTGATCGAGTCGTCGTCGGCGGCGACCAGGAGGCCCTGACCCGTGATGAAGTACGGGCCGGCGAAGTCGATCTGCTGCTTGCGCGCGTCGGTGATCGAATACGTGCCGACGTAGTAGTCGATGTCGCCGTTCACGATCGCCTGCTCGCGGTTGGC
Source organism: Microbacterium sp. dk485 (assembly GCF_004570445.1). Classification (NCBI taxonomy): domain Bacteria; kingdom Bacillati; phylum Actinomycetota; class Actinomycetes; order Micrococcales; family Microbacteriaceae; genus Microbacterium; species Microbacterium sp. dk485. The sequence continues at coordinate 18,985 of NZ_SPQW01000001.1, forward strand.
GGAGGGGATCGTGACGTACTCGATCTGGTCCTCGTCGAAGCCGAGCGAGGCGGCGATCCAGCGCGCGATGTCGACGTCGAAGCCGGTGCGCTCACCGCTGGCGGCGTCTTCGTAGCCGAGCCCGGGCTGGTCGTTCTTGACGCCGACGATGACGCCGTCGCGCTCGACCATGCGGTCGTACGTGGGGCTGCCCTCGAGGTCGACCTCGGTGGCGACTTCCCACAGGGCTTCGTCCCCGCCGGTCTGTTCGCCGCCTCCGCCGGATCCGGCGCTGGGCGAGCCGCTGTTGCAACCGGCGAGGGTGATCATGGCGACGGCGGCCAGGCCGAGGCCGGTGAGGATCCGGGACTTTCGCATGTGAGAACTCCTTGTGGGATCTGCTGTGGATGGACGGGGTCAGTGCGTGATGAGCTTGGAGAGGAAGTCCTTGGCCCGCGCCGAGCGCGGGGAGGTGAAGAAGCCCTCCGGCTGCTGCTCCTCGACGATCAGGCCGTCGGCCATGAAGACCACGCGGTCGGCGGCCTTGCGGGCGAAGCCCATCTCGTGGGTCACGACGATCATGGTCATGCCGTCGCGGGCGAGTCCGACCATGACGTCGAGGACCTCGTTGATCATCTCGGGGTCCAGCGCGCTGGTGGGCTCGTCAAAGAGCATGAGCTTCGGACGCATCGCGAGCGCCCGCGCGATCGCGACGCGCTGCTGCTGCCCGCCGGACAGCTGTGCGGGCAGCTTGTTGGCCTGCGCATCCACGCCCACGCGCTCCAGGAGCTCGTGCGCCTCCCGCTCGGCGTCGGCCTTCTTCTTCCCGCGCACCTTGATCGGGCCGAGCGTCACGTTCTCCAGGATCGTGAGGTGGGCGAACAGGTTGAACGACTGGAAGACCATCCCGACGTCGGCCCGGAGTTCGGCCAGGGGCTTGCCCTCCTTGGGCAGCTCCCGCCCGTCGACCGTGATCGAGCCGGACGAGATGGTCTCCAGCCGGTTGATCGTGCGGCACAGGGTCGATTTCCCGGATCCGGACGGACCGATCACGACGACGACCTCGCCGCGGTGCACGGTCAGGTTGATGTCCTTGAGTGCCTGGAAGTCGCCGTAGTGCTTCTGGACGTCCGTGAGCACGACAAGGGGGTCGCCGCTGGCGCGGGAGTCGGAGGTCTCCATGGTTACACCCTAGGAGTGCGCGGCACCGGCAACCAGCCGACGCCGCGGGGCTTTACCGACTTGTAACAGCACCGCGGTCTTCGGAGGCCTCCCCCGCACGCTGCGCGAAGGCCGTCTCGTACAGGCACACGCTCGCCGCGGTGGCCAGGTTCAGCGATTCCGCGCGACCGTAGATGGGCAGGCGCAGCGCCAGGTCGGCCTGGGCCAGCGCATCCTCCTCGAGCCCGCGGGCCTCGTTGCCGAACAGCCACGCGGTCGGCTCGGCGAGCACCGCGCGGGATTCGAGGAAGTCGGCGCCGCCGACGTCGGCGGCGATGACGCGCATGCCGGCCGCGTGGGCGCGCTCGACGGCGCTGGAGAGCTCGGCCCCCACCGCCACCGGGAGGTGGAACAGCGATCCGGTGCTCGCGCGCACGACCTTGGGGTTGTAGGGGTCGACCGTGCGACCGGTCAGCACCACGGCGTCGGCGCCGGCGGCATCGGCGGCGCGGATGATCGTGCCGAGGTTCCCGGGGTCGCGCACCTCTTCGCAGATCGCGATGAGGCGCGGGCCGGCGGCGAAGATGTCCTTCATCGCGGTGGGAGCCTGCTGGGCGACGGCGACGATCCCCTGAGGCGTCACGGTGTCCGCCATCGCGTCCAGGACGTCCTCGCTGGTGAACTGGATCTCGATGCCGGCGGCGTGCGCGGCATCCCGGACATCGGCATGCCGTTCGACGGCGGTGGGCGTCGCGAACAGCTCCACAACGCTCCCGGGGACCCACGCGAGGGCCTCCCGCGCGGCCTGGGGACCTTCCAGCAGGAACAGTCCCGTCTCCTGGCGCGCGCTGCGCTTGCTCAGTTTCGCGACGGCTCGCACGCGCGGTGACCGCGGATTCTCCAGCACCCCTTCAGTGTATGGGCCGCCCCGGCTCTCCCCGACACGTCCCGGCACGCGGAAGGGGCGCCCTCCGTGGAGGACGCCCCTGTCTCGTGCGCGGTGCTACGCGGTCTTGGCGGCGTTGACGTCGCCGGGCAGCGCGTTCTTCGCGGTCTCCACGAGCGACGCGAACACGGCCGGCTCGTGCACGGCCAGCTCGGCGAGCATGCGGCGGTCCACCTGCACGCCGGCCAGGCCCAGGCCCTGGATGAACCGGTTGTACGTCATGCCGTTCTGACGCGCGGCGGCGTTGATGCGCTGGATCCACAGGCGGCGGAAGTCGCCCTTGCGCTTGCGGCGGTCGCGGTACGCGTAGACGAGCGAGTGGGTGACCTGCTCCTTCGCCTTGCGGTACAGGCGCGAACGCTGTCCGCGGTAGCCGGACGCGCGCTCGAGGATGACGCGACGCTTCTTGTGGGCGTTGACGGCCCGCTTGACTCTAGCCATTTCTTCTACTTCCTAACGTGCGTCGGCGCTCAGATGCCGAGGAGCTTCTTGGCGACCTTCGCGTCGCCCTTGGCGAGGACCTGGTCCTGCGACAGGCGACGGGTGCGCTTGGTCGGCTTGCCTTCGAAGTTGTGGCGGAGGTTCGCCTGCTGCTTCATGATCTTCCCGCTGCCGGTGACCTTGAAACGCTTCTTGGCACCCGAGTGGGTCTTCTGCTTCGGCATTTCTCTTCCTTCGTTGTGGTTCCCGCTCGGGCGGGAGTTCGGGGGGCCTTACTCGGCCGGTGCTTCGGCGGGCGCGTCGGTGTCGCCCTCGGCCGGCGCGTCGCCGCGAGCGGCCGAACGGGCGGCTTCCTTGTTGGCAGCGCGCTGGGCGTTCTGCTCGGCCTTCGCCTCGGACTTGTTCTTGTGCGGTGCGACCACCATCACCATGTTGCGACCGTCGATGGTCGGGTTCGACTCGACCGTGCCGAACTCGGCGACGTCCTCGGCGAACTTGCGCAGGAGACGCACACCCTGCTCGGGGCGCGACTGCTCGCGACCGCGGAACAGGATCATCGCCTTGACCTTGTCGCCGGCCTGCAGGAAGCCTTCGGCGCGCTTGAGCTTGGTGATGTAGTCGTGCGCTTCGATCTTCAGACGGAACCGGACCTCCTTGAGGACGGTGTTCGCCTGGTTGCGACGCGCTTCCTTGGCCTTCTGCGCAGCCTCGTACTTGAACTTGCCGTAGTCCATGATCTTGACCACGGGCGGCTTCGAGTTGGGGGCCACCTCTACGAGATCGAGGTCGGCCTCCTGGGCCAGGCGCAGCGCCACCTCGATGCGGACGACGCCGACCTGCTCACCCGCGGGTCCGACGAGGCGGACCTCGGGGACGCGGATGCGGTCGTTGGTGCGGGGATCGCTGATGCGGAACTCCTCTTCTGCGACTGTCGGCTCCCACGCCGCGGGTGCGACGTGAGCGAAGAGGAAACGCACGCCACCCGGCACGACGCGATCAGCGCCGGCTTCTCGCACCCGAACAGCCCCGGGGACGGGGCGGAGTGCGTGGACCCGGTAGCCTGGAGCGGCGAACGGGTGGGATGGAATCCTCTTTCGTCCGAAGCAGAACGCTCCGGAGCCCGCCATAGTCTAACAGAGAGAACGCTGTGCACACGATCCCCGGTAGTGAGCCCACCCCCGACCCCGAGACCGAGCGCCTGGCCCGCTGGGAGGAGCAGGAGCGCGCCGCCGCATCCGCCACCCGCGACATCGCCGACGTCCCCGCCGTGGAGGTCATCACGACCACCGCCGTGCACCTGCTCAGCGCCGCCGCGGTGAAGGTCGGGCTGGCCGACGACCCCGAGAACCAGACCGACCTGGACGAGGCCCGCAAGATCATCAACGCCCTCGCGGGCCTCATCACCGCCGGCGCCCCCGAGATCAGCGACATGCACGCCCGCTCGCTGCGCGACGGCCTGCGCTCCGTGCAGCTGGCCTTCCGCGAGGCCTCCCCGCTCCCCGACCCCATCGGCAAGGGGCCGGGCGAGAAGTGGACGGGGCCCGTCACGTAAGCCCTTCCCCCGAGACTCCCGAGAGGATTACGGGGAGCGGTGCAGCTTGACGGTCAGGGAGTCGACGAGCACCGCGATGCGGTCATCGGCCGCCCACCGGCGGGCGACGCGGGCGAGCACGGCATCCAGCTCCTCCTGCGCGAGCCCGTGCATGAGCTGAAGGTGCACGACGAGCTCGGGACCCCGCAGCCGTGCCGTCGGGTCACCCGGCTCGACGGCGAGGTCGAGCACGGCCAGCTCGCCGGAGATGGACGCCTGCAGGCCCGTGAACACCTCCGCCGACACATGGCTGGGCTCCCACGCGATGCCCTGCCCGATGGCCCACACCGCCGGGCGCCGCAGGACGAACTCGGTCTCCGAGCCGGGATCGATCACGATGAGGTCGGTGTCATCGGATGCGGCGGCCAGCGCCGTGCGCACGCCCTCGGCGGGCACCGGGCGGGCCGCGGCATCCCACCGGCCCATCGCGGCCACCGAGGTGAAGACGGGGAGCACCTTGCGCCCGTCCGGGGCGGCCACCGTCACGATGGACAGTTCCTGCGTCTTGTCGACCTCGAGCCCGTGCGCGCCCACGCCGGAGTCGCCCTTCTCCGCGATCAGCGGGATGAGCAGCCGCGCGCTCCGGTACGCCTCGACGACCGCGACGGCGTCGCCCTCCCCCGCACGGAAGGCGGTGAGCGCCGCCAGGAGCGCCGGATCGGCCGATCCGTCATCCCCCGCGTGCGGGTTCGACTCGAACCGGCGGCCCTCCCACGGAACCCCCGCCGAATCGGCGCCCGGATCAGCCTCCGGCGACATCCAGTGCCTCAGCCAGCGTGAAGGCGCCCGCGTACAGCGCCTTCCCCACGATCGCGCCCTCGACGCCCAGGTGCACCAGATCGCGCAGCGCGAGAATGTCGTCGAGGCTCGACACGCCACCGGAGGCGACGATGGGCTTCGGCGTGCGCGAGGTCATCTCGCGCAGGAGCTCCAGGTTGGGGCCGCGCAGCGTGCCGTCCTTGGTGACGTCGGTCACGACGTACCGCGAGCACCCCGCCTCTTCCAGCCGGTCCAGCACCGTCCACAGGTCCCCGCCGTCACGGGTCCAGCCCCGGGCGGCGAGGGTCGTGCCGCGCACGTCCAGACCGACGGCGATCGCATCGCCGTAGCGGCTGATCACGTCGGCGGCCCATTCCGGGTTCTCCAGCGCAGCCGTGCCGAGATTGATCCGGGCGGCGCCGCTGTCCAGCGCCGCCTCCAGGGACCGGTCGTCGCGGATGCCGCCGGAGAGCTCGACCTGGACGCCCCGGACCGCCTTGATGACCTTGCGCAGGACGGCGGCGTTGCTTCCGCGCCCGAAGGCGGCGTCCAGATCCACGAGGTGGATCCACTTCGCGCCCTGTCGCGCCCACTCCACGGCGGCATCGACGGGGTCGCCGTAGCTCGTCTCGGTGCCGGCCTCCCCCTGGGTCAGGCGCACGGCCTTCCCGGAGGCGATGTCGACGGCGGGCAGCAGGATCAGCTCGGGGCTGGAGGCGAAATCGTTCATGGCTCCTCGGGCGAACGGAAGGCGGGCACCCGCGCGGGGCACAAGCTCAGAGGCTATCCCTGCGCAGGCCGCCGATCCAATTGGACAACAGCTTGATGCCGGCCTCGCCGGACTTCTCCGGGTGGAACTGGGTCGCCGAGAGCGGACCGTTCTCCACCGCGGCAAGGAAGGGCGTGCCGTAGGAGCACCACGTCAGAGTGGGCGCGGGGAAGGGCGGCATGACCTCCAGCTGCCACTGCTGCGCGGCGAACGAGTGCACGAAGTAGAACCGCTCGGACTCGATGCCGGCGAATAGGCGTGATCCCTCGCCGGCCTCGACGGTGTTCCAGCCCATGTGCGGCAGCACCGGCGCGTCGAGCTCGGTCACGGCACCGGGCCACTCCCCGAGCCCCTCCGTGTCGATACCGCGCTCCACTCCGCGCCCGAACAGCACCTGCATGCCGACGCAGATGCCCAGGACGGGCCGGCCACCGGCGAGGCGGCGATCGATGACCTCGTCGCCGCGGCTCTCCCGCAACGCCTCCATGACGGCGCGGAACGCACCGACACCGGGCACGACGAGGCCGTCGGCATCGCGGATGAGGCCACGGTCGCTGGTCAGTCGCGCGTCGGCGCCCGCGGCGGCCAGCGCCTTCACCGCGGAGTGGACGTTGCCCGAGCCGTAATCCAGGACAGCGACGACCGGCCGGTCGGTCACAGCGCACCCTTCGTGCTGGGGATGCCTTCCACGAGCGGGTCCAGCGACTTGGCCTGACGGAACGCGCGCGCGAACGCCTTGTACTCCGCTTCGGCGATGTGGTGGGCGTCGCGGCCCTCGAGCACGCGCACGTGCACCGTGAGGCCGGCGTGGAAGGCGAGCGCCTCGAACGTGTGCCGCACGAGGGAGCCGGTGAAGTGGCCGCCGATGAGGTGGTACTCGAACCCGGCCGGCTCGCCGGTGTGCACGAGGTAGGGACGGCCGCTGATGTCCACGACGGCCTGCACGAGCGCCTCGTCCAGCGGCACGAGCGCGTCGCCGAACCGCGTGATGCCGGCCTTGTCGCCCAGGGCCTGACGGATGGCGTCGCCCAGCACGATCGCGACGTCCTCCACGGTGTGGTGCGCGTCGATGTGCGTGTCGCCGGTGGCCCGCACGGTGAGGTCGGTCAGGGAGTGCTTCGCGAACGCCGTGAGCAGGTGGTCGTAGAACGGCACGCTCGTGGAGATCTCGCTCACGCCGGTGCCGTCGAGGTTCACTTCCAGCTCGACGGTGGACTCACTCGTCGCGCGTCGCAGAGTCGCTGTGCGCGGCGCGCCTGATGCGGTCATACCTTCGATCCTACCGAGGCCAGGGCGTCCAGGAACGCGGTGGTCTCCTCCTCGGTGCCGGCGGTGACACGCAGGTGGTGTGGGATGCCGACGTCGCGGACGAGGATGCCGCGGTCGTACAGTTCCCGCCAGGTCCGGGCCGGGTCGTCCACGCCGCCGAACAGGACGAAGTTCGTCCCGGAGTCGTAGGGGGTGTACCCCAGGGCGGCGAGGGTCGCCGACATGCGGTCGCGCTGCGCGACGATCTCGTCCACCATTCCGAGCATGACCGGCGCGTGGGCCAGCGCCGCGAGCGCGGCCGCCTGGGTCAGTCCGCTGAGGTGGTAGGGCAGGCGGACCAGACGCAGCGCGTCGACGAGGGCGGGGTCGGCAGCGAGGTAACCCACGCGCGCGCCGGCGAACGCGAACGCCTTGCTCATGGTGCGCGACACCACGAGGCGCTCACGCCCCGGGAGGAGGGTCAGTGCCGAGCGCTCGTCGCGCGGAGCGAACTCCTGGTACGCCTCATCGACGATGACGATCCCGTCGGTGGCGTCGTAGACGGCCTCGATGACATCGAGCCCCATGGGCGTTCCGGTCGGGTTGTTCGGCGCGCACAGGAAGACCACATCCGGCCGCACCTGCGCCACCTGCGTCGCCGCCGACTCGGGCGAGACGGTGAAGTCGTGGGCGCGCTCGCCGGCGATCCACTGCGCTCCGGTGCCGCGGGTGAGGAGCGGGTACATGGAGTAGGTCGGCGCGAAGCTGAAGGCCGTCCGCCCGGGACCGGCGAAGGCCTGCAGAAGGTGCTGCAGCACTTCGTTGGAGCCGTTGCCCGCCCAGATCTGCTCGGCCGTGAGACCGTGCCCGAGGTAGCCGGCGAAAGCCTCCCGCAGCGCGGTGAACTCGCGGTCGGGGTACCGGTTGATGTCCCGCAGCGCCCGGGCCACCGAGTCCAGGATGTCGTCGGCGACCTCCTGGGGCACCGGGTGGGTGTTCTCGTTGACGTTCAGGGCGATGGGCAGCGGCGCCTGCGGTGCGCCGTACGGCACGAGGCCGCGCAGATCGTCGCGGAGCGGGAGATCGTCCAACCGGGTCGTCATTCCTCCCATGCTACGGCGAGGCGGCCGGCTATGACTGCGGCGCGTACTCCACCGGGATGGCCAGGCGCTGACCGGCCGAGACCGTCGAGGATTCCAGCACGTTCAGACGCGCGATGTCCTCGACGACGTCCCGCGGGTCGGCGTGGGGGGCGAGATCCTGTGCGATCGACCACAGCGACTCCCCCGACATGACCGTGATCTCGGTGAAGGTGCCGGCCGGCGCGCCGCCCTCGGCCGAGGCGAGAGCTGCGCCACCGCCGAGCACGGCGAGGGCGATGGCGATGGCGGCGGGCAGCGCGGCCAGGCCGGCCAGCAGCCGACGGCCGCGGGCCGTCAGACGCAGACGGGTGGTGGGGGCGACGCTCGCGATGGTGGCCATGGCTCCTCCTCTGGCGGAAGGTTCGCACCCGACCCTCGGCCGGGAGGGCCGGATGCGAACCTGTATTCCGAATCTATCTTCGATACTGTGGGGATGTCAATCGTTCCGATGTCGGACACGGATCGAACGCGACACGCGTGGTGCAGCGTGATCCGCAGCCCGATACCGGATACGGTTTCGACAACGGAAGACCATCACGGACCTCCGACATTCGAAGACCGGTGCCAAGGCGGGCACGGGAGGGAGCACGAGAATGACCGACGCGACCGCTCGCGACAAGCCGCAGACACGCCGGCGGAAGAGCCTCAGTGACAAGCAGCTGGCGATCCTCGAGGTGATCCAGCGTTCGATCGCACGGCACGGCTACCCGCCGAGCATGCGGGAGATCGGCGACGCCGTCGGCTTGAAGTCGCTCTCCAGCGTCACCCACCAGCTCAACCAGCTCGAACTCAGCGGCTACCTCCGCCGCGACCCGGGCAAGACGCGCGCGATGGAAGTGCTGATCGACCTCCCCGGCACCGCCGCCGAGAATCCCGCCGACACCGCGCCGGCCCTCGGCGACGCGGCTCTCGTGCCGCTCGTCGGACGCATCGCGGCGGGAGTCCCCATCACCGCCGATCAGCACGTGGAGGAGATCTTCCCCCTCCCCCGCCAGCTCGTCGGCAAGGGCGACCTGTTCATGCTGAAGGTCTCCGGCGATTCCATGATCGATGCGGCGATCTGCGACGGCGACTGGGTCGTCGTGCGTTCGCAGGCCACGGCGGAGAACGGCGAGATCGTCGCGGCCATGCTCGACGGCGAGGCGACCGTGAAGACCTTCCGCCGTCGCGACGGTCACACGTGGTTGCTCCCCCGCAACTCCGCCTTCGAGCCGATCCTCGGCGACGACGCCGTCGTCCTCGGTCGCGTCGTGGCGGTGCTGCGCGCCGTCTGATCGCCGTGCGCGAGCGCGCCCGCACACGCATCCCGAGGACCGTGGGCGGCGCCTAGGCTGACGGGATGCCGACTCCCCTGCCCTTCGGATCCTGGCCGTCCCCGCTGTCCGCCGACGCCGTCGCGACGGCATCGCCCCGCATCGACGGGGCGCGTCTCGTGGGCGACGAGATCTGGTGGGGGCAGACCGTGCCGGAGGAGGGCGGCCGGACGACCGTCCGACGACGCCGGACCGACGGCACCGTCTCGGACGTCCTGCCCGCCCCCGGCAACGCGCGCTCGCGCGTGCACGAGTACGGCGGCGGCGCGTGGGCGGTCACTGACGCCGGTGAACTGACGTACGTCGAGAAGAGCGACGGCCGCGTGTGGTCGCTGCGCCCCGGCGCAGCGCCCCGGCCGCTCACGCCACCGCGCGACGGCGTGCGCTACGGCGGGCTGCGCATCCAGGCCGGCATCCTGCTGGCGGTGCGCGAGAGCGACGGCGACGCGCGCACGCCGCTGCGCGACATCGTGACGATCCCCCTCGACGGCTCCGCCGCCGCCGATGACGCAGCGGTGCGCAGTCTCGTCGCGGGCAGCGACTTCGTCGCGCAGCCGACCCTGTCGCCCGACGGGACGCAGCTGGCGTGGATCGCGTGGAACCATCCGGACATGCCGTGGGACCGCGCCGAGCTTCGGACGGGGACGCTCGAGGACGACGCCGTGCGCACGTGGACCGTCGTCGCCGGCGGCGAGGGCTCCGCTCCCCTCCAGCCGGAGTGGACGGGGGACGACGAACTCACCTTCCTCGACGACCGCACGGGACGCTGGAACGTGTGGCGCACGCACCTGGGCGGTACGCCGCATCCGCTCGCCCCCGCCGATGCCGACACCGGCGGCGGCCTGTGGGTGCTGGGGTCGCGGTGGTTCGCGCCGGTGGACGGCGGGTTCGTCGCGGTGCGCACGAACGGTGCCGACGAGATCGTCGCCGTTGTCGGAGATCGCACACGGATCCTCCCGGTTCCGGTGACCTCCGGCGCCCTCATCGAGGACGCCCGCGGCCGGCGCGTGCTCGTGTCCGGCTCCGGAACGACGTCCCAGGGCGGGCTGTGGCTGGTCGACCTCGACACGGATGCGCCCGCCGCGCTCATCACCGGCGGGGCCGCTGTCCTGCCGGAGGAGTGGATGCCGCGGCCGCAGGCCGTGACGGCCGACGGCCCGCGCGGCCCCGTGCACGCCTTCGCCTACCCGCCGACGAACCCCGAGCACACGGGGACGCCGGGCGAACGCCCGCCCTACCTCGTGCTCGTGCACGGCGGCCCGACCGCTCACGTGGGTCCGGCCGCGTCGGCGAAGACGGCGTACTTCACCAGCCGGGGCATCGGGGTCCTCGACGTGAACTACGGCGGCTCCACCGGCTACGGCCGGGCCTACCGCGAGCGCCTGCGCGGCCAATGGGGCATCGTCGACGTCGAGGACGTCGCCGCTGCCGCCGGCGCGCTCGTCGCGCGCGGTGACGCCGACGGCGCGCGCCTCGCGATCGACGGCGGCTCGGCCGGCGGCTGGACGGTCCTGGCCGCGCTCGTCGGAACGGATGTCTTCTCGGCCGGCGTCGCCCGCTACGCCGTCGGCGACGCCCGCGCCCTCGCCGAGGATTCGCACGACTTCGAAGCACGGTACCTCGACGGGCTCATCGGGCCGCTCCCCGAGGCCGAGGATGTGTACCGCGAGCGGTCGCCGCTCAGCCATCCGGAGGGGTTCACCGTGCCGCTGCTGATCCTGCAGGGCGCGGAGGATGCGGTGGTCCCACCGGCTCAGGCGGAGGCCATCCGCGACGCGCTCGTGGCTCGGGGCATCCCGCACGCGTACGTGCTGTACGAGGGCGAGGGGCACGGCTTCCGCCGTGCCGAGACGATCGTGCACGCGCTCGAGAGCGAGCTGGCCTTCCTCGGCCAGGTCTTCGGGTTCGACACCCCCGGCGTCCCGCCGCTCCTCCTGTCCTGACACCCGCTCGCGTCAACGTTTGGTTGACGCTGCTGTCAACTTCTGGTTGACTGACGCGCATGGACGAGATCCGGGAAGCACAGGACGCGGTCCGTGTCGCCCGCGAGCGCCTGGAAGCCGCCGTGGATGCGGCGCGGGCGGCGGGCCGGACATGGGCGGACATCGGGAAGGAATTGGGAATGACCAGGCAGGCAGCATTCAAGAGATTCGGCAAGCCGGTGGATCCGGTGGGCGGGGAGCCGCTGGTGCGGCGAGGAGTGGCGGATGTCCGCACCCTCACCGAGCACGTGTTCACCCTCATCGCCACGGGCGATCACGCGGGCCTGTCCCAGGCGATGCATCCGGTCACGGCGCGGGAGCTCCCCGCCGAGACCATCGCGGAGACGTGGCGGACCGTGCTCGGCGAGGTCGGGGCCCTCCAGGGGTTCCAGAACACACGCGTGGAGGTGCCCGGCGGCGGAGAAGTGCTCACCGACGATGATGCCGTCGTGGGCACCGTCGTGGGCGCGACGACGCTCGTGTGCGAGGCGGGCGAGATCAGCGGACGCGTCGCGGTGGATGACCAGGGCCTGGTGGTCGGGATCCTCCTCGTCCCCACCGACCACGCACCACTGCCCTTCTGACCTCCGAGAGTGCATCGTCCCGGCGAACCGGCACCATATTCGGTGCACTCTCGCCGAGGCGATGCACTCTCGTCGCGTGGGACAGGGTCAGGACGCGAAGGGGGCGAGCTCGGCGGCGAGGCGCTCCCCGACGTGCGCGTGCAGGAACGTGCCCTCGGCGCGGTGCTCCTGCGCCAGGATCAGGCCGGACTCGTGCGCGGCGGAGATGAGCTCCCCGCGGTCGTACGGGACGACGGCGCGCACCTCCACCGCCGGCAGCGGCAGGGCGTCCTCGATCTCGGCGCGGAGCTCCTCGATGCCCTCGCCCGTGCGCGAGGAGACGAACAGCGCGTCCGGCTGCAGCCCGCGCAGCACCATCCGCGTGTCCGGCTCGAGCAGGTCGGCCTTGTTGAACACGACGATCTCACGCGTGGATCGCGCGCCCACGTCGCCCATGACATCCCGTACCGTCGCCAGCTGGGCCGCGGGATCGGGGTGCGACCCGTCCACGACGTGCACGATGACGTCGGCGTCGCCGACCTCCTCCAGCGTCGAGCGGAACGCCTCGACCAGCTGGTGGGGCAGGTTGCGGACGAACCCGACCGTGTCGGTCAGCGTGTACACGCGCCCGTCTGAGGTCTGCGACCGGCGCACCGTGGCATCCAGCGTCGCGAACAGCGCGTTCTCCACCAGCACTCCCGCGCGGGTGAGGCGGTTGAGCAGACTCGACTTGCCGGCGTTGGTGTAGCCGGCGATCGCGACGGCGGGGATGACGTTGCGCTTGCGCTCGGCGCGCTTGGCGTCGCGCGCGGGTGCGAAGTCGCGGATCTGCCGGCGCAACTGCGCCATGCGCGTACGGATGCGGCGGCGGTCCAGCTCGATCTTCGTCTCACCGGGTCCGCGCGAGCCCATGCCCGCACCGCCGGCGCCGACCTGGCCACCGGCCTGGCGGCTCATCGAGTCACCCCACCCGCGCAGACGCGGCAGGAGGTACTCCAGCTGCGCCAGCTCGACCTGCGCCTTGCCCTCACGGCTCTTGGCGTGCTGGCTGAAGATGTCGAGGATCACCGTCGTGCGGTCGATGACCTTGACCTTCACCACGTCTTCGAGGGCACGCCGCTGGCTGGGGGCGAGCTCGGTGTCGGCGATGACGGTGTCGGCGCCGACCGCCGCGACGATGTCGCGCAGCTCCTGCGCCTTCCCGCGCCCGACGTAGGTGGCGGGGTCCGGATGCGGCCGCCGCTGCAGCACGCCGTCCATCACGACCGCGCCGGCCGTCTCGGCGAGGGCGGCGAGCTCGCGCAGCGAGTTCTCGGCATCCTCCTGCGACCCCTGGGGGTGCACGCCGACGAGCACGACGTTCTCCAGCCGGAGCTGGCGGTACTCGACCTCGGTGACGTCTTCGAGTTCCGTGGAGAGCCCGACCACGCGACGCAGCGCAGCGCGCTCCTCACGGTCCCACTGATCGCCGTCGGTGTCGTCGTAGGCGACCGTGGTCTCGTCCTGCAGAGCCTGAGCGGCTCCGAACACGCGGACCCCCGAACGCGCGTCGGCGCGTGCGAGAACCCGCTCGACGGGATCCGTGTCCGCCCCGTGCGTGCCGTCGACGAGCGAGTCCTGCCCGTTCCGGGGTGTGGTGGTGTCCGTCATCTCATCCTTTTCCGCGGAATCATGCCGCCCGGGCGGTGTCACCCGGCGCATCCCTGCACTCTAACTCTCCCCCTGCGCCAAGACTCTTCCGCTACGCTCTCGGCATGGGGAGCGACCACTACTTCAGCGCGTCGCCTTCGAGTCCCACGCAGTTGCGCCGCATCCGCGTCCCGCTGGCGGGACAGGATCGGGAAGTGACGACGGCGTCTGGAATCTTCAGCCCCGACCGGCTCGACGCCGGCACCGCGGTGCTGCTGTCCCACACGCCCCCGCCGCCCTCCGGCGGCCACTTCCTCGATCTCGGCTGCGGCTGGGGCCCGATCGCGTTGACACTTGCCTTGGAATCGCCGCGCGCCACGGTGTGGGCGGTCGACGTCAACGAACGGGCCCTGGACCTCGTGCGGCGCAATGCCGAGGAACTGGGACTCCCCAACATCAACGCGGCGCGTCCCGAGGATGTTCCCGACGACGTGAAGTTCCGCACCATCCGCTCCAACCCGCCGATCCGCGTGGGCAAGAACGAGCTGCACAGCATGCTCGAGCGCTGGATACCGCGCCTGGACGAACGATCGGACGCGTGGCTCGTGGTGCAGCGGAACCTCGGCTCGGATTCGCTCCAGCGGTGGCTGGCCGCGACGTTCCCGCGCGGCTACGGCGTGCACAGGGCGGCGACGGGGCGCGGATACCGTGTGCTCAAGGTCCGCAAGCACGGCACCCCCGAGACCGGCACGATCGCGCTCCCCTGATCAGGCGAGCGTGACCTCGCCCGAGAAGACGAGGGATGCCGGGCCCGACAGCAGCACGTCGCCCTCGCGCACACGGACGCCCAGGCGCCCGCCCGGCACGTCGACGATCCACCGGTCCGGCGCCGCCGGTCCCGCCCAATGCCGCGCGGCCAGTGCCGCGGCGGCCACCCCGGTGCCGCAGCTGAGGGTCTCCCCCACTCCGCGCTCGAAGACGCGCATCCGCAGGCTCCCCACTCCGTCGCGCACGAGCGGGTCGGCCGGCACCACGAACTCCACGTTGGCGCCGTGGCGGGGCGCGGGTTCCAGCAGCGGCTGATAGGCGAGGTCGAGGCCCTCGAGTTCGGCGAGCGAGGACAGCGCCACCACGACGTGCGGGTTGCCCACGTCCACGCCCACGCCGGGGCGCGCGACGTCCAGTCCTCGGGCCCGCACGAGGGTCTCCCCCGGTTCGATGGCGAACGCACCGAGGTCGACCTCGAAGCCGTCGTCGCTACGGGTGAGGGTCTTCACGCCCGCGCGCGTGCCGATCCGCAGCCCGCCGTCGATGTCGGCGAGACCCGCGTCGACCAGATACTTCGCGAACACCCGCGTGCCGTTGCCGCACATCTCCGCCTTCGAGCCGTCGGCGTTGCGGTAGTCCATGAACCACTCCGCGCCCACGGCGTCCGCGCCCTCCTCGATCGCGGTGGAGCGCACCACCCGCAGCACCCCGTCGGCCCCGATGCCGAAGTGGCGGTCGCACAGCGTCGCGATCTGCGCGTCCGACAGGTCGAGGTCGCCGTCGGGATCGGCGATCACGACGAAGTCGTTCCCGGTGCCGTGGCCCTTGGTGAACGGGAGCGTGAGCGGCATCCGTCCAGTCTATGGGGCGGGCCGGCGGGCCAGCGCGGCCGAGTCGGCCGTGCGCGCGTCGACCCACGTCACGTCGGCGTAGCGGCGGAACCACGACACCTGACGTCGCGCGTAGCGGCGGGTCAGTGCCTGCGTCTGTGCGATCGCCTCGTCGGCGGTGACCTCGCCGCGCAGCTGGGCGAGCGCCTGCGCGTAGCCGATCGCACGTCGAGCTGTCACGCCCTCCTCGAGCCCCCGCGCGCGCAGCGCTTCCGCCTCATCGACGAGCCCCGCCCGCCACATCCCCTCCACGCGGGCATCCAGCATCGGCACGAGCTCGGCGCGTTCGATGTGCGCGCCGATCACGTGCGTGCCGGGATGCCATGGGGTGGGCTTGTCCGGAAGCGCGGCGCCGTGGGTGGCCTCCCCCTGCGCGAGCACCTCCAGGGCCCGCACGATCCGGCGGCCGTTGGCCGGATCGACGCGCGCTGCGGTGGCGGGGTCGGCCTCGCGCAGGCGTGCGAACAGGGCGCCGGCACCGTGCTCGGCCAGCTCCGCCTCCAGTCGCGCGCGCACCTGCGGGTCGCGCGGGGGGAAGCGGAAGTCGTGGATCACGGCAGAGACGTACAGCCCCGAGCCCCCCACGAGGATCGCATCGGCGCCCCGCTCGTGGATCCCGCGGATCGCCGCGCGCGCCGCATCCTGGTACCACGCCACCGCGGCCTCCTCGGTGACGTCGAGGACGTCCAGGAGGTGGTGCGGGATGCCCCGGCGCTCAGTGACGGGGAGCTTCGCCGTGCCGATGTCCATGCCGCGATACAGCTGCATGGCATCGGCGTTGACGATCTCCGCGGCACGCCCCGACGCGATTAGGGCCTCGGCGAGGGCGAGCGAGAGGGCGGACTTGCCGGTGCCGGTGGCGCCGACGACGGCCCACAGGCGCGGCGTGCTCACTCTCCGACGCGGAGGACCGGGAGCCCGAGCGAGACCGGGCGCGGACCGGATGCTGCGGCCGGTGCCGCCGGCACGCCGCAGGAGTCCGCCTGCGCGCGGTCCCACGCGTCGCCGGCGCGCGTGCGGCGCACGCGCAGGGGTGCTCCGTCGGGGCTGTCGGCGAGCAGGTGGAACGGCGCGGCGTGGGTGACGACGGCGGTCACGACATCCCCGGGACGCGGAACGGCGGAGCCGGCGGGCACCTCGACGTGGACCAGCCGGTTGTCCTCCGCCCGGCCGGTGAGGCGATGCGTCGCGGCATCCTTCTTGCCCTCCCCCGTGGAGACGAGGACCTGAACTTCGCGGCCGAGCTGGCGCTGGTTCTCCTCCAGCGAGATCCGCTCCTGCAGCGCGAGAAGCCGCTCGTAGCGCTCCTGCACGACGTGCTTGGGCACCTGATCGGGCATCGTCGCGGCCGGCGTGCCGGCGCGGATGGAGTACTGGAAGGTGAAGGCGCTGGAGAACCGGGAGGCGGCCACCACCCGCAGGGTGTCTTCGAAGTCCTCATCGGTCTCGCCGGGGAAGCCGACGATGATGTCGGTGGTGATGGCGGCGTGGGGCATGCGTTCGCGGACGCGATCGAGGATCCCCAGGAACCGCTCACTGCGGTAGGACCGGCGCATCGCCTCGAGGACGCGGTCGCTGCCGGACTGCAGCGGCATGTGCAGCGACGGCATGACGGCGGGCGTCTCGGCCATCGCCGCGATGACGTCATCGGTGAAGGCCGCCGGATGGGGGCTGGTGAACCGGATCCGCTCGAGCCCGTCGATCTCCCCGGCCGCGCGCAGGAGCTTGCCGAAGGCGAGCCGGTCGCCGAACTCCACGCCGTAGGAGTTCACGTTCTGCCCGAGCAGCGTGACCTCGATCGCCCCGTCGTCCACCAGCATCCGGATCTCGCTGAGGATGTCGCCGGGACGGCGGTCCTTCTCCTTGCCGCGCAGGCTCGGGACGATGCAGAAGGTGCACGTGTTGTTGCAGCCGACGGAGATCGAGACCCACCCGCTGGCTGCGGAGTCGCGCTTGGTGGGCAGCGTCGAGGGGAACACCTCGAGGGACTCGAGGATCTCCAGTTCCGCCTCGCCGTTGTGGCGGGCGCGTTCGAGCAGGCTCGGGAGCGAGCCCATGTTGTGGGTGCCGAACACCACGTCGACCCACGGCGCCTTGTCCAGGACCGCCTGCTTGTCCATCTGCGCCATGCACCCGCCCACGGCGATCTGCATGCCCTGATGCACGTCCTTGCGCGACTTCAGGTGCCCGAGGGTGCCGTACAGCTTGCCGGCGGCGTTGTCGCGCACGGCGCACGTGTTGATGACGACGACGTCGGCCTCCTCGCCGGCGGCGGCACGCACGTAGCCCGCGCTCTCGAGGGAGCCGGACAGCCGCTCGGAGTCGTGCACGTTCATCT
Source organism: Microbacterium sp. dk485 (assembly GCF_004570445.1). Lineage (NCBI taxonomy): Bacteria > Bacillati > Actinomycetota > Actinomycetes > Micrococcales > Microbacteriaceae > Microbacterium > Microbacterium sp. dk485. Next base: position 36,504 of record NZ_SPQW01000001.1, read on the forward strand.
GACAGCCGAAGGTGCGCACCTCGTACGTGCGGGGGCGGCCGTCGAGGTCGCTGGCCGCGGCGGACGGCGCGATGAGCGTGGGGGCGCTGGAGGGCGGTGTCATGATGCGTGCCATTCTACGTTCGACCGCCGCCGGCCCCGCCCTAGCGGATGCGGCGGCGGATGCGTGCCGCGGACAGCGTCGTGCACGCCAGCGTGAGCGCGACGAGCACCGCCGCGACGAACCACACCGGCACCGCCCAGTCCCCCACCTTCAGGTCCAGGCCGTACAGGGCGCGGAGCACCTCCTCGGCCTCCGGGGATACGCCCGTGATGATCGCGAGCGACCCTTCCGAGAATTCCCGGCGCAGCAGCATCCCCGCCTGTGCGAACGGGAGGGCGGCGACGACGGAGGCGACCACGTCCGGGAACACGCCGATGGGGATGTAGGCGGCAGCGACGAAGCCGAGCACGGTGCCGACGATCGTCGCCAGCGCCGAGAACGCCCCGTTGGTGCGGACGAAGCTGACGATGAGCGCGGACAGGGCCGTGAAGGCGAGGCACGAGAGCACCACGATGCCGGCGCTCGCGGCGACGGCGGAGACCGGCAGCCAGAGCCCGCGCACGACGCCGAGGTACACGACCGACACGACCAGCACGAACAGCGACAGCAGCAGCGCCACGGCGGTGGCCGAAAGGAGGTAGCCGAGCACGAGCTGGCTGCGGCGCACGGGAGACACCAGGAAGTCCCGGAACCGCCCGGAGGCGCCGTCGTCGGTGAGGATGGCCGTGCCGCCCAGCCCCGTGGTCACGGTGGTGATCAGAACGATGCCGGCGAACATCCAGCTGTCCACGAACGCCTGCACGTCGGCGTCGGAGGCCCCCGGCAGTGAGTCCGCCAGATCCTGCGTCTGCAGGTTGCCGAGGAACAGCGTGTAGAGGAGGAACAGGATGAGCGCGCCCAGCAGCGAGAAGAACACGTTCAGCCGGTCGCGGAAGAACGGCCTCCGCGCTGCGGCCGGTGAGCGCCAGGAACACGTCGTCCATGCGGCCGTGCCGGAACTCGAAGTCGCGGACGTGGTCGCCGTGCGCGGCGAGCAGACGGCGGGCGACGGCGGCGTCGGCGACCGGGATGAGGATCTGCTCGCCGTCGCGCACCGGCACGGAGCCGCCCGCGCGCGCGTCCCGCTCGAGCGCGTCGGGGTCGTCGGTGCGCACCGTGAGCATACTGCGGCTGTGCTGTGCGCGCAGGCGTGCGGGGGTGTCGTCGGCGATGATGCGGCCGGCGTCGACGATGCACACGCGGTCGGCCTCCTCGGTCTCCTCGAGGTAGTGCGTCGTGAGGAAGATCGTGAGGTCTCCGCGTGCGCGCAGTGCATGCAGAGTGCGCCACACGAGCGCACGGCTGCCCGGATCCAGCCCCGCGGTCGGCTCGTCCAGGAACAGGACGCTCGGCTCGTGCAGGAGCGCGCGGGCGACATCCACGCGGCGGCGCTGCCCGCCCGAGAGCGCCCCGTACGGACGGTCCAGCACGTCCTCGAGCCCGATGAGGGCCGTGACGTCATCGATGCGCGCGGCGATGCGGGCGCGGTCCAGGTGCGACAGACGGGCGCGGAAGCGCAGATTCTCCCGCGCCGTGAGCATCGGGTCGAGCACGGAGTCCTGGAAGACGACGCCGATGCGCTCGCGTACCCGGTTCCCCTCGCGTGCGACGTCGTACCCGAGGACGCGGACCTCGCCGGCGTTGAAGGGCAGGACGGTGGTCAGGCACCCGATGGTCGTGGACTTGCCGGCCCCGTTCGTGCCGACGAACGCGAACACCGCACCGTCGGGGACGTCGAAGGAGATCCCGTCCACGGCGAGGCGGTCCCGGTAGCGCTTCGTCAGCCCCGCGACGTGGATCGACATGCCCTCATCCTCGCGCAGGCTCCGCCCTACGGCGAGAGGTCCGGGGCGAACGGCCGGATGAACTCGGACAGATGTGCCGAGTAGCCCTCCGGATCGACGTTCCAGCTCTGGATGTGGCCGGCGCCGGGCACCGGCACGTACCGTGCCTTCGGCAGCGACGCGGCGAAGGCGGCGCTGTCGGCGTGCGGCACCAGGGGGTCGGCGAGCCCTTGGAACAGGAGCACGGGCAGGCGCTCGAACGCCGCCGTCTGGTCCAGCTCGTCCAGCGGCGTCAGCGACAGGTCGCCGCGCCACTGCACCACCAGCCGCACGAGCGGTGCGAGGGCGCTGAGATGCAGGCGCTCCGCCTGTCCGTCGATCACCGCGGACCAGTCCAGCACGGGAGCATCGAGCACCATGCCGACCACCTGGTCGGCGTGCGCGGACTCGTGCAGGAACCGCGTGACGATGCTCCCGCCCATGGAGTCCCCGTACAGGATGAGATTCTCCGCGCCGTGCGCGAGGGCGTAGTCGGCGGCCGCCTCGAGGTCGCGCCATTCGCGCTCGCCCAGGCTGATCAGGCCATTGGGGCTCGCCGGGGCGCCCGCGTCGTTGCGGTAGGAGATCAACAGGGTGGGCAGCCGCGCTTCGGCGAGTGTGGCCAACGGGCGCAGGCCGCTCTGGCGGAGACCGTCGATCCCGTGCACGAACAGCACCCACGTGTCGCCGTCGCCCTCCACGAGCCATGCCGGCATCGCGCCGAGCTCGCCCTCGATGTCCACGTCCCGGTACTCCAGCCCGAGCGCGGTGCGCGGGTCACCGGTCCACATGTTGGGGTTCAGATCGACCTTGGTGCCGACGGCGGGCACGGCATCGGTGGGCACGAAGCTCCGGGTGATGGTGGCGCCGTCGGTCCACAGCATGGGCCCGACCACCGCCTCCCCCGCGATTCGGCCCTGCTCGTCCGACCACGTGAGGCCGTATGTTCCCTCCCGCGTTCCGGCATCCGTGTGGGTGAGGGTGATCTCGTCCGCACCGACGGCCACGACCGTGCCGGCCGCCGTGGTGAGGCTGTGGTGGGGAGTGAGCAGGATCTGGGCACTCCACAACGGAATGCCCACCACCACCGCCGCAGCGACGATCGCCCCCACGACGCCGACGACGATGGGCCACCGCCGACGGTGCGAGCGGTGCGAGCGGGCCACACCGCCGAGCATAGAGGCCACGGTGCGGCGCCGCCGAACGCGTCAGCGGAATCGCACTCCGCCGCCGGAGCGATTCTCCGCCAGGGCAGCCCGCGCCGCCGTGGCGGCGACAGACCCGGGGTAGCCGCGGCGGGCGAGCTGGCCCATGAGCCGGCGCAGGGCGGTGTCGTCGTCGTAGCGGCCGAGCTGGCGGGCCTTCGTGCGGGCGAACTCGAGCGCGCGCTCGGCGTCGTCATCCGGCAGCTCCTCGAACGCGGCGTCGGAGACCTCGCGGGAGATCCCGCGCGCCGACAGCGCCTGCGCGATCGCCCGCCGGCCCTGCCCCTTGCGCTGCGTCGCGGCGTGGATCAGCTGCTCCGCGAGCGCCGTGTCGTCCAGATAGCCGCGGCGAAGGAAGTCCTCGAGGAGAGCGTCTGCCTCCGGGCGCTCCAGGGCGGCACCGGTGAGCAGGAAGGTCCGTGCCTCGGAGACCGACAGCTGCCGGGTGCGGAGGCGGCGCAGGAGTGCCCGCTCGGCATCGGCGAAGCGATCCGCGCCGGGCTCCGCATCCTCCGGTGTCGCGGACTCCACGTGCGCGTCGCTCCGCCACGCCGGATGCCACGCCGCCGCGTCGGGCTGCGCACCGAACAGGGGGGTCACGGGGGCGAGGCGGTCGTCCTCGCCCCCGGCGAACGCCGGCATGTCAGGCCGGGCGGCGCGCGGCCAGCTCGTCTTCGACCGCGCCTCCGCGCGGCGCGCCGATCCCCAGCTTGTCCTTGATCTTGGACTCGATGTCGGCGGCCATGTCGGGGTTCTTCAGCAGGAAGTTGCGGGCGTTCTCCTTGCCCTGCCCGAGCTGCTCGCCGTCGTACGTGTACCACGCGCCGGACTTCTTCACGATCGCGTGCTCGACCCCGAAGTCGATGAGGCTGCCCTCGCGCGAGATGCCCGTGCCGTAGAGGATGTCGAACTCGGCCTGCTTGAACGGCGGGGCCATCTTGTTCTTCACGACCTTGACGCGCGTACGGTTTCCGACCGCGTCGGTGCCGTCCTTGAGCGTCTCGATGCGGCGGATGTCCAGGCGCACGGACGCGTAGAACTTCAGCGCCTTACCGCCGGCGGTGGTCTCGGGCGAGCCGAAGAACACACCGATCTTCTCGCGCAGCTGGTTGATGAAGATCATCGTCGTGTTCGTGGTGTTCAGCCCACCGGTGAGCTTGCGCAGCGCCTGCGACATGAGGCGTGCCTGCAGGCCGACGTGGGAGTCGCCCATCTCACCCTCGATCTCGGCCCGCGGCACGAGAGCGGCGACGGAGTCGATGACGACCAGGTCGATGGCTCCCGAGCGCACCAGCATGTCGGCGATCTCGAGGGCCTGCTCACCCGTGTCGGGCTGGGACACCAGGAGGGAGTCGATGTCGACGCCCAGCTTCTTGGCGTAATCGGGATCGAGCGCGTGTTCGGCGTCGATGAACGCCGCGATGCCGCCGGCGCGCTGGACGTTGGCGATCGCGTGCAGCGTCAGCGTCGTCTTACCGGAGGACTCCGGGCCGTAGATCTCGATGATGCGGCCACGCGGGAGCCCGCCCACGCCGAGGGCGACGTCGAGGGCGATGGAACCGGTCGGGATGACCGCGACGGGCGCACGCTCGTCGCTGCCCAGTCGCATGACCGAGCCCTTCCCGAACTGCCGGTCGATCTGGGCGAGGGCCGATTCGAGGGCCTTCTCGCGGTCTGCGGGTGAGGGCATGGGGTGCTCCTTCTGGTGCGTGGTCCGTCGCCTGTAGGCTGACGCGCTCCCCTCCGGCGGACGGGATGCTGCGACAAGGCGTGGGTGTCATTCGACGTCGTCCACGCTAGGAGGGGCCTCCGACATTGCGGCGGATTCCTCTCCCGGCGGGGATGGACGCTTTCGCGACACCTGCTGTGCAGGAGCCTACGCGCGAATCGAACACATCTTCGATGACACGCCGATGATTCCCCGTGCGGCGAGACGCGCCACGGGCGCCGGCTCAGCGGCGCTTGGGTTCGAGCCGACCCGCGCCGTAACGCCGCGACGGCGGCACGTCGGTCTCCTCGCACAGCGCGAGCCACACATCACGCGGCGGCACGCCGTCCGCGAGCGCGTCGTGCGGCGTCCGCCCGCCGAGCGCGGAGAGGACGAGATCGCTCACCAGTGACGACCCCCGGGCGCCGAACTCATCGGAGACGGCGCGGTCGAACTCGGATCTGCGCACGGAAGGGATTCTCGATGGAGGATCAGTGCAGCGACAGCTCGGGCTCGACCGAGGCCACCAGATCGTCGGGGACGACGTCGGGGAAGGCCTGCAGGCCCTCGAGCACGGACAGCCGGTCGCCGACCTCGCGCATGATGGTCGAGATGGGCACATCGAGCGCTTCCGCCACGGCGGCCAGGATCTCGCTCGAGGCTTCTTTCTGGCCTCGCTCAACCTCGCTCAAGTAACCCAAGGCCACGCTCGCGCGGCTGGCCACCTGCCGGAGGGTGCGACCCTTCTGCTGACGGAGGTCGCGCAGGACTTCGCCGATCTCTTGACGTACCAGGATCATTTCTTGCCCCTCCTCACGCTTGACTCCGCCGTTGCCGGGTGGACAACGGTACAACATCCAGTGCTGCCAATCTAAACCCGTGCGCTGGGGAAAGGTTGGGAATCGCCGGATGTAACCGCCCCGAAACAGGTCTTATTCCCCTGCTGCCGTCGCCGCTCACAGCGCCACCAGGGCGCGGCGCACGGCGATCCGGGCGGCTTCGGCACGGATCGCGTCGCGATCACCGCTGAGGACGATCGAGTCCACGCGCGTACCCAGAGGGGTCGACACCGCGATGTGCACCGTTCCCACGGGCTGCCCGTCCGGAGATTCCGGGCCGGCGATTCCGGTCGTCGCGATGCCGACTTCGGCCGCAGCGCCGTCCTGGCCGAGGACCTCCCGCACGCCTTTGGCCATCTGTCGTGCGACGCGCGGATGCACCGCCCCGTGCGCCTCGAGAAGGGCGGCATCCACCCCCAGCACCGTGCGCTTGATGTCGGTCGCGTACGCGACGACACCGCCGCGCACGACGCGCGAGGCCCCGGGCACCGCCACGAGCGAAGAGACCACGAGGCCGCCGGTGAGCGACTCGGCCACCGCGACCGACCAGCCGAGTTCCGCGAGGCGTTCCACGAGGGTGGCCGCGCTCTCGCGAGGATTGCTCGCCAGGGTCTCCTCGAGCTCTTCGGGGAGCTCCATCACGACGCGGTCCTGCGGGAGCGGGCCGCGCGCACCTCTGTGACGATGTAGTCGATGCCGCTGGCGATCGTCAGGAGCACGGCGATGCTCATCGTCACGACGTTCACCCACCACACCGCCCCCGCCCACACCGGGTTGTCGATCAGGGTCGCCAGCGGCGTGAGCGCGAGGGAGAGGGCGACGGCCTGCGCGACGGTCTTGAGCTTGCCCATCCACGCCGCCGCCAGCACGTGGTCGCTGACGACGATGAAGCGATACACCGTGATGCCCACTTCCCGCACCAGGACGACGATCGTCACCCACCACGGCAGCTCGCCGAGGATCGACAGCCCCACGAAGGCGACGCCGGTGAGCGCCTTGTCGGCGATCGGGTCGAGGAGCTTGCCGAGGTCGGTGACGATGTCGTGGCGACGGGCGAGGTAGCCGTCGATGCCGTCGGTGCCGATCGCGACGATGAACAGCACCGCGGCCCACCACCGCAGCGGCCCGTCGGCGCCGCCGTCGGCCAGCAGCATCCACAGGAAGACCGGCGCGCACAGGATGCGGACGATCGTGATCGCGTTGGGCAGCTGCCGCGGGACGGCCATCAGTCGCGCCCCGTCAGCTGCCACGCGTCTTCGCCGTCGTCGTCCTCGTCGACCACCGGCCTGCCCGCGAACTGCGCCTCGACCGGGTCGCCCCCGTACGGGTCGGACCCGGCCGGCTCAGGGACGTCGTCGCCGCGCAGCTTCGCCAGCACCGAGGGGAGCTGCTCGGCCGTGACGAGGACATCGCGGGCTTTCGAGCCCTCCGACGGACCGACGATCTCGCGCGACTCCAGGAGGTCCATGAGGCGACCGGCCTTGGCGAACCCCACTCGGAGCTTGCGCTGGAGCATGGAGGTCGAGCCGAACTGCGTCGAGACGACCAGTTCGGCCGCCGCCAGCAGGAGCTCGAGGTCGTCGCCGATGTCGGCGTCGATCTCCTTCTTCTCCTGTGTGGCGGCGACGTCGGAGCGGTACTCCGGGCGCGCCTGCTGAGTGACGTGGGCGACGACCTTCTCGATCTCGGACTCGCTGACCCACGCGCCCTGGACGCGCAGCGACTTCGAGGCGCCCATCGGCAGGAACAGCCCGTCACCCTGACCGATGAGGCGCTCGGCGCCCGGCTGGTCGAGGATGACGCGGGAGTCGGTCACGCTCGTCACCGCGAACGCCAGACGCGAGGGGACGTTCGCCTTGATGAGGCCCGTGACGACGTCGACCGACGGCCTCTGGGTGGCCAGGACGAGGTGGATGCCGCTGGCGCGTGCCAGCTGCGTGATGCGGACGATCGAGTCCTCGACGTCTCGCGGGGCGACCATCATGAGGTCGGCGAGCTCGTCGACGACCACGAGCAGGTACGGGTAGGGCTTGAGCACACGCTCGCTGCCCGCCGGCAGCTGCAGCTCGCCGGCGACGACGGCCTTGTTGAAGTCGTCGATGTGGCGGAATCCGAACGACGCGAGGTCGTCGTACCGCATGTCCATCTCCTTCACGACCCACTGCAGCGCCTCGGCCGCCTTCTTCGGGTTCGTGATGATGGGCGTGATCAGGTGCGGCACGCCGGCGTACGCGGTCAGCTCGACGCGTTTGGGGTCCACGAGCACCATGCGCACCTCCGACGGCTTCGCGCGCATCAGCAGGCTCGTGATCATGGAGTTGACGAAGCTCGACTTCCCCGAGCCGGTCGAGCCGGCCACCAGGAGGTGGGGCATCTTGGCGAGGTTGGCCACGACGTAGCCGCCGCCGACGTCCTTGCCCACGCCGATGGTCATGGGATGCGTCGAGGCGGCCGCGTTCTGCGACCGCAGCACGTCGCCGAGGGTGACGATCTCGCGGTCGGTGTTGGGGATCTCGACGCCGATCGCGCTCTTGCCGGGGATGGGGGCGAGGATGCGCACCTCGTTGGAGGCGACGGCGTAGGCGATGTTGTTCGTCAGCGCGGTGATGCGCTCGACCTTGACACCCGGTCCGAGCGAGATCTCGTACTGCGTCACTGTCGGCCCGCGGGAGAAACCCGTCACGCGCGCGTCGACGTTGAACTGCGACAGCACGCTCTCGATCGCCGCGACGACGGCGTCGTTGGCGGCCGAGCGCTCCTTGTGCGGCGTACCGGCCGCGAGGGCCGCCACGGAGGGCAGGCGGTAGTTGGCCGCGGGGGGAAGACCCTGGCTGTCGCCGCCGAGGCCGGAGATCCCCGGCAGCTCCTCCGTGGCGGGATCGGGCGCGTCATCGCGCAGCGCCGTCTTACCCGCTGCGGCGCCGGCGAGGGCGGCCGGATCGAACACTTCGGTGAGTGCGTCGGGCGCGGGCACGGGGGGTGCCGGCGGGGTGGGCGGTGGCGCGGGGAAGACCTGCTCGAAGCCGCCCTCCACGGTGCCCGGCGACAGCAGCTGGGTGAGGTCCTGCGAGCCCAGCGACCCGTCGGCGTCCTGCTCGCGCCCGGACTTGTTCCGCCGCCACCACGGCAGCGCCGGCTCGTCGTCGTCGCCGTCGGCAGCGGCTGCGGGGGCCGCGGCCTCCGCCCTGCGCTGTTCGGCGCGGGCCGCACGCTCGGCCGGGTCGGCGCCGAAGAGCCAGTCGTACAGGTCGCCCAGGCGCTGACCGATGCGGTTGGGCGGGGTCTTGGTGAGGATCAGGATGCTGAGCACCGCCACGAGTGCGAGCACGATGTACGCACCCACCGGGGTGAGAAGCAGAGCCAGCGGCTCCCCCACCATCCAGCCGAACAGACCGCCCGCCGTGCTCAGCGCCGGCAGGCCGGCGCTCGGCTGCGGGCGGTCGCCGATGACGTGGCAGAACCCGGCGACGGTCACGACGAACAGGGCGAAGCCGATGCCGATCCGGCCGTTGTCGTGCACGGAGGACGGATGACGGAACAGCCATCCGGCCAGCAGGAGCAGTAGCACGGGGAAGACGAACGCTTCGCGACCGATCAGTCCCCCGACGCTGTAGGCGCTGATCACCGGCGCGATGTCGGTGCCGATGAGGAACCACTCCACCACCGCTCCGGCGGCGGCGAGGAGGACGAGCAGGAGCGGGAACCCGTCGCGACGCTGATCCTTCTCGAGGGTCTCGGGACCGAAAGCGCGGAACATGCCGCCGACGGCGTGCGCCAGCCCCAGCCAGGCGCGAGCGATGACCGGGGGTTTCTCGGGCTCTCCGACGTAGCGTTTGGGGGCGGGGGCCGGCTTGCGCGCGCCACTTTTTGCGGACGCGCGGGCGCCGGTCGTCGGAGTACTGCGGGGCATACTCCCACGGTAGGCGCGGGAGCCGACGTTTGCCCGGATTGACGCGGGACTCAGGCGAGGCGGCTCACGGGAGGCGCTTGACCATCGTGTCGCGCCCGATCCCGGCCTGCGTGACGGCGAACCCCTCCGAGCGGTACAGCGTGGCGGCGAAGTTGCCGCGCTCCACGCTGAGGCTGATGCGGCCGTATCCCTGCGCGCGGGCTTGCTCGCACAGCGCGTGGATCAGGATGCGGCCCACCCCGTGCGACCGCCATAGGGGGCGCACGCCGATCATGAGCTCGGGCACCCCCGTTCCGACGTACCCGAAACCGGGTTCGGTACGCGGGAACATGCGGTACCACGCCGCGCCCACCGGCTCACCCCCGGGCGCCTCGGCGATGACGCCGGCGTCGACCGGCCGCATCCAGCCGGCGAGGTAGCGGAGGTAGTCCTCGCCAGCGAGCAGCTCGTGGCGTGGCCGGTGCGCGCCCGGGCGCCAGTTCGCCGCCTCCACGACCATGTCCGCGAGGAATGCCCCGTCTGCTTGACGGGCCTCGCGGACAGCCGTGGCGGGCATGTTACGCCTCGATCACCAGCGGCACGATCATGGGGCGGCGACGCAGCGTCTGGTTGACCCAGCGTCCGATCGTGCGGCGCACGACCTGCGACATCGCGTGACTGTCGCGCGTGCCCGAGCGGGCGGCCTCGGCGAGGGCGGCGGCGATCTTGGGCTTGACGCTCTCGAAGACCCCCGCATCCTCCGCGAAGCCGCGGGCATGGATCTCCGGCCCCGTGATGATCGCGCCGGTGGCGGCGTCGATGACGACGATGACGGAGATGAACCCCTCCTCGCCCAGGATGCGGCGGTCCTTCAGGTCGGCCTCGGTGATCTCTCCCACCGACGAGCCGTCGACGTAGACGAAGCCCAGATCCAGCTGGCCGACCACTTCGGCCCGCCCGTCGCGCAGGTCCACGACGGTGCCGTTCTCGCCGAGGATCGTGCGCTCTGCGGGGATGCCGGTCTCCTGCGCGAGGCGCGCGTTGGCCATGAGGTGCCGGTACTCGCCGTGGACGGGGAGCACGTTGGCGGGCTTGAGGATGTTGTAGCAGTACAGCAGTTCGCCCGCCGCGGCGTGACCGGAGACGTGCACCTTCGCGTTGCCCTTGTGCACGACGGTCGCCCCGAGCTTGGTGAGCCCGTCGATGACGCGGTAGACGGCGTTCTCGTTGCCCGGGATGAGACTGGAGGCGAGGATCACGGTGTCGCCGGGACCGGGCTCGATCTCGTGGTCGAGGTTCGCCATGCGCGAGAGCACGGCCATGGGCTCGCCCTGCGATCCGGTCGACATGTAGACGATCTGGTTCTCGGGGAGGTCGCGGGCCTTCTTGTAGTCGATCAGGACGCCGTCGGGCACGTTGAGGTAGCCGAGCTCCTCCGCGATGGTCATGTTGCGCACCATGCTGCGGCCGAGCAGCGCCACGCGCCGCCCATGCGCGGCCGCCGCATCCAGCACCTGCTGCACGCGGTGCACGTGGCTGGCGAAGCTCGCGACGATGACGCGCCGGGGCGCCTGCCCGATGACCTGCTCCAGGACAGGGCCGATGCTGCGCTCGGTGGGGGTGAAGCCGGGCACGTCGGCGTTGGTGGAGTCGACCAGGAACAGGTCGACCCCCTCTTCGCCCAGGCGCGCGAAGGCGCGCAGGTCGGTGATGCGCCCGTCCAGCGGCAGCTGGTCCATCTTGAAGTCGCCCGTGGCGAGGACCATGCCCGCGGGCGTGCGGATGGCGACGGCCAGCGCGTCGGGGATGGAGTGGTTCACGGCGACGAACTCGAGGTCGAAGGGCCCGACCTTCTCGCGCTGCCCCTCGGCCACGGTGAGGGTGTAGGGCTTGACCCTGTGCTCTTTGAGCTTGGCCTCGGTGAGGGCGAGGGTCAGGCCGGAGCCGAGGATCGGGATGTCGCGCTTGAGCTTGAGCAGGTACGGCACGGCGCCGATGTGGTCTTCGTGGCCGTGCGTGAGGACGACCCCGACGATGTCGTCGAGGCGGTGCTTGATGGGCTCGAAGTCGGGCAGGATCAGGTCGACGCCGGGCTGGTGCTCCTCGGGGAACAGCACTCCGCAGTCGACGACGAGGAGCTTGCCCTCGTACTCGAAGACGGTCATGTTGCGGCCGACCTCGCCGAGCCCGCCCAGGGGGGTGACCCGCAGGGTCCCCGGGGCCAGCGCAGGCGGATCGTAGACGTTCGTGGGCATTTCAAGCCTCCTCGGATGCCGCGGCATCCTCATTGCGGCCCGCACGCAGCGGGCCCGGTGTCATCGTGTGGTGCCGTGCACCTTGGGCAGGGCACCGCCGGCGGCCGCGTTGCGGTCGGGGCGGAAGTTGGAGAAGTCGGCGCCGGCGACGTCGCGGACGAGTGCGAGCTCGTCCTCGATGATCGCGGCCTCCCACTCCTCCGGCCCCACCAGCGGCAGGCGGACGCGCGGGCTGGTGATGCGGCCCAGCCCGTGCAGGATGTACTTGGCGGCGACCGTGCCGGGCACGTGCGTCATGACGGCGCGGACGAGCGGTTCCAGCGCCTGATGCGCCGCGGTGGCCGCCGCGAGGTCGCCGCGGTTGACCGCATCCACCATCGTCCGGTACGGCGCGGCGGCGATGTTCGCGGTGACGCCGATCAGCCCCGAGGCCCCGATCGACAGGTGCGGCAGGACGTTCGCGTCGTCGCCGGAGAAATACATCAGGTCGGTCTGGTTGAGCACCCGGCTGACCTCGCTGAAGTCGCCCTTGGCGTCCTTGATCGCGAGCACGTTCGGGTGCTTCGCGATGCGCAGGATCGTCTCGTACTTGATCGGCACACCCGTGCGGCCGGGGATGTCGTAGAGGATCACCGGCAGGTCGGTGGCGTCGGCGACGAGGCGGAAGTGCGTGAGGATGCCGGCCTGCGTGGGCTTGTTGTAGTACGGCGTGACGATCATGATGCCGTCGGCGCCGGCCTTCTCACTGGCTTTGTACAGCTCGATGGCGTGCGCGGTCTCGTTCGAGCCGCCGCCGGTGATGATCTTCGCGCGCCCCGCGGCGACGTCCTTGCCCACCTCGACCAGGCGGAGCTTCTCCGGGTCGGTCAGCGTGCTGGTCTCGCCCGTGGTGCCGGTCACGACGATGCCGTCGGCCCCCGCGACGATCACGTCGTCGATGTGCTTCTCCACGGCGGGCCAGTCGACCTCGCCGTCGGCCGTCATCGGAGTGACGAGCGCGACGAGCACCTGCCCGAAGGGATTGCCCGATTGCGTCATGTTCTCAGGGTATCGGTCGTCGCGCCTCCGCCGCTGCGCCCGGCCTGAGCGGTCGCGGCGGCGCGTCAGCGGCCGCGCTCGGCGGCTTTGACCACGACGGCATCGGGCAGGACGCGGGAGAGCGCGACGAGCGCCTTGTACCTCGCCGACGGGATCGAGACCGACCTTCCGCGGGCGACGTCGCGCAGCGACTGGGCGACGACCTCGGGGGCGTTCAGCCACATCCACTCCGGGACGCCCTCGTCGCCGGGAGGCAGGCCCAGGCGCTCGTGGAAGTTCGTGTGGACGAAACCGGGGCACACCGCCGTGACGCTGATCCCGCGGTCGCGGTAGTGCACGTTCGCCCACCTGCTGAAGCTCACCAGCCACGCCTTGGCCGCCCCGTAGGTGCCGCGCGGCACGAGCGCGGCGACGGAGGCGACGTTGACGATCCGTCCGCTCTCGCGTCGCAGCATCCCCGGCAGCACCGCACGGATCAGCCGCATCGGCACCGTCACGTGCATGTCGAGGTGGCGCACCTCGTCCTCGACGTCGTTGGACTCGAAGCCCAGCCGCAGGCCGTAGCCGGCGTTGTTGACGAGCATGTCGATCGGATGCTCCGCATCCGACAGCCGCGCCACCACGCGGTCGCGCTGGCGCGGGTGCAGCAGATCGGCGGCGAGCACTTCCACGCGCACCTCGTGCCGGTCCCGCAGGGACGCCGCGAGCATGGCGAGCGCCTCGCGGTCGCGCGCGACGAGCACGAGGTCCATGCCGCGCCGGGCCAGGTGACGGGCGTACTCGGCGCCCAGGCCCGAGCTCGCGCCGGTGATCAGTGCCGTGCGTGCCATGGCCGCCAGCCTAGGTGTGCGCGCGGCGCGATGCCACGACGGCTACGGGGAGACGCGGCCGTTGGCGTTGAAGGCGGCGTGGGTGAGCGGCATGAGCTCGGTCCACAGCGCTTCCATCTTCTCCGCGCACATCTCGATCTCCCGCTGCGGGAAGGAGGGGAAGTGCGTGCCCTCCACCTTCGTGCGCAGCGACAGGAAGTTCATCAGCGACCGGGCGTTCATCGTCACGTACATCGACGAGTAGATGTTCAGCGGCAGCACGATGCGGGCCACCTCGCGTGCGACGCCGGCTGCCAGCATCCGCTGGTACGCGGAGAAGGCGAACTCGGCCGCATCGCGCGTGGCGGTGTCGACGATCGCGTGCTGCTCGGCGGTGCCGGGGAGGAACTCGTACGCGCCGGGCTTGCCCACCTGCAGGAGGTTGCGCTCGGGCGCGGGGACGTAGAAGACGGGGCGCAGCTCGCGGTAGCGACCTGATTCCTCGTTGTACGAGGCGATGCGGTGGCGCATGAACTCGCGGAACACGAAGATCGGCGCCTGCACGTAGAACGTCATCGAGTTGTGCTCGAACGGCGAGCCGTGCCGGTCGCGCATGAGGTAGTTGATGAGGCCGCGATCGCGCGCGGATGCCTCATTGCCCGACTGCGCCTCCTCGAGGGTCTGCTCCCCCTGCGTGGACACGCGGGCGGCGAAGAGGACATCGGCATCCGACGCGCTGGCTCGCACCAGCTCGACGGTGACGTCACTTCGGAATTCGATCTCGGGGCGGATGTCGGCGTCGCTCACGATGCAACCCTACTGCCGCCGCGAACCCCGCCCCTGCGTGTGAGGTTCGTGTCATCTTGCCGTGCGTTCCCCGCGCACGGGCCCCGACCGCTAGCCTGGACTGCTGATGACGATTCTCGAAGCCTGCCTCGCGCTCGCGGTTCTTCTCGCCGCGGCCTTCGTCGGCGGCCTCGTCTTCCGCCGCAACTCCACGCGTGCGCGCCGCCACATCCCGCATGAGGTGATCCAGCCCGAGCGGCTGGGTGCCGACGGGCTGGGTGAGAACGCGACGCTGCTGCAGTTCAGCACCGAGATGTGCAACCGCTGCCCGGGGGTGCACCGCATGCTGTCGGCCGTCGCCGCCGACCATGAGGGCGTGCGCCACCTCGATGTGGACCTCACCTATCGCCCCGACATCGCCCAGCACTTCCGCGTCCTGCAGACACCGACGACGCTCATCCTGGACCGTGACGGCGCCGTGCAGTCGCGTATCGGCGGAGTGCCCGGTCGCGATGTGCTGGAGCTGGAACTGACCCGGCTGACGGCCGAGACGGCGGATGCCTGAGGAGGGTCCGCGCGGCATCGATCCGCGCGGGCCGCGGTTCACCGCCGCGGTCACCTCACTCCTTCTCGCCGTCGATGTCGTGCTGGCCCTGGCGGGGATCGCGACGGCCCGCATCGCCGCCGACACCGCGTCGTTCGGGTGGTTCGCCTACCAGCCGCTCGCGGACGCCACGTTCTATCCGGGCAGCGTATGGGCCATCCGCGCGGCGTCGCCGCTGGAGCGCATGGCCGACCCGGGGTTCCTGCTCCTCGCCGGAGTCGCCCTGCTCTTCCTGTGGGGCGCGCTCTCCCCGCGCACCGCGCCGTGGGGCGTGCTGTACCGCCGCGTGGTGCAGCCGCGCCTGGCCGCTTCCCGCCACCTCGAGGATCCTCGCCCTCCGCGATTCGCGCAGGGCGTGGGACTGTCCGTCAGCGCCGTCGGGCTGCTGCTGCACGCAGTCGGGGTGCCCTGGGCCCTTCCCCTCGCGGCCGCGCTGGTCTTCGTCGCGTCCTTCCTCAACGCCGCCTTCGGGCTGTGCGTGGGCTGCCGGCTCTACCTGCTGCTGCAGCGGGCGGGCCTCATCGGCCGTGCCCGGCCCGCTTCGGTGTGAGGCACGCGGGCTACCACGCACCCGCTCCGCTGTCGAGTTCTCCCCTCCCCCTCGGCGGACGGTTAGGCTCGCACAAACGCCGCCTCCGCGGCGCGATCGTCCACCCGGGAGGTAACCCATGACCGTCACGAGCGAAGCCACCACCGCCTGGAAGGGCAGCCTGCAGGATGGCTCCGGCCAGGTCTCGCTCGCCACGTCCCACGTCGGCACGTTCGACGTCAACTGGAAGGCCCGCGCGGAGGGCTCCGGTTCCGTCACGACGCCGGAGGAACTGCTGGCCGCGGCCCACTCCGCGTGCTTCAGCATGGCGCTCTCGCACGCACTGAGCGAGAACGGCACTCCCCCGCAGTCCGTCGACGCCACCGCATCCGTCACGTTCAAGCCGGGCACCGGCATCACCGGCAGCCACCTGAACGTCAACGCCGTCGTCCCGGGCATCGACGCCGAGACCTTCGAGCGCATCGCCTCGGACGCCAAGACCAACTGCCCCGTCTCGCAGGCTCTCGCCGGGATCGAGATCACCCTCGAGGCGACGCTTGCCTGAGAGCCCCCGCATCGTCGTCGGGGGCGCTTCCGGACTCATCGGAAGCGCCCTCGTCGACGCGCTGCGCGCCGACGGCGTGCAGGTGACGACGCTCGTGCGCCGGCCGGCGGCCGCGCCGGACGAGGTGGAGTGGCTGACCGGGCCCGAGCCGCTGCACCCGGACGTGCTCGCGGGAGCTGCGGCCGTCGTCGGGCTCAACGGGGCCAGCATCGGCCGCTTCCCCTGGACGTCGGGGTATCAGAGCACCCTGCTGTGGTCACGGGTGACGCCGACCCGCACGCTCGCGACGGCGCTGCGGAAGCTGGGGCCGGATGCTCCGGCCTTCGTGAGCGCGTCGGCGGTGGGCTACTACGGCTCCGCGCCGGGCCGTCGCCTGACCGAGGCGGCGCCGCGGGGCACCGGCTTCCTAGCCGACCTGTGCGGCGAATGGGAGAACGCGGCGCAGGCGGCGGGGCCGCACGCACGTGTCGCGCTGCTGCGCACCGCTCCCCTCGTGCACCCGCAGGGGGTCCTCAAGCCCCTCCTGCTGCTGACCCGCCTCGGGCTGGCCGGCCCGATCGGCCGCGGCACGCAGGTGTGGCCGTGGATCTCGCTCGAGGACGAGGTGCGCGCCATCCGGCACGTGATCGACGGATCCCTCGAGGGGCCCGTCAACCTCGCCGGCCCTACGCGTGCCACCGCCAACGACCTCGGGTTCGCCCTGGCGCGGCGGATGAACCGCCCCTACGCGCTGCGCGCCCCTGCGTGGGCTATGCGCGTGGTCCTCGGGCCGGACGCGACCGACGCGATCCTCACCTCCGACGCCCATGTCGTGCCCGAGGTGCTCGAACGCACCGGCTTCGCCTTCACACACCCCACCGTCGAATCCGTGATCGACGCCGTGGTGCCGCGCGCGGCCTGAGACCGCCGCCGCTCAGGCGCCCCCGCGCTCCGAGCGCTCGAGCCGGATGGCGTGGCGGATCGCCTCGCGCGCGCGCCTGCGGTCGGAGGCGGCATCGTAGGCGAGACCCAGGCGGTACCACGCGCGCCAGTCCTGCGGCTTGTCCTCCACCTCGGCGCGGTACTGCGGGAACACCGCGTCGCCGTCCTCGCGCACGACCCGGCCGCTCGGGCGCACCGCGACCTCGTCGTCGGGGAGGGCGCCGTCCTGCTCCAGCCGGCGGCCGAGTCGATCGGCGCACCAGCCGAACCACAGTTCGCGCCCCAGTGCCCACACCGCCAGCAGCGGCAGGACGATCAGGGCGATCCCCAGCGCGATGCCGACGGGTTCGCCGCTGGCCAGGAGCAGCCACGCGCGCTGGCCCACCAGCACGATGTACAGCAGCAGCAGCGCCGCCATCACGGCGACGCCGATCCGCGCGCTCATACCGGCGTCGCGCGTGCCGCTTGGCCGGACAGGCCGTCCACGGGCGGTACGGCGGGCGGGCGGTGGGCGCGCGTGCGCACGCCGATGTCGACGAAGCTGTCCAGCCCCACGGCCACGCCCTCCGCGTCGCGCGCGGCGGCCAGGGCGATGCGGATGCCCGGTGCGTAGGCGAGGGCGGGGTCGATCGTGTCGTGGACGATCGTGACGGATTCGCCCGGCCCCGACAGCACGACCTCCTGGCGGGCGATCACGCCGGGCCGGCGCAGCGAGTGCACGGGCACGCTGGCGACCTGCTGGCCGCGGGCGCGCTGGTCCACGTGCGGGGATTCGACAGGTCCGACCTCCGCCCGTGCCGCCGCGATCATCTCCGCCGTCCGCACGGCCGTGCCGCTGGGCGAGTCGACCTTGGTCTCGCGGTGCGCCTCGACGATCTCGACGGACGGGAACAGGGGCGCGGCGGCGGCGGAGAGGGCGCTGGCGACCACGGAGCCGAGCGAGAAGTTGGGGACGAACACCGCTCCCGTCCCGGCGGCATCCACGAGCGGGCGTACCAGCGCGATCCGCTCGCTGGACCACCCCGACGTGCCCACGAGGATGTTGACGCCGCGCTCGATCGCGGCGCGCACGACGTCGATGGAGACGGCAGGTGTGGAGGCGTCCACGACCAAGTCGGCGCCATCCAGTTCGTCCAGGCTCGAGGACGAGGACAGCACGGCGGACACCTCGAAACCCGGCTCGTCCTCGACCACCGCGCGGATGACGCCGCCCAGCTTGCCGGTACCGCCCACGATGGCCACGCGCGTCGTCATGACTCCAGCCTAAGTGGCTACCCTCGGAGCATGGTCACCATCCGCCCCGTCGCCGTGGACTCCCGCGACGCGCACGCGCTCCTGGAGGAGTACTTCGCGCTGCGCGCCTCGATCTTCCCCGGCGGCGGCTACCGCATCACCTTTCCCGCCCCCGACAGCTTCCGCGAACCCGAGGGGGTGTTCCTCGTCCTCTACGACGGCGAAGAGCCCGCCGGCTGCGCCGGTATCCGACGCCTCGAGGACGGGGCGCTGAGGCCGCGGTTCGAGGTCAAGCACCTGTACGTGTGCGACGCGGGGCGAGGCCGCGGGTGGGGCCGCATGCTGCTGCAGGATCTCGAGCGACGTGCCGTGGAGGCCGGGGGCGCGGAGATGGTGCTCGACACGCACCACACGCTGGATGCCGCCGGCTCGCTCTACGAGCGGTCGGGCTATGTCCCCACGGAGCCGTACAACGACAACGCCAACGCGACCCGCTGGTATGCCAAGCCGCTGGCGTGACCCGGGTGGGCCGCATCCGCCCGCCGAGAGTGCATCGAACCGGCGAATGCGCACGGAATCCGGTGCACTCTCGCCGAGATGATGCACGTTCGGCGAGGGGAGACAGCGGCTAGACCGGGCTGGGCTCGGGGAGGCCGGTACGCAGCTCGAAGGGCAGGTGGGCCAGGTCGTTGTGGGCCAGGAGCGTCCACGGACGGCCCGGCTTCTGCGCGATGACGGTGAGTCCGCAGTGGGCCTGATTCAGGGTCATCCACCGCCAGTCGGGCGCTCCCAGCACCTCGCGCACGAACCAGGCGATCACGAAGTTGTGTGTGATGAGCAGTTCGTGCACCTCGCCGGGGCGGCGCGCGAGGAACTCCGTCGTCGCATCCGCCATCTGTGCCCGACCCGCGTCGATCTCGGCCTCGGTGATCGAGCCGAAGAACGGCTCGTACGCCGACGGGGTCTCCCCCGTCATGCCCGTGGGGATGCAGTCGAACAGCAGCGCCGAAGGTGACGGCGACACCGCGGGAAGCCGCTCGGCCACGGCCACGGCCGTCTGCTCCGCGCGCTGCAGGGGTGAATGCCGCACGGCATCCAGCGGGACCCCCGACAGCCGGTCGGCGATCGCCGCGGCCTGCCGCAGCCCGCGCGGGGACAGGGGGCCGTCGACGAGTCCGTGCTCGGCGTCCAGATGCTCGCCGTGCCGCACGAGGTAGATGTAGTGCGTCACGTCAGCTCACTTCGTCGTCGGTCCGCGCTCGAAAGCACGCCACCAGCCTATGACAGGGAGTGCGCGATCAGGCGGAGGCGCGGGCGATGTCGGACAACTGAGCGCGGCTCAGGCGCGCCCCCACGCCCTGCACGAGTTCTTCCACATGCTCGGGCGCGAAGGCGTTGACGATGGGGGCGACGACGATCCGCTGGGCCAGCAGCCACGCGATCGCCACGGCGGCCACCGGGACGCACAGCTCTTCCGCGACGCCGTCCAGCGCGCGCAGCGTGCGGCTTCCCCGGCGGGTCAGGCTCGCCGCCAGCTGCGCACCCCGTACCGAGCGCACCTCGCGCGAGCGGCGGCGCTGGGCACCGGCGAGGAAGCCGTGCTCGAGGGCGTGCGACGGCGTCACGGCCATGCTCTGGGCACCGGCGACCAGG
Organism: Microbacterium sp. dk485; assembly: GCF_004570445.1. Taxonomy (NCBI): domain Bacteria; kingdom Bacillati; phylum Actinomycetota; class Actinomycetes; order Micrococcales; family Microbacteriaceae; genus Microbacterium; species Microbacterium sp. dk485. Next base: position 56,443 of record NZ_SPQW01000001.1, read on the forward strand.
CGCAGGTCGCCCTCGAACTCCTCACGGCGCAGCAGGTTGTACGGCACGTCGAGCACCGTGATTCGGGGGTACCCGGCAGAGGCCAGGATGCGGGCTTCCACGAGCTGCGACGCGGTGTATCCGTACGCGGCCACGGCGCGCACCTTGCCCGATTCCACCAGCCATTCGGCCGTCGCGAGGGTGTCTTCCAGCGCCATCGCGTCGCCGGCCTTGGCGTCGAGGTACAGCACGTCGATCCGGTCGGTGCCGAGCCGCTGCAACGACGCCTCGACGGCGCGCACGAGGTTGACCGAGCCGAGCCCCGGGTTGTCGGGGTGGCGGCCGATGCGCACCGCCACGACCATCGCGTCACGCGTGCCGCGCGATCGCATCCACTGACCGATGATGTATTCGCTGCGCCCCGCGGAGAAGTTGTCGGCGGTGTGGACCATGTTCCCGCCCAGCTCGACATACCTGTCGAGGATGCCGTGGCTGGCTTCCACGTCGACGTTCCACCCGAACTCGGCGCCGCCCAGGGCCAGGGGGAACACGTTCAGGCCGGTCTCCCCCAGCGGCACGCGCACGCCCTCGCCGATGGCGGGGCCTTGCACGGGGATCGGCGCGGACGGATGCGACGGCGCGAAGCGGCGCAGACTGGCGGAGGCCCGTCGACCGACGCTCGAGCCCGACATGGTGCGCTCCCAGGTGAAGGCCGGTGAGCGGATCCCGATGAGCCGCACGCCCGGCGTATTACGAGGCTAGGGCGTGCCTGGGACACTCCCGCCCATTGCGGCGGCTCGTCGGTAAACATTGCATAACGCTTTCGTGTACGACGATGCCCGCCCCGCCGGAGCGGGACGGGCATCGATCGTGCGAGAGCGGATCAGACCTCGGCGGGCGCCTCGGTCGCGGCCTCGGCGGGCGCGTCGGACGCGGCCTCCTCGGTCACCGGCTCCAGCGACAGCTTGCCGCGGTCGTCGATCTTCGTGATGCGCACGAGGATCTTCTGGCCGACGGAGAGCACGTCTTCGACGTTCTCCACGCGCTTGCCGCCGGCGAGCTTGCGGACCTCGCTGACGTGCAGCAGGCCGTCCTTGCCGGGCAGGAGCGAGATGAACGCGCCGAACGTCGCGATCTTGACGACGGTTCCGAGGAACTGCTCGCCGATCTCCGGGTTCGTCGGGTTCGCGATCGCGTTGACCTGCGCGCGGGCGGCCTCGGCCGAGGGGCCGTCGGTGGCGCCGATGTAGACGGTGCCGTCCTCCTCGATGGAGATGTCGGCGCCGGTGGCGTCCTGGATCGCGTTGATCGTCTTGCCCTTGGGGCCGATCAGCTCGCCGATCTTGTCGACGGGGATCTGGACGCTGATCACGCGAGGCGCGGTCGGGGCCATCTCATCCGGCGCGTCGATCGCGGAGTTCAGCACGTTCAGGATCGTGATCCGGGCTTCGTGGGCCTGCTGCAGCGCGGCGGTCAGCACCGACGACGGGATGCCGTCGAGCTTCGTGTCGAGCTGGATCGCGGTGACGAAGTCGCTGGTACCGGCCACCTTGAAGTCCATGTCGCCCAGGGCGTCTTCGGCGCCGAGGATGTCGGTCAGCGCGGCGTAGCGCGTCTGGCCGTCGACCTCGTCCGACACGAGCCCCATCGCGATGCCGGCGACGGGCGCGCGCAGCGGCACACCCGCGTTCAGCAGCGAGAGGGTCGAGGCGCACACCGAGCCCATGGAGGTGGAGCCGTTGGAACCGAGGGCCTCGGAGACCTGACGGATCGCGTACGGGAACTCCTCGCGGCTGGGCAGCACCGGCACGAGGGCGCGCTCGGCGAGGAAGCCGTGCCCGATCTCGCGACGCTTGGGGCTGCCCACGCGACCGGTCTCACCGGTCGAGTACGGCGGGAAGTTGTAGTGGTGCATGTAACGCTTGTGCGTCACCGGCGACAGCGAGTCGATCTGCTGCTCCATCTTGAGCATGTTCAGCGTGGTGACACCCAGGATCTGGGTCTCCCCGCGCTGGAAGATCGCCGAGCCGTGCACGCGCGGGATGACCTGCACCTCCGCATCCAGCGGACGGATGTCGGCCAGGCCGCGGCCGTCCATGCGGACGCCCTCGGTGAGGATGCGGCTGCGCACGATGAGCTTGGTGACCGCCTTGTAGGCGGCCGAGAACTCCAGCGTCGCGACGGCGGGCAGGTCGCCCGCCTCGACGGCGGCGAGAAGCTCCGCCTTGACGGCATCCTTCAGCGCGTCATCGGCGTCCTGGCGCTGGATCTTGTCGGCGATCTGGTAGATCGGCACGAGCTTGTCGTAGGCGAGGCCCGCCACGAAGTCGTACGTCTCCTTGCTGTAGGGCAGGAAGACCGGGAACTCCTTGATCGGCTTGGCCGCGGTGTTGGCCACGACGTTCTGCGCGGCGACGAGCTCCTTGAGGAACGGCTTGGCCGCCTCCAGGCCCTCTGCCACGACCTGCTCGTTGGGCTTGGTCGCGCCGGCCTTGATGAGGTTCCAGCTGCTCTCGGTGGCCTCGGCCTCGACCATCATGATCGCGACATCTTCCTTGCCGTCGGCATCCGTGACGACGCGGCCGGCGACGATGAGGTCGAAGACGGCCTCCTCCAGCTGCGCGGCGGTGGGGAATGCGATCCACTGGTCGGCCTGCTCGCCGGAGCCGGGCATGAGCGCGAGGCGCACACCGGCGATCGGACCGGAGAACGGCAGACCCGAGATCTGGGTCGACAGCGACGCGGCGTTGATGGCCAGGGCGTCGTAGAACTCGCCCGGCGCGATGGAGAGCACCGTGACGACGATCTGGACCTCGTTGCGCAGGCCCTCGACGAACGACGGACGCAGCGGACGGTCGATCAGGCGGCACACCAGGATCGCCTCGGTCGAGGGGCGGCCCTCGCGGCGGAAGAACGAGCCGGGGATCTTGCCGGCGGCGTACGAACGCTCTTCGACGTCGACGGTCAGCGGGAAGAAGTCGAAGCCTTCACGCGGGTGCTTGCCGGCGCTGGTGGCCGACAGGAGCATCGTCTCCTCGTCGAGGTACGCGGCCACGGCGCCCTGCGCCTGCTGCGCGAGACGGCCGGTTTCGAATCGGACGGTGCGGGTGCCGAATCGGCCGTTGTCGAGAACAGCTTCGGCGGCGGTGATTTCTGGACCTTCCAAGAGGTCCCTCCTTCTTTGTTTAGACTCGCACGCCCGTATGACGGCGAGGCATTCGAAGGAGCAGGAACAGGCAGAAGGGTGCGCGACGACGACGGTCGCTGCGCTGCCGGGCGACTGGCCACCAGTAGACGACCACCATCCGGCACGGATGGGGATCCACCACAGGGGACCAGCGTCTGCCGGCCTGCTCCACAGCTCGTATGAAATTGAGCGGCTGCCGGAATCGGCAACACCGCACAGCCTAACAGGAGGCCGCCTGCAGACGCCTGAACGCCGCTCGTTTCCCGCAGGTGCGCCGCCGGCGCCCGTCCCCTAACGTGACCTCATGGGTCACTTCCGTCACATCGGCATCACGTGTGCCGTCGTGGTGGCGCTCATCCTGCCCGCCACCGCCGCCTCCGCAACGGGGCCACGCCCCGTTCGGGCCGCGACGGTCGCCGAACTGCAGGCCGAGATCGGCGCGGCGGAGTCGTCCTCCGCATCCGCAGCGCTCCGTGCCCTGACCGCGGCGGAGGCCGCCGCGAGGGCGAGGGCGGAGGCGGATGCGGCTTCCGCGCGCTCAGCCGCGCTGGCCGTGCAGGCGGCGGAGGCCGAAGAGGAGGCAGGTGTTCGCCGTGCGCGCCTGGGTGCGATCGCGTCGGGCCTGTACCGCTCCGCCGGTGACGGGCCGATCCTCGCGCAGCTGCTGACCACCGCCGATCCCGACTCCCTCCTCGGGCGGCTCGGCGTGCTGGAGCGGGTGGGTCAGGCTTCGGCCCGGTCGGCCCACGCCGCCCGGGCCGCCGCGGGCGTGGCCGCCTCGATCCAGGAGCAGGCCGACACCGCCGCCGCGGAGCGCGAGCGCCTCGCCGTCGCCGCCGAAGCCGCCGCAGCGACCGCACGCAGCGAGGCGGACGCCGAGGCTGCTGCCGTCGCCTCCGCCGCATCCGCCCTCGACCGCGCGTACGCCCGCCTGGCCACTGCGCGCGGCACGACGCCCGCGCGGGAGAAGCAGGCGCATCTGACCGAGCGGGCGGAGGCGGATGCGGCCGCCCCCGGTGGCGCGGGAGCCGGCGGAGGCGGCCGGGGCGACGCGGCGCCACCCCCACCCGCGCCCGGACCGCCACCGGCACCGGTCCCTCCGCCACCCGGCGCGGGCCCGGTGATGTCGCCCGCCCAGGCCCAGGCCCACGCGCGCACGGCGATCTCGCGGTACGGCTGGGGCGAGGATCAGTTCTCGTGCCTGGTGCGGCTGTGGAATCGCGAGTCGGGCTGGCGCGCCGAGGCGCTGAACCGCTCCAGCGGCGCGTACGGGATCCCACAGGCCCTGCCGGCGGAGAAGATGGCCTCGGCGGGGCCGGACTGGCGCACCAACGCCACGACGCAGATCGCGTGGGGACTTGCCTACATCAAAGCCAGGTACGCCAGCCCGTGCGGCGCGTGGGACCACTCCGAACGCACCGGGTGGTACTGACCACGGCGGCGCGCTTAGGGTGGGGACATGAGCACTGAGGACAAGCCTGCGGGCAGCGCATCCGATGAGATGAAGCGAAAGTTCCGCGAGGCGCTCGACAAGAAGAACGCCGCCAGCCGCTCCGGTGAGGCGCACCTGGACGGCGACTCGGCCGTCCACGGCACACACGGTGCGATCGGCAGCAAGCGGGAGTTCCGCCGCAAGAGCGGCTGACCCCCGCCTGCACGCCGACATCTCTCGCGCAGGCCGTCACCCGGCCAGCGCGAGCGTGTGCGCGGCGGCCTCGGCGAGCGCGCGGCCGTACGCGGGGCCGTGGCCGGCGGCGTGCACGGCCAGCGGATGCAGCTGATGCACCGGGATGCGGTCCTCCCACCCCGCCCGCAGCGGCGAGCGCGCGTGGTAGGCGTCGCGGATGACGTCCAGGAACGGGCAGCCGAACAGCTCCAGCATGGCCAGATCGGTCTCGCGGTGCCCGCCGTGTGCTGCGGGGTCGATCAGCACGACCTCCTCCCCCGTCCACAGCACGTTCCCGTTCCACAGGTCGCCGTGCAGACGCGCGGGGGTCTCATCGTCGTCGAAGGCGCCCGCCGCGATCACCGCGCAGGCGCGCTCCACCAGGGCGGCATCCTCGCGCCGGAGATTGCCGGCGGCCACGGCCGGCGCCACGAACGGCAGAACGCGCTGCGCAGCGTAGAACGCGCCCCACGTCGCGGTGGGTTCCGCGCTCTGCCGCCGCCGGCCGATGAAGCTCGGCCCGGTCCATCCCGCCGGCGGGGAACCGAACGCCGCGGCGCCGGCCGCGTGCGTGTCGGCGAGCGCCCGCCCGAAGGCCGCCGCGGCCACCGCATCCGCCGGGCCGGCGGGGATCCGCTCGAGCTCGATGCGGCCGGGGCCCACCGAGAGCACGCGGGCCACGCGCACCCCGCCGGCCGCGGCGAGCCACCGCAGGCCCGCCGCCTCGGCCTCGAAGAACCCCGGCGGGGCGTCGGCGCGCTCCTTGACGATCCGATCCACGCCTGAACTACTCCCCGGCGAGCCCGCCGAGGAGATGCCCGAAGGAGCGCCCCTCCCCCAGGTACGACGCCGGATCGTACGGGTCCTCCTCGCGGATCGGCGCGCGTGCAGCGACCGCCGCGGCCAGTTCGCGCGCCGCCCGCTCCACGCGTGCGCCCAGGGGCGCGACCTCGTCCGCCCTGGCGCCCCAGTCCCCGGATGCGGCGAACACCCCGGTGGGCACCGGGTTGGCGTGCAGGTAGGTGAACAGCGGCCGGAGGGCGTAGTCGATCGCGAGCGAGTGCCGGGCCGTGCCCGCGTTGGCGCCGAGCAGGACGGGCGTCCCGGTCAGAGCGTCGGGGTCGAGGATGTCGACGAAGGACTTGAACAGCCCCGAGTAGCTCGTGGAGAAGATCGGCGTGACCGCGATGATCGCGTCGGCGGACACGACCGCGTTGATCATCGACTCCAGCGCGGGTGCGGCGAACCCGGTGAGCAGGTTGTTCGTGATGTCGTGCGCGTAGTCGCGCAGCTCGAACACGTCCACCTCCGCCTCGATGCCGTCCGGATCCGACGGCGTGGTCATCGCGCGCAGCGCGGAGACGGACGCGGCGGCCAGGCGGTCGGCGAGCATGCGGGTGGAAGAGGGGTTGGACAGTCCCGCCGTCACCACGGCGATCCGTCGAACGGCCATGTCAGGCCCCCGTCCGCGCGGCCGCGGCGCCGAAGGCGCTCCCGGCGGATGCGGCGGTGTCGCGGTACGGCGAGCCGCCGGTGAGGTTGTCGCCCCGGTTCGCGTTCGGACGCGCCTCCCGGGGCGCGGCGTCGCCGTACGCGGCGGCGACGAGGTTGGCGTGGGTGGGAGCATCCGGCACCGACGCGGGGCGGTTCTGCGCGAGCTCCTTGCGGAGCACCGGCACCACCTCGCCGCCGAGGATGTCGAGCTGCTCGAGCACGGTCTTCAGCGGCAGGCCGGCGTGGTCGATGAGGAAGAGCTGACGCTGGTAGTCGCCGAACGCGTCGCGCATGCCGGCGTAGCGGTCGATGACCTGCTGCGGCGAACCGACGGTCAGCGGGGTCATCTCGGTGAAGTCCTCCAGGCTCGGACCGTGCCCGTAGACGGGGGCGTTGTCGAAGTAGGGGCGGAACTCGCGCACGGCGTCCTGCGAGTTCGCGCGCATGAACACCTGCCCGCCCAGGCCCACGATCGCCTGCTCGGGCGTGCCGTGCTCGTAGTGGGCGAAGCGCTCGCGGTACAGCGTGATGAGGCGCTGGTAGTGCTCCTTGGGCCAGAAGATGTTGTTGGCGAAGAAGCCGTTGCCGTAATAGGCGGCCTGCTCGGCGATCTCGGGCGTGCGGATGGATCCGTGCCACACGAAGGGGGGTACGCCGTCCAGCGGCCGGGGGGTGGAGGTGAACCCCTGCAGCGGCGTGCGGAACTTCCCCTCCCAGTCCACGACGTCTTCGCGCCACAGGCGGTGCAGCAGGTCGTAGTTCTCGATCGTCAGCGGCAGGCCCTGACGGATGTCCTTGCCGAACCAGGGGTAGACCGGACCGGTGTTCCCGCGCCCGAGCATGAGGTCGACCCGGCCTCCCGCGACGTGCTGCAGCATCGCGAAGTCCTCGGCGATCTTCACCGGGTCGTTCGTGGTGATGAGGGTGGTGGAGGTCGTCAGGATGAGCCGCTCGGTCTGCGCGGCGATGTAGGCCAGCGTCGTGGTGGGCGAGGACGACCAGAAGGGCGGATTGTGGTGCTCGCCGAGCGCGAAGACGTCGAGACCGACCTCCTCGGCGTGCCGGGCGATCGTCAGGGTCGCCTGGATCCGCTCGGCCTCACTGGGGGTGCGGCCGGTCGTGGGGTCCTCGGTGATGTCGCTCACCGTCATGATGCCGAACTGCATGCCCGGCCAGGATGTCTCGTTCACGTCTTCTCCCATGTCACCACCCACACTTCTATGCGGATGAATATACCCGGTGCAACGCTCGGACGCTCAGGCTATTCCCGCTCAGGCGGTGGCGAACAGGTCCAGCATGTCGCGCACCACCTGGTGCGGAGCGGTCTCGCACGGACTGTGGCCGGTGTCGTACACGGCGAAGCCCGCGCCGATGCGCACCGCGTACGCCCGGTGCTGCGCCGTGGGCCACAGGTCATGGCTGCCGACGGCGGACAGCAGCGGCACCCCCGCCTCCCTGAGCCGATCCACCACGTCGGGCATGTGCATCATGAGACCCACCATGTCGTCGACGCTCTCGCGCCGGGTCAGCGCGAAGCGCGCGCGGACGAACTCCAGGCGGCGCGGCGGCACGCCGTTGAGGTTGTTGCGGATCCCCCACAGCATGAGCGTCGCCCCGCGGTGCGGCGTCGCGAGCGAGGTGAGGCGCCCGATGCGCTTGATGCCGCGGAAGACGTTGCCGGTGGCGGGGGGTGTGGACAGCAGTGTGAGCGACGCGAAGAGGTCGCTGCGCCGCGCGAGCGCGACCTGGCCCACGAGGCCGGCGAAGGAGTAGCCCAGCACGTGCGCGGGCGTGGCGCCGTCTTCGAGCACGGCGACGAGATCGTCGACGAAGAGGTCGTAGTCGTAGTGCCGCCGCGGCGGGGACAGCCGCTCGGGGCCGGCCCGGTAGGACTCGTACTGGCCGGCGAGGTCGAACGCCTCCACGCGGTAGCCCGCATCCGCCAGCAGCGGCAGCATGAGGGCGAAGTCCTCCTTCGACCCCGTCGCCCCCGGGACGAGCACGACGCGGCCGCGCTCCCCCGATCCCATGGCCACGCGGGCCAGTCCGCCACTGGGTGCGGCGAAGACGTCGCTGACCGCCCCGACCGGCAGCTGCCGCCAGTCGAGATCGGACAGCGCCTGGTCGCGCTGCACGGCGTCGTCGAGGGTCGTCATCCCGCCGTACACTATCTCGCGCTCCCGCGAGGAGGGGTCGTCGGCACGCCAGGGCCCGGGATAGGGTGGCGCCGACATGAGCGACGCGACCGCCCCCGGGGGCGCTGATCCGACCACCGGCGGGACGGCCACCGTCCGGCCACGGCGACGCGTGCACTTCTGGGACAACGCCCGCTTCGCGTGCATCGTGCTGGTCGTGCTCGGGCATGCCGTGCAGCGGCTGACCTACGACTCCGACATCGCGCTGGGCATGTACCTCCTCGTGTACGCCTTCCACATGCCCGCGTTCGCGCTGATCTCCGGCTACTTCTCCAAGGCGGGAACCCCCACGCGCCCGCAGATGGCCCGCGTGCTCACCGACATCCTCGTGCCGTACGCCATCTTCGAGGCGCTGTGGACGCTGACCAAGTGGCTCGTGGAGGGCCAGGCCAACCCCAACCCGACTCAGCCGTCGTGGACGCTGTGGTTCCTGGTCGCACTCGGGATCTTCCGTGTCGTGCTGCCGTATCTCGCGCTTCTGCGCTGGCCGCTGCTGTGGACGGTCGTCATCTCGGTCGGCGTGGGGTATCTGCCCAACATCGACTCGACGTTCGCGCTCACCCGCACGCTGGGACTGCTGCCGTTCTTCACGTTGGGCTGGTGGCTGCGCGAGAACGACATCGTCGAGCGCCTGGGACTGCTGCGCCGGCGCCCGTGGTGGGTGATCGCGGGTTCGGTCGCGACGTTCGCGGCGGCCGCCCTGGCGTGCTGGTACTTCGTGGACGTGTGGCGTGACGTCGATCTGCGCGCCTGGCTCTTCTACGACACAGCGTACGGCGAGATGGTCGGGCCGCAGTGGTGGGCCGGCGGGGTGCGGATGCTGCTGCTGGTGGTCGCGCTCATCCTGTGCACGGCGTTCTTCGCGCTGCTCCCCCGGCGCCAGACCTGGTGGACGCAGTTCGGGCAGTACACGATGTACGTCTACCTGCTGCACTCCTTCGTCCTGTACCCGTTCCGGGAGTCGGGGATCCTCCGCGACGCCGAGCCGACCTGGCTGTGGCTGCCGCTGGTGGTCGTGGCGAGCGTACTCATCGCGCTGGCGCTGGCCACGCGCCCGGTCCGCCGGGTCTTCCGCCCGCTCATCGAGCCGCGCCCCGGGTGGTTGTTCGCCGATCCCACACTCGCCTCCCGCGAGGGCCGGCGCAATGACCCGACGGGTTCGCGGCGCCCCCGCGACGGCGCGACGCGCGAGAAGGCGTCCGGCCCCGGCGACCGGTAACGCGACGCAACATTCGTGCGCCGCGCGAGGAACGCGATCTAGCCTCGGGGCATGTCCGATCTGAACCTTCCCGTGCTGGATCTGTCCCTCCTCGACCAGGGTCCGCAGGCCGCGGAGCGCTTCCGCGACGAGCTGCGCGCCGCGACCCACGACGTGGGCTTCTTCTACCTCACCGGCACCGGCGTCACGCCCGAGCTGGAGGGCAAGCTCCTGCAGGCGGCGAAGGACTTCTTCGCCCTCCCGGAGGCGGACAAGCTCGCGATCGAGAACGTCCAGAGCCCTCACTTCCGCGGGTACACCCGCGTGGGCGGCGAGCGCACGCAGGGCAGGGTCGACTGGCGCGAGCAGATCGACGTCGGCCCCGAGCGGGAGCCGGTCACGGATGCGGACGCCCCCGACTACGCGCGGCTGATCGGCCCGAATCTGTGGCCCGACGCCCAGCCCGAGCTGCAGGAGGTCGTCAGCGAATGGCACGACCACCTCACCGGGGTCGCCCGCAAGCTGCTGCGCGCGTGGGCGCTGTCACTGGGCGCCGAGGAGTCGTACTTCGACCGCCACTTCGGTGAGCCGCAGACCCTCATCAAGATCGTCCGCTACCCGGGCAAGGAGGACCCGTGGGCCCAGGGCGTCGGCGCGCACAAGGACTCCGGCGTGCTGACCCTGCTGTGGGTGGAGCCGGGCAAGGGCGGCCTGCAGGTGCAGCGCGACGGCGAATGGGTGGATGCTCCGCCGGTGCCCGGTGCGTTCGTGGTGAACATCGGCGAGCTGCTCGAGTACGCCACGCAGGGCTACCTCACCGCGACCAACCACCGCGTGATCTCCCCGCGCTACCCCGACGAGCGCATCTCGGTGCCGTTCTTCTTCAACCCGGCGCTGGACGCCCGCCTGCCGATCATCGAGCTGCCCGCCGAGCTCGCCGCCCAGGCGCGCGGCGTCACGGAAGACCCGAGCAACCCGATCCACGCCACCTACGGCGAGAACGCGCTGAAGTCGCGCCTGCGGGCCCACCCCGACGTGGCCGCCATCCACCACCCGGACCTCGTTTCCGCCCGCGCCGCCACGCCCTGACCCCCTCGCGCCCGCGCGGCTTCCGCGCGCCCGCGCGGCTTCCGCGCGCCCGCGCGGCTCAGGTCCGCCCCTCCGCGAGACTGCACGCACGTGACGAGACCGCGACATCATGTCGCGGTCTCGCCGGTGGCGTGCAGTCTCGCGGATGGACGTGCGCGCGGGAACGAAAACGAGGGCCGCCCCACACCTGGGACGGCCCTCGAGAAGTGCGATATACGCCGGGTGGCGGTGCCTTAGCGGCGGAGCCCCAGACGCTCGATCAGCGAGCGGTAACGCGCGATGTCGATGTCCTGGAGGTAGCCGAGCAGACGACGGCGCTGACCCACCATCAAGAACAGACCACGACGCGAGTGGTGGTCGTGCTTGTGCTCCTTGAGGTGCTCGGTGAGGTCCTTGATGCGCTGCGTCAGCATCGCGACCTGCACCTCGGGGGATCCGGTGTCACCGGGGTGCGTCGCGTACTCTTCGATGATCGCCTTCTTAGCGTCTGACTCGAGTGGCATAGATGGGATCCCCTTTCTGCTTGTTGCGCGGCGCCCGACGCCTGATGCGTGGGCTCTCTTTCTCCGCGGCCGATCCAACGGCAACCGAACAAGTCTACCAGCGCGAAGCGGCAGGGGCGAACGCTCCCGCCGGCGACCGGACTAGCCTGGACGGATGCGTCGACACTCCCCCGCCGTCCGCGCGCGGCGACCGTGACCACCGGCCCCCGCCCCTCGCGTCGCCGAATGCTGCAGCGACACCATCTCGTCGATCTCCGACCGCTGAGCACACCCGCCTTCGCCCGGCTGTGGGTGGGATCCGCACTGGCGGGCCTGGGCGGACAGCTCACGGTCGTGGCGGTCATGCTGCACGTGTACGAGCTCACCGGCGATACCCTCGCCGTCGCCATGATCGCCGTCGCCGGGCTGCTGCCGATGATCGTCGCAGGACTGTACGGCGGGATGCTGGCGGATTCCTTCGACCGCCGCTCGGTCGCCCTGATCGCCGCCTCCGTGACGTTCACCTCCACCGTCCTGCTGTCGGCGCTGGCGTGGGCCGGCGGGGAGACGGTGTGGTGGCTCTACGCCCTGAGCGTGGTCAACTCCGCCGCGAACTCCGTCGTCATGGCCACGCGCGCGGCGATCGTGCCGCGTCTCATCCCGCGCGAGCAGCTCCCCGCCGCCGCCGCGCTGCAGGGGATCTCAGCCGGGATCATGGTGATGGGCGGCCCGGCGCTGGCGGGTCTCCTGGTCGCCTTCACGGGGTACGCCTGGACCTACACGATCGACGTCGTGCTCATGCTCGGCCTCTTCCTGGGGCTGTGGACCCTGCCGAAGATCGCCCCCGAGGGCGATGTCGTCAAGGCCGGCCTGGAGTCGCTCCGGGATGGCTGGCGGTTCCTGCGCCGCGCGTCGAACATCCGCCTGCAGTTCATCCTCGACGTCGTCGCGATGACGTTCGGTCAGCCCCTCGCGCTGTTCCCCGCCATCGGAGCCGTGCTGCTGGGCGGCGGCGCGATCACCACCGGCGCGCTGACCTCCGCGATCGCCGCGGGTGTGCTCCTGTCGAGCCTGTTCTCCGGACCGGTCGGACGCGTGCGCCGGCAGGGGCTGGGCATCGAGCGGGCGATCCTGGCATACGGGGCGGCGATCCTGCTGTTCGCCCTCGTCCTGGTGGCCGCCGCCCTCGGCGTGTCCGCCCCCGACCGCGTCGACGCCGGGTCCGCGAACGTCCCCCTCATCGTGGCGGCCATGGTCGCCCTGGCCCTCTCCGGCGCTGCCGACAACGTCAGCGCCATCTTCCGATCCACGATGCTCCAGGCCGCCGTCCCCGACAACATCCGCGGACGACTGCAGGGCGTGTTCATCGTGGTCGTCGCCGGCGGCCCCCGCCTGGGCTCGCTGTACGCCGGTGCGCTGGCCACCGTGACGGCGCTGTGGTTCCCGCCGCTGCTGGGCGGCCTCGCCATCCTCGCCCTCGTGGGCGTGCTGGTGCGCCTGAACCCCCGCTTCCGCCACTACGACGCCGCCGATCCCGTGCCCTGACGACGGCGGACGGCCGACCGTCGGCGGATTCCGGACGTCGCAGTCGGAACCGCCCGGAGGTGTCGCACGGCGGCGCTATCGTCGGCGGGTGGCTGCTCCCCCGCTCGTGCGCACCCCCTCCTCCCTCTCCGTCGGCGTGCAGTTCGTCCTCGCCGGCATCGTGTGGGGGTCGAGCTTCCTGTTCATCGCCGTCGCCCTCACCGGGATGACCCCGGCGCAGGTGGCGTGGGCGCGCCTCGTGTTCGGCGCCATCGCCCTGACCGCGATCATCCTCATACGCCGGGAGCGGCTCCCCCGCTCACCGCGGGTGTGGGGTCATCTCACGGTGATCGCCGTGACCTTCTGCGTCATCCCGTACCTGCTGTTCGCGTGGGCGCAGCAGTACGTCACCTCCAGCCTCGCCAGCATCTTCAACGCCACGACCCCGATCATGACCGCGCTGATGGCGTGGGCGGCGTTCCGCGTCGAGCGACTGCGCACAGGGCAGCTCGTCGGCATCGCGATCGGCGTGGCCGGCGTGGTCCTCATCATCGCGCCCGGCGCGACCCTGGGCGCGACCAGCACCGTCGCCCAGGTGGCGATCCTCGGCGCCACCGCGTGCTACGGCTTCAGCCTGGCGTACATGCGCCGCTTCCTCGCCACCACGGGTCTGTCGGGGATCGCCCTGGCCGGCGGGTACATCGGGGTCGGGGCGGGGATCATGCTGCTGCTGTCGCCGGTGGTCTTCCTCGAGCCGGTGCGATGGAGCCCGCCTGTGCTCATCAGCGTCCTTCTGCTCGGGTTCCTCGGCACCGGTTTCGCGTACATCTGGAACCAGAACGCCCTGGCCGCGTGGGGGCCCACGCGCGCATCCACGGTCACCTACATCACGCCCGTGGTGGGGGTGATCCTCGGCGTCGCCGTGCTCGGGGAGAGCCTCTCGTGGAACGAGCCGGCCGGCGCGGTCATCGTGATCCTCGGCATCCTGCTCGTGCAGGAGCGGATCCGGTTGCGCCCGCGCAGCGTCGTGTGACGCGGGTCACGACGTCTTCGACGTGCCCGCCTCCAGGATGGACACGATCGAGAACAACGTGAAGCACACCGCGCCGAGTCCCGTGAGCACGCGCGCCGGGATGAAGAAGTCCGGATCGGTGGCGGCCGCCTCGGCGAGGAACGCGGCGAAGAACAGGCACGCAAGACACGTGAACACCGGGATGAGCGGCACGCGGTCGGCGAGGACGAATTCGCGTCGCCACACCGAGGCCAGCAGGAACACCTTCGAGATGATGCTGAAGCAGATGAGCCCCAGCCCGATGAGGATGCACCCGGGCGGGATCCGGTCGGCACGGTCGGATCCGAACAGCACGAACAGGCCCCAGACGATCGCGGCGCTGCCCATCGCCAATACCCAGATCGACCACATCCACCGCTCGCGCTCCCCGAACTCGTTGCGCACTTGGCGCCCGACCGTGGCCACGAGCGAGATGAGGCTCGCGCAGACGGCCGCGAGGCCGATCATGACGTGCCCGGCGACGTACCGTGGAGCATCGGCGGAGTCCGCCAGCAGGATCCCGGCCCACACGACGAGCACGGCGGCGGCGGCGGCCGGCAGGCACATGAGCCCCACCGCGACGGCCCGACCGTAGGCTTCGTCGGGCGGGCCGTCCTCGGGCCGTCCCGCGGCGTTCTTGGTGATGAGGGTGAAGGCGCTCGAGGCGACGGCGACCGTCGTGACGCAGGCCGCGACGAGCCCGACGCCGAAAACGACGTGGCCGGCGACGAAGTCGGCGTTCGTCGGGCCGCTGCGGATTCCCAGGCCCCACACCGCGGTGGCCACCGCGACCCCGTAACCGACGATCGGCAGCACGACCTTCCACACCGGTGCGAACGTGTGCGTGAGCTGGCGGATGATCATCGCCGCGGTCGTGAACAGGGCGATGCAGATGGCGGTGAGCGAGATGAGCACGTGCCCCGCCGTGCGGTGGGCGGCATCGTCGCCGCCTGCGAAGACGTACCAGCCGAAGCTCAGGCAGACCGCCCCCATGAGAAGGGGGATCGCCCGGAAGAGGATGCTGATCCCGTAGTTCACCGCGCCGGCCCCTCACCGGGCGGCCAGGACGCCGCCCTCGGCACGCGAGCCTAAGATCCGCCCCCTCGGCGACGGTAGAGTCCGCATGATCCGCCCGCGGGCACGGAGACGGCGATGGGGCCGGACGCCGCAGCATCCGACCCCATCGGGACGCCGGGCTCAGCCGACGGCGAGCAGATCGATGATGAAGATGAGGGTCTTGCCGCCGAGGAAGTGGCCGCCGGCGGGTCCGTACGCGAGGTGCGGCGGGATGACGAGCTCGCGGCGTCCGCCGACCTTCATGCCGGGGATGCCGTCCTGCCACCCCTGGATGAGGCCGCGCAGGGGGAACTGGATGCTCTCGCCCCGGCCCCACGACGAGTCGAACTCCTCGCCGGAGTCGTACTCCACGCCCGCGTAGTGCACGGTCACGGTGTCGCCGGGCTTGGCCTCGGGTCCGTCGCCGACGATGAGGTCGCGGATGACGAGGTCGGTGGGAGCGGGGCCCTGGGGTGCGTCGAATTCGGGCTTGGTGCGTTCGGTCATGCCTTCATCCAAGCACGCCGGGGCGCCCGGCCGCGGCACCCCTTGACACTCCCGGGCGCCCGCGCGATCCTGGGGACAGGCCAACTCAGCGCTCGGGAGACACGCAGGCATCGCCGCGGCACCGGGCGCTGAGTCCTGTTCCGCCCGGCGACACGACTCCCGGGTCAGGGTGCGAACAGTGCCAGTCGGGTGTGCGAGGAACGCGCGAGAAGCTCGCGTTCGGCCTCGGCGGCGTGCGGATCGCGGCCCGTGAGAGCGCGCTCCCTGGCGGCGGCGAGCGCCGTCGCGTCGGCGATGAACGAGCGCATGAGCGCACGGCGGTCGCCCCGCAGCGTGCGCGCCCACGCGAGCGCTGCGCGCCGGCCGGGCCCGGTGGCGAGCATGTCGACCTCCTGCGGCGTGAACCACCCGGCCGCGGCGTACTCGCCCAGGCGGGCGC
The DNA here is from genome assembly GCF_004570445.1 of Microbacterium sp. dk485. Classification (NCBI taxonomy): domain Bacteria; kingdom Bacillati; phylum Actinomycetota; class Actinomycetes; order Micrococcales; family Microbacteriaceae; genus Microbacterium; species Microbacterium sp. dk485. Next base: position 72,310 of record NZ_SPQW01000001.1, read on the forward strand.
GCGTCAGCCGTGCCTCCTCCCGCCGCAGCAGCACGATCCCCAGGATGAACACCACGAACAGCGGAACCTGGAGCGTGATGTACATGCCGAAGAAGTCTGCGAACACCGCCGAGCCGTTCCACAGCGCATGCAGCGCGATGGCCACGACGAGCCCCGCCAGGAAGTACCCCAGCGTCGTGCCGGCACCCGCCGCGCGGCGGGCTGCCAGACCGAGAGCGAACCCCGTCATGGCGGTGAACATGACGTGCGCGAACGGGGAGAGCACGGCGCGCAGGAAGAAGGTGAGCGTCAGCTCGGCCACACCGCCTTCCAGCAGGCTCACGGCGAAGTACTGGATGTTCTCCGTGAAGGCGAACCCCGCACCCACCAGCGCGCCGTACACCACTCCGTCCACCGGCCCGTTGAAGGCCCGGCGCGCGGTGGCGTAGATGAGCAGGACCCCCAGGCCCTTCGCCACCTCCTCCACGATGGGCGCCTGCACGACGGAGCCCACCCACGACTCGCCCATCCCGAACAGCAGGACGAGCCCGAGGTCCACGGCCAGCGCGATGGCCACCGACGCGATCGCTCCCCACGCGATGGCGAAGACGACCAGTCCGCGCGGCTCCGGCTCCCACCGGTCGACGATCCGCACCGCCAGCCACACGCCGACGAACGGGATGGCGGCCAGGATCATGCCGGCCACGGATGCTCCGGGCCCGAGGAAGCGGACGAAGTAGGCGACGAGCCCCAGGAGTACGAGCACCAGCACGCCGCCGACCCAGATGAGGGCGGCGCCCGTGCCGCGGGACCGGCGTGGCGCGGGAGGCGGAGCGGGCGCCGCGGGGGCGGGGCGGATGGATGCGCCGACGCCGGGATGCGGCTGCGACAGCGGCGAGGGATACGACATGCGCTCAGCATAGGGGCGGCGGCGACCCCCTCCCGGCCGGGCGGAGCAGCCTGTCGCGACCGGTAGCGTGGAGGGATGCGTTTCGCCCATGTGGTCCCCTCGGCCTCGGCCGCGCCCCGCTTGATCCTCGTGCGCGAGGGCGAGAGCACCTTCGTCGACGAGCTGTTCCCCGGGGCGCCGGGCACCCTCGAGGAACTGATCGCCGGCGGCGATGAGCTGCTCGATCGCGTGCGGGATGCGCAGGACGACGCGTCGTGGCATCCGCTGAGTCGGCCCGTCTTCGCCTCGGCCGTGCTGACCCCTCCGGTCATCCTCGCGGTGGGCCTGAACTACGCCGCCCACTCGGGGGAGCTCGGGCTGAAGACCGACGCGACCCCGACGGTGTTCGTGCTGTGGCCGAACTCCCTCACCGCTCATGACGCGACCACCTCGTGGCCCCGCAGCCTCAGCCAGTCGGTCGATTACGAAGCCGAATTGGGCGTGATCATCGGGCGCCCGGCCAAGGACGTCACCGTCGACGACGCACTGGACCACGTGTGGGGGTACACCGTCGTCAACGACATCACCGCGCGCGACATCCAGTTCTCGGAGGCGCAGTGGTCGCGGTGCAAGTCCTTCGACGGATTCACCCCGACGGGCCCGTTCGTCGTGACGGCGGACGAGATCCCCGACCCGCAGGACCTCCACATCTGGACGGTGGTGGACGGGCACCGCGTGCAGGACGCCTCGACGGGCCAGATGGTGCGCTCGGTGGCGGCGCTCATCTCGCACCTCTCCCACTCGGTGACGCTGCTGCCCGGGACCCTCATCTCCACCGGCAGCCCGGGCGGAGCCGGCTACTCCCGCGACCCGCAGATCTTCCTCCGCGACCGCTCGACGGTCACCGTCGGGGTCGATGGCATCGGTGAGCTCACGACGCACTGCCGCATCCTGGACTGAACGCCCGGCGGCGTCAGTCCTCGGCGACGGGGTCAGTCGTCGGCGCGGGCGACGACGTTCTCGGCCGCGTGGATGATCGGCACCGCCTCCGTGATCGCCTCCAGCCCCGACAGCCGCATGGGCGAGAGCTGCTTGGTCACTTCCTCGCGCGTCATCAGCCCCGCCTCCACGACGAGGTCGGCGACGTTGTGTCCGGTCAGCAGCGCCGTCTTGGCCAGCGCCGCCGCCGCCGCGTAGCCGATGAACGGGGTGAGAGCCGTGACGACGCCGACGGAGGCGCCGACCATGGCCCCGAGCCGCTCGCGGTTGGCGGTGATGCCCTCCACGCAGTTGACCCGCAGCGTCCACATGGCCTGCTGCATCCACGTGAGCGACTGGAAGATGGAGTGCGCGATCACCGGCTCGAAGGCGTTCAGCTGCAGCTGGCCGCCCTCCACGGCCATCGTCACGGTGAGGTCGGCACCGGCCACGGCGAAGGCGACCTGGTTGACCACCTCGGGGATGACGGGGTTGACCTTGCCCGGCATGATGCTCGAGCCGGCCTGACGGGCGGGCAGGTTGATCTCCCCGAACCCTGCCTGCGGGCCGCTGGAGAGCAGCCGCAGGTCGTTGCAGATCTTCGAGAGCTTGATGGCGTTGCGCTTGAGCGAGGAGGAGAACGACATGAACGACCCGGTGTCGCTCGTGGATTCCACGAGGTCGGTCGCCGTCTCCAGATCCAGGCCCGTGATCTCGCGGAGGTGTCGCAGGACGGCGGCCCCGTAGGCCGGATGCGTCGTGATGCCGGTGCCGATCGCCGTGGCGCCCATGTTGATCTCGTACATGAGGTAGGCGTTCTCGGTGAGGCGGTTGTAGTCCTCCCCCAGCGTGGTGGCGAACCCGTTGAACTCCTGACCCAGGGTCATGGGCACGGCATCCTGCAGCTGCGTACGGCCGACCTTCAGCACGTCGCGGAACTCGGCGGCCTTGGTCAGGAACGCCTTGCGCAGCAGGTCGAGTTCGCCCAGGAGGGTCAGCAGTGTCAGCGACAGCCCCACCTTGATCGCCGTCGGGTACACGTCGTTGGTGGACTGACTGCGGTTGGTGTCGTCGATGGGCGAGAGGAAGGCGTAGTCGCCCTTGGCACGGCCCGCCATCTCCAGCGCCACGTTGGTGATGACCTCGTTGGCGTTCATGTTCGTCGACGTGCCGGCGCCGCCCTGGATGACACCAACCACGAACTGGTCGTGGAACTCGCCGTCGATCACGCGCTGGGCGGCAGCGTCGATCAGGTCGGCCTTGGCGGGATCGAGCACGCCGATCTCACGGTTGGCGCGTGCCGAGGCCTGCTTGACCATCGCGAGCGCGCGCACGAGGTTCGGGTAGACGGAGATGGGCCGCTTGGAGATGGGGAAGTTCTCCAGAGCCCGGGCCGTATGGATGCCCCAGTAGGCATCGGCGGGGATTTCCAGCGAGCCGAGGGAGTCGGTCTCGATGCGGGTGCGCGTCGTTGCGTCCAGTGCCATGTGTGGTGTCCTCGTGGGTCGTCTCACGGCGGTCGGGGGTTCTCCGAGCCTACCCGCCGCAGGCCTCCGGTCTCGCCGCCACCGTGTACCCCCGCCGCCCGGGACTGTACCCGGCGTACACCTCAGGGCGCGGGCGGTCGCTTGCGGGAGAAGGCCTCGAGTCGCTCCTCGGGCGTGAGCGCCGCCATTTCCTGCACCCATTCCGCGGTGAACGCGCCGGACGTCTCGGCGTCCACGACGGGCACCACGGCCGAGGTGATCGTGTCCTCGTACACGTGGACGAGATGGAAGGACTGGCCCGCGTCCATCCCGTTGACCTCCTCTGCCGGGCGCGCGAGGTCCATCGTGTAGCACGTGGCCGCCGCGACGCTCACGGGGACGCCGGCGAACATGCCGCTGGTGGAGTAGTGCAGGTGACCGGCGAGGATCTGCCGTACGTCCGAGCCGGCGATCGCGGCCGCGAGCCCCTCCTGGTCGCGCAGCTCCAGGATGTCGAACAGTGGGATGTGCGAGGGCAGCGGCGGGTGGTGCAGGGCGAGGATCGTTCCGAGCTCGGCCGGGGTGGCGAGCACCTCGCGCAGCCACTCCAGCTGCGCCGCATCCAGGTCGCCGTGATGCCAGCCGGGAACCGAGGTGTCCAGGGCGATCAGCCGCAGTCCGCCCAGATCCCACACGCCCGTGACCGGTTCCTCGGTGGGCTCCAGGCCCAGCAGCTCGCGGCGCAGCGCCGGGCGCTCGTCGTGGTTGCCGGCCACCCACACCACCGGCGCGCCCAGCCGGGCCGCCGCCGGCTCGACCGTGGCGCGGAGTGTGCGGTACGCCTCCGGCTCACCGAGATCGGTGAGGTCGCCGGTGAACACGATCGCGTCGGGTCGTACCCCCAGCCCTTCCACGGCCTCGAGGGTGCGGGTGAGGTGGCCGGCGGTGTCGTATCGACCTCCGAGCGGCCGGTCGCCGGCGAGCAGGTGCGTGTCGCTGACGTGGACGATCACCCGCTGGGCGGGTGGGTGCTGACCGAAACGGACCGCTGTGCGCATGGCTCCACCCTAGAGTCGGGCGCGGACGTCCTCAGTGCCCCACGACGATGAGGACGAGCCCGGCGAGCACCGCCAGAGTGCACACGAAGAAGCACGCGTAGGCCCCGTAGAGCGCGAGGCGCTTCTGGCCGGGCGTGAGCGGGTTCTTCTTCGCCGCCTTGGCCGCGGCCTTCTCCGCACGGCGGCGCTGCTTGTCGGTGACCACGGCGATCGCGTCGGTGAACGTCGCCGGCGCGACGACGGGCACGCGCCCGGCGCGCACGAGCAGCCGCAGTCCGAGCGCGTAGAACAGCACCACCAGCACGGCGCCCACCAGCGCCGCGGCGAACACCTGCAGGAACGACGTCCAGTCGATGGCGATCATGACCGGCTCCCCTCATCCGTGCGGGAGGGCTGTTCCTCTGCCGCCGCATCCGCACGCCGGCGCTGACGCCGCGTGGGGGGCGGATTGGGCGTGACCTTCACGGCACGACCCGACACCGCGACCTCGCTCATGGCGTTGGAGGAATCCACCCGGTTCCGCCGCGAGCGCAGGAAGAGCCCCAGGATGATCGCCAGCGCCAGCACCGCGTCGAAGGCGATGCCCCACGGGCCCAGCCACACCACGATGAGCGCCGCGAACGCGCCGACGGCGCCGGCTGCCGGCAGCGTCAGCAGCCATCCGATCATGATGCGTCCCACGGTGCCCCACCGCACGATCGATCCGCGCCGGCCCAGGCCCGACCCGATCACGGAACCCGAGGCCACCTGCGTGGTCGACAGCGCGAAGCCCAGGGCGCTGGAGGCGAGGATCGTCGCCGCCGTGGAGGTCTCGGCGGAGAAGCCCTGCGCGGGCTTGACGTCGGTGAGGCCCTTGCCCAGGGTGCGGATGATGCGCCATCCACCCATGTACGTGCCCAGGGCGATCGTGACCGCGCACGCCACCACGACCCACAGCTGCGGCTCGGGGTGCGCGGTGGACTGCCAGCCGACCGTGATCAGGGCGAGCGTGATGACGCCCATGGTCTTCTGGGCGTCGTTCGTGCCGTGCGCGAGAGCGACGAGGCTGGAGGTGAAGATCTGGCCCCAGCGGAACCCGTCGCGGCCGTCGGGCTTGGCGTCGTAGCGGCGAGTCACGGCGTAGGCGATCTTGGTCACGACGAACGCGATGATCCCCGCCGTCAGCGGTGCGATCAGGGCCGGAAGGATGACCTTGGACATCACCACGCCGAAGTCGATCGCTGTCGTCCCCACGCCCACCAGCGTCGCGCCGATGAGCCCGCCGAACAGCGCGTGCGAGGAGCTGGAGGGCAGGCCCAGCAGCCACGTCAGCATGTTCCACGTGATGGCGCCGATGAGCCCGGCGAAGATGATCGCCGGGAAGATCGTCACGGAGATCTCATCCTCGCGGATCATGCCTCCGGAGATGGTCTTGGCGACCTCTGTGGACAGGAACGCTCCGACGAGGTTCAGCACGGCAGCCAGCAGCACGGCGACGCGCGGCTTGAGCGCCCCGGTGGCGATGGGGGTCGCCATCGCGTTGGCGGTGTCGTGGAACCCGTTGGTGAAGTCGAAGAACAGTGCCAGCACGATCACCAGCACGATGACGAGAGTTGCGGTCTCCACCGTTCGCTTTCCGTAAGGGGATGTGGGGGGCGGCCGACGACGCGGCCGTGTGACGAACGAACAGTTCACCGTCTAGTCGTGTCCCGTTTTCCGGGCACCGCAGAATCCTGACACCCTCGTCCCCGTGGGTCAAACTTGCGCCCGCGCCCTGGCACGACACGCTCCACTACCGTGGGAGCGTGACCGACACCGCCGCATCCCCCCTCGCACCGCACACCGAGCGCAAGCCCGTCGCCCGCACGCACCACGGCGACACCTTCGACGACCCGTACGAGTGGTTGAGGGCCAAGGAGGACCCCGCGGTGATCGCGCATCTGGAGGCCGAGAACGCCTTCACGCAGGCGCGCACGGCGCACCTGTCCGGATTGCGCGAGCAGATCTTCGGCGAGATCAAGGGCCGCACCCTGGAGACCGACCTGTCGGTGCCGACTCGGCAGGGGCGGTGGTGGTACTACGGCCGCACGGTCGAGGGCAGCCAGTACGGCATCCAGTGCCGTGCTCCCATCGCCTCCCCCGACGACTGGACCCCGCCCGAGCTGTCGCCGGATGCCGAGGTGCCCGGCGAGCAGATCCTGCTGGACGCGAACGTCGAAGCCGACGGACACGACTTCTTCTCGCTGGGCAGCTTCGACGTCTCAGAGGACGGGACGCAGCTGCTCTACGGCGTCGACGTCGCAGGGGACGAGCGCTACACGCTGCGGGTGCGCGATCTCGCCACCGGCGAGAACCTGCCCGACGAGATCCCCGGGACCTTCGCGGGGGCCGGGTTCTCCCCCGACGGCCGCTTCATCGTGTACACGACGGTGGATGACGCGTGGCGGCCCGACACGGTGTGGTTGCACGAACTCGGCACCCCCGTCGCCGATGACGTGAAGCTGTTCACCGAGCCCGACGAGCGGTATTGGGTCGGCGCCGGGTTCACGCGCAGCCACCGCTACCTCATGATCGAGGTCGGCTCCTCCATCACGAGCGAGGAATGGCTCGTCGACGCAGACGACCTGCGGTCCGAGCCGCGCGTGGTGTGGCCGCGGCGCGAGGGCGTGGAGTACTCCGCATCCCACGCCGTCGTGGACGGGCAGGACGTCCTCTACGTCCTGCACAACGACGGTGCGCTGGATTTCGAACTGGTCCGGGTGGCTGCATCCGACCCCCAGGGACAGCGCTCGGTCGTGCTCCCGCATGAGCCGGGCCGGCGGCTGCTCGACCTCGACACGTTCCGCGACTGGGGTGTGGCCGCCTACCGCCGGGACGGGCTCGCGCGCGTCGCGCTGCTGGACTACGCCGACGGGACGCTGCGGGAGGTGGGGTTCGAGGAGCCGCTGTACAGCGTGGGGACGGCGGGGAACCCGGAGTGGGCGCCGCCGCTCGTGCGCCTGGGCTACGGCTCGTTCGTGACCCCCGGGACGATCTTCGACTACGACGTCTCCACCGGCGAGTTGCTGCTGCGCAAGCGCCAGCCGGTCCTGGGCGGCTACGACCCCGCCGATTACGCGCAGGAGCGCGTGTGGGCCACGGCGCAGGATGGAACCCGCGTGCCGGTGTCGGTCGTGTGGAAGCGTTCGTTCGGCGAGGCCGGCGCGGAGCCCCGCGCGCTGCACCTGTACGGGTACGGCTCCTACGAGCACTCGATCGAGCCCGGCTTCTCGGTCGCACGGCTGTCGGAGCTGGACCGCGGCGTCGTCTTCGCCGTGGCGCACGTGCGCGGCGGCGGTGAGATGGGTCGCCAGTGGTACGAAGACGGCAAGCTGCTGGCCAAGCGCCACACCTTCACCGATTTCGTCGACTGCGCACGGCATCTGATCGACGCGGGCTACACCACCCCCGACCGGATGGTCGCGGAGGGCGGCAGCGCGGGCGGCCTCCTGATGGGCGCCGTCGCCAACCTCGCCCCAGAGCTGTTCGCCGGGATCCTCGCCGATGTGCCGTTCGTGGACGCCCTGACGACGATCCTGGATCCCTCGCTCCCGCTCACGGTGATCGAGTGGGACGAGTGGGGCGACCCGCTGCACGATCCCGACGTCTACGCCTACATGAAGTCGTATACGCCGTACGAGAACGTGCGCGAGGGGGTGCGGTATCCCCGCATCCTCGCCGTCACCTCCCTCAACGACACCCGCGTGCTGTACGTCGAGCCGGCCAAGTGGGTCGCGCGCCTGCGGGAAGTGGGCGCCGACGCGATGCTCAAGTGCGAGATGGTCGCCGGGCACGGCGGTGTGAGCGGCCGATACAACGCATGGAAGGAGCGCGCGTTCGAACTCGCGTGGCTCCTCGACGTCGTCGGCCTCGCCGACGCCTGACCCCGCCGCGCGGCCCCCGTTTTCGGCAGGCTGTGTTGGGGCGCTCCCGGGTCAGCCGAAGAGTGCGGCGGCCTCTTCGTAGCGGTAGTAGGGGACGCTGTTGAGCTCACCGAGGGCGTCCGCGAAGGGAACGCGCACGATGTCGGTGCCGCGCATCGCCACCATCTGCCCCCACGCCTCGTCCATCAGCGCGTCGGCCGTGTGCAGGCCCAGGCGCGTGGCGAGCACGCGGTCGAAGGCGGACGGCGATCCGCCCCGCTGGATGTGGCCGAGCACCGTCGAGCGGGTCTCGATGCCGGTGATGCGTTCGATCTCGGGGGCGAGCACCTCGCTGATCCCGCCCAGGCGCGGGCGGTTGAAGGCGTCCAGGCCCTTGTCGCTGTAGGCCTCGTCCATGCCCTTGAGGGTGAAGCCCTCGGACACGACCACGAGCGGAGCGCGACCGCGGTCGTGCGCGCGGGAGACCTGCGCGCAGATCTCCTCGATCGACATCGGCACCTCGGGGATGCAGATGACGTGGGCCCCCGCGGCGATGCCGGCGTGCAGCGCGATCCATCCGACGTGACGGCCCATCACCTCGGCGACCATGCACCGCTGATGCGAGTCGCCCGTGGTGCGGAGGCGGTCCATCGCGTCGGTCGCGATGTTCACGGCCGTGTCGAAGCCGAACGAGTAGTCGGTGGCCCGGAGGTCGTTGTCGATGGTCTTCGGGACGCCCAGGACGTTGATCCCGTCCTTGGCGAGCCGGTCGGCTGCCGCGAGGGTGCCTTCGCCGCCGATGGCGACGATGCCGTCGATGCGGTGCCCGTACAGGGTCTTGGCGATGTTCTCCGCTCCCCCGCGCGGCCCCTCGTAGGGGTTCGTGCGGCTGGTGCCGAGGATCGTCCCGCCGACCTTGGACAGGCCCTTCACCTCGTGGCGGGTCAGCGGGAAGAAGTCGGCGTCGACGACGCCGCGCCAGCCGTCGCGGATCCCGACGAACTCGATGCCGTAGGTGGTCGTGCCCTTGAGCACGGTGCCGCGGATCACCGCGTTCAGGCCGGGGCAGTCCCCGCCGCTCGTCAGAATGCCGATCTTCATAGCTGGAGTCCTCGCTGTATCGGAGTGAAGTCGCGGCGACGCTGCCACCCTGACCCTAGCGGCCGCACCGGGCCGCTGCCACACGGCCCGGGTGGGTCCTCAGTCGCCGCCGAGAGCCTGACGCAGCAGGTGCGTGAGCGCGCTGAGCTGCACGGAGTCGCTGGATGCGGCATCCATTGCCACGCCGTCCAGGGCACGCAGCGCGAGCCCCTGCTTGGAGTCGATGAGCTCGGCGATCTTCGTGTCGATCGTGTGCGCGGCGATGATGCGCCACGCGGTGACCGGCTCACCCTGTCCGATGCGGTGCACGCGGTCGATCGCCTGCGTCTGCTCGGCGGCGGTCCAGCTGAGCTCGGCCAGCACGACGTTGGATGCGGCCTGCATGTTCACCCCGACGCCGGCGGCGGTCAGGGAACACACCGCGATGCCCACGCCCGGGTCGTTGTTGAAGGCGTCGATCGCCTCCTGGCGCGCGGGCGTGGTCTGGTCACCGCGGAGGGAGACCGTGCGCACACCGGATGCGGCGAAGTGGGCCTCCGCGGCATCCATCACGTCGATGTGCTTGGCGAAGAACACGACCTTGCCCACCGAGCGCTGCAGCTGCACGGCGTAATCGGCGGCCAGCTGCGCCTTGGCCTTGCCGATGCGGCGGACCATCGTGAACACGTTCTCGGCGCCCGAGCCGGCGGCCTTGGACTCGTCGAGCTCGTTCTGGGCGACCAGGCGCACGATGTCGTGGTCGATCTCGCCCGCCGCGAGTCCGCGATTCCCGCGGGCTTCCAGGATGCGGCGGTACTTCGCGGCGAGCCGGTCGGCCAGCTCGCGCTCGGCACGCCGGATCGAGCGGCCCTCTTCGTCGTCGAGCTCGACGGGCAGGTCGGCGATGAGCTTGTCGGGCAGGTCGGCGGCGACGTCCTTCTTCTTGCGCCGGACGATGCCCATGTCGATCACGGCGCTGCGGGCCTGCGGATAGAACGCCTTGTCGGCGGGGGTGAGCCCCGTCTCCTCCAGCTTCTCCATCAGCTCGGGTCCGGGCTTCTCGCCGTTGGTCCAGCCGAGGAAGCGCCAGATCGCGTCGAAGTCCTCGACGTCGTTGATCAGCGGGGTACCCGTCAGCGCGAGCAGCAGCGGGTCGCGCACCTGCTCGCGGATGCGGCCGGCCAGCGCCAGCACGTTCTGGGAGCGCTGCGAGGAGAGGTTCTTGATGAAGTGCGCCTCGTCGACGACCATGCCCTTCAGGCCGATCGAGCTGAGCCAGGACAGGTGGCGGTCGAGGATCTCGTAGTTGACGATGAAGACGTCGGCGAAGGCGTCCATGTCCTCGCCGTCACCGGAGATGACCGTCGCGCGCCGGTGCGGCGTCCACCGCTCCACTTCGCGCGCCCAGTTCATCTTCACGACGTTGGGGACCACGGCCAGCAGCGGGTATGCGCCGGCGACGGATGCCGCCAGCACCGATTCGGCGGTCTTGCCCAGGCCTGGCTCGTCGGCGAGGAGGAACGTGCGGTGCCCGGCGCGCACCGCCTCCAGAAACCGCGACTGGTGCGGCATGACGCCCAGGCCCTTGGGCGACAGACGGTCGAACTCGGGCACCTCGGGCAGGTCCATGGACGCCGCCGAGCCACCGGCACCGGTCTCGAACGCCTTGTAAAGCGGGCCCATGAGCTCCCAGCCATCGAGCCGTCGGCGGGGGGTGGGCTGGGGAGAGCGGGCGGTGAGGTCGGGGGCGAGGAAGGGGTTGGCCATCATCCGCGCCTCCACGGCGGGGGGCACGACCTGTCTCTCGGCGAGGGCGGCGGGAACGACCTGCTGCGTGGCGGGGGCGACGTCGGTGATGATCAACTCGTCCGGCGGCAGCTCCGCGCCGGATTCCAGGAGCCAGTCGCGTCGCATGCGGCGCGCCACCGGAGAAGCGACCTGGTCGGCCTCCAGCAGCTGGATGAGCGATGTGTCGCGTGCGGCGGTCTTGGCCAGGATCGTCGCGACCCCGTCCAGGCGCTTGAGCAGCTCGGAGCGGGTGGAATCGCTGATCTCGGAGTCGGCCTTCACGCGCGCCCGCTCCTCGCGGACGAGGAAGGCGATGACCTGGAACTTGACCCGGTTGGTCGGGCCGAGCTTGCCGCGCTGGGCCTTGGCCTCCACCTCGCGCACCTTGCGCGCGAGGATGGGGATGAGTGGGGCCTCGTCGTCGCGGCGTGCGGACGAGGATTTCCTGCGCTTCTGCGTGGAGCCGGAAGCGGCGGTCGCCGTGGTCGGCATGCTCCTCCTGAGCGTGTCATCCGGTTCGGCGTCGACGACGACAGATCCGGTCGGTGTGCGATCCCGGGGGGCGGTGTGAACCGTGACTCCCGCGGGGCGGCCCCTCAGCCGGTCGGAGGCGTTCGCTGAGCGAACTGCGTCGGCGGAGAAGGGGTTTCCGCCATCCAGTCTAGCGCGTCGGGGGCGCCTCACCCGCCGACTGTGTCGAGGATGTCCTCCGAGTATCCGTCGGGGGCGATGTTGAGCCACCCTGTCGCCACCCACAGTCCCTCGCAGGCACCCGCCCGCCCGCGGATGCCGAGGCCTAGGGTGGTGCCCATGGCGGAGCGCATGACGGAGCCCATGACGCGCGACCAGCGCCTGGTCCTGTGGATCGCGATCCTCGGGTCGTTCGTGTCGTTCCTGGATGGAACCGTCGTCACCGTCGCCCTGCCGGCGATCCAGGAGGAGCTCGGCGGCGGCCTGACGACGCAGCAGTGGGTGGTCGACGCCTACCTCATCACACTGGGCGCGCTCATCCTGGTGGCCGGCTCCCTCAGCGATGTGCTCGGGCGCCTGCGCGTGCTCACGATCGGGCTCGTCGGGTTCGGCGTGACGTCGATCGCGATCGCGGCGGCCCCGACGCCGGAGTTCCTCATCGTCGCGCGCGCCCTGCAGGGCGTGGCGGGGGCGCTGCTGGTGCCCAGCTCCCTGGCGCTGATCACGGCCAACTTCCGGGACGCCGCGCAGGCACGGGCCATCGGGATCTGGACGGCGGCGACGACCGCCGCCATGATCGCGGGGCCCGTGCTCGGTGGTCTCTTCGTGGATTTCGCGTCGTGGCGGCTGGTGTTCCTGATCAACGTGCTGCCCCTGGCGGTCACCCTGTGGCTGGTGGTGCGCCTCGGCCACCGTGATCAGCGCCGCCCGGGGGCGACGGTGGATCTGCTCGGCGCGGCGCTGTGCGCCGTGGGTCTCGGGGCCGGAGTGTTCGGGCTCATCGAGCAGTCCAGCCTCGGATGGGCGTCACCGGCGATCTGGGGCTCCCTCACGCTGGGCATCGCGGCCTTCACGGCGTTCCTCGTGCGCCAGCGGTTCGCGCGGCAGCCGATGATGCCGCTGAGTCTGTTCCGCGTGCGCAACTTCTGGACCGGAAACCTCGCGACCGCGTTCGTCTACGCCGCACTGTCGCTCAACGGATTCGTCATGGGCGTGTACCTGCAGCAGGGCGCGGGACTGCCCGCCACCCTCGCGGGACTGGCGACCCTGCCGGTCACGATCCTCATGATCCTGTTCAGCTCGCGGGTGGGATCCCTCGCCGGGCGATGGGGGTCACGCCTCTTCATGACGGCCGGTCCCCTCGTCATGGCCGTGGGCGTCCTGGTGCTGCTGACGGTGTCGGAGGACTTCTCGTACTGGTGGCAGGTGCTGCCCAGCGTGCTGGTGTTCGGGATCGGGCTGACCCTCACCGTCGCGCCCCTGACCTCGACGATCCTCGGCTCCATCGACGAGAGCCGCTCGGGCATCGCCTCGGCGGTCAACAACGCCGTGGCGCGGGTGGCGGGCCTCATCGTGATCGCCCTCCTGGCAACGATCGTCGGCGGCTCGCTGGATCTCCCCGGGTTCCACCGTGCGGCGGTGGTCACCTCGGTGCTGCTGGCGGCAGGGGGGATCGTGTCGTTCCTCGGCATCCGCGACCGCGCTCCGGCGCAGTCGCCCGATCGCGCGTCGGCCTAGGCTGGAGTCATGCCCGCCCTCACCGAACGCGACGTCGCCGCGACCATCGACCACGCCATCCTCAAGCCGGAGCTGACCCGTCCGCAGGTCGACGCCGAGCTGGACATCGCCGCGGAGTGGGGGGTGTTCAGCGTGTGCGTGCGACCGTCCGACATCGCCCACGCCGTCCGCCGGCTCGAGGGCACGGGAGTGGCGGTGGGCACCGTGATCGGCTTCCCGCACGGCACCACCTCCACCGCCGCAAAGGTGGCCGAGGTCGGCCAGGCGCTGGCCGACGGCGCCGTCGAGGTCGACATGGTGGTCAACATCGGGTTCCTGCGGTCGGGGTTCGACGACGCCGTCGTGGACGACATCCGCGCCGTCGTGGATGCGGCATCGGGCCGTATCGCGAAGGTGATCCTGGAGACCTCCTACCTCGACGACGAGCAGATCGCCCGCGGCAGCCGCTTGACCGAGGCCGGCGGTGCCGCCTTCGTGAAGACCTCGACCGGGTTCGGCGGCGGCGGCGCGACGGTCGAGCACGTCCGCCTCATGCGCGCGAGCGTCGGCCCCGGCGTGCAGGTGAAGGCCTCCGGTGGCGTGCGGGGACTGGAGACGGCCCTGGCGATGCTGGAGGCGGGAGCCACGCGCCTGGGCACCAGTGCGAGTGCCACCATCCTCGGAGAGCTGCGCGCCATCGGCAGCGGCGCGGGCCCCACCGGCTCGCGGGACGACTCGTCCTACTGAGCCGCGCGCTCCTGGGGCTCGGCCAGCACGGCGCGCACGCGCGCGACGTCGTCGGTCATCTGGGCCTTGAGCGCGTCGATGCCGTCGAAGGCGACCATTCCGCGGATGCGGGTGACGAAGCGCACCTCGACCAGGTGGCCGTACAGGTCCAGGTCGGTCTCGTCCAGCACGTACGCTTCGACCTGCCGCACCGGCACGTCGTCGAACGTGGGGTTCAGCCCCACACTGATGGCGGCGGCGTAGCGGGTTCCCGAGCGCAGGCCGTCCTGGGAGCGCTCGTCGATCAGCCAGCCGGCGTACACGCCGTCGGCGGGGACGAAGCCCTCCAGCCGCGGTGACAGGTTGGCGGTGGGAAAGCCCAGTTCGCGGCCGCGCTTGAGGCCGTGGACGACTTCCCCCCACACCGACGGAGCGCGCCCGAGGAGCTTGGCGGCGCGGGCCACGTCTCCCTCGGCGAGCAGTTCCCGGATCCAGGTGGAGGACACCCGGCGGTCGTCGTCGATCGCGCGGACATCGTCGACGACGTCGACGCGGAACCCGTACTCCGCCCCCATCGTGCGCAGCAGAGCCGGATTCCCCGCCCCGCCCTTGCCGAAGCGGAAGTCCTGCCCCACCAGCACGGTGCGCACCCCGAGCGCCTGCACGAGCACGTGACGGACGAACTCCTCCGCCGTCAGGCTCGCCAGAGCCTCGTCGAAGGTCAGCAGCAACGTCGCATCCACGCCGGCGCGCTCGAGCAGACTCAGCTTCTGGTGCACCCCGATGAGGTCGGGCGGGCTCAGCTCGGGCCGCAGCAGACGCAGCGGGTTGCGGTCGAAGGTCACCGCGACCACGCGAGCCCCGCTGGCGGCATCCACGCGCGCACGGTCGATCACGGCCCGATGGCCGGTGTGGACGCCGTCGAACTTGCCGATCGCCACGACGGAGGGCCCGAATCCGGGCGGGATCTCGGCCGGGTCGCGGAAGACGATCACGATGCCGCCCCCGCCCTCTGCGGCGCGGTGTCGGCGCGGTCGGTCGCCGCCTCCCGGTGGGCGGCGAGCCACCACAACCCGAGGAAGGGCAGGACGAGCGGGACGAAGAGGTACCCGTTGCCGAAGAGCGACCACACCGTCGGATGCTGGAACAGCTCGGGCAGCACGAGGCTGAGCGTCCCGACCACCAGGACGCCGACCAGTTCGAACACGATCGCCACCCACGCCACCAGGTACCACGTGCGACGGCCCGCGAACACGAGGGCGAGCGTGGCGAGGATGTACACCAGCGCGCTCACCGCCGACAGCGTGTAGGCCAGGGGTGCCTGGTCGAACTCGCTCACGATCTGCACGAAGGAGCGCCCTGTGGCGGCGAGGGCCATGATGAGGTAGACGATGACCAGAACGCGGCCGATGCCGGTCATCCGGCGGGGGTTTCGGGTTGCCATGACCCTTCAATCCTAGGCGGGAGCGGGCACCGCCCTCCCCCGCTCACGCGACCTGGACGGTCCAGATCACGTGCATGCGCCACACCATGACGGCCACCGCGAGGGCGGCGACTCCCATGATGACGGTGCTCCAGCGGCTGCGCTCGACGAGCGCCCATGCCACCCCCACCGGGGGCAGCAGCGCCGCCGAGACGAGATACACCCAGAACTCCAGCAGGCTCCCGGTGGGCGGGTTGCCGGCCAGCGGCGCGATGATCGCCGTGACGATCTGGGCGATCAGGAGCACCTCGATGAGCGCGAGCCCGCCGACGGTGACGTCGCCGGGCCGGCGGCCGGACAGGCCCGCCACGATCGCGACGACCCCGGCGAGGCCGGCGACGGCGACCTGGGCGATGGTGAACCACAGGATCATGGCCGGGTCTCCTCTGGCATGTTCATGGCGCTCTTGAGGTCCGTTCCGCAGGGCTCCACGATGCCCACGAGCGCTCCGTCGGGATCGATCGCCGCGGCGCGGATCCCGTCGGGAATCCGGTCGGCGGCGCCGGGGAGCCGTTTGCCGTGCCGCAGATCGCGCGCTTCCTCGGCGGTGACGGGCACGGCGCCCAGCACCGCGGTCGCCGCGGCGGACGGTGACAGCATCCGCTCGGGGGCGAGGGCGTCCAGCCCGGTCGCCTCGGCCACGCCGAACGGTCCGACGCGCTCGCGCCGGAGGGCGGTGAGGTGCCCGCCGACACCGAGCGCGGCGCCGAGGTCGCGGGCGAGGGCACGGATGTAGGTCCCGCTCGAGCAGTCCACGATCACATCCAGGTCGACGTGAGCGTCGAGGCGGCGGGTGGCGAGCACGTCGAACCGCGACACCCGCACCTGCCGGGGGGCGAGTTCGACCTCGACGCCGGCACGGGCCAGGTCGTACGCGCGCCGGCCCGCGACCTTGATGGCAGACACGCGGCTGGGCACTTGGGCGATGGCGCCGGTGAGGGCGGCCACCTCGCGGGTCACCGCGGCGTCGTCGACCGCGGCGAGGGCCGCCGCATCCGCGCGAGTGGTCGTCCGCCCGTCGGCGTCGTCACTGTCGGTGCCCTCCCCCAGCCGGATCGTCGCGGTGTAGGTCTTGTCCGCCCCCACCAGGAACGTGAGCAGGCGCGTCGCCCCTTCCACGCCGAGCACGAGCAGGCCGGTCGCCATGGGATCGAGCGTGCCGGCGTGGCCGATCTTGCGCGTCCCCAGCGCCCGGCGGGCACGGGCGACGACGTCGTGACTGGTCATGCCGCCGGGCTTGTCGACGAGCAGGATGCCGCTGGCTGCCATCAGCAGAAATCCCCGAAGACGCGGACGGGAGCGGCGAGGTCGGAGTTGTCGACGAGAGCCGACGCGGCCCGGCGGGGGTCGGCCTCCCGCAGGTAGAGCTCCTGACCCTGACGGTAGCGCGCGTTGGTGGGCGCATCGGGATCGGGATCGCTGCCGTCGCGCACCGCCATGCGGGCATAGGCGACCGGGAAGGGCACCTCGAGCCACACCGACCAGTCCCACAGCCCCCGCAGTTCGGGCCGGTGCAGGAAGATCCCGTCGACGATGAGCACCGCATCGCGCGGGGCGGTGACCCACTCCGACTCCACGGCCGCGTCGCGGACGACGTCGTGGACGGCCAGCTGGAAGCCGGCACCTTCGCCGGTGCGGAAGGGGTCGATGAGCACGCGGCGGAAGGTGGCGTAGTCGTACGAGTCCCGGTAGAACCCCTCCGGCGACGTGCGGCCGCGGGCGTACCGCTCGGCGCGGGGACGGTGGAAGCCGTCGATCGAGGCACGGAAGACCGCCGTGCCCTCCTCCGCGAACACTTCCGCAAGGCGATCGGCGAACACCGTCTTGCCGGCGCCGTCGACCCCGTCCACCGCTATGATCACGCGCCCCGCGCGATAGTGCTGACGCACCTCGTCGCGGAGTCCGCGCAGCAGGGTCGTGACCGGGGTGGTGGGGAGACGCACCCCTCCAGCGTACGTGTCCTGCCCGGTTCGCCGTGCCCGCGACCACCCGGTGCGGGCACCTAGGCTGATCGGGTGCAGGACCTCGCCACCCCGCTCTCCGCCTGGTACACCACCGCCGCGCGGGACCTGCCGTGGCGTCGCCCCGGGTTCGGCGCATGGGGCACGCTGGTCAGCGAGTTCATGCTGCAGCAGACCCCCGTGGCCCGGGTCGTCCCGCACCTGGAGGCGTGGCTGTCGCGGTGGCCGGAACCGGCGGATCTGGCAGCGGATGCGCCGGCCGAGGCCGTGCGCCAGTGGGCGAACCTCGGGTATCCGCGGCGGGCGCTGTGGCTGCATCGCGCGGCGGTGGAGATCCGCGACCGCCACGGCGGCGTGGTGCCGCGGGACGTGGAGACCCTCCTGACCCTCACCGGAATCGGCGACTACACCGCGCGCGCCGTGGCCGTCTTCGCGTATGGCGACCGGCATCCCGTCGTCGACACCAACACGCGCCGCGTGCTCGCCCGCGTCGTGGACGGACGCGCCCAGCCCGGCCCGCCCTCGCGTCGGGATCTCGACGCGATGGAGGCGCTCCTGCCCGCCGACGTCGCCGCATCCACCGTCGTCAACGCCGCCGCCATGGAACTGGGGGCGACGGTGTGCACGGCACGCGCGCCACGGTGCGACGCCTGCCCGCTGGTGTCCGCGTGCGCCTGGCGGGCCGCCGGCTACCCCGTCACGGAGGACCGGAGGCGCCGGCAGGCGCGCTACGAGGGCAGCGATCGGCACGCGCGCGGCGCGGTGCTGCGGATGCTGCGGGACGCCGCACCGCGTCCGGTCGCACTGGCGGAGGTTCTCGCCGAGTGGCCCGACCCCGCTCAGCGGGACCGCGCGATCGACTCACTCATCGCCGACGGTCTGGCCGAGGCATCCGAGGAACTGCTCCGCCTCCCCCGATGACGCCGGCGGAGCGGAGCGGAGCGGAGCGGGGTCAGGGACGGGGGCCGTCGTCCTCGGCTGTGTCGTCCGCGGTGGCGTCCTCTGCTGAGGCGTCGTCGTCCGAGTCCTCTTCCACCTCGTCGCGGGGCTTGAGGTAGGGGTCGGCGTCGCCGGCGTAGGTGCCGGCGGCGGCGAGGGCTGCCACCGCCTCGTCGCGCTCACGGGCCTCGCGCAGGAGAGCCGCGATGTGATCCGCGTTCTCGGGGATGGCATCGAGGAAGAACTCCAGCGAGGGCGTCAGCCGCGTGTTCAGGTGCTTGCCCACCTCGGAGCGCAGCATCCCGGTCGCCGACTTCAGTGCCGCTGCCGTGTCGGCGCGCAGCGCCTCATCGCCCATGACGGTGTAGAACACCGAGGCGTGCTGCAGGTCGCCGGTCACCTTGACGTCGGTGATCGTGACGAAACCGAGGCGCGGGTCGCGCAGCCCCTTCTCGAGCCGCTCCGCGAGGACTACGCGGATGCGGTCGGCCACTCGTGCCTGTCGTTCGGATGCCATGTCTTTCACTCTCTCTCACATCGTGGATGTGTCGTACCTGTGGTGCTCTATGCCGCGGGACATCCGGAACCGTAGCCCCCGCGCGTGCGGGATGGAGAAGGGAGAAGGCCCCGGGCCGCAGCCCGGGGCCTTCATCGAGTCAGCCTCGCGGCTTCTCGACCATCTCGGTGGTCTCGATCTCGTCGCCGACCTGGATGTCGTTGAACTTGCCGAGTCCGATACCGGCCTCGAAGTCCGTGCGGACCTCGGTGACGTCGTCCTTGAACCGGCGCAGCGACTCGATGGCCAGGCCATCGGCCACCACGACGCCGTCGCGGATGACGCGCGCCTTGGCGTTGCGGGTGATCGTCCCCGAGCGCACGATGACACCGGCGATGTTGCCGAACTTGGAGGAGCGGAACACCTCCCGGATCTCGGCGACACCGGACTGCACCTCTTCGAACTCCGGCTTGAGCAGGCCCTTGAGCGACTGCTCGACGTCGTCGATCGCGTTGTAGATGACCGAGTAGAACCGGACGTCCACGCCCTCTCGGGCGGCGCGCTCGCGCGCCTTGGTGTCGGGGCGGACGTTGAACCCGATGACGATCGCGTTGTCGATCGTGGCCAGGTTGATGTCCGACTCGGTGATCGCGCCGACGCCGCGGTGGATGATCCGCAGCTGCACGCTGTCGTCGACCTCGATCTTGAGGAGCGACTCCTCCAGCGCCTCGACGGCACCGGACACGTCGCCCTTGATGATGAGGTTGAGCGACTCGACCTTGCCCTCTTCCAGAGCACGGGTGAAGTCCTCCAGCGAGATGCGCTTGCGCGCCTTGGCCAGAGCGGCGTTGCGCTCGGCGGCCTCGCGCTTCTCCGCGATCTGACGGGCCAGACGGTCCTCTTCGGTCACGATGAAGACGTCACCGGCGCGCGGGACGGAGTTCAGACCCTGCACCTGCACGGGGCGGGAGGGCGCGGCCTCGAGCACGGCGTCGCCGTTCTCGTCCACCATCGCCCGGACGCGGCCGTAGGCCGTGCCGGCCACGATCGCGTCGCCGACCCGGAGGGTTCCGGACTGGATGAGCACCGTCGCCACCGAACCGCGGCCCTTGTCGAGCTTCGCTTCGATCGCGACACCGCGTGCCGCCTTGTTGGGGTTGGCCGTGAGGTCGAGCCCCGCGTCGGCGGTGAGGAGCACCGCATCCAGGAGGGCCTGGATGTTGGTGCCTTCGCGAGCGGACACGTCGACGAACATGACGTCGCCGCCGTACTCCTCAGCGACCAGTCCGTACTCGGTGAGCTGCTGGCGCACCTTCGCCGGGTTGGCGTCGGGCTTGTCCACCTTGTTGACCGCGACCACGACCGGCACTCCTGCCGCCTGCGCGTGGTTGAGCGCCTCCACCGTCTGGGGCATGATGCCGTCGTCGGCGGCGACCACGAGGATCGCGATGTCGGTCACCTGGGCACCACGGGCACGCATGGCGGTGAACGCCTCGTGACCCGGGGTGTCGATGAAGGTGATCGCGCGCTCGATACCGTCGTGCTCGGTCCACACCTGGTACGCACCGATGTGCTGGGTGATGCCACCGGCCTCACCGGCGACGACGTTGGTCTGACGGATCGCATCGAGCAGTCGCGTCTTACCGTGGTCGACGTGACCCATGACGGTCACCACCGGCGGACGGATCTCGAGGTCGTCCTCGCTCTCGGCCTCCAGCTCGGCATCCAGGTCGAGACCGAAGCCCTCCAGGAGCTCTTTGTCCTCGTCCTCGGGCGAGACCATCTGGATCTTGTAACCCAGTTCCTCGCCGAGTACCTCGAAGGTGGCCTCGTCGAGCGACTCCGTCGCGGTGGCCATCTCGCCCAGGTTGAACAGGATGGTCACGAGCGTGCCGGGCTGCACGGTGTAGCCGCGGATCGCCTCGAGCTTGTCGGCGAAGTCCGCGATCGACGCACCCCGGCGCAGGCGGATGATCTCGCCGTTGCCCTTCTGGACGTTGACGCCGCCGACGACCGGCGCCGACCGCATCTCGAATTCCTGCCGCTTCGCCCGCCGCGACTTGCGCTGCTTGGACTTGCCGCCGCCCTTGCCGAAGGCACCGGCGGTACCGCCGCCGGGTCCACGACCGCGGCCACCGCCGCCACCGGGACGACCGGCGAAACCGCCGCCGGGACGCCCGGCGAAGCCGCCGCCGGCACCTCCACCGGCGCCGCCGGGACGACCGGGGCCGCCGGGACGCTGCTGGAACGGTGCGCCGGGACGACCGGCGCCACCGGGGCGACCTGCGCCGCCGGGACGCGGGGCCCCCGGACGCGGTGCGCCGGGACGCGGCGCCTGCGGCCGCGGGATGTTGCCGGGAGTCGGGCGCTGGCCCATCCCCTGCTGCGAGGAGAACGGGTTGTTGCCCGGACGCGGGCCGGCCGGACGCTGGCCCATCCCCTGCTGCGAGGAGAACGGGTTGTTACCCGGACGCGGGGCGCCACCGGGACGCGGCGGCTGAGGGGCGCCGGGGCCGGGACGCGGCGCGGCGGGTGCGGCCGGAGCGGCCTCCGCAGCAGCCGGGGCCGCCGGAGCGGGCGCGGACGGCGCGGGAGCCGAGGGTGCGGGAGCCGACGGTGCCGGAGCCGCGGGAGCCGCGGGTGCGGATGCCGCAGGCGCCGCGGGCGCGGCGGGCTGCGCGGGGGCGGCCGGAGTGCTGGCGGCGGGGGCCGCGGGGCGCGCGGGCGCGGCCGGACGTGCCGGGCCGGGCTTGGCACCCGATCGCGCGGCAGCGGGTGCCGGTGCGGCCGGTGCGGCGCCTTCGGAGGCGAGCGCGGCGCGCAGCTTGCGCGCGACCGGGGGCTCGATGGTGGATGAGGGGCTCTTGACGAATTCGCCGAGCTCCTTCAGCTTCGCGAGGGCGACTTTACTGTCGACGCCGAGCTCGGAAGCGATCTCGTGCACGCGTGGTTTTGCCACAATTCTCCTGTCTGGGGGCCTACCCCGGACAGGGCAGACCATTAGATGCGGACGGGTCTCATTTCGAGCCGTTCACTTTGAGTCCATAGCCGTTCAGCCGTTTCGCTGGAGGGTCTGTTGAAAGGTCTGCGTGTCGAGCGGACCCGACACACGCAATGCGCGGACGAAGGCGCGGCGCCGTAAGGCGAGGTCCACGCACGCATCCGTCTCATGCACCCACGCGCCCCGCCCCGGCATCATCGCCCGGTCATCGCGCACGAGGACCGAATCGACGGCCACGACCCGAAGGAGCGTGGACCGGGGAGCTCGCGTGCGACATGCGACGCACGTTCGTTCCGGTTCCATTCTACACGCGGGGGCGGGTCGACGACGGACAGTCGCGCCCGCTCACTCGTCCTCGAGGATGCTGTCGGGCTGGATGTCGATCTTGGCGCCGGTCAGCTTCGCGGCCAGCCGGGCGTTCTGCCCTTCCTTGCCGATCGCCAGTGACAGCTGGTAGTCCGGCACGAGGGCCCGCACGGCCTTCGTCGTCGGATCCAGGACGAAGCTCGAGGTCACCTTCGCCGGCGACAGGGCGTTCGCCACGAATCGCGGCAGCTCCGGGTCGTAGTCGACGATGTCGATCTTCTCGCCGCCGAGTTCCTCCGTCACCGCCCGCACGCGCCGGCCCAGTTCGCCGATGCACGCGCCCTTCGCGTTGATGGTGGGGTCGTTGGCCTTGACCGCGATCTTGGTGCGGTGACCCGCCTCACGCGCGAGGGAGACGATCTCCACGAGCCCCGATGCGATCTCCGGCACCTCCAGCGCGAACAGCTTCCGCACGAGCCCGGGGTGGGTGCGCGAGACCGTGATCGAGGGGCCCTTCGTGCCGCGGGAGACGGAGGTGACGTACACGCGCAGGCGGGACCCGTGCGGGTAGGTCTCCCCCGGAGCCTGCTCCTCAGGCGGGAGGATCGCCTCGACGGTGCCGAGGTCGACGTGCACCATGCGGGGGTTCGGGCCCTGCTGGACGACCCCGGCGACGATGTCGCCCTCCTTGCCGCGGAACTCCCCCAGCACGGCGTCGTCGGCGATGTCACGCAGCCGCTGGCTGATGACCTGCTTCGCGGCGAAGGCGGCGATCCGCCCGAAGTCCTCGGGGGTCTGCTCCTCCTCGCCGATGACGGCGCCCTCCTCATCGAGCACCGGCGTGAAGACGGCGACGTGACCGGTCTTGCGGTTGACTTCCGCGCGCGCCCCTTCGGGTGCGGCTCCCGTCGGCGAGGTGTGCTTGCCGTACGCCGTCAGGATGGCCTGTTCGATGATGCTCGCGAGTTCCTCGAAGGGAATCTCTTTCTCCCGCTCGATCGTCTTCAGCAGTCCGAGATCGATGTCCACCGTGGGGCCTCCGTATTCAGCTCTCGCCGACGCGAGAACGCGCCGACAACCCCAGAACGTTACCGGATCCACCCGTGCCGCGCCTGCGAGAGGCCTGAGCCGCTCACCGCCGGCCGCAGTCGTCCAGGATCTGCGGCGACCGGTCGAACAACCCCTCGGTCCACTGGATGAGCACGGGGAGGAAGCGCGAGCCGGGCATGATGGGGCGGAGGTGGTCGTAATCGCGGTAGGCCCGCCACCGCACCTGCTGCCCCTGTTCGCACAGTCCCTGGACGTACTGCTCCTGGAGGCTCGGCGGGAGGACCTCGTCCTCCTGCCCCCACGCCACCAGGATGGGCGAGCCGGTGGGCCCGGTCGCGGCGTTCTCGGCCAGTCGCCGGCCGAGGGCGCCCGTGGTCAGATCCGCCGCGTAGAGCGGACGGTCCTCCGACACCCCGAGCGCGGTCACCACCGACACCACCACACCGGGCTCGGTGGGGCACCGCTGCGTCATCTCCCGCACGATGGCCCGCGCTCCGGGCGCGACGTAATCGTCCAGGTGCACGTCGGCGTACGTCTCGGAGTACGGCACCAGAACCCATGACGTGAGCACCGACAGCAGAGCACCGGCATCCGAGTCCAGCAGCTCGTCGGCGAGGGCGAGTGGGTCGGCGGCGGGTGCGATCGCGGCGGTGCCGAGCACATCGATGCCCGGGGTGTACTCCTCCGCCAAGCTCGCCGTCCACAGCGCGGCGTGCCCGCCCTGGGAGTGCCCCCACACGACCGTGTCTGGTGACAGGGTCAGGTCGGGAAGCTCCGCCGCCGCCAGCACGGCGTCCAGCGAGGAACGCGCCTCGCCCTTGCCGATGAGGTACGGGAAGGTGCCGGGCGCCCCCTGACCGGAATAGTCCGACGCCACCACCACCCAGCCGGCATCCAGCGCCTCCTCCAGCGCCGGGATGGCCCATCGCGTCGCCGACGCATCGCGCAGGCTCGGTGCGCAGCCCTGCGCGACACCGGTCGTGCCGTGATTCCACACGATCACCGGGCGAGGGCCGGGCGGCGGATCGTTCGGCACGATCACGAGGGCGCTCGCGACGGCCGGCCGGCTGACGGCGTCGCGGGTGGTGTACAGGATGCGGCTGACCTCTCCGCCCTGCGGGGCGCGGCCGAGGTAGCCGTCCCAGCGGATCAGGCGGCCGTGGCCCGGCGGCAGACGGTCGGGCGGATCGTAGAACGCATCGACGACCGGTGCGCCCTCGGCGAGCCAGTCATCCAGAACCCAGCCTCCCGCTGCGGAGGTCACCAGCAGCAGCGACAGGGCGTACCGTCCGGCGGCGGTCCACGCCGACGCCCGCCGGGTCCGCTGGTTCGACGGGGCGACCGCGGGGAGCCCCCGCCGCACCCGTCCGGCCGCACGCATGCCGCGGACCCCGCGGATGAGAAGCGAGACCCCGAGAGCGACGGTGCGCACCCCGAACACGAGGGCCACGAGCAGGACGGTCACATCCGGCCACGTCAGCGACAGGATGCCGAAGGCGATCTGCGCCGCCCCGGAGGCCGCCGAGAGCACCCGCTGGCTGGGACGACCGCGTGCCACCGCGTCGCCCACCGAGGCCAGTCCACCGACCACGAGGAAGGCGGCCAGCACCGGCGGCAGCAGGTCCAGGCTCCGCCCCAGCCACACCAGCACCATCAGTCCGCCGGCGATCCACGCCACGGCGAACACGCGCGTCCACCACCGCTGCGAGCGCCGGGTGATGAGTTCGGCGAGCCCCGTGATGATCGCGCTGAGGGCGACGTACACCCCGAGCAGCACGAGCGAGGTCAGGGGGCGCGTCACGATGAGCGCACCGAGGATCACGATCAGGATCCCCGCCACCAGCAGCACCCGGGCCGGCGCCCGCCCGATCAGGTCGGGCAGTGCTCTCCACGGGGAGGACAGGTGCCGGCGGGGGGACATCCGCCCCATGATATGCGGCCTGCCGGTGCGCTCCCGACCGGTCGGAGGGACCATCGGGGGACGGTAATGTCGCCGTCATGCGCAGCGAGGTCCGCTCGGCAGCCCGGAGCGCCGAACACAATCCCGTGCTGCGCGTGCTGGCGCGCGCCGGCTACGTGGCCAACGGCATCATGCACGCCCTCATCGGCGTCATCGTCCTGGTCGCCGCCTCCGGTGGGCCCGGCGACGCCGATCAGACCGGGGCGTTCCGCTCCATCGCCGCCGCGCCGTGGGGCTTCGCGCTGCTGTGGGCCCTCGCGATCGGCCTGATCGCCCTCGGCGTGTGGCACGCCGTCGCCGCCGTCGGGGCACGCAGGGCCAAGCGCACGCAGCGCGTGGGCATCCTCGCCTCCGAGATCGGTCAGGCGGTCGTCTTCGCCGCGGTGGGAGCGGTGGCCGCATCCGTCGCCCTCGGTGCCCGGCCCAGCGCCGAGCGCGCCGCGGAGGACGCCAGCGCCGGTGTCCTGGCCATGCCCGCGGGCCCCTTCCTCCTCGGCGCGGTGGGGCTCGGCGTCGCCATCGCCGGCGTCGCGTTCGTCGTGATGGGCGTGCGACGCTCCTTCCGCACGAAGGTCGAGCTGCCGCACAACGGCTGGGGCCACGCCGTCGCCGGGCTCGGGGTCGTCGGATTCGTCGCCAAGGGCATCGCCCTGATCATCGTCGGGATCCTCCTCGCCGTCGCGGCGGTGGAGGTGGACCCCGGGCAGGCGGGTGGCCTCGATGGCGCGGTGCAGGCGCTCCTGCAGTTGCCGGCCGGACCGCTGCTGGGAGCGGCCGTGGGCGTGGGCTTCCTCGCCTACGGCGCGTTCACGATCCTGCGCGCGCGCTTCGCGAAGCTCTCGGTGTGATCGTCAGTCCAGGTCGGGGTCGCGTCCGGTGCGCACGCCCGTCTCCAGGCGCGCGATCGCGGCCCGATCGGCGTCATCCAGGGTGAAGTCGAAGACGTCGGCGTTCTCGCGGAGGCGGGCGATCGACGTCGACTTCGGGAAGAGCACGAGGCCGCGATCCAGGTGCCACCGGATCACCACCTGCGCGGGTGTCTTGCCGTGCGCGGCGCCGATGCGGGCCAGGACCGGCTCGTCCAGCAGGCCGCCGCGTGCCAGCGGCGCCCACGCCTCCGTCACGATGCCGTGCGCGGTGTGCCAGTCCTGCAGCCCGTGCTGCGGGAACCGCGGATGCAGCTCGACCTGATTGACCGCGGGGCTCACGCCGGTCTCCTCGATGAGGCGCTGAATGTGGGCGGGGGTGAAGTTGCTCACCCCGATCGACCGCGCCCGCCCCTCCTCGGCCAGGCGCACGAGCGCGCGCCATGTGTCCGCGTACCGGTCGGCGCTGGGCACCGGCCAGTGGATGAGGTACAGATCGACCGTCTCTATCCCGAGCCGACGCATGCTGGCGTCGAACGCGCGGAGGGTGCGGTCATAGCCCTGGTCGTCGTTCCACACCTTGGTCGTGACGAAGACCTCCTCGCGCGGCACTCCGCTGCGCCGCAGGCCCTCCCCCACCTCCGCCTCGTTGCCGTACAGGCTGGCGGTGTCGACGTGGCGGTAGCCGAAGCGGAGGGCATCGGCGACGAGGTCGGCGGTGAGGGCCGCGGGGACCTTGTACGTGCCGACGCCCAGCTGCGGGATGCTGCCGCCGCCGGCGAGCGGGATCAGCGGGGCGGGGATCACGGGTGTGGGGATACGGTCACACGGCGCTCAGGCGAGCGACGGCCTCGGCGGCGGGAACGACCTCGCGGGCGCCGGTGCGGCGGTCCCACAGCTCCACCTCGCCCGCGGCGGCCCCGCGGCCCACGATGACGATGCGCGGCACGCCGACCAGCTCGGCATCGCCGAACTTCACGCCGGGCGAGACCTTCGGGCGGTCATCGAACAGCACGTCCAGGCCCGCCGTCTCGAGGTCGGAACTGAGGCTCTCGGCGAGCTCGAAGGCCGCCGCATCCCGGCCCGTGGCCACCACGTGCACGTCGAACGGCGCGACCGAGGCGGGCCAGATGAGGCCCTTGTCGTCGTTGTTGAGCTCGGCGATGATCGCGAGGATCCGGGTCACCCCGATGCCGTAGGAGCCCATCGTGACGGTGACGAGCTTGCCGTTCTCATCGAGCACCTTGAGCCCGAGGGTCTCGGCGAAGAACCGGCCGAGCTGGAAGACGTGACCGATCTCCATCCCCCGGGCCAGTTCCACGGGCCCCGAGCCGTCGGGGGCGGGGTCGCCGGCGCGGACGGTGGCGACCTCGATGAACCCGTCCGCGGTGAAGTCACGGCCGGCAACGAGGGAGTGCACGTGCTTCTGGTCGATGTTGGCGCCGGTGATCCAGCTCGTGCCGTCCACGACACGAGGGTCGAGGAGGTAGCGGATGCCGGTCGCGGACTCCTCGCCGAGCACCGCCCCGGTGGGCGACCACGGGCCGATGTAGCCCTTCACGAGGAAGGGGTGGCGCTCGAAGTCGGCCTCGGTGGCCTGCTCGACCTCGGCGGGCGCGAAGGCGACCTCGACGCGCTTGTCGTCGACGTCGCGGTCACCGGGAAGCCCCACGACGACGAGCTCGCGCGTGCCGTCGATGTGCTTGAGGGCCAGCACGACGTTCTTCAGCGTGTGCGCGGCGGTCCACTCCCCGCCCTCTGCGGGCGGATCCAGCACGGCGTTGCAGTGGTCCACGAGCGTCGTGATCGTGGGGGTGTCGGGCGAGTCGAAGATCACCGGATCGGGCAGCCCGTCGAACGGGATCGCCTCGGGTACGAGCGTGGTGAACGCCTCGACGTTGGCGGCGTAGCCGCCCGCCGACCGGACGAAGGTGTCCTCCCCGACGGGCGTGGGATGCAGGAACTCCTCGCTGCGCGCCCCGCCCATCAGCCCGTTGTCGGCGTTGACGATGACGTACTCAAGCCCCAGGCGCTGGAAGATCCGCTCATACGCGTCGCGCTGCCGCTGGTACGAGGCATCCTGACCCTCGTCGGTGTAGTCGAAGGAGTAGGCGTCCTTCATCGTGAACTCGCGCCCGCGCAGGAGGCCGGCGCGCGGGCGGGCCTCGTCGCGGTACTTGTCCTGGATCTGGTAGATCGTCAGCGGCAGGTCTTTGTACGACGAGTACAGGTCTTTCACCAGGAGCGTGAACATCTCCTCGTGCGTGGGCGCGAGCAGGTAGTCCGCGCCCTTGCGGTCCTGCAGGCGGAAGATGCCGTCGCCGTACGACTCCCACCGGCCGGACGCCTCGTACGGCTCGCGCGGCAGGAGTGCCGGGAAGTGCACCTCATACGCGCCCGCGTTGGCCATCTCGTCGCGGATGATGGCTTCGATCTTGCGCTTGACCTTCAGCCCGAGCGGCAGCCACGCGAAGATGCCGGGCGCGTTGCGGCGGATGTAGCCGGCGCGCACGAGCAACCGATGGCTCGTGACCTCCGCATCGGCGGGGTCTTCGCGGAGAGTGCGGAGGAAGAAGTGCGACAGACGGGTGACCACGAGGGTCAAGTCTAGGCGCGCGGGCTGAGCGGCCTCATCGCCCCTGTGCGACGACGGCCGCGGCTGCCGCCTGCAGGGCGTCGAGCGACATGCCGTAACCGCCCAACGTCCAGCGGTGATTGTCCCCCACGACGACGACGGCCGGTGCGTCGGCGCGCCCGGTGAGCGTGTAGGCGACGTCGGCTCCCGGCACGTCGATCGGCTCGGCGGCGACCTCCGCCAGTGCCTCGTCCGAGGGCGGGCCGGCGTCGGCCTGCCAGAAGACCTCGACACCGACGGCGGCGTCGTACCACGCGCACCACTCGACCAGGCCCTGGGAGCGCAGGACCTCCCATGTGGGGCCCTCCGGGAAGAGGTCGGTCGGGTACCCCGAGACGGGTTCGCTCACGCCCACCGCCTGCTGTACCGGGCCGGCCAGCGTGTCGCAGGCGGGGAGCACGCGCTCGGTATCCGGTCCGGGCGAGCCGGCCAGCGCCGCACCGTGGGCCCGCAGCGCCTGGAACGCGGCGTCGAGCCGTCCCTGGACAAGGGCCGATTCCTCCGGCGTCGGCTCACGCTCGGCTGCATACACGGGTGGGACGACGACCAGTGCCCACGTGTCGCCGATCACCTCGCTGCGCTGACAGTGCACGAGGCACGGCTCATCGGCCGGCACCTGGGCGAGCTCGGCCGGCACGACGGAGGCGGGGATGAGCGTGACCCACACGTACGCGCCGCCGGCGCCATCGCCGCGCCATCCGCAGTCCAGCCCACCCACAACGGCTGCGCTGGCCGGGAGATCGGGCGGGATGGCGTTCAAGGAGCCCCCGGAGTGCGTCGACGACTCCGCTCCGGTGATCGTCACGAGATCGTCGTCCGTGAAGATCCGTGCGCAGTCGCCGTCGAAGGGGACCCGGACCGGTTCGACGGTCGCCGACGCCGTGGGCGAGGGCGACGCACTCGGCGTGGCCGTGGGCGTCGAGGCGGCCGGAGCCGGCTGTGCGCAGCCGGCGAGTGCGAGGAGGACGATCGCGACGGCGAGCGCGGCGGGTGCGCGCCGGAGGGTCATCATGCGCATACTCTAGGGCTCTGCGCCGCGCCGGAGGGGTGGAAAACGGCCTGTCATCGCCGAAAACAGGACGATCGCCGAGATCAGGACCGAACCGGCGGTATCCGTCCTGATCTCGGCGATTCTCCTGTTCTCGGCACCACGGCCGGGGGCGGAGACGCGGGGTCAGCGGCGCCCGGCGTGCAGGACGGTGCGGACGAGCAGGCCGGCCACGAGGGCCCAGAAGGCGGCGCTGACCCCTCCGACGGCGACACCGGATGCGGCGACGAGGAACGTCACGACCGCCGGAAGCCGCTCCCCCGGGTCGTCGATGGCCTGCTGCACCGCGGATCCGAACGCCGCGAACAGTGCCACGCCCGCGACGGCGGGGATGACCGCCGCCGGCGCCACGACGACGAGCGCGACGAGCGCCGCAGACAGGCCGCCCAAGACGATGCCCGTCACGCCGGTGGACACGCCCGCCACCCACCGCCGCGTCGGGTCCGGGTCGGCGTCGGGGGCGGCGGCGAGCGCGGCGCTGATGGCCGCGAGGTTGATCGCATGCCCGCCCGCCGGTGCCGCGAGGGCCGTGCCCACCCCGGTGACGAACATCGCCGGACGCCACGGGACGGTGTAGCCGTAGCTGCGCATCACCGCGACACCGGGGACGTTCTGCGAGGCCATCGTGACCAGGAACAGCGGGAGCGCGAGCCCCACGACCGCCCCGAGGCTGATGCCGGGAGCGGTCAGCTCCAGGCGCGGGATCAGGTCGACGGGTGCGACCGCCGCACCCGTCGCGGCGACGTGCACGGCGACGACGACCGCGGCGGCGAGGAAGGCGAGCGGGACGGCCCAGCGCGGCGCGAGGCGCACGCACACGAGCCACGTCAGCAGCACCGGCGCCACTTCCCACGGGTTGGCGACCAGCCCGTCGACGGGGGCCAGGCACAGCGGAAGGAGGATCCCCGCGAGCATCGCCTGCGCGATCGAGGGTGGGATGCGGGCGATGAGCCGGCCCAGCTGCGGCCACAGCGCCGTGAGGAGGATGAGCCCGGCGGTCACCAGGAACGCGCCCACCGCCGCGGGCCAGCCGCCCTCCACCGCCCCCGTCGCGGCCAGGAGCGCGGCCCCCGGGGTGGACCACGCCACCGTGATCGGCATGCGGTATCGCCACGCCAGCACGATGGAGCCGACGCCCATCGTCACGCACAGCACGAGCAGCCCGCTCGCCGCCTGTGCGGGCGTCGCGCCCACCGCGTCAAGCCCCGTGAGCACGACGGCGAAGCTGCTCGTGAAACCCACGAGTGCCGTGAGGACGCCGGCCGCGATGGGGCGGGCGAGGGTCGCTCGGGGTTCCGTCGAGTCGGTCATGAGATGTCCGACGGTACTGGACGCACCGCCATCGCACCGACGCGAGGACCGGGCCTTCCGGGTCAGGCGGTGATGACCTGCGCCGTCCCGATCTGAGCGTCGGGGCCCATCTCGTCGGCGATGCGGTTGGCCTCCTCGATGAGGGTGGCGACGATCTCGGACTCCGGCACGGTCTTGATGACCTGTCCCTTCACGAAGATCTGGCCCTTCCCGTTACCGGATGCCACGCCGAGGTCGGCCTCGCGGGCCTCACCCGGACCGTTCACGACGCATCCCATGACGGCCACACGCAGCGGCACCGTCATGTCCTTCAGGCCCTCTGTGACGTTGTCGGCGAGGGTGTAGACGTCCACCTGCGCCCGCCCGCACGAGGGGCACGACACGATCTCGAGCTTGCGCTCCCGCAGGTTCAACGACTGCAGGATCTGGTGCCCGACCTTGACCTCCTCAGCCGGCGGGGCGGAGAGGGACACGCGGATGGTGTCGCCGATGCCCTCCGAGAGCAGGATGCCGAAGGCCGTCGCGCTCTTGATCGTCCCCTGGAAGGCGGGGCCCGCCTCGGTGACGCCCAGGTGCAGCGGCCAGTCGCCCATGGCGGCCAGGAGCCGGTAGGCCTTGACCATGATGACCGGGTCGTTGTGCTTGACCGAGATCTTGAAGTCGTGGAAGTCGTGCTCTTCGAAAAGGGATGCCTCCCACCGCGCGCTCTCGGCGAGCGCCTCCGGTGTGGCCTTGCCGTACTTCTCCAGCAGGCGCTTGTCCAGCGAACCGGCGTTCACGCCGATGCGCAGCGACACACCGGCGGCCTTGGCCGCAGCGGCGATCTCCCCCACCTTGTCGTCGAACTGGCGGATGTTGCCGGGGTTGACCCGGACGGCGGCGCACCCGGCGTCGATCGCCTGGAAGACGTACTTCGGCTGGAAGTGGATGTCGGCGATCACCGGGATCTGGCTCTTCTTGGCGATGATCGGCAGCGCCTCGGCGTCGTCGGCGCTGGGCACCGCGACACGCACGATCTCGCACCCGGATGCGGTCAGCTCGGCGATCTGCTGCAGGGTCGCGTTGATGTTCGTGGTGGGCGTGGTGGTCATGGACTGCACGCTCACGGGAGCGTCACCCCCGACGAGCACCTTGCCGACGCGGATCTGACGGCTCTTGCGGCGAGGCGCGAGGACCTCGGGGATCCGAGGCATCCCGATGTTCACTGCTGGCACGCCTTCAGCCTACGCCGCCGTGCTGACCGCCGGCTCGGAGCGGGCGTGTGGTACCTTCGGCGCATGTCCGCGAACCGCACTTGGTGGCTCACCGTTTAGGCGGTGTCTTTCGTGTGACAGACCGCCCTCGGGGCGGTCTTCTTCGTTTGGGCGGCCGCCCCCCCGACGAAAGACCGACGATGAACCGGCCCGACATCCCGCTCCTGCTGCGCCGCCTCGCCGAGGCCAGCGCGCCCTTCGCCCTGCTCGCCCGCGATCCCGAGACCGTCGAGGTGCTCACCGGCGACGTCGTGGACGTCCCCCTCCTCGCCGACATCCCGCTCGAGGACGCGAGCGGCCGCGCCCGCGAGGTGCTCGCACTCGTGCCGTACCGGCAGGTGCGCGAGCGCGGCTTCGTCAGCCACGACGACGGCGCACCGCTGCGCTGCCTGATCGTGGACGAGCACGTGTCACTCCCCCGCGCCGAGGTCCTCGCCGCTCTGCCGGCTGACCCGGTTCCCCTGATCGATGCCGGATTCGACATCGCCGACGACGAGTACGCCGACATCGTCCGCCGCGTCATCGCCGACGAGATCGGCCGCGGCGAGGGGGCGAACTTCGTCATCCGGCGCGATTTCACCGCGGCCGTCGGCACCGACCCGCGCGTGGCGGCGCTGACGTGGTTCCGCGCCCTGCTCGAGCACGAGCGCGGGGCGTACTGGACGTTCGCAGTCGTGACCGACGGGCACGTCGCGGTGGGGGCCAGCCCGGAGGCGCACGTGAGCGCACGCGGCGGGGTCGTGACGATGAACCCGATCTCCGGCACCTTCCGCCACCCCGCCGGCGGCGCCACGGCGGAGACCCTGACGGAGTTCCTCGAGTCGACCAAGGAGACCGAGGAGCTCTTCATGGTCGTCGACGAAGAGCTCAAGATGATGTCGGCGGTGTGCTCGGACGGCGGCCGCATCACCGGCCCGCACCTGAAGGAGATGTCGCGGCTCACCCACACCGAGTACATGCTGCGCGGGCGCAGCCGCCTGGACCCGCGGGACATCCTGCGCGAGACGATGTTCGCGCCCACCGTCACCGGCTCACCCATGCAGAACGCCTGCGCGGTGATCGCCCGGCACGAGACCACGCCCCGCGGGTACTACTCCGGCGTCGCGGCGCTGTTCACGCCATCGGCGGAGCAGGGCGGGGCCACGCACGACCTCGACGCACCCATCCTCATCCGCACGGCGCACCTGCAGGAGGGGCGCCTGCGCGTCCCCGTGGGGGCGACGCTCGTGCGACACTCCGACCCGCACGGCGAGGTCAGCGAGACCCATGGCAAGGCGGCGGGCGTGCTGGGGGCCATCGGCGCGATCCCCCGTGACGTGCCGGCACCGGACCCGGATGCGCCGGCCGGCCGGCGCCGCGTCCTCGCCGACGACCCTGCCATCGCGGAGCTGCTCGCCTCGCGCAACAGCAGGCTGGCCGCGTTCTGGCTCCAACCGCAGGACAGCGCCCCGGCGGGGCCGTTCCGCGGCCTCGATGCGATCGTCGTGGACGCGGAGGACCGCTTCACCACGATGCTCGCCCACCAGCTGCGCCACCTGGGGCTCGAGGTCAGGATCCTCCCGTGGGGAGAGGTGACCGATGCGCAGGTGGAGGCGGCCGCCCTGGTCGTGGCGGGACCGGGCCCGGGGGATCCCCGTGATGCGGACAGCGCGCGGATGCGGCGGATGCGCGAGGTCGTGGCTCATCGCCGCGGGACGGGCCGCCCGCTGCTGGCGGTGTGCCTGAGCCACCAGATCCTCGCCGATGCGCTGGGGCTCGGGCTGGCGCCGCTCGCCCGCCCTCACCAGGGTCTCCAGCTGAACGTCGACGTGTTCGGCGAGCCCGCCTCGATCGGCTTCTACAACACCTTCACCGCGCGCGTGCCCGCGGGAACGGCGAGCGTGGGCGAGACCGAGGTGGCCGCGCATCCGGACAGCGGCGACGTGTACGCGCTGCGCGGCCCCGGCTACGCCTCCGTGCAGGGGCACCTGGAGTCGATCCTCTCGCGTGACGGCATGCGCACGCTGGAGCGCCTGGTCGCGCACGCGCTGTCGTAGCCTCATTCCGGCAGGCGCGTGCGCAGCAGCCGCCGTTCGGCGTCGTTGCGGCGCGGTTCCGGCGCACGATCCGTTGCCGACCCGGCGCCGCCAGACCGAACTCCTCAAATCTTCGCGTGGATGCGGCGAAAACCACCCCTCACGACGCCGAAGGCACCGGTCTTGAGGAGTTCGGACTTGAGCGCGACCGGTCGGAAGGTGAACGTCGCGGGGCGAGCGGGAGGCGCGACCCGCTCGGCCAGCGTCCCTCCGTCAGCGCCGCGTCGGACGGGCGCGCTCCGGCCGGCCCGCCGCGCGGGCCGGCCGGAGCGCGGGCGGTCATTCGAACTGGCTGTAATCGGTGACCATCGGTCGGATCTCCACGCAGCTGCCGGGCATGCTCAGCGATGGCCACGTCTTCACGAGCGCGATCGCGGCATCCATGTCCGGGACGTCGATGATGCTGAATCCGCCGATGACCTCGCGGGCTTCCGAGAACGGTCCGTCCACGACCATGACATCGCCGCTGTCGTGGCGCACCGTGGTGGCCGTCTCCACCGGTTGCAGCTCCGCCCCACCCTCGTCGATGACCGCGGCGTTGTCCTGGAACCACCGGTAGATCCGGGCGTAGTCCTCCTGCACGCGCTCCGGCGGCTGAGCCGCGTCCAGCTCGGGATCGGAGGCGAACATGATCACGTACTTCATCGGAGTCTCCTTCGCTCTGTGGGAACCTTCCCACCCCGTCAGCGAACGGGCCAGAGCGATTTCGACATCTCCGCCGATTCCGGCGGGATCAGAACAGCGACACCGGGTTGAACAGGTCGGCGAGGATGAGGACGGCCCCCATCCCGATCAGCAGCACGACCACCACGAAGGTCACCGGCACGAGCCTGGTCGCATCCACGGGCTTCGGCGGGGGCCGCCGGAACAGCTTCGCCCAGGCGCGCTTGATGCCATCCCACAGCGCCACCGCGACGTGGCCGCCGTCCAGCGGCAGCAGCGGGATGAGGTTGAACACGAACAGCGCGATGTTCAGCGACGCCAGCAGCCCGATGAGGCTCGCGACCCGGTCAAGGACCGGCGCGTCCGTGGCGGCGACCTCGCCGGCCAGCCGTCCCGCGCCCACGACGCTGAGCGGACCGTTGGGATCGCGTTCCTGGCCCGTGAACAGGTCGACGGCGGTGTCCCACACCCGCACGGGCAGCTGCGTCATGATCCCCGCCACGGCGCCGACGTTCTCGAACGCCGCCTGCGGCCCCGCCCACACGGGCTGCGCGACGTGGGTGACCTGCGCGCCGACGCCGACGAAGCCGACCTCCTCGGTCTCCGGGGCGCCATCGGGTCCGATGACGGTCGCGCCGTCGTCGCCGATCACCTCCCGGCTCGTGCGCACGGGAGTGAGGGTGACGCTCTGCTCGGCACCGTCACGCTCGAGCACGACGCGCAGGGGCACGCCGGGGTGGTCCTGGATGATCGCGGATGCTTCCGCGAACGTCGAGACAGCCGTGCCGTCCACCGACACCAGCACGTCACCGGGCTGGATGCCCGCCTGCGCCGCCGGGGCGCGGGGGTCGGACGGCTCGCAATCGGTGCGGTCGGTGCCGGCGGGGAGCACGCACTCGCTCACGGAGGCGATCGTGGTCGTCGCGGTGGGGATCCCGATTCCGCTGAACAGCAGCACGAACAGCACGACGGCCAGCACGAGGTTCATGAGCGGCCCGCCCAGCATCACGATGACGCGCTTCCACACCGGCAGGCGGTAGAAGACCCGGTCGTCGTCGTCGCCGACGAGGGTCTCGTCGTTGGCGGCCCTGGCATCCTGCACCATCGTGGCGAAGAAGCCTCCGCCCGCACGCCCGGAGCGCTCCCCGGCCAGCGCGGCCTCGCGTTCGCGCGGGGAGGGGGGATACATCCCCGCCATCGAGATGTAGCCGCCGAGCGGGATCGCCTTGAATCCGTACTCGGTCTCGCCGATGCGGCGGGACCACAGCGTCGGCCCGAAGCCGATCATGTACTGGCCGACGCGGACGCCGAACTTCTTCGCGGGCACCAGATGGCCGATCTCGTGCAGCGCGATCGACACCGCCAGCCCGACGACCATGACGAGCACGCCGACGACGAAGGCGATCACTTCCACAGCCTCACCGTACCTGCGGCGCCCTAGGAATTGGCCGTGACCGAAGTCTCTGTTGGCGCCGGCGCATGCGGCATACGCTCGCGCCGAGTCGAGCGACCAGATTGGGAGAAAGCCATGAACGCACCGCAGAACGACAACGAGACGACGCCGCGGTTCGCGCGTCCGGGCGAGGCCACCATCGCCGCGCGCCACGTCATCCCCCAGGAGGAATCCCTCCCCGACACCGCCAAGCAGATCGTCGACGACGAGACGATGCTGGACGGCAACTCCCGCCTCAACCTCGCCACCTTCGTCGGCACGTGGATGGACGAAGACGCCAAGCAGGTGTACGAAGCGTCCTTCGACAAGAACATGATCGACAAGGACGAATACCCGCAGACTGCGGCCATCGAAGACAACTGCTGGCACATGCTCGCGAACCTGTGGAACGCGCCGGAGGCATCGCAGAGCATCGGCACGTCCACGATCGGCTCGTCGGAGGCCTGCATGCTCGGCGGCCTCGCCTTCAAGCGGCGCTGGCAGCAGTCCCGCCGCGTCGCCGGGAAGGACACGTCCAAGCCCAACCTCGTGATGTCCTCCGCCGTGCAGGTGTGCTGGGAGAAATTCTGCAACTACTTCGACGTCGAGCCCCGCTTCGTGCCGATCAGCATGGAACACAAGACGCTCGACGGGTACGACCTGGAGAAGTACGTCGACGAGAACACGATCGGGGTCGTGGCGATCATGGGCGTCACCTACACCGGCATGTACGAACCGGTGGCCGAGATCGCCAAGGCGCTGGACGAGATCCAGGCCAAGACGGGGCTCGACATCCCGATCCACGTGGACGGGGCGTCCGGCGCGATGATCGCGCCGTTCCTGCAGCCCGACCTCATCTGGGACTTCCGTCTCGAACGCGTGCACTCCATCAGCACATCGGGTCACAAGTACGGATTGGTGTACCCGGGCCTGGGCTGGGTGGTGTGGCGCCACACGCAGTGGCTGCCCGAGGACCTGGTGTTCCAGGTCAGCTACCTCGGCGGGCAGATGCCGACCTTCGCCCTGAACTTCTCCCGCCCCGGCGCGCAGGTGCTGCTGCAGTACTACATGTTCCTCCGCCTCGGCTTCGAGGGTTACCGCGCGGTGCAGCAGGCGTCGCAGGACGTCGCGAAGTACCTCGCCGAGGGCATCGCCGGAATCGGTGCGTTCGAGCTGTGGAACGACGGCAGCGACATCCCCGTCTTCGCGTGGTACCTGAAAGAGGGGCACACCAAGAACTGGAACCTCTACCACCTGCAGGACCGGCTGCGCATGAAGGGATGGCTCGTGCCCGCCTATCCCATGCCCGATGACCTGAGCGACCTCACGGTGCAGCGCATCGTGGTCCGCAACGGGCTGAGCATGGACCTGGCCGCCGAGCTGCTCGAGAGCATCGAGACCGAGACGGCGTACCTCGACGCCCTCGAGTCGGCCATGCCCGTCGAGGGTCAGCACCCCGCGTTCCACCACTGAGGCGAGGACATGTCCAGCACATCGAAGCAGTCAGCGGATGCCGCGGCCCGCGCCGCGTCCAATCATCCGCTCGCCCCCCGCAGCACCGTCGTCAACTATCTCGGAGTCGGCCAGCTCGCACTGCTGACGCTCGTGGTGGTGGCGAGTCTGCGCTCGCTCCCCGCGATGGCCGTGTACGGGCTGGGAAGCGTCACGCTGTACATCATCCCTGCCGTGCTGTTCCTCATCCCCACGGCGCTCGTGGCCGCCGAGCTGGCCACGGGCTGGAAGGGCGGCGTCTACGTCTGGGTGCGGGAGGCGTTCGGCAACCGCTGGGGCTTCACGGCGGTCTGGCTCCAGTGGATCCAGAACGTGGTCTGGTACCCCACGCAGATCGCCTTCATCGCCGCCGCCCTGGCCTTCGTCTTCGTCGACCCGTCGTTGTCGAACTCGGGGCTGTTCACCGCGATCGTCATCCTGGTGCTGTACTGGGGCTCGACGCTCATCACGCTGCGCGGCGGCAACCTGTTCGCCAAACTCGGCTCGTGGGGCGGCATCCTCGGCACGCTGCTGCCGGCCGTGCTGCTCATCATCTTCGGCTTCATCTGGCTGGGCACGGGGCAGAAGAGCGAGGTGCCGCTGGATGCCTCCGCGATCATCCCGCCGTTCACCGGCATCGCCTCCATCGTGCTGATCGTCTCCAACGTGCTCGCCTATGCGGGCATGGAGGTCAACGCGGTGCATGTGAACCAGATGAAGGACCCCGGCAAGGGATACCCGCGGTCGGTGCTGCTGGCCTCGATCCTGATCCTGCTGGTGTTCATCCTCCCGACGATCGCCATCTCGATCGCCGTGCCGGAGAAGGAACTGGGGCTCACCAACGGCATCATGCTCGCCTTCCAGGCCTACTTCGACAAGTGGGACCTCGGCTGGGGAACCGCGGTGGTCTCGGCGCTGATCGCGGCGGGCGCCCTGGCCTCCGTCATCACGTGGATCGCCGGTCCTTCGAAGGGCCTGCTCGCCGCGGCCGAGACGGGGCTGCTGCCTCCGGCGCTGCAGAAGCGCAACAAGGCGGGCGTCCAGTCCGGCATCCTCATGCTCCAGGGGACGATCGTGACGATCCTCGCCGCGATCTTCGTCGTGGTGCCCAACGTCAGCGCCGCGTTCGTCGCGCTCGTCGACATGGCGGCGGCGATCTACCTCATCATGTACATGCTCATGTTCGCCGCCGCGATCGTCCTGCGCCGGAAGGAGCCGAACGTCACGCGCACGTACCGCGTGCCCGCGATGAACCTCGTCGCCGGCGTCGGGTTCGTCGGCTGCCTCGCCGCCTTCGTGCTCGCGTTCATCCCGCC
Source organism: Microbacterium sp. dk485 (assembly GCF_004570445.1). Lineage (NCBI taxonomy): Bacteria > Bacillati > Actinomycetota > Actinomycetes > Micrococcales > Microbacteriaceae > Microbacterium > Microbacterium sp. dk485. The sequence goes on from NZ_SPQW01000001.1 coordinate 111,628, forward strand.
CTCGGGGTTCACAGCGTTCTCCCCCGAGGTGTATCCGTGGATCGTGGGCCTGGTCATCATCGTGCTGGGTGCGCCGCCGCTGGTGTTCTACGCCCTCCGCCGTCCCGGCTGGGACCGCCGCAGCCCCGAGGACAAGGCAAAGCACGGCACCCACGACGAGGACGAAGCGACCGCATCCACCCCACCGGCGACCGCGACCGGGTGAATCTCCCCGTCGTGGCGTACGAGATCGCCCGCCTGGCACCGGACGGGCAATCTCGTGCGGGCGGTGAGAGGATGGAGTCGCCATGCCGACCGATGCGCCCTCCTCCCTCCCTCCCGTCCTCCGACCCGACGCGCCGCCCCAGCACACGCTGGACGAGCTCGTGGCGCGTTTCGCGATCGGCGTGCGCGGCGACACCGCCGGGGTCCGCCTGTCGGGCCTGACCCTCGCCACCGCCGACCTGCGGCCCGGTGACGTCTTCGTCGCCGTGCAGGGCGTGAACCGCCACGGCGCGGAGTTCGCCGCTCAGGCCGCGGACAAGGGCGCGGTCGCGATCGTCACCGACGCAGCCGGCGCGGATGCAGCGGAGGCGGGCGGGCTCCCCGTCGTCCTGGTCGAGGACCCCCGCGGCATCCTCGGCGAACTGTCGGCGTGGGTGTATCGCACGGGTCGCGACGACACGCTGCCGCTGCTGCTGGGAACGACCGGCACGAACGGGAAGACGAGCGTCTCGCACCTGCTGGAGGGGATCCTCGGGCAGCTGGGCGTGGTCACGGGACTGTCCTCGACGGCGGAACGGCACATCGCCGGTCACGTGATCGTGTCGCGGCTGACCACGCCCGAGGCCTACGAGATGCACGCGCTCCTGGCGCTCATGCGCGAGCGCGGAGTGGAAGCGGTGGCGGTCGAGGTGAGCGCGCAGGCGCTGAGCCGGCGCCGCGTCGACGGCATCGTGTTCGACGTCGCCGGATTCACCAACCTCACCCACGATCACCTCGACGACTACGCCGACATGCGCGAGTACTTCGAGGCCAAGCTCCCGCTGTTCCGCCCCGACCGCGCCCGCCGCGCCGTCGTGTGCATCGACTCCGAGCCGGGTGCGGAGGTCGTGGCCCGCAGCGAGGTCCCGACGGTGACGGTGGGCACGCCCGCCCTCGCGTCCGACCCCCACGCCGCCGCGGCCGCGGACTGGGTCGTGGAGATCCTGGACGAGCGGCCCACGGGGACGCAGTTCCGCCTGAGCGCACGCGACGGGCGAACGCTCACCACGGTCGTCCCCGTCATCGGGCGGCACATGGCTGCCAACGCGGGGCTGGCGATCGTCATGATCCTCGAGGCCGGCTACGCGTGGGAGCGGATCGCCGCGGCGCTGGACGGTGACCGCATCCAAGCCCACCTGCCGGGGCGGACGCAGCTGGTCTCGGGCGAGCGCGGACCGGCGGTGTACGTCGACTTCGGGCACTCCCCCGATGCGTTCGAGAAGACCCTCGCCGCGGTCCGGCGCGTCACGCCGGGCAAGGTGCTGATGCTCTTCGGAGCCGACGGCGACCGCGACGCCACGAAGCGGCACGATATGGGGCGCACGGCCGTCGAGGGCAGCGACATCCTGGTCCTCACCGATCACCACCCGCGCTTCGAGGATCCGGATTCCATCCGCGCGACCCTGCGCGAAGGCGCCCTGCGCGCCCGTCCGGATGCGCAGATCCACGAGTTCTCCCCGCCCGAGCGCGCGATCGTGGAGGCCGTCGCGCTCGTGGGCGAGGGCGACGCGATCCTGTGGGCCGGACCCGGGCACCAGGACTACCGCGACATCCGCGGGCGGCGCACGCCGTATTCGGCGCGTGAGCTCGCCCGCCGGGCGCTGCGGGCGGCCGGCTGGCCCGTCCCCGACCCCACGTGGCCGGTCCCCTATCCGGACGACGCGACCCCGTCCTCCGACCCCGAGCGCCCCTTCGCCTCGCCACTCTGACGCGAAAGTGCATCACCTCGGCGAAACGGCATCGAATCCGGTGCACTCTCGCCGAGCTGATGCATTCTCGGCGAAGGGCGGGTTCAGGATGCGGCGGCGATCGCCCGGTCGGCGGCGGCGCGGGCCCACGCCTCGGCGTCGGCGAGCGACTCCCGGCTGAGCGCGTCGGGCGGCTCGTGCGCCTCGACCACCCGCTCGACGGTGTCGAGGATGCCGAGGAAGCTCAGCCGGCCCTCGTGGAACGCGTCGACGGCCTGCTCGTTGGCGGCGTTGAACACCGCGGGATACGTGCGCCCGACGCGCCCGACCTGCTTGGCCAGCGACACCGCAGGGAAGGCCTCGGCATCCAGCGGCTCGAACGTCCAGGCCGTGGGCGCAGTCCAATCCAGCGGGCGCCCGACGTTCTCGACCCGGTTCGGCCAGTCCAGCCCCAGTGAGATGGGCAGGCGCATGTCCGGCGGCGAGGCCTGCGCGAGAGTCGACCCGTCGATGAACTCCACCATCGAGTGCACGACCGACTGCGGGTGCACGACGACGTCGATGCGGTCGTAGGGGACGTCGAACAGGAGGTGCGCCTCGATGACCTCCAGGCCCTTGTTCACCAGCGTCGCCGAATTGGTCGTGACGACGCGCCCCATGTCCCACGTGGGGTGGGCGAGCGCCTCGGCCGGGGTCACCTCGGCGAGTCCGGCGCGATCGCGCCCGCGGAAGGGGCCGCCGGATGCCGTGAGCACGAGCCGGCGCACCTCCCTCGGCTCCCCCGAACGCAGGGCCTGCGCGATGGCGGAGTGCTCGGAGTCCACCGGCACGATCTGACCGGGCCGGGCGAGGGCGGTGACGAGATCGCCGCCGACGATGAGCGACTCCTTGTTCGCCAGCGCCAGCGTGCGGCCCGCTTCCAGCGCCGCCAGGGTCGGGCCGAGGCCCACGGAGCCGGTGATCCCGTTGAGCACGACGTCGGCCTCGACGTCGCGGACGAGCTGCTCGGCCTCCGCGGCGCCCACGGCGGTGTGCTCGACGCGGAAGAGCTCCGCCTGCGCGCGCATGCCGTCGCGGTCGCTGCCCACCGCCAGCCCCACCACCTCGAACCGCTCCGGGTGGGCCTGGATGACCTCGAGGGCCTGGGTGCCGATCGAGCCGGTGGATCCGAGGACGAGGACGCGCCGCATCCGCTCAGCCTACCGACCGTGCCGCAGGCTACTGGCCCGCGTGTTCGGTGGCGAGGATCTCCACGACGAAGACGAGGGTCTCCCCGGCCAGCTCGTGCTGCGACGAGGCCTTCTCGCCGTAGCCGCACACCGGGGGCATCGACACGAGCACCGTCGAGCCGACGGTGTGCTCTTCCAGCGCGCGCTGGAAACCGGCCACGACACCGTCGGTCGTGAACGCCGCGGGCTCGCCGCGCTCCCAGCTGGAATCGAAGGTCGAGCCGTCGGACCACTTGACTCCGGTGTAATTCACCTCGACCGCGTCGCCGGCCTGCACGGTCTCGCCGTCACCCTCGGTGAGCACCTGCACCGCGACCTCCGCGGGCGGATCGCTCGCCGGGATGCCGACGGCCGGGGCACCGGCCTCGTCGAAGGTCACCGTGGGGGCGTCGCCGGAGAACTCCCCCGCCACGCACCACTCCGACTCCGGAGTGACCTCGAGCACGTCGAACACGTACACCTGCGCGCCGTTCTGGCCGCCGTCGCCGGGCAGCGCCGCCACGACGCGCGAACCGGCCGTGGCGCATCCGAGGACCTGCCCGAGGGGGTTCTCCGGGGAGATCTGCTGAGGCTGCAGCGGTGCGTCGTAGCCTGCGGCCGCCAGCTCTTCGCCGCTCGCGGCATCGAACGCGGTCAGCGCGTACGCGACGTAGTCGCCCGCGGCGGCTTCGTCGCCCGACCCCTCCGTCACGACCGTCCGCTCCAGCTCGACGACGTCGAGGGGCGCGGGGAAAGTGGCGGTGGCCGGCGAACCGATCTCGCCCTCCACCGTGACGGCGTCCGAGACGGCACCGGAGGGGGCCGCCGCGGCGCACAGGTCTCCGGGTGTCCCGGTGGGGCTCTCCTCCGGCGCCGATCCGCCCGAGCAGCCGGCGAGGACGACGGCCGCCGCGGCGAGCAGCGACACGGTGGCGAATGAGCGGATGCGCACGGGGAGACCTTCCGAAGAGACAGGGGGCTCCCATCCTGGCGCATCCGGCCTAGGGATCGCCTGGGAGAAGGACATGCCCGGCGGAGAATGAAACGCGGAGTAGCCTCGTCGGGTGACGATCGAGGAAGGCCGACCCCCCGCCGACAGTCCCGACACCCTCCCGATGAAGCGCGTGGGCGCGGCGTACGCGTTCGGTCGAGGCGTGGTGGCGCCCTTGGCGCGCCTGATCTACCGGCCGCACATCGTCGGCCGCTCGCTCGTGCCGCGCACCGGCCCCGTGATCTTCGCGAGCAACCACCTCTCCTTCATCGACTCCGTCGTGATCCCCATCGCCGCCCCCCGGCCGGTGCACTTCCTGGCGAAGTCGAGTTACTTCGAGTCGTGGGCGTCACGGCAGTTCTTCACCGCCATCGGCGCCATCGCCGTCGAACGCGGCGCCGGGCAGGCGGCCCTGGACGCCCTGGACCAGCAGCGTCGCCTCCTGGAGGAGGGACGCGCGGTCGCGCTGTACCCCGAGGGCACCCGCTCGCTGGACGGCCGGCTCTACAAGGGGCGCACCGGCGTGGCGTTCCTGGCGCTGCAGACGGGCGCTCCGGTGGTGCCCGTGGGCTTGATCGGCACGGACGTCGTCATGCCCGTCGGCGCGCGCTTCCCTACTCTGCGCCAGCGGGTGACGGTGAAGTTCGGCGAGCCCATCGACCTCACCGCCCACGGACCGGCCTCCTCCGGGCGTGCGCGCCGGGCAGCCACCGACGAGATCATGGCCGCGATCCATGCGCTGTCCGGGCAGGAACTGGCCGGCGTGTACAACGAGGCCCCCGCCGCCAACCCCCTCGAGCGCATCCGCCAGGTCCTCCCCCACGAGCGCCGCTGACGGCAGGGCCCCCGCCCTTGACAGCGGGACGGGCGAGGGGGAGATTCTCCCTGACCGCACCGTCGCGCCAGGGAGAGAGCCATGAAGAAACTCATCAACGCACCCGCCGGTGTCCTCACCGACTCCCTGCGCGGCGTGCAGGCCGCGCATCCCGAGCTGCGCGTGGACACCGAGCACCGTGTCATCTACCGCGGGGAGCCCACCCGCGCCGGCAAGGTGGCACTGGTCTCCGGAGGCGGTTCCGGCCACGAACCCATGCACGGCGGTTTCGTCGGCCTCGGGATGCTGGACGCCGCAGCGGCAGGCGAGGTGTTCACCTCCCCCACGCCCGACCAGGTGCTCGAAGCCACCAAGGGCGCCGACTCCGGCGCCGGAGTGCTGCACATCGTGAAGAACTACACCGGCGACGTCCTGAACTTCGAGATGGCGGCCGAGCTCGCCGCCGCCGAGGGGATCAGGGTCGAATCGGTCGTGGTCGCCGACGACGTCGCGGTGCAGGATTCCACGTGGACGGCGGGACGGCGCGGCACGGGCACCACCGTGATCCTGGAGAAGGTCGTCGGTGCCGCCGCCGAGGAGGGCGCCGACCTGGACACGGTGGCGGCGCTGGCGCGGCAGGTCAGCGCGAGCGGGCGGTCGATGGGCATCGCTCTCACCAGCTGCACGGTCCCCGCCGCCGGCAAGCCCACCTTCGACCTCCCCGACGACCAAATGGAGGTGGGCGTCGGGATCCACGGCGAGCCCGGGCGCGAGCGCGTGCCGCTGGCCTCCGCGCACGAGATCGCGCGCATGCTGGTGGACCCGATCCTCGCCGACTTCGACGCGGCGGGTCCGGCGATCGTGCTGCTGTCGGGCCTGGGCGGCACGCCGCTGATCGAGCTCTACCTCATGTACGGGGAGGTCGCCGCGCTCCTGACCGAGGCGGGGATCGACGTGCGTCGCTGCCTGGTGGGCGACTACATCACGAGCCTGGACATGGCGGGATGCTCCCTCACCGTCGTGAAGGCCGATGACGAGCTGATCCGCCTGTGGGATGCCCCCGTGGTGACACCGGGGCTGCGGTGGGGGGCGTGAGCATGTCGGTCACGCCCGCGGAGCTGACGGCCTGGATCACGCGTTTCGACGCCCTCATCGCCGAGCACGAGGCGGAACTCACCGCCCTGGACTCCGAGATCGGCGACGCCGACCACGGGTCGAACATGGCCCGCGGCATGAATGCCGTCGTGGCCAAGCTCTCCACCGACCCGCCGGCGACGCCGGCCGAGCTCGGCAAGACGGTCGGCATGACCCTGGTCTCCACGGTGGGCGGGGCCAGCGGACCGCTGTACGGCACGCTCTTCCTGCGCCTGGGCACCTCCGCGGGCGATCGCACCGAGCTGGACGCCGCCGAGCTGGGCGCGGCCCTGCGCGCGGGAGTGGAGGGCGTCGTGGCACGCGGCAAGGCGGAGCCCGGTGACAAGACCATGATCGACGCCCTCCTGCCCGCCGTGGATGCGTGGGATGCGGCCGTCGGCGCAGGGGCGGACGCGACCCCTGCCGCGGCAGCCGCTCTGGAGGCGGCGGAGAAGGGGCGCGACGCCACGATCCCCCTCGTGGCGCGGAAGGGCCGGGCCAGCTACCTCGGCGAGCGCAGCGCCGGCCATATGGATCCGGGGGCGGCGTCCTCGACGCTGCTCATCGCGGCGCTGCGCGATGCGCTGGAGGCGGCGACGTGATCGGCATCGTCGTGGTCTCCCACAGTGCGCCCCTGGCCGCGGCTGCCGTGGATCTGGCCCTGCAGATGGGGGGCGACTCCCCGCCGCCGATCGACGTGGCCGCCGGCACCGCCGATGCCGGCTTCGGCACCGACGCGGCCGAGATCGCCGCCGCCATCGACCGGGTCGCCTCCGACGACGGCGTGCTCGTGCTGATGGACCTCGGCTCCGCCATCCTCAGCGCGGAGATGGCGCGGGAGTTCGTGCAGACCGACGCGCGCATCGTGCTCAGTCCCGCCCCCTTCGTCGAGGGGCTCGTCGCCGCCGTCGTGGCCGCCGCGGCGGGGTCGCCTCTCGAGACCGTGGCGACGCAGGTCCGCGGGGCGCTGGATGCCAAGCGCGCTCAGCTGGGCGAGGACTCCGGCGCGGCGGGCGCCGAATCCGCCGCACCCGGGGGCTCTCCCGCGCCGTCCTCCGACGGCCAGGCGTCGTTCGATGCGGTCATCCGCAACCCCTCCGGGCTGCACGCGCGCCCCGCCGCGGCCTTCGTCCGGGCCGTCGGGCGCTTCGACGCGCGCGTGCAGGTGGCCGATCTGGACGCGGGCTCGGCGCCGGCGGCCGGCGACAGCCTCCTGGCCCTCATGTCGCTGGGCGTGCGACCGGGCACACGCATCCGCGTGAGCGCCACGGGTCCGCAGGCCCAGGAGGCCGTGGACGAACTGCGGACGATGGTGGAGGACGGCTTCGGCGAGCTGTGACGCGCGCGCTCAGCGCGCCGTGCCGACTTCCAGCAGCCGCCGGGCGAGGGATTCCTCCACGACGAGTTCGGTGATCAGCCCGGCCGCCAGCGCACCGCGGAGGCTGTCGAGCTTCGACAGGCTCGACACGACGCAGAACCGCCGGGGGATGCGGCGGACCGCCTCCAGGTCGGGACCGCTGGAGCGCTCGTTCAGCTCGATGCCATCCGATGTGCCGTCCAGGCGGTAGAAGACGGTGGCGCAGTCGCCGACGACGCCGGAGCGCTCGATCGAGCGACGGTCGGCGTCGTCGAAGTAGTCCCCGGCGTACACGTGCGAGGGGACGTCGGCATGCGGAGAGCCCAGGCCGAACACGAACACGCTCACGCGCTCCTGGATCTCCAGCACGGCACGGACGGAGCGCTCGCGCCACATCGCCTGCTTGGTGAGGGGATCGTCGAACAGTGCCGGCACGGGGAACTGATGCACCGACGCCGACCACGCCGACCCGAACCGGGTGAGGATCTCACCGGCGTACGGGATGCCCGACGTGCGCACGTTCGCGGCGCCGTTCATCTGCACGACGCGCGAGTCGTGCGTGCGCTTGGTGGGAAGGTGACGGGCGACGGCGGACAGGGTCGACCCCCACGCGATCCCGACCGTCATGGCCGAATCCACGCGGCCGGTGAGGATGCGGGCGGCTGACAGCGCGGTGCGCTCGAGTCGCTCGGCCTCGCTGATGCGGTCGGGGGTGGGCACGACGTGGGCGGTGATCCCGAACCGGTCGGCCACGCGACTCTCCAGCTGGTTGCGGGCATCGTGGGGCGAGTGGATCGAGATCGTCACCAGCCCGCTGTCTCGCGCGAAGGAGAGCAGGCGTGAGACGGAGGACCGCGAGACGTGCATCTCGCTCGCGATCGCTTCCATCGTGAGGTCCTGCAGGTAATACAGCTGCGCGGCGCGCAGTGCGTCCTGCGGTCGCGTGGCTGCGGATGGCATGACGTCCTCCTCCGGACACCTCCATCCTTGCACGTTTGTGCAACTGGCTTGCAACTCCGTGCACGGCGGGCGAGGGTGGGAGGACGCACCCACGAAAGGCCGCATCCGTGACTTCGCCGACGCCGTCCTCCTCCCTTCGCCCTGACGTTCTTGCCCTCCGCGAGCGCGGGGATGTCGACATCCTCGTGGTGGGCGGCGGCATCAACGGCATCGCGACCTTCCGCGATCTCGCCCTGCAGGGCGTGGACGTCGCCCTCGTCGATCGCGCCGATTTCGTCTCCGGCGCATCGTCCGCCTCGAGCCACATGGTGCACGGCGGGATCCGGTACCTGGAGAACGGCGAGTTCCGCCTCGTGAAGGAGGCGGTCACCGAACGCAATGCGCTGCTGCGGACCGCCCCCCACTACGTCCGACCGCTGGAGACGACGATCCCGATCTTCAAGACGCTCTCGGGCATCCTCTCGGCCCCGTTCCGGCTGCTCGTGACCCACGGCCGCGGCAAGCCGCGCGAGCGCGGTGCGCTGCTGATCAAGACCGGCCTGATGATCTACGACACCTTCTCGCGCGGCGGCGGCGCCGTGCCGCGCCACCGCTTCCGCGGCCGGAAGGCGTCGCTGGCGGAGTTCCCCGACATGAACCCCGGGGTGAAGTACACCGCCACCTATTACGACGCGTCGATGTGGGATCCCGAGCGCCTCGCCCTGGATGTCCTGCACGACGGCCTGGAGGCGGGCGGACCACGCGCCACCGCCGTGAACTACGTCGGCGCCGTCGGGATGCGCGACGGCGCGGTGCAGCTGCGCGACGAGCTCAGCGGCGAGGAGTTCTCGATCCGGGCCAAGGTCGTCGTGAACGCCAGCGGCCCGTGGACCGACCTCACCAACGACGCGATGGGCATGCCCACGCGTTTCATGGGTGGCACGAAGGGCTCGCACATCGTGCTGGACCACCCCGAGCTGCTCGCGGCGACCAAGGGGCGGGAGATCTTCTTCGAGCACTCCGACGGCCGCATCGTGCTGATCTATCCGCTCAAGGGACGCGTCCTGGTGGGCACGACCGACATCGACGCCGATCCGACCGAGCAGGCGGTGTGCACGGACGAGGAGATCGACTACTTCTTCGACCTCATCGCACAGGTGTTCCCCGACATCGCGGTGGAACGCTCGCAGATCGTCTACACGTTCTCGGGCATCCGCCCCCTCCCCCGTCACGACGACACCGCACCCGGGTTCGTCTCGCGCGACTACCGCATCGTCGACGACACCCACCAGGGCACGCCCATCCTGAGCCTCGTGGGCGGCAAGTGGACGACGTTCCGGGCGCTGGCGGAGCACCTGAGCACACGCACCATGCAGACCCTCGGTCGCCCGCACCGCCTGAGCACCGCCGGCATCCCCATCGGCGGGGGCAAGGGCTTCCCGCGCACCGACGCCGACCGCCGCCGCTGGGTCCAGGCGCACGCATCCGGTCACCCCGAGGAGCTGGTCGAGCGGATGCTGGCCCGCTACGGCGCGCGTGCCACCGAGGTGCTCGCGGCCATCCCCCCGGACGCCACGCCCCTCCCGCACGCCGACGGGTACTACCGCGAGGAGCTCGCACACCTGGCGGCGACGGAGCAGGTGGTGCATCTGCTGGATGTCGTGCTGCGGCGCACGTCGCTGGCCTTCACGGGCACCGTGAGCCACCAGACCCTCCGCGAGGTCACCGACGCCATCGCCGGCGTGCTGGACTGGGACACGCAGCGGTGCGAGCACGAGCTCGCACGCACCGTGGAGATCCTCCGCAGCGCCCACCGCGTGGAGTTCGAGGAGGTCGACAGCGCGTCCCGGTGAGCTCGCGCCGACCCCCCTCGCCTGCGGCCCGTGTGATCGCTAGCCTCGCACTCACAAGGGCCCCGGCCGAGGCTTGTGGGCGCAGAGCGGGAACTTCACGGAAAGGTCGACGTCGACATGCAAGAAGTGAATCTGGGTCTGTATTTCCTGTCCGAGTTCGTCGGCACCGCAATGCTCGTCCTCCTGGGCTGCGGTGTGGTGGCCAACGTCGTCCTGGCCCGCACGAAGGGCAACGGCGGCGGCTGGCTCCTGATCAACTGGGGATGGGGTCTCGCTGTCTTCGCCGGTGTCCTGGTCTCGGCATACTCCGGCGCGATGATCAATCCGGCCGTATCGATCGCGCTGCTGATCGCCGGGAGCATCGAGTTCGTCTGGTTCCTCATCGCCGTCCTCGCGCAGCTGGTGGGCGCCTTCGTGGGCGCCGTGCTCACGTGGGTCGCGTACAAGCAGCACTTCGACGAAGAACCCGATCCCGCCCTCAAGCTCGCGGTCTTCTCGACCGGGCCGGCCATGCGCTCGTACGGATGGAACCTGGCCACCGAGGTCATCGGCACCTTCGTGCTGATGTTCGTCATCTTCGCCTTCGCCGACTACGGTGACATCGATGTCGGCGTTCCCGGCGGGCTCGGGCCGCTCACCGCTGTACCGGTCGCGCTGCTCGTGGTCGGCATCGGCGCATCGCTGGGTGGCCCCACCGGCTACGCCATCAACCCCGCCCGCGACCTCGGCCCCCGTCTCGCCCACGCCGTCCTGCCCATCAAGGGCAAGGGCTCCAGCGACTGGGCGTACTCGTGGGTCCCCGTCGTCGGCCCCCTTCTGGGCGGCGCCATCGCCGCACTCCTGGCGCCCGTGCTCCTGAGCCTGGCCTGACCCGGTGGGCGCCGCCTCGGCGGCGCCCACCACCCTCCGATATCCGAACCCTCACATATAGACAAGGAAGTCCCACATGGCCGACTACGTCCTCGCCATCGATCAAGGCACCACCTCCACCCGAGCGATGATCTTCGACCGCAACGGAAGCGTCGTCTCCGTCGGGCAGAAGGAGCACGAGCAGATCTTCCCGAAGGCGGGATGGGTCGAGCACGACCCATCCGAGATCTGGCACAACACGCAGGAAGTGATCGGTCTCGCCCTCAGCCGCGCCGACGTCACCCGCCACGACATCGCCGCCGTGGGCATCACCAACCAGCGCGAGACCGCCGTCGTGTGGGACAAGAACACCGGCGAGCCCGTGTACAACGCGATCGTGTGGCAGGACACCCGCACCCAGCCGATCGTGGACCGTCTCGCCCAGGACGGCGGCGTGGAGCGGTTCAAGGAGATCGTGGGCCTGCCGCTGGCGACGTACTTCTCCGGCACGAAGATCATGTGGATCCTCGAGAACGTCGACGGGGCGCGGGAGCGCGCCGAGGCCGGCGACCTGCTGTTCGGCACGACCGACTCCTGGGTGCTGTGGAACATCACCGGCGGACCCGACGGCGGCGTGCACGCGACCGACGTGACCAACGCCAGCCGCACGCTGTTCATGGACCTGGAGACCCTGCAGTGGCGCGACGACATCCTCGAGGTCTTCGGGGTGCCGCGCTCGATGATGCCGGAGATCCGCTCGTCCTCCGAGGTGTACGGCCACGCCGAGTCGTCCTCGCTGCTGCGCGAGACGCCGGTGGCCGGCATCCTCGGCGACCAGCAGGCGGCCACGTTCGGACAGGCCGCGTACGACCCGGGCGAGAGCAAGAACACCTACGGCACAGGCAACTTCCTCATCTTCAACACCGGCGAGGAGATCGTCCGCTCCAAGAACGGCCTACTCACCACGCTCGGCTACAAGCTCGGCGACGGGCCCGCGCACTACGCCCTGGAGGGCTCGATCGCGGTCACCGGATCGCTCATCCAGTGGCTGCGCGATCAGCTCGGGATCATCTCCTCCGCCCCCGAGGTGGAGCAGCTCGCCTCGGCGGTGGAGGACAACGGCGGCGTCTACTTCGTCCCGGCGTTCTCGGGTCTGTTCGCGCCGTACTGGCGCCCCGACGCGCGCGGGGCGATCGTGGGCATGACGCGCTACGTGAACCGGAACCACATCGCGCGCGCCGCACTGGAGGCCACCGCCTTCCAGACGCGCGAGGTGCTGGATGCCGTCAACGCCGACTCGGGCGTGGAGCTGGAGGAGCTCAAGGTCGACGGCGGCATGACCGCGAACGACGCGCTCATGCAGTTCCAGGCCGACATCCTGGGCGTCTCGGTGATCCGCCCGGTGGTCGCCGAGACCACCGCACTGGGTGCCGCGTACGCGGCGGGCCTCGCCGTCGGCTTCTGGGACAACCTCGACGACCTGCGCGCGAACTGGCAGGAGGACAAGCGCTGGGAGCCCGACATGGATCCCGAGGAGCGCGAGCGCCAGCTGCGCCTGTGGAAGAAGGCCGTCACCAAGTCGATGGACTGGGTCGACGACGACGTGCGCTGACCCGCCCCGCCCGCCCCCATCCCACCCCCATCCGGCCTGCCCCGCCGCGAGACTGCACCGCACCGGCGAGACCGCGACATCATGTCGCGGTCTCGCCGCGTGCGTGCAGTCTCGCGGAGTGCGGAGGGTCAGGCGGCGACGACGACCGGATCGACGTGCACGGGGAAGTTCACGGAGTTGGCGATGAAGCACCACTCGTGGGCGTCCGCGTGGGCGGAGACGGCCGCATCCACCATCGCGGCCTCGGCCACCACGACCCGCGGATGCAGCACCACTTCGCGGAACGCGCCGCCGTTGCCCTCCACCACGACGGTGCCGACGGCCTGGTCCTCGTAGGCGGTCACCACGACCCCCGCCTGAACGCACGCGTACAGGTACGACAGCAGGTGGCACTCCGCCAGCGCCGCGATCAGCAGGTCCTCCGGGTTCCACTTGGCACCGTCGCCGCGGAAAGGCCGGTCGGCCGACACCGGCAGCGCCGGCTTGCCGGCCACCTCCACCGTCACCGACCGGTCGTAGTCGCGGTACCCGCTCGTGCCGGTGCCGCGATCCCCCGTCCACGTCGCCGACACCCGGTACGTGTGCTCACCCGTCATGCCGCCAGTCTCCCACCGTGCGTCGCCGCCGGCGCCGACGCCCCCGGCGTTAGTGTGGAGGGGTGCCGTTGACCTCCGCCGCATCCGTGGATCTCGCCCTCGTCGAGCGCAATGGATTCGTCGAATCACGCCACAGCGGAGCGGCTCTCGTCCTCGCCCCCGACGGCACCGTGGCCGACCGGCTCGGTGACGCGTCGGCGACGATCCTGCCGCGCTCGAGCATGAAGCCGCTGCAGGCCCTCGCGTGTCTGACCGCCGGCGCGCCGCTGGAGGGCGTGCGCCTGGCTCTCGCGACCGCCAGCCACTCCGGCACCGATCGGCACGTCGCCGTGGTCCGCGACATCCTCGCCGCCGCGGGCGTGGGCGAAGAAGCGCTGGCCTGCCCGCCCGCGTGGCCGTCGGACGCCGCCACGCGCGACGAACTGGTGCGCGACCGGGCCGAGCCTGCCCGCATCCGCATGAACTGCTCCGGCAAGCACGCCGCGATGCTGCTGACGTGCGCGACCAACGGGTGGCCCACGGACGGCTACCTCGATCCGGCCCACCCGCTCCAGACGCACATCCGCGAGCTCGTGGAGCGGCTCACGGGTGAGAAGTCCGCGGCGATGGCGGTGGACGGATGCGGCGCCCCGGTGTACGCCATGACGCTGACCGCCCTCGCCCGCGCGATCCAGCGCGTGGGCACGTCGTCGGAGCGGTCACCGTTCGCCCTGCACCGCTCCGCCGGTGCCCTCGTGGGCGCCGTGCGGCAGAATCCGTGGACCATCGATGGGCCCGGACGCCCCGACACGATCATGATCGAGCGGCTCGGCGTCTTCGCCAAGGCCGGCGCGGAGGGCGTGCAGGTCGTCGTCGCACCCGACGGCACCACGGTGGCCCTGAAGATCCTGGACGGCAGCGGCCGAGCCGCATCCGCCGTCGCCCTGCGGCTGCTCGAGCGGGTCGGCGCGCTGGCATCGGCCGATGTGGCCGAGACGATGTCACACCTTCCGCTGTCGGTGTCCGGCGGCGGAAGAGAGGTCGGGGTCATCCACCCCGCGTTCTAGAGCGCGGCCCACCCGGCTGCGCGGAGAGGTCGATCGATGAGGATCTGCGTTCCCACCGAGGTCAAAGACAACGAGTACCGCGTGGCCCTGACTCCTTCGGGGGTGCACGACCTGGTCGCGGCCGGACACGAGGTGTTCGTGCAGCGGGGTGCGGGGCTCGGTTCGTCCATGACCGACACCGACTACGAACACGCGGGTGCACGGCTCCTGGACGACGCCGCCGAGGTGTGGTCGCGCGCCGAGCTGCTGCTGAAGGTCAAGGAGCCGATCGCGAGCGAATACGCGTATTTCCGCGACGACCTCGTGGTCTTCACGTACCTGCACCTCGCCGCCGACCGCCCGCTCACCGACCGGCTGCTCGCCGACGGGGTCACCGCGATCGCGTACGAGACCGTGCAGCTGCCCGGCGGGAGCCTCCCGCTCCTGGCGCCGATGAGCGAGGTCGCCGGACGTCTGGCACCCACGGTCGGTGCTCACACGCTGCTGCGCTCGGAGGGCGGGCTGGGCCTGCTCATGTCGGGGGTCCCCGGCACCCGGCCCGCGCGCGTGACGGTGATCGGCGGCGGTGTGGCCGGGGCCAACGCCACCGTCATCGCGGCAGGGCTCGGTGCGGAGGTGACCGTCTTCGACACCAACGTGCAGCGGCTCCGGTATCTCGATGATCATTTCCAGGGCCGCATCCGCACCGCAGCCTCCAACCCCCTCGACTTGGAGCGCGCCGTCGTGGACTCCGACCTCGTGATCGGCGCGGTGCTGATCCCGGGCGCACGGGCCCCCAAGCTCGTCTCGAACGAGACCGTCGCGCGGATGCGGCCGGGCAGTGTGCTCGTGGACATCGCGGTGGACCAGGGCGGATGCTTCGCCGACACGCGTCCGACCACCCACGCCTCCCCCACCTTCGAGGTGCACGGGTCGGTGTTCTACTGCGTCGCGAACATGCCCGGGGCCGTGCCGAACACCTCCACGTCGGCGCTCACCAACGTCACGCTCCCCTACGTCCGCCAGATCGCCGCGCGTGGGTGGCGCGAGGCGCTCCGTGCCGACGCCGCCCTCGCGGCGGGATTGAACACCGCCGGCGCCGCTGTGGTGAACGCCGGGGTGGCCACCGCGCACGGCCTGGCCGCGGCATCCCTCGCCGACGTCCTCGCCTGAGCCGCGGCATCGGGCCGCGGGACCGGGCCGCGGCACCGGCGGCCGCGTGGCCCGGGTGGGGCACCCCTGCCGTTCAAAACTCAGGAGATCCGGGGCTGTAGAGGCCGCGCCGAGGCGTCGGTGCGGCGTGTCTCCTGAATTCTGAACGGGAGAGACCTGCCGACGACGACAAGACGGGCGCCTCGGGACGGCGGGCTACCTCTCCTGGATGCCCCAC
This sequence comes from Microbacterium sp. dk485, assembly GCF_004570445.1. NCBI lineage: Bacteria > Bacillati > Actinomycetota > Actinomycetes > Micrococcales > Microbacteriaceae > Microbacterium > Microbacterium sp. dk485. Next base: position 127,327 of record NZ_SPQW01000001.1, read on the forward strand.
GGCGATCCGTAGCCGGCCGGTGCGGGGGCGGACAGCAGGTCGAGGAACGGCGTCGCGGGGAACGCCTCAGGGCCGAGCACCCCCGTACCCGACCACGTCCCGGCGGCCAGCAGCTCCAGGGCGATCAGGGGGTTCAGGGCCGTCTGCCACACGACGGCCTGCGAGCCGTACTCGGCCATCGTCCGCTCGTTGTCGGCGACGTGGTACAGGTAGGTCGAGCGCGGGGAGCCGTCCTTCCCGGTGCCGGTCACCCACACCCCCGCGCACGTCTTGCCGCTCATCTTGTCCCCGAGCGTCGCCGGGTCGGGCAGGCACGCGGCCACGACATCGCGCGGCGACACCTCGACGCCTCCCACGGTCACGGGATCGGTCCGGTCCAAGCCGAGCTTCGCGAGGACCTTCAGTACCTGGATGAACTCGTCCCCGAGCCCGTACTTGAACGTCACGCGCTTCGCTTTCGTCCACCGCGGCATGAGGAGCACCTCCTCGTGCTCGACGTTGACGCACTCCACGGGCCCGATGCCCTCGGGGAAGTCGAACACCTCGGGCTCGCTGAACGGCTCGGTCGTGTACCACCCGCGGTCGCGCTCGTAGACGACGGGCGGATTCAGGCACTCCTCGATCGTCGTCCAGATCGAGAACGACGGCGCGAAGCCGTACCCCGCCACCACGAGGTTCGCACCGTCGCGCACGCCCAGTTCGTCGATCTCGGCGAACAGCTCGTCCTCGGCGTAGCGCGCGAACACGTCGCTGAGCCCCGGCTCCACGCCGATCCCGACCAGCGCCAGGAGGCCGCTGCGCTCCCACGCGTCGGCACGGGCGAACTGCTCATCGCCCAGCTTCACACCCGGGAGCTCGAAGGGGCGCTCGGGATGCCGCGCCGACAGGCTCATCGCCATGTCGAGGTAGGTGACGCCCGCCGCGAAGCACCCGTCGAAGATCGGCAGCACGAATCGCGGGTCCACGGCGTTCAGGACGTGCGTGATGTCGTGCGCGCGGATGAGGTCTGCCACCGACTCGGAGCTGCCCGCATCCACCTGCGCCGCGCTCAACCGCCGGTCGCCGAGCTCGGCGACGAGTGCCGCGGGGCGCGCGGCGTCGTAGTCGGCGATCACGAGCGCGTCGAAGAACGATCGGCGCACCGCGATGCGGGCCGCTGCCGAACCGACGCCGCCCGCGCCGATGATGAGGATCCGCATCCCCTACGCCAGCCCGCCGTCGACCGAGCGCACATAGTCCGCGGGGTCCTCCGGCACGAGCACGGGAGTGTCGCGGTTCAGGCTCTCACCGCGGAAGAACGGCTTGGATCCGGGGAACAGGAACCACAGGATCATCAGGACGACATCCACCGCGAGCGCCCCGATGCCGACGACGAAGGTCCCGCCGATCCCCAGCAGGACCGTGTAGCCGTAGTCGACGTCGTACATGTCGACGGCCGACTGCACGAACGCGTACGTGAGCATGAGCGCGCCCGCCAGCGGCAGGATGCCGCGGTAGACGAGGTTGCGCGCGGAGGTGAACAGGTCGCGGCGGAAGTACCACACGCACGCGTAACCCGTGATGGCGTAGTAGAACGCGATGGCAAGACCCAGCGACAGGATCGAGTCCTGCAGGATGTTGTCGCTGATGAGGGTCATGCCGACGTAGTACAGGCTCGCGACCACGCCCATGACCAGGGTGGAGAACGAGGGCGTGCGATACCGCGGATGCACCGTCCCGAACCGCGCCGGCAGCGCCTTGTAGGCGGCCATCGCCAGCGTGCCGCGCGCAGTGGGGAGGATGGTCGTCTGCGTGGAGGACACGGCCGAGATGAGCACCGCCACCACGAGCACCCACCCGAACGGGCCGAACAGGCCGTCGCGGAGGGCCAGGAAGACATCGTCGGCGTTGGCCTCGTTGCCCAGACCCGAGCCGGTCTCGCCCAGGCCCGCGTACATCATCGCCGCCACCGTGACCCCCACGTAGGTCAGCAGCAGGATGACGGTCGTCAGCACCGCGGCCCGCCCGGGGATGCGTGTGGGATCCCGGGTCTCCTCATTGAGCGCGAGACACGTGTCCCAGCCCCAGTAGATGAACAGCGCCAGCAGCACGGCCTCGGTGAAGCCGCTCCACTCGGTGAAGGCGAACGGGTTGAACCACGCGATGTCGAATGGCGTCGGATCGGGAGCCGAACCGTCGAAGAACCGCCACAGCGCGGCGACGACGAAGACGGCGAGGACGACGTACTGGAGGGCGAGGAGGATGTTCTGGAGGCGCTCCCCCAGTTCCACGCCCCGCCAGCTCACCCAGGTCATCACGGCGATGAAAGCCACGCCCGTCGCCGTCACCAGCGGGACGTTCTCCGACAGCGACCCGTCGCCGAACAGCGACCAGAAGTAGATGCCCGCGATCTGAGCGAGGTTGGCGAGGACGACCATGCCGGCCACCGCCACGCCCCACCCGCCCATCCACCCCACCCAGGGGCCGAACGCCTTCGTCCCCCACGTGAACGTCGTACCGCAATCGGGGACGGCGTTGTTCAGCTCCCGGTACGCGAAGGCGATGAAGAGCATCGGGAGGAAGGCGAGGACGAACGCGATGGGCGCCTGCGCTCCGACGGCGAGGACGACGAAGCCGAGCGTCGCGACGAGGGAGTACACCGGTGCCGTCGAGGCCAGCCCGATGACCACGGATCCCCACAGCCCCAGGGTCCCCGTCGCGAGGCCCTTGCCGTCGGTGGGGTGCGTTCGGTCATGGCCACACGCCGAACGTAGGGCTCGGTGGCGCGGGGGGGGTCAAGTGTCGGCGGTGGGCGTCACGGCGACCCTGCGGGGCGGCCGCCCACCGGCGAACTCCCACGCCCGGCCCCGCTGCGGCTTGGCGTAGGGCGGCAGGTCGCGTTCACCTGTCAGCAGCCGCAGGTCGCGGCCGCACGCCGCATCCACCACGAGCACCGATCCCGACCGCATCCGCTCGAGCAGGCGCGGTCGCGCCATCCACTGGTCCGGATCGCCGACGAGGACGACCCGTCCGCCCGGCTCGGCGGCGGTGGGATCGTCGGCGGCGTCCACGGCGCGCACGCGCACCCCCGTGCGCTCCCACCGCTCGAGCGGTTCGGTGACGCCTCGGCGCGTGACGAACCCGGACACGCCCTCCGGCGGCTGCCACAGGGCGACTCCCGGGGGGACGCGGGCCGCGACAGCGGGAGCCACAGCGACCTGCACGACCAGCCCGTCGAGCACGCCCCGCCCGGGCGGGGAGTGCGGCACGAAGCCCGCGGCCTGGCCGCCGGCGGCGATGTGCTCGGCGCGGCTGGGGGTGGGCAGGACGAGCCTGCGGGGGAAGAGCTCGGCGATGCGCCCCGCGATCCCGGTGAGCCGCTGTGCGGTCGCGAAGACGCGGATGCCGAGAGCCCCGGCATCGCGCACCAGCCGCTCGATCGCGTCTGCGGCGGCGCGTCCGTATTCGTCCGGGAGCCGCCCGGCCACGGCGTCGACGTCGTCCAGGAACACCGCGGTGCCGGGGGGCGGGGGTTCCAGCGCGAGCGCCGAGAGTGCGTCCCACGCGTGCTCCGGATCCGATCCCACCCACACGCGCGCGGGAACCTGCGCGGCGATCGTGCGCAGGGTCGTGGTCTTGCCGGCACCGGGGCCGCCGACCACGAGCAGACCCCGGCCGTCGGGCGGGAGGAGCACCGGGTCCTGACGCTGCCGGGCGGGTTGGTCGCCCAGGCCCAGGACGATGCCGGGCGCCGCGGAGCGCAGGTCGTCCAGCCCCACGCGGGAGGGCAGCTCGGGCAGCCACGTGGCACGGGGCGCGGGACCAGCCCCCCGTGCGGCGGCGGCGATGTCCTCCGCTCCGGCCAGCGCGACGCGCACCCGCGTGGCCCGCGTGTCGGTGCCGCGCCGTATGAGCGCGAGCCCGCGCGCCGCCGGCTCGCCCGGCAGCGCCGCCGCATCCGGGGTGCCCACGACGGCGGTGCTGTCGTGCGCGTCGGCCACGCGCAGGCTGATCCGCAGTGCGCAGTTGGCCAGCAGCCCGTCGCGGATGACGCCGGCGGCGCGCTGCGTGCCCAGTACGAGGTGGATGCCGAGGGCCCGGCCGCGCGCGGCCAGGTCGGCGAAGAGCGGTTCGAGGTCGGGATGCGCGTCCCGCAGCGCCGCGAACTCGTCGACGACGACCACGAGGCGGGGCAGGTCGACGGCGGCGATGTCGCGTTCGCCGGCGCGGGCGAGGATGCTCTCACGATGACGCACCTCCGCGCGGAGGCTGTCGATCGCCCGCCCTGCGCTGCCGGCGTCGAGGTCGGTGATCACGCCGGTCACGTGCGGGAGGGTCGCGAGCGGTTCGAACGCCGTCCCGCCCTTGAAATCGGCCAGCAGGAACGACACATCGGCGGTGGAGTACCGCGCGCACAGTGCCGTGACCCACGTGACGAGCAGTTCGCTCTTGCCCGCGCCGGTCATCCCGACCACGACGGCATGCGGTCCGTCCCGCACGAGGTCGATTGAGTACGGCGCTCCCCCCGCGACGCCGATCGCCACCGGGAGACCCGCGCGCGAGGGCTCCCGCGCCGGCGCCGGCAGCGTCGCAAGCTGCACGATGCGGTTTTCGTCGGCCGCCCCCGCCCCGGCCGCCGCGTACCGTGCCGTCAGCTCTCCCGCGATGAGTGCTGCTTGCGCCCGTCCGACGGCCTCGACATCCACCTCGTGCACGTCCGCCCCCGCCTCCACGCGCGCCGTGCCGGGTCCGGTCAGCGTCATCAGCAGCGCGCGCCCAGGTGGCAGCGGGTCGCCGGGGTGCGCGCACAGCACGACGACGTCGGCCTCGGGCGGCGGGAAGCCGGCGCGCGCCCACACGATCCGCCGAGCGCCCGTGCGGGCGGCGTGCGGCAAGGCGTCGATCCACTCCGCTTCGGCGCCGTCGGATGCCGCGATCTCCACTTCCCCCGGCGGGTGTGCCAGGGCGACCTGCAGCAGCAGTGCACGCAGCACCGCTCTGGCCGCGACCTCCGGGCCGACCACGACGCATCCGCCCGCCAGCGGCAGCGCGACCGGGGCGCCGGTGAGCGTGCGAGCGGCCTGCGCGACGTGCAGGTCGTCGGGGTGCGACCCCGACGCCGACACCCGCGTGACGCTGGCGAGGTCGCCGGTGCCGACGACGACGCGCCCCTCCCCCGCGCTCCCGCTGCGCCAGATCCGGTCAGGGCGGGCGAGATGGCCGGCGACGTCGGGATGTCGCGTGCGCAGCGTCTCCCGTTCGGCGTCGTGCCGCCGCTCGACGTCGGCACGCACGCGGGCCAGCGCCTCAGCCGCCTCCCGCTCCGCGGCACGCCGCGCACGCCGCGTCGCCCGGACGCCGTCGGCGATGCCTGCGACGGCGATGAGCGGCCCCAGCACGGCGAACCACAGCGCGAAGACGGATCCGGTGAGCGCCCAGAACCCGAGTGCTCCCACGACCGGCACCGCCGATGCCAGCCATGGCACGGGCGGCCGCGCCGGGGCGCCCGGGCGCGGCGGGAGGGAGAGCGTCGACGCATCCGCCGTGTGCAGCGGAGGGGGCGGGGAACCGGCGCTCATCGCCCCAGTTCATCGCGGCCGCCGCCTCTCCGCACGAACGGACGAGGAGGCTGGGGACGACCCGGGCGATGTGCCCGGCTGGGGAGGAGGAGTCAGTCGGCGATGCGGCGGACGTCGAGCACGACGATCGTGACGTTGTCGCGTCCGCCGTTCTCCAGTGCGGCGTCGAGCATGGCCTCGACGGCGTCGGCGGGGTCGGGGTTCTCGTCCAGGAAATGCCGGATGCCGTAGTCGGTGAGCTCTTTGGTCAACCCGTCGGAGCAGATGACGAAGCGGTCGCCGGTGACCACGTCCAGTCGCACGTAGTCGGGCTTGACGCTCTCGGTCGGGCCGACCGCGCGGGTGATGACGTTCCCGTAGGGGTGGTTCTCGGCTTCTTCCGGGCTCAGCCGGCCGGCGGCGACCAGCTCCTGCACGACCGAGTGGTCGGTGGTGATCTGCACGAGGTCGCCGTCACGCAGGAGGTACACACGCGAGTCGCCGATGTTCAGCGTCACCCAGTGCGGCGGGTTCTGCGACGTGTCCAGGAACAGGCCGGTGAGCGTCGTGCCGGTGCCCTCGTCGGTGGCCTCGGGGTGGGAGAGGATGTCTTTCACGGCCCGCACGAGGGCTTTCTCGATCGCCTTGGGTGTCACGGTGCCGTCATCGACCATCGCGCGCAGGCGGTCGACGGTGCTCGCGCTGGCGATCTCCCCGCCGACGTGCCCGCCCATCCCGTCGGCGACGACGAACAGCGGGAAGCTCGTGAGCACCGCGTCCTGGTTCACCTCGCGGCGGCGGCCGGTGTCGGTGACCCCGGCCCACGAGAGCTCGATCGTCGCGTCCTGCACGCGGACGGAGCGGGTGCTGGTGGTCACCTGTGGCACGCCACGTCCTCCGGTTGCCGAGAGCGGTCATCGCGAAAGAGCCTCGCGACGTCCTCACATCTTAATGGAACGCACCGCCGGCGCTGAGGATCGGGGGCGGGAACGCTCACGCGGCGGGGTCCGCCGGCAGCGGCAGGATCTCATCGATGGCCGCAAGATCCTCGGCCGTGGGCGTCCATGCCGTCGCCGCCTCGGCGTTGGAGCGGACCTGGTCGGGGGTCGTGGCGCCCGCGATGACGCTGGAGACCGGCTGCTGGGCCAGGAGCCATCCGAAGGTCGCCTGCAGCATCGTGATGCCCCGCGCGTCGGCGAAGTCGCGATACGCCTCGAGCCGGTCCCACGGTGCATCCGACCACAGGTGCGGACGCTGGCGCAGGATGCGGCTGTCCTGCGGTCCGCCCTCCCGCGTGAACTTGCCCGTGAGAAGCCCGTTGTGAAGGGGGAAGAACGGGAAGAACCCGAGGCCGAAATGCCGCGCCGCCGGCAGCACCTCACGCTCGGCCGCGCGGGCGAGGAGGCTGTACTGGTTCTGCGCGGACACGAAGCGGATGCCGCGGCGGGCGGCGGCGTCGGCCTCGGCGATCTGCCAGCCGGCCAGGTTGGAGTGCCCGATGTAGCGGACGAGGCCCGCACGCACGAGGTCTTCGAGGGCGTCCAGGGTCTCTTCGATCGGGGCGCCGGGGTCGGGGGTGTGCAGCTGGTACAGGTCGATCCAGTCCGTCTGCAGGCGACGCAGCGACGCCTCCACCGAACGGCGGATCGTCGTGCGGGATGCTTTCGTGCCGCCCACCACCGACGGCGCCAGCTGGGCGTGACCGAACTTGGTGGCGAGGACGACCTCGTCGCGGCGCCCCTGCAGCGCCTCCCCCATGAGGGTCTCGCTCAGCCCGAACTCCTTGCCGTAGACGTCGGCGGTGTCCAGGAACGTCACGCCGGAATCGATCGCGGCATGCAGCACTGCGCGCGTCCCCTCCAGGGTCTCGGTGCGGGTACCGGACCGGCCGAAGTTGTTGCAGCCCAGCCCGACGGCGGACACGAGGAGGCCGGATGCGCCGACCTGACGAAGGGGAACCGAGTGCGTCATGCCTCCACGCTATCCCGGACGCGATGAGCCCCCGCCGGGGCGGGGGCTCATCGGATGAGGCGGGTCAGCCGCGCGGCGGCTCAGCCGGCGGGGCCGGAGGCGTCGCGGGCGGCTCCTGCGCGGGCGGCGGGGTGGCTGCCGGAGGCGCCGCGGGCGGCGGCGTCGTCGGCGGGCCGGCCGGCGGGGGCGTGGGCGCCCCGGCGGGCGGGGGCGTGGGCGCCCCGGGTGCCGGGTAACCGCCGGGTGCGGGCGGGGCGGGGTAGCCGCCGGAGGGCTGGCCGTAGCCGGCGGGCGGCGGGTAGCCGCCGGGGGCCGGGTAACCGGGCGCGGCGGGCGGAGCGTATCCGGCGGCGCCCTGAGCGGGGATGCCGGGCCACACCGTGTTGTCGGCGAGGAAGTTGCGCGCCCACGGGGCGGGCGCGACGGCGGTGGTCCAGCGCGACCGGTCGAAGGCCATGATGCCCAGCCACACGAGGGACAGGAAGATCGCGAGGATGATCCACGGAGCGTCCTTGCCGAGCTTCGTCTGGATGCGGTACGCCGCGAGGATGAAGTACACGGTCGCCGCCACGCTGGGGATCCAGCCGATCAGGACGCCGATGTACGGAATGAGGTTCAGCACGAAGGCGGCGCCGATGAGGACGAGCAGCCACCACGGGTTCAGGTCACCCAGCTTGACGAAGATCAGCTCCCGGTAGAAGGGAACCCATCCGCGCCATGCGCCCTCGACCCCCGCCTTGGCGAAGAGCTTGGCGTAGAAGATGGACGACACGACGTACGCCGCTGCCGCGACGATCAGCCAGATGAAGAGCCCGGCGACGATCAGGCCGATCACCGCGCCCGAATTGTCGTAGTTATACACGAGTAGTCCTTCCGAACGGGTTGTCGTGCCCGCGCACCGCGGGGGACACCCCGCGTCGTCATGCTAGCGAAGCTGTGTATTTCCTGGCAGACGCCGCGCGGGTGCGTCGCCTGCCGGTCACACGACGAGGTCGATCTCACCGGGCCGCCCGCGACGGGCGGTCCGGCCCGCACGTGCGGCCCAGTCGAGGAATCCGTCCGTGGAGGTCAGGCGCGGCCGTTCGGTGGTCAGCGCCCGCACGAGGTCACCCTTCGCGTGCTTGTTGAAGTGGTTCAGGGCACGGGCCGCTCCTCCGTCGCCCTCGGTCACCACGCGTACGTACGCGGTGTCGATCCCGGCGGGCACGGGCCCGAGGGCGACGTACGCCTCGGACCGCAGATCCAGGACGAACCGCGGCGATGCGGCCGACAGCGCTGCCGTCACCGGCGCCGCCCACAGCCGGCGCAGCGGCGGAACGCCCGGGAGCGCGGTGCCGGCGGCCAGCCGGTACGCGGGAATGAGATCATCGGCCCCGACCGGCCCGAACGGGGCGGAGTGGATGAGCACGTGCTCCCCCAGCCACCGGCGGGATGCGGCGTCCAGCGTGTGCGCGCCGAGTGCGTCGAAGAGCACACCGGTGTAGCGGTCGACCGCGGGCATCGTGGGCGACTCGAGCAGCGCAGCGTTGACCGCGATCTCGCCGCGCTGCCGTGCGCTCAGCCGCAGTACGCGGGCGGCCGCGTCCTCGTCCGACGACAGCTCCACGAGGGCCTCGGCCACCGCGGCGCGCTCGGGGCGCAGGGCGGGCAGGGCGAGCGCATCGAGGCGCAGCGGCGCCCCGTCGCCGCCGGGCCGCTTGGTCTCGGACGGCGGCAGCAGGATCAGCATCCGCCGATCTCCTCCTTCATGCGAAACACCACATTCCGTCTGAGACACCGCGCGAAGCGGGGCGTCTCGGACGGAATGTGGTGTTTCGGGGTGTAGCGACTTAGGAGACGAGGGCGGCGTTACCGGCGACGACCGTCACGGTGTCGCCCTCCATCGACAGGAACCCGTCCTGCGCGTTGGCGATCACCTTGGAGCCGTCGGTGCGCGTGATGCGCACCTGGCCCTCGGCGAGGATCGCGAGCACCGGCTCGTGACCGGCCATGAAGCCGATCTCGCCCTCGACCGTCTTGGCGATCACGAGGGACGCCTCACCGGTCCACACCTCGGCGTCGGCCGAGACGAGGTGCACGTCGAGCGGCATGTCAGCCGTTCTCCTTCTGGATCTGGGCCCACTTGGCCTCGACGTCGGAGATGCCGCCGACGTTGAAGAAGGCCTGCTCGGCGACGTGGTCGAAGTCGCCCTTGACGATCGCGTCGAAGGACTCGATCGTCTCCTTGATCGGGACCGTGGAGCCCTCGACACCGGTGAACTTCTTCGCCATGTAGGTGTTCTGCGAGAGGAACTGCTGGATGCGGCGTGCACGCGACACGACGATCTTGTCCTCTTCGGAGAGCTCGTCGACACCGAGGATCGCGATGATCTCCTGCAGTTCCTTGTTCTTCTGCAGGATCTGCTTGACCGACGTGGCCACGCGGTAGTGGTCCTCACCGATGTAGCGGGGGTCCAGGATGCGGCTGGTCGAGCTGAGCGGGTCGACGGCGGGGTACAGACCCTTCGACGCGATCTCGCGGGAGAGCTCGGTCGTGGCGTCGAGGTGGGCGAACGTGGTCGCCGGGGCCGGGTCGGTGTAGTCGTCGGCGGGCACGTAGATCGCCTGCAGCGAGGTGATCGAGTGGCCGCGGGTGGAGGTGATGCGCTCCTGGAGCACACCCATCTCGTCGGCGAGGTTCGGCTGGTATCCCACGGCGGAGGGCATGCGGCCCAGGAGCGTGGAGACCTCGGAGCCGGCCTGCGTGAAGCGGAAGATGTTGTCGATGAACAGCAGCACGTCCTGCTTCTGCACGTCGCGGAAGTACTCCGCCATCGTCAGGGCCGACAGGGCGACGCGCAGACGCGTCCCCGGCGGCTCGTCCATCTGGCCGAAGACGAGGGCGGTCTTGTCGAAGACACCCGCCTCCTCCATCTCGGCGATGAGGTCGTTGCCCTCACGGGTGCGCTCGCCCACACCGGCGAACACCGACACGCCACCGTGGTCCTGCGCGACGCGCTGGATCATCTCCTGGATGAGGACGGTCTTGCCCACGCCCGCCCCGCCGAACAGGCCGATCTTGCCGCCCAGCACGTACGGGGTCAGCAGGTCGATGACCTTGATGCCGGTCTCGAACATCTGCGTCTTCGACTCGAGCTGGTCGAAGTTGGGGGCCTTGCGGTGGATGGGCCAGCGCTCGGTGATCTCGATCTGCTCGCCGGGCTCGGCGTTGAGGATCTCGCCGGTCACGTTGAACACGCGGCCCTTGGTGACATCGCCCACCGGGACGGTGATCTGGTCGCCCGTGTCGCGCACTTCCTGGCCGCGGACGATGCCGTCGGTCGGCTTGAGCGCGATGGCGCGGACGAGGTCGTCACCGAGGTGCTGCGCGACCTCGAGCGTGATCTCGGTCGACTCGTCGCCGATCGTGATCGTCGTCTTCAGCGCGTTGTAGATGTCGGGGATGCTGTCGTGCGGGAACTCGATGTCGACGACCGGCCCGGTGACGCGCGCGACGCGCCCGACGACCGCGGTCTTCTCGGCGGTGAGGCTCATGGCTTCTTCTCTTTCTCTGGGTCTACTTGCCCGACGCCAGGGCGTCGGCGCCGCCGACGATCTCGGCGATCTGCTGCGTGATCTCGGCCTGGCGTGCGTTGTTGCGCAGGCGCGTGTAGTCGGTGATGAGCTTGTCGGCGTTGTCACTGGCCGACTTCATCGCCTTCTGCGTCGCGGCGTGCTTGGCCGCCGAGGACTGCAGGAGGGCGTTGAAGACGCGGCTCTGGATGTACACCGGCAGGAGCGCGTCCAGCACGGTCGCGGCCTCGGGTTCGAACTCGTAGAGCGGGTACACCTGAGCGCCCGTGGGCTCTTCCTCGGCCTCGACGACCTCCAGCGGAAGCAGGCGCACCGTCTCCGGGCTCTGGGTCATCATGCTGACGAAGCGGTTGTACACGAGGTGGATCTCATCCACGCCACCCTCGCCGCCGCCACGGTTGTAGGCGTCGATGAGGGTCGCGGAGATCTCCTCCGCGGTGCGGAACTGCGGGGTGTCGGTGTCGCCGGTCCACTCGGCCTCGGTGGCGAGGCGACGGAACTGGAAGTAGCCCACCGCCCGCCGGCCGACGAGGTAGTACGCCACCTCTTTGCCCTGGGAGCGCAGGAGGGCAGCCAGCTCCAGACCCTCGCGGAGGATCTGCGAGTTGAACGCGCCGGCCAGGCCCCGGTCGGAGGCGAAGATCACCACGGCCGAGCGCCGGATCTCGGCGCGCTCGGTCGTGAGGGGGTGATCGATGTTGGAGTGCGTGGCGACCGCCGAGACGGCCCGCGTGACGGCACGCGCGAACGGCGATGACGCGCGCACCCGCGCCATCGCCTTCTGGATGCGCGAAGCCGCGATGAGCTCCATCGCCTTCGTGATCTTCTTGGTGGTCTGAGCAGAACTGATCTTCTGCTTGTAGACCCGCAGTTGTGCGCCCATGGTGTGTGTCCTCGCGTCGCTGTTAGCGGCGGCCCTTGACGATCTTCTCCTGGTTGACGTCCTCCACCTCGGCGGCCTCGACCGCCTCGTTCCCGGGAGCGCCGATGCCCTGACCGTCGCCGGCCTGGAACTCCAGGACGAACGCGTCGACCTTCTTCTCCAGCTCGGCGGCGGTGTCATCGTCGAGGACGTTGGTGTCGCGCAGGGTCTCGAGGATCGTGGAGTTGCGGCGCAGGTAGTCCAGCAGCTCGCGCTCGAAGCGCAGCACGTCGGAGACCTCGATCGAGTCGAGCTTTCCGTTGGTGCCGGCCCAGATCGACACGACCTGCTCCTCCACCGGGTACGGCGAGTACTGGGGCTGCTTGAGGAGCTCCGTCAGACGCGCACCGCGGGCCAGCTGGCGCCGGGACGCGGCGTCCAGGTCGCTCGCGAACATCGCGAACGCCTCGAGCGAGCGGTACTGGGCCAGCTCGAGCTTGAGCGTGCCGGAGACCTTCTTGATCGACTTGACCTGGGCGTCACCGCCGACGCGCGACACCGAGATGCCCACGTCCACGGCCGGACGCTGATTGGCGTTGAACAGGTCGGACTGCAGGAAGATCTGGCCGTCGGTGATCGAGATGACGTTCGTCGGGATGTAGGCCGAGACGTCGTTGGCCTTCGTCTCGATGATCGGGAGGCCCGTCATCGAACCCGCGCCCAGCTCGTCGGAGAGCTTGGCGCAACGCTCCAGCAGACGCGAGTGCAGGTAGAACACGTCGCCGGGGTAGGCCTCACGGCCCGGCGGACGACGCAGCAGCAGCGACACGGCGCGGTACGCCTCAGCCTGCTTGGACAGGTCGTCGAAGATGATCAGGACGTGCTTGCCGCGGTACATCCAGTGCTGGCCGATGGCCGAACCGGTGTAGGGGGCGAGGTACTTGAAGCCGGCGGGGTCCGACGCCGGGGCGGCGACGATGGTGGTGTACTCCATCGCGCCGGCGTCCTCCAGGGCGCCCTTCACCGAGGCGATCGTGGAGCCCTTCTGCCCGATCGCGACGTAGATGCAGCGCACCTGCTTGTTGACGTCGCCGGATTCCCAGTTGGCCTTCTGGTTGATGATCGTGTCGATCGCGATGGCCGTCTTGCCCGTCTGGCGGTCGCCGATGATGAGCTGACGCTGGCCGCGGCCGACGGGGATCATCGCGTCGATGGCCTTGATGCCCGTCTGCATGGGCTCGTGCACGCTCTTACGCGCCATGACGCCGGGGGCCTGCAGCTCGAGCGCGCGGCGCCCCTCGTTGGCGACCTCGCCGAGGCCGTCGATGGGGTTGCCCAGCGGGTCCACGACGCGACCCAGGAACCCGTCGCCGACGGGCACGGAGAGGACCTCACCCGTGCGGGTGACTTCCTGACCGGCTTCGATGCCGGAGAACTCCCCGAGCACGACGACACCGATCTCGTGCTCGTCCAGGTTCAATGCGAGACCCTGCGTGCCGTCCGCGAAGCGGACCAGCTCGTTGGCCATGACGCCCGGCAGTCCCTCGACGTGCGCGATGCCGTCTGCGGCGTCGACCACGGTGCCGACCTCGGTCGCGGCGGCGCCGGTGGGCTCGTAGGCGGCGACGAAGTCTTTCAGCGCGTCACGGATGACGTCGGGGCTGATCGTGATATCTGCCATTGTCTTCCTTCGTGTTGTGGGGCGATACGCCCCGAGATGTGCGGTCCTCGCGGACGGCAAAGCCTTGTAGTTTAACCCGCCAGGCGCTGGCGGAGGCCGGCCAGGCGGGTGGAGATGCTCGCGTCGATGACGTCATCGGCGATCTGCACGCGCAGGCCGCCCACCACCGACGGGTCGATCACGACGTTCAGTGAGACGTCGGATCCGTAGCGCGCCGACAGGGCGCCCGACAGGCGGGTGCGCTGTGCGTCGCTCAGCGGCGCGGCGGAGACCACCGTCGCCACCGTGCGTCCGCGCTGGTCGCCGACGAGCCGCATCGCGCGGTTCAGAAGACTCCGAACGCGGCGGTCGCGGGGCTGCTGGACGAGCGAGGAGATGATGAGCGTCGTGGCTGCGCTGGCGCGCTCCCCCAGCAGCGTGGTGATGAGCGCCCCCTTGGCGGAGGCGTCACCCAGGCGGCTGCCGAGGGCCAGTTCGAGTTCGGGGTTCTGTGCGACGGTGCGCGAGAAGGAGAACAGCTCCGCCTCGACGTCGGAGCCGGTCGCACCGATCGCCGCCGCGCGGACGGCGAGCTCCTCGATGCCGTCGACGAGATCCGATGCGCGTGACCACCGCTGGTCGACCAGCGAGCTCAGCAGCGAAATCGTGACGGGGCGGAAGGACGCACCGAAGACGTCGGTGATCACTTTCGCGCGGGACTCCGGCGAGGCCGACGAGTCGGCCAGCGCGGAACCCAGCTGCAACGACCCGCCGATGGCGCGCGCCGCAGCGAACAGCTCGCCGGCGACCTCGAGGTCCACGCCCTCAGCGGCGCTGAGCGCCGCGGTCGTGGCCTCGAGGGCCTGAGTGGTCGCACTGCCCATTACCGAGCCGCCTTGGTGTTCTCCGACGCTTCCAGGTCGGCGAGGAAGCGGTCCACGACCGCCTGCGCCTTCTGGTCGTCGGAGAGGGTCTCACCGATGACGTTGCCGGCGAGGTCGAGCGCGAGCGAACCGACCTCCGAGCGCAGCGACACCAGCGCCGCCTGGCGCTCGGCCTCGATCTGCGTGTGCGCGGTCGCGGTGATGCGCGCGGCCTCGGCCGATGCCGCGTCGCGGGCCTCGGCGACGATCTTCTTGCCGTCCTCGCGGGCGGCCTCCCGGATCTCGCCGGCCTCCTTGCGGGCTTCGGCGAGCTGGGCGGTGTACTGCTCCAGCGCGACCTCGGCCTGCCGCTGCGCCTCGTCGGCCTTGGCGATGTTCCCCTCGATCGCGGCGCCGCGCTCGTCGAGCAGCTTCTGCATCCGCGGCAGCACGACGCGCCAGAAGACGAAGAGGATGACGACGAAGCAGACCGCCGACCAGATGATGTCGTAGTACGCCGGAAGCAGCGGGTTGTGCGCCGCCTCTTCGCCGTGAGAGTCCTCTGCAGCGAGAGTGACAAGAGCGTTCAGCATCCTGTCTCCTTACGTCGGAAGTCGAGGATCAGAAGCCGAAGATGAAGCCGGTGGCGATGCCGATGAAGGCGAGCGCCTCGGTGAAGGCGATACCGATCCACATCAGGACCTGCAGGCGGCCGGCGAGCTCGGGCTGGCGGGCGACGCCCTCGATCGTCTTGCCGACGACGATGCCCACGCCGATGGCGGGGCCGATGGCGGCGAGGCCGTAGCCGACGGTCGCGATGGAACCGGAGACCTGGGCGAGAACCGTAGTTGCGTCCACGGGTATTTCCTTTCGGGGTTGGGTGGTTCGGCGTGCGCCGAACCGCTCAGTGCTCTTCCGCGACCGCGAGCTGGATGTAGACCGCGGTGAGGATGGTGAAGACGTACGCCTGGAGGAAGGCCACCAGGAGTTCGAACAGGGTGAAGGCGAAGCCGAACGCGAGCGTGCCGGCTCCGAGAGCCGACCACCACCCGCCGAGGCTGAAGATGAAGAACTGCGTCGCCGAGAAGAACAGCACGAGCATGAGGTGGCCGACGATCATGTTCATCAGCAGTCGCAGCGTCAGGGTGACGGGGCGGATGATGAAGGTCGACAGCAGCTCGAGCGGCGTGACGATGATGTACAGGAACGGCGGCACGCCCGTGGGGAACAGCGAGTTCTTGAAGAAGTTCTTCGGGCCCTTCTTCAGACCCGCGTAGATGAACGTCACGTACGAGACCAGCGCGAGCAGCAGCGGCACGGCGATGACGCTCGTTCCGGCGATGTTGATGCCCGGGATCACGCCGGTGATGTTCATGAACAGCACCATGAAGAAGATCGTGCTGAGGATCGGCAGGAACCGGTCGCCGTCCTTACGGCCGAGCAGGTCGTGCGCGATGTTGACCCGGACGAAGTCGAGCCCCATCTCGACGATGGACTGGAAGCGCCCGGGAACGAGCTTCATGCGGCGCGTGCCGATGATGAAGAGCGTGATCAGCACGACCGTCGCCAGGATCTGGACGAGGTTGATGCGGGTGAAGGCGAACGGGGTCCCCTCGAAGAACACCGGCGGGAAGAAGTCGGCGATCGACGGCGGGTGGAACTCGTTCCCGTACGTCGCGGCATTCGCGATCAGGGTCGCAGCTTGAGTGAACAGCGGTGGCTCCAGCTTCGGGGCATCGGCGAGGACCGTTGCGACGATGGTCGGTGAGAGCACCCCGAGGGCGCTCTGAGAGCGTGCGGGCGCAGGTCAACCCTATCAAATGACGGGGCCGGCCGATGCCGCTCAGTCGGTGCGGTCTCCCGCGTCGGGGTCGGTGGGCAGCGAGACGTCGCTCGCGTGCGGGATCCGCATCCGCATCATGACGACCATGTCGACCACGAGCGAACCGAGGACACTGGCCACCAGGGCGAGGAAGAACACGGTGGTGTCGATCCACGGCTGATCCCGCAGGAGCACGAGCGCGATGATGAACAGGACGAGCTTGAGGATCCACCCGCCCAGGACGACGCCGAAGAAGATCGGCACGTACAGGTCGTCACCGAACCACCGGTTGGCGATGAGGATGCTCGCGGCCGTCACCGCGGAGAAGAACCCGCCCACGAGCACGCCCACCAGCGCGCTGGCGACCCCGTCTCCCCCGCTCACGGCGTAGCCGATGAGGGCGCCGACGACGGCCAGGACCCCCGCGACGATGCCTCCCCAGGTCAAGGCGGTGCGCAGCACCGGCGTGCTGGAGACGGGACTGGAGGTCATGCGGGCTCCTTGAGGGGGGCGGGACGCGTCTGGCGCCGGGAGGGGAGGAAGGTGAGGACCAGGCACGCGGCGACCCCGACGACACCGAACACGATGCCCAGGGCGTAGTCACCCGGCCAGCTCTGGTCGGTGCCGATGTACATCAGGAGGAACGCGAATCCCACGACCGCCGTCCACGCGTAGAAGATCAGCACGGCATCGCGGTCGGAGTGGCCCATGTCGAGCATGCGGTGGTGCAGGTGCTTGCGGTCGGGCGAGAAGGGGGATTTGCCCGCCCGCATGCGGCGGATGATCGCGAGGCCGAAATCCAGCAGCGGCAGGAGCACCACGACCACCGGGAGCAGGATCGGGATGAACGCACCGAGCAGCTGCGAGCGGCCGAGCTGCTCGGGGTCGAGGACGGCCGGGTCGATCTGGCCCGTGATCGCCACCGCGGAGGAGGCCATCAGCAGCCCCAGCATGAGCGCGCCGGCGTCGCCCATGAAGATCTTGGCGGGGTTCCAGTTGAACGGCAGGAATCCGATGCACGCGCCGATCAGCACCGCGGCGAGGAAGGAGGCGAGGTTGAAGTACGTGCTGGCGCCGGTGTCGCGCACGAGCAGGTAGGAGTACGCGAAGAAGACGCCGTTGGCGATGAGGCACACCCCCGCGACGAGGCCGTCGAGCCCGTCGATGAAGTTCACGGCGTTCATCACGACCACGATCGCGAACACCGTGAGGGTGAAGCTCATCCACCCCGACCCGACCGTGAGACCCCCGATCGGGAGCGAGAGGATCTGCAGTCCGCCCAGCAGCGTGATGATGCCGGCGGCGACGAACTGCGCGCCGAGCTTGATCATCCAGTCCAGGTCCCACAGATCGTCGGCCACGCCGACCAGCACGATCACGAGGGTCGCCCCCAGCACAGCGAGGACGGGTCCCGGGTTGGCCCAGATGACGGAGAAGAACGGCTGCTGGCTGGAGAACAGGAAGGCCGCGGCCACCGCCAGGAACATGGCCACGCCGCCCAGGCGGGGCGTCGGGGTCTTGTGCACGTCGCGCTCGCGGATGCCGGGATACAGCTTGAACCGCAGACTCAGGCGCCACACCGCCCACGTCAGGACGAAGGTGACCACCGCGGTGAACAGCACCAGCAGGAGGTACTGCTTCACCCGGCACCGCCGGATTCGTCCTCGTCCGGCTCGAGCAGGTCACCCAGCACCTCACGCAGCCGCTCCCGCGGCACGGCGCCTTCGCGCAGCACGCGCACGAGCGGCTCGTCGCCGCCCACCAGGCGCGTGGCATCCACGATGGTCGAGGCGATGCCGGTGTGGCTCGGCCCGTCGTCGAGGTACACCCCGACCGACTCCCCCAGCATGTCGCGCGCCTCGTCGATCGTGACCGCCGCCGGCGCCCCGGTGCGGTTGGCGCTGGAGACGGCCAGCGGCCCGGTCTCCTCCAGCAGCTCCAGGGCGATGCGGTGCGCGGGCATCCGCACCGCGACCGTGCCCCGGGTCTCCCCCAGATCCCACGACAGCGACGGCTGCGACGGCAGGACGATCGTGAGGCCACCGGGCCAGAAGGTCTCCACGAGGCGCTCGACCGGCTCGGGGAGGTCGGCCACGAGAGCGCGGAGCGTGCTCACCCCGGCCACCAGCACGGGCGGCGGCTGCTGCCGCCCGCGGCCCTTCGCGGCCAGCAGGCCCGCGACCGCGCGCGCGTTGAAGGCGTCTGCGGCGATGCCGTAAACGGTGTCGGTGGGCAGCACGACCAGCTCGCCGCGACTCAGCGTCTGGCGTGAGTGTCGCATGCCGGAGAGCAGCTGGGCCTCGTCACGGCAGTCGTAAACGGGTGACATGTCCCGCCCAGTCTACGTGCGGCGCCTGCGACTCCCGCGAGAGCCGCCACCTGGTCGGCTCATGGGCGCAGCGCTGTGGTGGCCCGGTCGCGCATCGTGAGGTCGGGGTGGGTCGCCGCGGCGCGCCATCCGTCCGCCGTCAGCAGCTCCCGGATCGCCGCGCCCTGCCATTCGCCGTGCTCGATCACGAGAACCCCACCCGAATGCGCCAGCCGCAGCCCCACGCGGCTGAGCACACGCACGACGTCGAGCCCGTCCGGGCCGCCGTACAGCGCTGCGGGCGGGTCGTACCGGCGCACCTCGGGATCGCGCGGGATCGCGTCGTCGGGCACGTACGGGGGGTTGGACGCCACGACCGACACCGTGCCGTCGAGCTCGCCGAACGCGTCGGCCAGATCCGCGCACACGACCGTGAGGTTGGCCGCTCCCACCCGCCGCGCGTTCTCCTTCGCCCACACGAACGCGTCGGCGGACTTCTCCGCCGCGAACACGCGCGCGTGCGGCACCTCGGTGGCCATCGCCAGGGCGATCGCCCCGCTGCCGGTGCCGAGGTCCACCGCGACCGGCTCGGGCACGGCGGCGGCGACCAGGGCGTCGATGGCCAGCTGCGCGACCATCTCCGTCTCCGGCCGCGGCACGAACACTCCCGGCCCCACCGCCAGCTCGAGGTGCCGGAACGGGGCGCGCCCGGTCAGGTGCTGCAGCGGCACGCGCGCGCACCGGCGCTGCACGAGCTCCTCCAGTGCGGCAGCGGCCGCCGCATCCATGCCGTCCCCGCGGATGGCGGCGGCCTGCACCGCTCCCCGGCCGGCACCCAGCACGTGCGCGGCGAGCAGCTCGGCGTCCACGTCGGGATCGGGGACCCCGGCGGCGGCGAGGCGCGCGGCGGCGTCTCGGACGAGGGCGGCGACGGACGCGGCGGCGGGT
Source organism: Microbacterium sp. dk485 (assembly GCF_004570445.1). Lineage (NCBI taxonomy): Bacteria > Bacillati > Actinomycetota > Actinomycetes > Micrococcales > Microbacteriaceae > Microbacterium > Microbacterium sp. dk485. Next base: position 146,871 of record NZ_SPQW01000001.1, read on the forward strand.
GCGGGCATGGCTCTGTCCACCCTACGACCCGCGCACCCGGGCGCGTCATACTCGCGCGACGCCCAGGCGGCCCTCGGTAGGCTGGGACCCACACCGTCCGACGGCGAAAGGCCCGCCATGCCCGGCATCCACCCCGACATCACGTCCGCGTTCGGCGACACCCCGCTCGTGCGCCTGAACCGCGTCGCCGAGGGGGTGGACGCGAACATCCTCGCCAAGCTGGAGTTCTACAACCCCGCCGGCAGCGTCAAGGACCGCCTGGGGATCGCGATCGTGGATGCCGCGGAGGCCTCCGGCGAGCTGAAGCCCGGCGGCACGATCGTGGAGTCCACGAGCGGTAACACCGGCATCGCCCTCGCGATGGTCGGCGCGGCGCGCGGCTACCGCGTGATCCTCACGATGCCGGCATCCATGTCGAAGGAGCGGCGCGCGCTGCTGAAGGCGTTCGGCGCGGAGGTCGTGCTGACCGACCCGACCAAGGGCATGTCGTATGCGGTGGACGAGGCCAAGCGCATCGTGTCGGAGACGCCCGGTGCGGTGTGGGCGCGCCAGTTCGAGAACGAGGCGAACCCCGAGGTGCACCGCAAGACCACCGCCGAGGAGATCCTCCGCGACACCGACGGCAAGGTCGACTACTTCGTCGCCGGCATCGGCACGGGCGGCACCATCACCGGCGTCGGCCAGGTGCTCAAGGAACGCGTCCCGGGCGTGAAGGTCGTCGCCGTCGAGCCCTCCGACTCCCCCGTGCTGACCAAGGGCCACCCCGGCCCGCACAAGATCCAGGGCATCGGGCCGAACTTCGTCCCCGCCATCTTGGACCGCGACGTGATCGACGAGGTCATCGACGTCGAGTTCGACGACGCCATCCGCCTGGCCCGCGACACCGCGACCAAGGACGGCATCCTCGTGGGCATGTCCAGCGGAGCGGCCATCTGGGCGGCCCTGGAGATCGCCAAGCGGCCAGAGGCGGCGGGCAAGAACATCGTCGTGATCATCCCGTCCTTCGGTGAGCGCTACCTCTCCACCGCTCTGTACGAGCACCTGCGCGAGGACTGAGTGGGACCCCTCTCGCGCCTGCGCGAAGACATCGCCGCGGCCAAGCTCCGCGACCCCGCCGCCCGCGGCACCCTCGAGCTGGTCCTGCTGTACTCGGGGCTGCACGCCGTATGGGCGCACCGCGTCAGCCACCGGCTGTGGCGCCGCGGCTTCCGCTTCCCCGCGCGGCTGCTGTCGCAGCTGACCCGCTGGCTCACCGGGGTGGAGATCCACCCCGGTGCCGTCATCGGACGGCGCCTGTTCATCGATCACGGGATGGGCGTGGTGATCGGTGAGACCGCCGAGGTGGGCGATGACGTCCTGATCTACCACGGCGTGACCCTCGGCGGGCGTCAGCGCGAGGGCGGCAAGCGCCATCCCACCCTCGGTGACGGCGTGGCCGTCGGCGCCGGCGCGAAGATCCTCGGCCCCATCACGATCGGCGACCGCACCGTCGTCGGAGCCAACGCGGTCGTGACCAAGGATGCCCCGGCCGACTCCGTGCTCGTCGGCGTTCCCGCCAAGCCGCGCGCGCGCCGCGCCGGCGAGGACACCCGGGCCGTCCTCGCCGCCCCCGAGTACTCCATCTAGCCGCGCCGTCCGGAGCGGGGGGCGAGGTGGCTACGCTCGGGAGGATGAGCGCGTTGCACGAGCTGTCGGCCGTCGAGCTGGCGGGGATGCTGCGCCGGCGCGAGGTCTCCGCCGCCGAGGTCGCCGCGCATTACCTCGCGCGCATCGCCGCGCACGCCGAGCTGGGCGCGTTCGCCGAGGTCACCGCGGATGCCGCGCTGCAGCGCGCCCGCGCACTCGATGCCGCGTCGCCGGCCGGGGCGCTGTGGGGCCTCCCGCACGCCGACAAGGATCTCGTCGCCCGTGCGGGCGTACCCACGCGGTACGGGTCGCGCTCGCGGGTCGGCTTCGTGCCCACCGCATCCGACCCGCTCGCCGAAGCGCTCGACGCTGCGGGGGTGGTGAATCTCGGCAAGACGGCCACGAGCGAGTTCGGGCTCACCGGCTACACCGAGCCGCGCACCGCTCCCCCGGCGCGCGACCCGTGGAACCCCGCGCACGGCGCGGGCGGCTCCAGCGGCGGGGCCGCCGTCGCGGTGGCGGCGCGGATGCTGCCGGTCGCGGTCGCCTCCGACGGCGGCGGGTCGATCCGCATCCCCGCGGCCACCGTGGGCGTCGTGGGGCTCAAGCCCTCGCGGGGGCGGCTGCCGCTGGGCTCCGGGTTCGACGCGCCGGACGGCCTCGCCGTCACGGGCCCGGTGGCCCGCACCGCCGAGGACGCGGCGTTCCTCCTGGACGCCCTCGTCGACCTCGCGCCCTTCCGCTACGCCACCGCCGCGCCGGGGTCGGGCCCGTTCCTGGCGGCGGCCCGCCGTGAGCCGGCTCGGACGCGCATCGGCGTGACGACGGTGTCGCCGTGGGACGCGGACGAGCGCATCGTGCTCGACGACCAGGCCGGAGCCGCCGTGCGCACCGCCGCCGGGTGGCTCGCGGGCGACGGGCACGCCGTCGACGACGCGCAGTGGCGCCCGCGGGGGTACGCGGCGCTCTTCCGCGTCCTGTGGCGCGCGAGTGCCGCGCGGATCCCCCTGACGGAGGCGGACCTGGCCGTCGTCGAGCCGCTCACGGCGTGGCTCGTGCGCGAGGGACGCGGGCTGACCGCATCCGATGTCCTGGGGGGCCTCTCGGCCGCCCGCGTGTTCGAGCGCGAGACGATCGAGGCGTTCGCGCCGTTCGACGCCGTGCTCATGCCGGCTCTCGCGCAATCGCCGCGCCCGGTGGGCTGGTACGGGGGGCACGACCCCGAGCGCACGTTCGCGCTGCAGGTGGAGTACGCGCCCTACTCGAGCTTCGTCAACGTCGCGGGGCTGCCGGCCCTCACCGTGCCGGTGACCGCCGATGCCGCCGGACACCCCGTGTCGGTGCAGCTGGTCGGACGGCCCGGCGGGGAGGCGGCGCTGCTGTCGCTCGCGGCGCAGCTGGAGCGGCACCGCGGGCCCCTGCCGCATCCGCCGTCCGGCTGAGCGGGGTCGGTCAGGCGTCGCCGGCGAGTGCGGCCAGGCGCTCTTCCTCGTCGGTGGCGATGAGGGAGGCGATCACCGGCTCGAGGGCGCCGTCCATGACCTGGTCGAGGTTGTACGCCTTGTAGCCGGTGCGGTGGTCGGCGATGCGGTTCTCGGGGAAGTTGTAGGTGCGGATGCGCTCGGAGCGGTCCATGCCGCGGATCTGCGACTTGCGGGCGTCGGATGCCGCGGCATCCTGCTCCTCCTGCTGCTTCGCGAGCAGCCGGGCGCGCAGCACGCGCATGCCCGCTTCGCGGTTCTGCAGCTGCGACTTCTCGTTCTGCATCGACACGACGATGCCGGTGGGGACGTGCGTGATCCGCACGGCGGAGTCGGTCGTGTTGACCGATTGACCGCCGGGACCGGACGAGCGGAAGACGTCGATCTTCAGGTCGTTCGGGTCGATCTGGATCTCTTCGGGCTCGTCGACCTCGGGGAAGACCAGCACCCCGGTCGTGGAGGTGTGGATGCGCCCCTGCGACTCGGTCGCCGGCACTCGCTGCACGCGGTGCACGCCGCCTTCGTACTTCAGGTGCGCCCACACGCCCTGGGCGGGATCGGTCGAGGATCCCTTGATCGCGACCTGCACGTCCTTGTAGCCGCCAAGGTCGGATTCGTTGCGCTCGAGCAGCTCGGTCTTCCAGCCCTTGGATGCGGCGTACTGCAGGTACATGCGCAGCAGGTCGGCGGCGAACAGCGCCGATTCGGCGCCGCCCTCCCCCGCCTTGATCTCCATGATGACATCGCGCGCGTCGTCGGGGTCGCGCGGGATCAGCAGGCGGCGGAGGCGCTCGTGCGTCTCCGCGGCACGCGTCTCCAGGGCCGGCACCTCCTCGGCGAACGCGGCGTCCTCACGGGCGAGCTCGCGCGCCGCCGCCAGGTCTTCGGATGCGGCGAGCCAGTCCTCGTGCGCCTTCACGATGCGGGAGAGCTCGGCATACCGCCGGTTCACCCGCTTCGCGCGGGCGGCATCGGCGTGCACCGCGGGGTCGGAGAGCTCCTCCTGCACCGCGCGGTGCTCGTCGATCAGCGCCTCGACCGAGGCGAACATGCCGGTCTCGGACACGTCCAGGTCAGCGGATGCTGTTGTCGTGCCCGTGCGCGCCGCCCGCACCGTGCGCGGGAGCCGGGATCGACTTCTGCATCTGCACGAGGAACTCGACGTTGGACTGCGTCTCCTTCAACTTGCCGAGGACGACCTCCAACGCCTGCTGGGTGTCCAGGCCCGCGAGGGCGCGGCGCAGCTTCCACGTGATCTTGACCTCATCGGGCGAGAGGAGCATCTCCTCGCGCCGCGTGCTGGAGGCGTTGACATCCACCGCGGGGAAGATGCGCTTGTCGGCCAGCTGGCGGCTCAGGCGCAGCTCGCTGTTGCCGGTGCCCTTGAACTCCTCGAAGATGACGTCGTCCATCTTGGACCCGGTCTCCACGAGCGCCGTCGCCAGGATCGTGAGCGATCCGCCGTTCTCGATGTTGCGCGCAGCACCGAAGAAGCGCTTGGGCGGGTAGAGCGCGGATGCGTCCACGCCACCGGTGAGCACACGGCCCGAGGTCGGCGCCGAGATGTTGTAGGCACGGCCCAGGCGCGTGATCGAGTCCAGCAGTACGACGACGTCGCGGCCGAGCTCGACCAGGCGCTTGGCGCGCTCGATCGCGAGTTCGGCGACCGTGGTGTGGTCTTCGGCCGGGCGGTCGAAGGTGGATGCCACGACCTCGCCGCGCACGGTGCGCTGCATGTCGGTGACCTCCTCCGGACGCTCGTCGACGAGGACCACCATGAGGTGGACCTCGGGGTTGTTCTGCGCGATGGCGTTGGCGATCTGCTGCAGGACGATCGTCTTGCCGGCCTTGGGCGGGGCGACGATGAGGCCGCGCTGACCCTTGCCGATCGGGGCGACCAGGTCGATGATGCGCTGCGTCAGCTTCTCCGGGGCCGTCTCCAGGCGGAGGCGGTCCTGCGGGTACAGCGGCGTCAGGTTGCCGAACTCCACGCGGGTGGCGGCGTCCTCGATCGACAGGCCGTTGATCGCGTCGACCTTGACCAGCGCGTTGTACTTCTGCCGGCCGGACTGCTCGCCCTCGCGCGGTTGCTTGATGGCGCCGACGACGGCGTCGCCCTTGCGCAGGTTGTACTTCTTGACCTGTCCGAGCGAGACGTAGACGTCGCTCGGCCCCGGCAGGTAACCGGTGGTGCGCACGAACGCGTAGTTGTCGAGCACGTCGAGGATGCCGGCGATCGGGATGAGGACGTCGTCCTCGGTGATCTCGGTGTCGAACTCGTCGGTGGGGGTCTGACCGCCGCGGCGCTTGTTGCGCTGACGGTTGCGGCCGCCGCCCTGCTGATCGGCGTCGTCCGCCGGCTGCTGCTTCTCCGGCTGCGGGCGCTCGGGCTGCTGACGCTCGTTCTGCTGCTTCTCGGGCTGCTTGTCGCCCTCGCCGCCGCCCCCGCGGTTGCGGTTGCGGTTGCGGTTGCGGTTCCGGTTGCGCCCGGACGACGAGCCCTCCTCGCCGGAGTCGTCGTTCGACCCCGCCTCGGCGGTGGGCTGCGCGGTGTCGGCAGCGGCCTGCGGCTCGGCTGCCGGCTCGGCGGACTCCGCCGCCGGCTCGGCAGACGCGCGACGGCGTCCGCCCCTGGCGCGCGTGCCCTCGGCGACCGGAGCCTCCGCCGGAGCGGAGGACGCCTCGGGAGCCGGTGCGTCGGTGGTAGGAGCGGGAGCTTCGGCGGCGGCGGGCGCTTCGGCGACCGGCTCGGCGGCGGGTGCCTCGGCGGCGGGTGCCTCGGCCGCGTCGGCGGGTGCTGTCTCTGCGGCGGGCGCCTCGGCGGGGACGTCGGTGCTCTTGGCACGGCGCGGCGCGCGCTTGCGCGGGGCCTTCGCGGGCTTCTCGGCCGCCGCCGCCTCCTCGGCGGGCGCGGCCTCAGCGGCGGGCGCCGCCTCAGCGGGCGCGGTCTCCGCGACGGCGGCGGGCGCCTCGTCGACCGGAGTGGCGTCCACCGCGTCGGCGGCGACCTCCTCGGCCGGCGCGTGCTGGCCGGCAGCCTCCGCGGCAGCGGGCTGCGCGGCGGTGTCGAAGGTCTCGGCCGCAGCGGAGACGGTGTCTTCGGTGTTCGCCGCGTCGTTCGAAGACGCGTCGACACCCTGGATCTCGGAGATGGACTCCACGAGTACTCCCTTGTGAAACGGATGATCAGGCCGCAGCCGACGCCGGAAGAGACAGGCGTCGATGCTCCGCGCGATTCGCTGGCCGGAATGGCCGATTCGGGTTGCGGGTGCGTGCGGTGGTGGTTCGCAGATTTGCGCCGGAGGCCAGAGTCACGTGGTTACGTGGAACCCTCCGAGTACTCCTTCACTGTACCACCCCTGACGTCCACGGCGAGCATGAGCGCCTCCCACGGGGTGTCGACGAGGGATGCGGCGAGCTCCGCCGCCTCCAGGCGGCGGCCGGGTCCGTCGGCGAGCACGAGCACGCTGGGCCCGGCACCGGAGACGACCGCGGCGAAGCCCTCGGCACGCAGCGCGCGCACGAGCCGGTCGGTCTCCGGCATCGCCTGCGCGCGATAGCTCTGATGCAGCTTGTCCTCCGTGGCGGCCATGAGCAGCTCGGGGCTCTGCGTGAGGGCGGCGATGAGCAGCGCCGAGCGCGACACGTTGAACACCGCATCCTCACGGGGCACCTGCAGCGGCTGGAGGCTGCGGGCGACCTTGGTCGACATCGTGAACTCCGGCACGAGCACGAGCGGCGCGACGCCGCGGTGGACGATCAGCTGCTTGTGCTGCGGTCCGGTCTCATCCATCCACGCGATCGTGAGGCCGCCGAAGAGGGCGGGCGCGACGTTGTCGGGATGCCCCTCCAGCTCGGTGGCCAGGCGCAGCAGCGCGTCGGGTCCGATCTCGACATCGCCGGCGAGGAGTCCCTTGGCCGCGAGGAGGCCCGAGACGACGGCCGCCCCGGATGACCCCATGCCCCGTCCGTGCGGGATGACGTTGCGCGATTGGAGGTGCACGCCCGGAAGCGCCCGCCCGAACGACGCGTAGGCGTGCGCCATCGCGCGCACGACGAGGTGGGAATCGTCCCGCGGCACGTCCGCCGCGCCCTCCCCCGTGACCTCGATCTCGAGGCCGTCCTCGCCCCGCTCTGTGACGACCAGTTCGTCGTAGACGCTCAGGGCGAGGCCGAGGGTGTCGAACCCGGGGCCCAGGTTGGCGCTGGTGGCGGGGACCCGCACCAGCACCCGACGCCCTTCGCTCATGCCGACGCCGGGACGAGGTCGAGGACCGCGGCGACCTCGCTGGTGGCCGCGTCCACGACGGTGGGCTCGACGGTGCTGCCGTCGGCGTTGCGCAGCGCCCACTGCGGGTCCTTCAGGCCGTGTCCGGTCACCGTCAGCACGACCCGCGCCCCGGGCGGGACGATGCCGGCCTCTGCACGGTCGAGGAGCCCGGCGACGCTGATGGCCGAGGCCGGCTCGACGAAGATGCCCACCTCGGCGGCCAGCAGCTTCTGGGCGGCCAGGATGCGGTCGTCCTCGATGGCGCCGAAGTACCCGTTCGTCGCGTCCCGCGCCTCCAGGGCCAGCTCCCACGACGCGGGGTTGCCGATGCGGATGGCGCTGGCGACGGTCTCGGGGGCGCGGACGATCTCGCCGCGCACGAGCGGCGCGCTGCCGGCGGCCTGGAAGCCGAACATGCGGGGCACGCGCGTGGCGACACCGCGCTCGGCCTCCTCGCGGTAGCCGCGGGAGTACGCGGTGTAGTTGCCGGCGTTGCCGACGGGGATGAAGTGGAAGTCGGGCGCATCCCCGAGGGTCTCCACGACCTCGTAGGCAGCGGATTTCTGCCCGTCGATGCGGTCGGGGTTGACGGAGTTCACCAGGTGCACGGGGTAATGATCGGCGAGCTCCCGGGCGATCTCGAGGCAGTCGTCGAAGTTGCCGCGCACCTGGATGAGGCGGCCGTTGTGGGCCACGGCCTGGCTCAGCTTCCCCATCGCGATCTTGCCCTCGGGCACGAGCACGGCCGCGGTGATCCCGGCGTGCGCGGCGTACGCGGCGGCGGAGGCGGACGTGTTGCCCGTGGAGGCGCAGATGACGGCCTTGGCACCGTGCTCGACGGCGCGGGAGAGCGCCACGGTCATGCCGCGGTCCTTGAACGACCCGGTGGGGTTCATTCCCTCGTACTTCACCCACACGTCCGCGCCGGTGCGACGCGAGAGTGCGGGCGCGGGCAGCAGGGGCGTGCCGCCCTCGCCGAGGGTGACGACCGTCGAGGCGTCGGTGACACCCAGCCGATCGGCGTATTCGCGGAGGACTCCGCGCCAGACGTGTGCCATGTCAGTCTCCTTCCACGCGCAGCACCGAGACGACGCGTTCGACGACGTCGCTCTCGGCAAGTCGCGCGACGGTTTCGCTCAGGTGCTGTTCGCGTGCTCGGTGGGTGCCGATGACCAGTCGCGCCATCGGGATCGCGGGGGCGGATGCATCCGCGGGGGCATCTGCGAGCGCAACCGGCGACGCGGGCGCCGCCTCGATGACGGTCTGCTCGACGGTCGCGATCGACACGTGCCCGTCGCTGAGGATCCCCGCGACGGTGGCGAGCACGCCGGGGCGGTCGTCCACCTCCAGCGTGATCTGGTACCGCGTCGTGACGTGCCCGATCGGGGCGACCGGGAGGTTGGCGCGCGTGGATTCGCCCACGCCCTTGCCCCCCGCGATGTGGCGGCGGGCCGCCGAGACGACATCCCCCAGGACCGCGGAGGCCGTCTGCACTCCCCCGGCGCCGGCACCGTAGAACATCAGGTCGCCGGCGGCCTCGGCCTGCACGAACACGGCGTTGTTGGCACCATGGACGCTCGCGAGCGGGTGCGCACGATCCACGAGAGCGGGGTACACGCGCACCGAGATCGATTCGCCGGATCCCTCCTCGCCGGGGAGGCGCTCGCACACGGCGAGGAGCTTGATGACGTAGCCGGCGTGACGGGCGGCGTCGATCATGTTCTTGTCGATCGCGGTGATGCCCTCGCGGTGCACCTTGTCCAGCGGCACGGTGGTGTGGAAGGCGAGGCTGGCCAGGATCGCGGCCTTCTGCGCGGCGTCGTAGCCCTCGACGTCCGCCGTCGGGTCCGCTTCGGCGAACCCGAGGGCCTGAGCCTGAGCGAGCACGTCGCCGAACTCGGCACCCTCGGTATCCATGCGGTCCAGGATGTAGTTCGTCGTGCCGTTGACGATGCCCATGATGCGCTGCACCCGGTCGCCGGCGAGCGAGTCGCGGAGGGGGCGGATGATGGGGATCGCGCCGGCGGCGGCGGCTTCGTAGTAGACCTGCGCCCCGACCTGATCGGCGGCGTCGAAGATCTCCGGGCCGTGGGTGGCCAGCAGCGCCTTGTTGGCCGTGACGACGTCGGCGCCGGCGTTGATCGCCTGCAGCAGGCTCGTGCGCGCCGGCTCGATGCCGCCCATGAGCTCGATCACGATGTCCGAGCCCACCAGCAGCGGCTCGGGGTCGGTCGTCAGCAGCTCGCGGGGCAGGTCCGCATCGCGGGGGGCGTCGAGGTCGCGCACGGCGATCCCGACCAGTTCCAGCGAGGCCCCGGCACGGTCGGCGAGTTCGTCGGCGTGGCGCAGCAGCAGAGCCGCGACCTGCGAGCCCACGGCGCCGGCTCCCAGGAGAGCCACGCGCAGACGGCGGTAGTCGGTCATGCGTTCCCTTCATTCGGCCCCGCGCCCGTGTCGCGGGCGAGGAGGTCGGCGACGGTCTCCCGCCGGACGAGCACGCGCGCCCGGCCGTCGCGCACGGCGACGACCGGCAGACGCGGCGTGTAGTTGTAAGTGCTGGCCAGCGAGAAGCAGTACGCGCCGGTCGCCGGCACGGCCAGCAGGTCGCCCGGCGTCACATCGCCCGGCAGGTACTCGGCGTCCACGACGATGTCGCCGGACTCGCAGTGGGAACCGACGACGCGCACGAGCGCCGGCTCGGCGTCGCCGGCGCGGGAGGCCAGGCGCGCGGAGTACTGCGCGCCGTAGAGGGCGGGACGGGCGTTGTCACTCATCCCCCCGTCGACGCTGACGTAGAGGCGCTCGAGGTCCGCGGTCACCTGCACCGGCTTGACGGTGCCGACTTCGTACAGCGTGACCCCCGCCTGTCCCACGATCGCGCGGCCCGGCTCGAAGGCGAGCTCGGGCAGGGGGATGCCGCGCACCGCGCACTCGTCGGCCACGGCGCCGACGATGCCGGCGGCGACCTCTTCGAGGGGACGGGGGTCGTCCGCGGAGGTGTAGGCGATGCCGAAGCCGCCCCCGAGGTTGAGGAGCGGGATGTCGCCGCGCTCCAGGAGCTCGGCGTGCAGCTCGACCAGACGTGCGGCGGAGGCGACGAAGCCGGCGGCGTCGAAGATCTGCGATCCGATGTGCGCGTGCAGCCCCGCGAACTGCAGGCCCGGCAGCTCCCGGATGCGGGCGACGGCCGCGCGGACGTCGTCGAGGGCGAACCCGAACTTCTGGTCTTCGTGGGCGGTGGCCAGGAACGCGTGGGTCTCGGCGTGCACGCCGGTGCGCACCCGGACGAGCACCGGCTGCACGGCGTCGTGGCGCTCGGCGATGGCTGAGAGCCGCTCGATCTCGATGTCGCTGTCGACGATGACCGTCCCCACGCCGACCTCGACGGCGCGCTCGAGCGCGGCCGGGGACTTGTTGTTCCCGTGGAAGCCCAGCAGGGCGGGCTCGGCCCCGGCAGCCAGCGCGACTTCGAGCTCGCCTGCGCTGCAGACGTCCACGCGCAGGCCCTCCTCGGTCACCCACCGCACCACATCCGTGGTCAGCAGCGCCTTGCCGGCGTAATAGACGCGCGCGCGGCCGCCGTGCGCCGCTGTGGCATTCCCGAACGCGGCCAGCGCGCGACGGGCGTGCGCGCGCACTTCCGACTCGTCCATGACGTACAGCGGCGTGCCGTAGGTGGCGGCCAGCTCACGCGCGGAGACCCCGCCGATGTGCAGCGCACCCTCGTCGTCCCGACGCGCGGAGGCGGGCCAGATCGCCGGGCTCAGGTCGTTGGCGTCGGCCGGCATGCGCAGCCGATCGGGCACCGGCGGGACGGAGTGCGAGGCGGACACGGGCAGGACCAATCGGGTGGATGCGGCGGCGCGGTCGGCCGCGGGAGGCAGCGGGTGCCGCGGCGGAGACGATCACACCGGGCAGTGCTTGCAGTCTAGCGGGACGCCCGCGGCGCCCCGCGCGAGGGTCAGGAGCAGGAGCCGGACGCCCTCAGATCGGGATCGATCACGACGGCGCCGTCGATGTCGAAGCCCGCCACGAGCGTGTCGCGGTCGACCTGCACCGACGTGAGGGTGAGGGCGGCGGGCAGATGCTCGGCGATGCAGACATCCCACGTGCGCAGCACCGCGTCGGCCAGCCCGCCGAACCGCGCGCGGAGGGCATCGGCGTCCACCTCCGTCTCCCCGAGAGTGAATCGCGTCGGGGTCAGCGTGAGATCGCCCTCGGCCGCGCCGGGCTGCAGGGCGACGCCGATCGGGAAGGAGGCGCCGAGCACCGACAGCTCGGTGCCGATCGTGAGGTCGGGGGCGGCGATGCCGAGGGTGTCGGCAGGGAAACCGTCGATCGTTGCCAGCAGCGCCCGGAGCTGGTCCTCGTCCAGGCGCACGGTGGCCGTCCCGGGCCCGGCGGCGGCGTCGGCCGACAGCGGCACGTCGGTGAGCGCGACGCGCACGTCGCCGGCGACGGGGCCCAGTGCCACGTCGTCGGAGGCGACGGCGATCCGATCCAGCCGGCCCGACAGCAGCTGCGGCAGCACGAGGCCGTCCACCTCGACGTCGACCTCCTGGTCGGCGGGCAGGTCCAGCTGCATCACGATGACCTGTCGCACGCCGGCCTGCACGGCACCACGGGCCAGCGCCTCGGCGCCGACGGCCGCCGCCGCGACCAGGGCCAGGACGACTCCGAGCGTGACGATCCACGGCCACCTGCGCGACCGGCGCCGGGGGCCCTGCTCTTCCACCGGGAAGGGCAGGAACGGCGCCGGGTCGCTCATCGTCACATCCGCTCGGGCGCGCTGACGCCGAGCAGGTCGAGCCCGTTGCGCAGCACCTGACCGGTGGCGTCGTTGAGCCACAGGCGCGTGCGGTGCACCGCCTCCACCGGCTGGTCGCCGAGGGGGATGACGCGGCAGTTGTCGTACCAGCGGTGGTACAGCCCGGCGAGTTCCTCGAGGTAGCGGGCCACGCGGTGCGGCTCGCGCACCTCGGCCGCGAAGGCGACGGTACGCGGGAACTCCTGCAGCGCGCCCAGCAGCGCCGACTCCGTCTCGTGCACGAGCAGCTCCGGCGCGAACTCCGAGCGGTCGACGCCGGAGTCGGCGGCGTTGCGTGCGACGTTGTGCGTGCGGGCGTGCGCGTACTGCACGTAGAAGACCGGGTTGTCGTTGGTCCGCTTCTGCAGGATCTCCGGGTCCAGCGTGAGGGGCGAGTCCGCCGGGTAGCGTCCCAGCGAATACCGCAGGGCGTCGGTGCCCAGCCATTCGCGGAGGTCGTCGAGCTCGATGATGTTGCCGGCGCGCTTGGACAGGCGTGCGCCGTTGATCGAGACGAGCTGGCCGATCAGCACCTCGATGTCGGCGTCGGGGTCGTCACCGGCGGCGCCGGCGAGCGCCTTGAGGCGGTGCACGTAGCCGTGGTGGTCGGCTCCCAGGAGGTAGATCTTGTGCGCGAAGCCGCGGTCGCCCTTGTTGAGGTAGTACGCCGCGTCGGCGGCGAAGTAGGTGTACACCCCGTTGGCGCGGCGGATGACGCGGTCCTTGTCGTCGCCGAAGTCGGTCGTGCGCACCCACACCGCGCCGTCCTGGTCGAACACGTGCCCCTGCTCGCGCAGGCGGTCCACCGCCTCGTCGACGAGGCTCGGGCCGCCGTCCTCGGGCGCGGCGTGGAGCTCCCGCTCGGAGAACCACACGTCGAAGTGCACGTTGAACGCTTCCAGCGAGGCCTGGATCTCCCCGAGCTGGAACCGGTAGGCGAGGTCGCGCGCGAGGATCAGCTGCTCCTCGGCGGGGAGTTCGGCGAGGTCGGGCCGCGCGGCGAGCACCCGGCGGCCGAGCTCGTCGATGTAGGCGCCGGCATACCCGTCCTCCGGCGTGGGCGCACCCACCGCCGCGGCCAGCACGGATGCTCCGAACCGGTCCATCTGCGCGCCGGCGTCGTTGATGTAGAACTCGCGCACGAGCGTCGCGCCGCTGGCCAGCAGAAGGCGTGCGATCGCGTCGCCGAGGGCAGCCCACCGGGTGTGGCCGATGTGCAGGGGCCCGGTCGGGTTCGCGCTGACGAACTCGAGGTTGATGGTGTTCCCGCGCTGGGAGTCGTTGCTGCCGAAAGCCGCGCCGGCCTCGACGATCGTCTTGGCCAGCGCGCCGGCGGCTGCCGCTTCCAGGCGGATGTTGATGAAACCGGGACCGGCCACCTCGACGCTCGCGATGCCCTCGACGGCGGTGAGGGCATCGGCGACCTCGGCCGCCAGTTCCCTCGGGTTGGCGCCGGTCTTCTTGGCGAGCTTGAGGGCGGCGTTGGAGGCCCAGTCCCCGTGGTCGCGGTTCTTCGGCCGCTCCAGGGGCAGGTCGGCGGCGGTCAGGCCGGCGCTGGATCCTTCGCGTCGCGCCTCCGCGATGGGCGTCAGGACGGCGAGCAGGGCGGCGGAGAGGGCATCAGGATCCATAGCCATCTCATCCTAGGGTCGCGGCGCCGTGAGGCCACCGAGAGCAGGACCGGGCCGCGGGGGCGGAGCGAGCGGTCCGCCGGTCCCCCGACGGCGGACCGCTCATTTCCCCCCTCGATCACGAGGACCGATGACCACAGGCTGTCAGTGCACCCGCAACGCCAGCGCAAGACCAGCGCAAGAGTTCTTCAAGAATGCCCCGGCGCGCGTCAGGCGATCGACACGAGGGCGAGGTGGTCGTCCGGCTCGGTGGCTGCGTGGTCGGATGCCTCGGCCGTGACGCTCATCCGCTCGAGGACGACGTTCCCGCCGTGGTAGCTGAGGAAGGCGCAGTCGGCCGCATCCCGGCCGGTGGCGATGCGCACGAGCGACCGGCGGTCGGCCAGGCGGGTCGCGTCCACGGCGTACCAGCCGCCGTCCACGAACGCCTCCGCGACGGCGTGGAAGTCCATCGGCTCCAGCCCCGGCGCGTAGCAGGCGGCATATCGAGCGGGAACGTCCATCGCCCGCAGCAGGGCGATCACGGCGTGCGCATAGTCGCGGCACACCCCCTGCCCTGTCTGCAGCGTCGTGACGGCGCTGTCGGTGCCGAGACTGAGCCCGGGGGTGTAGGTGACCGACGCCGAGACGAAGGAGGACACCGCCGCCACGAGCGCGGCCCCCTCCAGTCCGCGGAACTGCCGGCGCGCCTGCGCGAACAGCTCGTCGGACTGGCAGTACCGGCTCGGCCGCAGGTACGTGATGGTCTCCAGTGCATCGCCGCCGCTGGACGCGGCACGCCCGGCCACCGTCGCGGAGTACCGCACTTTCAGGAGGCCGGCGTCGGCGGGAAAGCGATGCAGACGGCTGCCCGCACCATCCACCAGTTCGGCGGCGGTGTACTCCCGGTCGCCCTGCGTGAAGGCGAGGTGCTCGGTCAGCCCGGCGCCCCCGCGGGCGACGGCGATCTGGAAGATCAGGTCCACCGGCGCCCTCAGATCGAGGTCGAGTTCGGCGGTCATCAGGCGCAGCACCGAGCAATCCTCGCACGCGCGCAGCCACCGGCATCACGGCGTGGGAATCGCTGCCCGCCGGGGCGCCGGGATGGCTTAGGCTCTGCGCGTGAGCACCCCCGCCCCGCGCCGCCCGCGCCGCCCCCGGTGGCCGCTGGCCGTCCTCGCGGTCGCGGTGGCCGCACTGTGCGCGCTGGCGGCCTGGCGCCCGTGGGCGCCCACCGGCCCGGCGGTGTCGGCCGGTGCGGATGCCGCGTCCGTGGTGGCACCCGCAGCCCTCGCGCTGCCGGAGGATCCGCGCGTCCTGATCTTCGGGGATTCGTGGACCTACGGCTCGGCCGCATCCGACCCTACGCTCGGTTACGCATACGTGCTGGGACGCACTCTGGGCTGGGACACCGTCGTGGACGGCGTGCGCGGCAGCGGCTACCTCAAGCCCGGATGGGACGGCGGATCGTTCGGCGAGCGGATCGCGGCCCTCGACCCGGCGTCGGCTCCCGACCTCGTGATCGTGCAGGGGTCGATCAACGACCGCCGCCTCCCCGCCGACGGGTACCGGGATGCCGTCTCGGCCGGCTGGGACGCGCTGGCCGCGCGGTTCCCGGACGCCGCGATCGTGATCCTCGGGCCGGCACCGCAGGTGCTGCCCGTGGAGACGGCAACCGCCCGGATCGACGCGGACCTGGCCGCCCTCGCCGCCGCGCGCGGCTGGTGGTACATCTCCCCCATCACCGAGGAGTGGATCACCCCGGCCAACTACCTGTCGGTCATCGACACCGGCGACATCGGCCGGGATCACCCCTCGACGGCCGGGCATGCGTATCTTGCCGAGCGCGTGGCGAGCGCTGTGACGGCGATGTCCACCCCGGCCGACGTCGTCGCCGATGCTCCGGTGGATTCCACCTCGGACGGCGTGCTGGAGCCGGTCGGTCGCTGACGCGCCTCAGCCGGACTGCTGCATCCGGATCATGTTCCCGGCGGGATCGCGGAACGCGCAGTCGCGCAGGCCGTACGGCTGATCCGTGGGCTCCTGCACGACCTCCGCGCCGGCCTGCTCGAGTGCGGCGAAGGCCGCGTCCACGTCGGGCGTGGCCAGGTTGACCCCGAAATAGCTGCCCTTGGCGACCAGCTCCAGCAGGAGCCGCTGCTCCTCCTCGGTGAGTCCGGGCGCGGCAGTGGGTGGCTGCAGGACGATGGCGGTGTCGGGCTGGTCGGCCGGCCCGACGGTGATCCACCGCATCCCGCCGTAGCCCACGTCGCCGCGGACCTCGAAGCCCAGGACGTCGCGGTAGAACGCCAGGGAGGCGTCGGGATCGGTGTGCGGAAGGAACGAGGAGTGGATGGTGATGTCCATGCGCCTCACGCTAGGTCGACGCGGCCCCGGACGCTTCTCTATTCCTGACCGGTCGCGTGGCCTGCTTGGCGGTGCACGCCGGCATGCCTGCCGTGGCCTCCGCCGCGCTCTCACGGTAGACGCTCGGCGGCATGCCGACCAGTTCGCTGAAACGCGTGCTGAAGGAGCCGAGAGAGGAGCACCCCACCGCGAAGCACACGTCGGTGACGCTGAGGTCTCCGCGGCGCAGGAGCGCCATCGCCCGCTCGATGCGGCGGGTCATGAGGTACGCGTACGGCGACTCGCCGAACGCCGCGCGGAACTCGCGACTCAGGTGGCCCGCCGACATGTGCACGTCGCGGGCGAGGGACTCCACGCTCAGCGGCTGCGCGTACTCCCGGTCGATGCGGTCGCGCACGCGCCGCAGGAGCGCGAGGTCACGCACCCGCTCGTGAGAGAGGGCGACGCTCATGACACCGATGGTGCCAGAGCGGGGCGCGACGCGCGAGGCGTCAGGTCTGGCGGCGGATGTAGCGCATGAGCCACGCGATGACCCCGAGGATCAGGAGCACCGCGCCGACCCACAGGAGGAACTTTACCGCCTGGACGAAGATGCCCAGAAGCAGCAGAACGAGACCGACGAGGACAAGGACGACTGCGACTCCGACCATGCTTCCAGCGTGGCCGGTGCGCGCGCCGGGTCTCCAGGGGTTGACACCCGGCGGCCGACCGGACAGGGTCTACACCCGCGGCCCGGCCCGGGACAACCCCGCCCGCAGGTGCGGGTGCTCACCGTAGCGTCGGGGGGAAGGAGAGGAGCTCTCATGACGAACAACCCGCTGCCCCCCATCGTCCCGGGTGGGGAGGACTCCGCCGCGCAGGACGCCGACGTCGACGCCACCCGCACCGTCGAGGGCGACGAGGTGCTGGACGAGGACGTCAACGACGACCTCGTCAACAGCGCCGACGCCGACGCGATCGCCGCCGACCAGGACGGAGCGGCCTCATGAGCACGCCCGAGCAGGAGAACCCCGGCTCGGCGGAGCCCACGACGCCCTCGGGTGAGGGCGCGCCCACGGGCGACGACGCCCCCACCGGTGGCGATGAGCGCACCGAGGACGAACTCGACGCCGACAACGCCGTCGAGGAGGACATGCTGCGCTCCTTCGATCCGGGCGCACCGTCAGCCTGACGCCCGTGCGGGCTCGGCGCGCGCCGCGCCCGTCCCGGTATCGCTGAGGATCACCAGTTCGCGAGTCGCTCGCGCCATGGCGACGTACCGGTCGACCGCGCCGGTGACACCGGCCGGCCACGTCTCGGGCGCCACCACGATGACGAGGTCGAACTCGAGCCCCTTGACCGCTTCCGCACGCAACGACCGCACCCGCACCGAGTCGGGGAAGGTGGCGTCGCCGATCACGCACGCCGTTCCCTCGGGGTGCTCCCCGAGCCACTCGCGGACGATCCGGTCGCGTTCGGCGACGGCGGCCCGACGCACCGGGATGCCGCTGCGTCGCACCGACACCGGAATGACGGCGTCGGGGACGGCCGAGCGGATCGCGGTCTCCGCCTCGGCCATGATCTCCGCCGGCGTCCGGTAGTTGATCCGCAGCCGCTCCTCGCGGACGCGGGTGAGGCCGATCCTGGCCAGGCGCTGCGTCCACGACTCGGAGAACCCGTGCCGGGCCTGCGCGCGGTCGCCGACGATCGTGAAGCTCCGTGACGGGCAGCGGGCCAGGAGCATGAGCCACTGCGCGTCGGTGAGCTCCTGCGCCTCGTCCACGACGACATGGGCGAAGGGGCCGGCGAGCGTATCGCGGTGCTCGAGTGGCTCCTCGTCCTCGCGCCCCGACAGGCTGTACTGGGCGTCCTCGCCGCGCAGCATCGTCATGAGCTTCAGGTCGCTGTCATCCGCCGCGATCAGATCGTCTACGACACGGGATCGCTCGTCGCGTTCGGCTGCCACCTCCGCGGCGCGGCGTCGTCTGCGCGCAGCGGCGTCGGGGTCACCCAGACGCCGGCGGGCGGCATCCAGCAACGGCAGGTCATCCGCCGTCCATGCCTCCGGGTCGGTGCGGCGCAGCAGTTCGAGCTCCGCGGCGCCGAGCTCCGGCGCGCACCGCCGCAGCAGGGCCGGCACGCTCCACAGGCTCGAGACGACGAAGCCCGGGTCCAGGAGCGGCCATGCGCGGGAGAACACGCGTACGAGCTGTTCGTCGCGGGCGAGGAAGCGCCGCAGCATCCGCTCGGGGACCTCGTCGGTCTCCACGCGCGCGAGGACGGTCTCCACGAGGGCGTCCCACACCTGCTCGCGGGCCTCGTTGTGCGGCGTCCCCGGTTCGGCGGCGGCGAAGGCGTCCGCCCAGTCGGTGGGCGTGAGCACCACCTGTGCGGCGGGCGTGTCCACCACCAGCGCAGTCCCGGGAGGCTCTTCGAACACCCGCACGGCCGCCTCGACGGCACGGACGAGGGTCGCCGACGCCTTCAGGCGCGAGACCTCCGGATCGCTCTCCTCGCGCGCGTACGCGCCCTCGGGGACCAGGTCGCGGACGGTGCAGGTCAGCACGCCGTCCTCCCCCAGGCTCGGCAGCACGTCCGCCACGTAGGCGAGGTAGGGCTCGTGCGGGCCGACGAAGAGCACGCCGCCGCGGCCGGGCGCCAGCCGCGGATCGGCGTACAGCAGGTAGGCGGCGCGGTGCAGCGCGACGACGGTCTTGCCCGTGCCGGGGCCGCCGTCCACGACGAGCGCGCCGTCGGAGGGCGCTCGGATGATCGCGTCCTGATCGGCCTGGAGGGTCGACAGCACATCACGCATGCGCGGCGTGCGCGCCACGCCGAGGCCCGCGAGGAAGGCGGACTCCTCGTCCAGGGCGGCGTGCCGCGCCTCGGCGTCCTCCGCGCCGAACACCTCGTCCCAGTAGTCGTCGACCCGCCCGCCCAGCCAGCGGTAGCGGCGGCGGCTGTGCAATCCGAGCGGATGGGCATGCGTCGCAGCGAAGAACGGCTCCGCCGCCGGGCTGCGCCAATCGATCAGCAGCTGCCGTCCGTCGCCGTCGGTTAGGCCGAAGCGGCCGATGTACTCCGGTTCGGGGTCGCCGGTGCGCACGATCCGTCCCAGGGCGAGGTCCGGTCCGTACCGACTCAACGTGCGCAGACGTGCGCTCACGCGGTGGATCTCGAGGTCGCGCTCCAACGCGGCCTGACCGCTGCCTCCCGGCTGGCGGCGGAGGGCGTCGCGGCGAGCCGAGAGGGCCGCGACAGTGGTGTCCAGGTGCGCGGCGATGGCGGCGAAGCGCCGTTCGTCATCGGCGATCAAATGCGGGTCGGCCTTGGCCGACCGCGACGCGGGCAGGGCGAAAGCAGTGGGGGTCACGGGTGCTCCAGCATCCTGGCTGCCCCGGGGCGGGCAGGCAGGGCAACGAGTCTCGACCCCCAAGGGGGTCTTGCCGCAAGCCCCGGCCCCCGCGATATCCTGGACGTGGCGGGCACGACAGGTCAGACCCGGCTCACCGCAGACCCGTGACCGTCAGCCCGAGCCACTCCCCCAGCTCGGCGATCTCCGCCCGTATCATCTCGTCCTCCTCCGGCTCGAAGGGGAGGAACTCGTGCACGGCGTTGACTCGCAGGACGTCCTGCGCACGGTCCACTTCCGCGTCCAGCATCCCCACGAAGCGGTCGCCGAGCAGGATCGGGTGCGCGAAGTAGCCGTACCGGCGCTGCGGCTTCGGCTTGAACTGCTCGAGCACGTACGCGAATCCGAACACGTCGCGCAGCCTCGGGCGATCGAACAGCACACTGTCGTAGGGGTTGAGCAGCGCCGCCCGCCCCCCGGCATCCTCCTCCAGTGCGGCCACCGCCTCCGGGTCGACGCGCCACTTCGAGCGCAGGCCCTCGATCACGGCCGGCTCGCCGGCGTCGCCGACACGCGTCCACGGCGACTTCTCCCTGGCCAGGCCCGCCGCCTGCAGGCGCCGCTCGTGGCGCAGGTGCTCCGCCTCCTCATCGGAGTACTGCGGCAGATCGGAGGGGTACACGCGCTCGGCGAGATCCCACCGGCGGTGCCGGCCCTCCCGTCCGCTGACGGCGACGACGCCCTGGCGCATCAGGAACTCCAGCATGTGCGGCACGGAGCGCGAGCCGGACCATCCGTCCGGCGCCTTGGCCACCTGTGCGGTGTCGGGGATCTGGGTGCTCAGCAGCGGCCCCTCCGCCCGCAGCCGGGCGATCACGTCCGTGCGGAAGCGGTCGTTGGCCTCGAGCCATTGCCTACTGCTGTCGCGCCGGGGCCACGTGCGCATCTCTGGGAGCAGGAGGGGCAGCGCGCTCATCGGCTGGAATGTGCCGTCGAACTCGAACAGAAGCCGGTCGGATTCGACCGCCTTGCGCAGCTGTCCGCTTTCGTACGACCATCCGATCCGTGACCACAGCACGGTGTGCTCGCACGGCGCGATCGTCGCGGTGGGGTCGATGCCGATGTACCCGAGCTGTTCGGCCACTTCCACGACGTCGCCGGGCCGCTCGGCATCCAGCAGCTGGGCGCGCACGATGATGCGCCGGGCCTGGTCGAGCGTGAGGCGGTGCGTCACACCCCCACGCTAGCGCCGGGGTGTGACACGCC
Source organism: Microbacterium sp. dk485 (assembly GCF_004570445.1). Taxonomy (NCBI): domain Bacteria; kingdom Bacillati; phylum Actinomycetota; class Actinomycetes; order Micrococcales; family Microbacteriaceae; genus Microbacterium; species Microbacterium sp. dk485. The sequence goes on from NZ_SPQW01000001.1 coordinate 167,629, forward strand.
GCGGCATCAGTAGCGCGCCGAGAACGCGCCGTCGGCGTGCAGCAGCTGTCCCGACACCCACCGGCCGGCCTCGGAGACGAGGAACGCGACGACCTCGGCGATGTCGGCGGGGGTGCCGAGCCTGCCCAGAGGCTGCGCGGCCGTCAGCGCCGCGCGCGTGTCGTCGTCCATCCAGCCGGTGTCGATGGGGCCGGGGTTCAGGACGTTCGCCGAGATGCCGAGGGGGCCGAGTTCGCGGGCCGCCGAGATCACGATGCGATCCAGAGCGCCTTTGGACGCCCCGTACGGGAGGTTGCCGGTCGTGTGGTCGCTGGTCAGGGCCACCACGGCGCCTCCGGAGGGCGGCACCTGACGGGCGAACGCGGCCACGAGCAGGAGGCTCGCGCGGGCGTTGACGGCGACGTGCCGGTCGAAGCTCTCCGCCGTGGTGTCGAGGACCCCCGACTCGACGTCGTGCGCGTGACTGAGGATCAGCGCGCTGATCGGGCCGTGCACGCGGCCCACCTCACGCATGAGTGCCGGCGGGCCCTCCGCCGTGGCGAGATCGCACGGGACGTCGCCGGAGTCGAGGTCGCTCGTGACGACGCGCCACCCGTCCGCGCGGAGCCTGGGAGCGATCCCCTCGGCGATGCCACCGGTGCGGGCGATGCCGGTGATCAGGGCGGTGCGCATCGTGTCAGGCTAACGCGGGCGCCCGCCCGGCGGCGCGACGCGCGCCGCCGGGGAGGTCCGTCAGTAGTCTTCGGGGGCGAGGTCGCCCTCCCCCTCCTCGCCGAGGTCGGCGATCTCCGGGTCCAGGCCCTGCGTCTCGGGCTGCTGCCAGTCGGCCACCCGGTCTTCGGCCGGGATCTCGTCCGTGTCGCTGGGGATCTGGGCGGGATCGTCCCCCGTCGCGGTGGCCGGGTGGAGGTCTTCCGGCGACGCGCCTTCATCCAGCGCGATCGTCTCCTCCCACTCCGCCTGGGCCGGATCGGCCGCCGGGTCCGGTTCGATCGAGGTGTCTCCGTCACGCAGCGGCTGGATGCCGGCCTCCTCCGTCTCGGCGATGGAATCGCGGTTCGTGTCGCTCATCGTTGCTCCTCTCGGTTCCCTCCATCGAACGCCGTCGTCGCCGGGGCAAGGGGGCCCTTGACAGGGAGGGCTCCCGCCGTCCGTGTCAACCCCACTGAAGAAATCGCCGGCATGTTGTCGCATCGAAGGGTCAGGAATCCACGAACGAGGAGGTCGCGCATGAGCCAGCCCGCGCAGCAGCAACCGGTGCCCGGATCCGATCAGGTGATGGACCCCAAGCCCGACTACGGGCAGGACAGCTATCGCGGCTCCGGCCGACTGGAGGGGAAGGTCGCGCTCATCACGGGTGGTGACAGCGGCATCGGCAAGGCCGTCGCCCTGGCGTACGCCCGCGAGGGTGCGGACGTGGCGATCAGCTATCTCGACGAGCACGAGGATGCCGAGGAGGCCAAGGCCTTCGTCGAGGAGGCCGGCCGCAAGGCGATCCTCCTGCCCGGGGACATCTCCAATCCCGCCCACTGCCGGGAGCTCGTGGCACGCACGGTCGAGGAGCTGGGGGGTTTGGACATCCTGGTCAGCAATGCCGCGTTCCAGATGGATCATCCGACGCTGGAAGAGGTCACCGACGAGGAGTGGGACTACACGTGGGCGACGAACGTCAGCGCGTTCTTCCACCTCGTGAAGGCGGCGCTGCCCCACCTCAAGCCGGGCGCGTCGATCATCGGGTCGTCCTCGGTGAACTCCGACCAGCCTTCACCGACGCTGCTGCCGTACGCGGCGACGAAGGCCGCGATCGCGAACATGACCGCCTCCCTCGCGCAGCTCCTGGCCGAGCGAGGGATCCGTGCCAACAGCGTCGCGCCGGGTCCGGTGTGGACTCCGCTCATTCCGGCGACGATGCCGCCGGACAAGGTCGAGAGCTTCGGCCAGCAGGTGCCCATGAAGCGCGCTGGGCAACCATCCGAACTCGCACCCGTCTACGTCCTGCTCGCCTCGGATGAGGCCAGCTACGTCTCGGGGGCGCGGATCGCGGTGACCGGGGGCAACCCGATCCTGTGAGACCGGGTCGGTGGCGGGTCGTCGAGGTCTCGCCACCGACCCCTTGTTCATCTCGCGACCGCTTGGTTCACGGTCGGCAACGGGTCCGCGTCGAGGCCCGGCTTGTGGGTCATCTCGTAGATCGCCGCCTGAGTCCGGCGCTGCACGTGCAGCTTCGCCAGCAGAGCCGACACGTAGTTCTTCACGGTCTTCTCCGCCAGGCCCAACTGCTCGCCGATCTGCCGGTTGCTCATGCCCGAGGCGATCAGCCGCAGCACCTGCCGCTCTCGCGTGGTCAAGTGCGGATCCCGATCAGGATCACCGCCGGGCGCCCTGGTCGCTTCCGGCTCGGGCCTGGGCGACACGGCGATGCGCGCGGCGACCTGCTCCCCGCGTGCCACCCGTCGGATCACGTCGAGCAGGATGCGGGCCTGCACATCGTCCGGCAGGTAGCCGTGGGCTCCGGCGGCCGCCGCATCCCCGCGCACCTCCTCACGGCCGGGTCGGCCGAGTATGAGGCAGCGGGCGCGGCGGTTCTTCGCGCGGATGCTGCGGGCGAGCTCGATCCCGTTGCCGTCGGGAAGGACGGCGTCGACGATGACCACATCGGGGAGGCTCACCGCGATCCGGCGGGCGCTCTCATGCACCGATCCGGACTCGCCGACGACCACCAGGTCGCGCGCCGCACCGATGAGATCTCGTAAGCCTCGTCGGAATATCTCGTGGGAATGAATCAGGAAAATCCTGATGAGGACCGATTCTTGGCCGACAGTACGCTGCCGGACCACCGCAGGCGCGGTTACCGATTCTCCGAACATGGGGGCACCTCCCGTCCAGGTCCAGACACCATAAGCACCTCAGCACCGATTGCAAGAGGGGCTTGCGGAAGTTGCCCGGAAGGGAGCGGATCGCGGGCCCGGGACTTTATGCCCTACCGGGGGTTTGTTCGGAGCAATTCACTGGAACCGACCCCCGGAGGCGCCATGGACGAGCACATTCGCAGGCGTCCTCACACGCCGACGAGGCCACCGCCGCGGATCCTCCGCGTAGGTCCCCGCCGCCGACGAAAGGCCGCTCCGTGACCTCTCTAAGACCCTTCCCTCTGCGCCCGCGGCGGCGCGGACGATCCGCGAGAGCTGGCCTGGGAGCGGCGTTGGCGACACTGACCGTGGCGCTCCTCGCTCTCGGCGGGGCCGCCTATGCGCACGTGCCCGACGAAGGGACCCCCATCGCCGAGTCCCCCGACGGACCGGCCACCGACATCGAGCTCGTCTCGACCGGAAGCGGCCGCAGCGTCGCCGGCGCGTACCCGCCCAGCGTGATCACACAGGACCCCGCAGCGGCCTATCCCGCGGCACCGCCGGCGGATTACACACCGCACAACGCGTTCGCCGGCCTCCTCAACGCCGTCAGCGTGTCCGACCCGAGCCAGACCGCCGAGGTGTTCTGCATCGACATCCGGACGCCGACGGGGCCGGGCCTCGGTTACGAGAACGGCACGTGGGACGAGTCCACCGTTCCGAACCTCGGACAGGTCACGTACATCCTCAACAACTTCTATCCGGCCGTGCCGGACGCACCGGCCAGCGCGACCACGGCAGGTGATCGCGCCGCGGCGGTTCAGGCCGCCATCTGGTATTTCACCGACGGCTTCGTTCTCAACGCCGATTCCCCCGTGCGCGCGGCGACGGCGGAGGTCATCGCCGCCACGCAGGCGGCCGGTCCGCTCGACGAGCCGCAGCCACCGGCCGTCTCCATCACCCCGTCGTCCGACGTCGCGGGGGCGGGAACCCTCGCCGGACCGTTCACAGTGATCACCGACGCCGCGTCGGTCACCCTCTCCGTGCCCGACGGCTACACGATGTACTCGGATGCCGCGGGATCGGCGGTGCTTCCCAATCCGTACACGACGACATCGGGGACGCAGGTCTGGGTGGGCAGCGACACGCAAGCCGTCGACGAGACCGTCCTCTCGGCGCGGGCGGTGGTGACCGTCCAGAGCGGCCAGGTGTACCTGTACGACGGCCTTTCTCCGGGCATCACCGAGGCACAGTCCGTGATCCTCGCCGACACCGCCGAGCTCGACGCCACCGCGCAGGCCACCGCGCAGTTCGTCCCGGCCGCCTCCCTCACCGTCGACAAGACGTTCGCCGGCGACGGCGCCGGTGAGCAAAGCGCGGTCCAGCTCGTCATCGACTGCGGCGACGGTGAGTCCCGCGTCGCCGACATCCCGGCAGGGGTGAGCACGACGCAGACATTCACCTTCGAGGGCATCCCCGTGGGGGCCACATGCGTGGTCACCGAGCCCACGACCGGCGAAAACCCGGCGGCGGCGGTGACCACCGATGCCCCGCAGAGCGTAGCGATTCCCGAGGCAGGCGCCACGGCGACGGTCACGAATACCGTGACACGGCGTGCGGATGTGCCCGGAGTTCTCCCGGCGAGGCCCGGAGTTCTCCCGGCGACGGGCACGGAGACTCCGTTGCCGCTCTTGTGGGGTGGCCTCGCGGGGTTGCTCGGGGGCGCCCTGCTGGTGACGGCGAGCCGGTTCCGACGTCATCCGCCGGTCCCCCCTCACCAATGAAAGGCCACCCCGTGACCGACTCGCGCCCTCGTCTTCGATCCCGGAACCGCCGCAGACGTCTCCCCGCGTCCGTCCTCTGGGCGGCGGCCGCGCTGGCCGCGCTCACCTTCGTCCTCCTCTGGGCCGGCGGGTCCACCCAAGCGAGGCTCACCGAGGAGTCTCCCATCATCGAATCGCCGGACGGACCGAACACCGATATCGAGGTGACCGGCGTCGGAGCCGGAGCGAGGTTGACGGGAGGGTATCCGGCCAACCCGACGCCGCAGGACCCGACGGCGCCCTACCCCGCTGCACCCCCCGCGGAATACACCCAGGGCGGCGGCTTCACCGCGCTGATCAACACCGCGAGCGTGACGGATCCTGCACTGACCGCGGAGATGTACTGCATCGACATCCGCGTCGGGACCCAGATCGGCGGCGGTTACGAGAACGGAACGTGGGACGAATCGAACGTCCAGAACCTCGGGTACGTCACCTACATTCTGAACAACTTCTACCCCGCGGTCCCCGGCGAACCGGCGGGTCTGTCCGAAGGCGAACAGGCCGCCGCCGTGCAATCGGCCATCTGGTACTTCACGGACGGCTTCATCCTGAACGCAGGTTTGCCGATACGGGCAGCGACGGCAGGAATCATCGCGGCCGCGCAGCTCAACGGCCCTGTGACCGAGCCGCCTCCCCCGGCGGTGTCCATCACTCCGCCCGCTGCCGCCGCGCCGGTGGGGTCGGCGGCCGGCCCGTTCACCGTGGCAACGGACGCGCCCAGCGTGACCCTCTCCGTGCCCGACGGGTACACGATGTACGGCGACGCGGCGGCCACCGCTCCTCTCCCCAACCCCTATACGACCACCTCGGGGGCCCAGGTGTGGGTGGGCAGCGGAACCGACGCGGTAGACGAGACGCTGCTGAGCGCTCGAGCGGTCGTGACAGTCCAGCGCGGGCGGGTGTACCTCTATGACGGTCTGGCACCGGGCGTCGATGAGTTGCAAAAACTCATCCTCGCCGAAACCGCCACGTTGGAGGCCACCGCCCAAGCGCCTGCCCAGTTCTTCGCGGCGGCCAGTCTGACCGTCAACAAGGCTTTCACGGGCGCCGGAGTGGGCCAACAAGGGGCAAGTCAGCTGACCGTCGATTGCGGTGACGGCGTGGCGCGGGTGGCGGACATCCCGCAGGGCGCATCCACGACCCAGGTCTTCACCTTCCCGGGCATCGCCGTCGGAGCGACCTGCGTCATCGCTGAGCCCGCGACCGGTGCGACGTCCATGGTGGATGTGACGACCGACGCGCCACAGGAGGTCGTCATCCCCGAGACGGGGGCAACGGCGACGATCACCAACACGGTGACGCGCCGCGCAGAGGTGCCCGGGGTGCTCCCGGCCACGGGAGCGGAGACTCCCGCGCCTCTCCTCTGGGCCGGCGCCGGCGGCCTCGTGGTCGGCTCGCTGCTGGTCCTCGCCAGCCTGACGCGGCGCAGGCGCGCCGCGGCCACCCCGCGGTGACACGGGACTCGGTGACGCGCGACGGAGCGGCTGAGCACCGTCCCGGCGCCCCGCGCTGCACGGGGTGTGGATGTCACGCCGATACGCTGGCAGCGGAGGCATACGCATGAACGAAACGATCCTGGTCGGCATGAATGACTCCCCGGCGGCACGCCGGGCCGCGGAATGGGCGGCGCAGCGCGCGTCCGATCGCGGCGATCGGCTGGTGCTGATGTCGGTCGTCGGTGGCGCGCTCGGCGTGGTCGGCGAGGGCGCCGTGGTCGACGATGCCGTTGCGGTCACCCGAGGGCACCTGGAACGCATGGCCGAGGAGCTGCGGGGCGCAGAGGTGCGGGTCACCCGCGGCAAGCCCGTCGAGCAGCTGCTCGCCGCATCCGAGAACGCCGATCTCCTCGTCATCGGCAGCGACTACCGGGGGACGGGTTCACGGGTGGCCCGTGGCCCGCACGGTGTGCGGATCGCCGCGGCGTCGTCGTGCCCCGTGGTGGTCGTGCCGCAGTCGGATCTGTCCGGCCGGACCGGCGTGGTGGTCGGAGTGGACGGATCGGACCTGTCCGAGGCCGCGATCCGATTCGCCGCGGCCGAAGCCGACCGCCAGGGTGAGCCGCTGATCGCCGTCACCGCATGGATGCCGGTCACCGCTCCCCTGGGTGTCATCACCTACCCCGACGACTACCGCGAGAACGCGCAGCGCCTGGCGGAGGAGGCCCTGGGGCTGTCGCTCGCAGGGCTCGCACAGGACTATCCCGACCTGCAGGTGCGCCGCATCGTCGAAGCCGGCGACCCCGCCACCCTGCTGAACCAGGTGGCGGCAGAGGCGCGGCTCGCCGTCGTCGGGTCACGCGGCCGCGGGGCGGTCGCCCGGTTCCTGCTCGGGTCCACCAGCCACGACGTCCTGCTCGCCCTCGCCACCGCCACCGCCGTCGTACGCTGACCGGCTCCGGCCGGGCGGTCTCCCAGGCGCCGGCGGATACTGTCGAAGGATGCCTATCTGGTGGGAACGCGTCCGACATCTGCTGTCGATGTCGGCGCTGGACCACTCCGCCCTCCCCGACCTGCGGGAGCTCGCCTCGACGCGTGTGCGGGTGAAGGGCACCCAGTACCGCGTGCACGATCCCGAGCGCGGGCTGGCCGGCGACCGGCTCTATGTGCTCCGCCGCGAGCCGGGGAACCGGCGGGATCCGTCGGCCATCGCGGTGTACGCCGAGGGGCGCAGCATCGGATACGTCTCGACGGTGCGTGCCGAGCGGATGGCGCCGTTGCTGGATCAGCTGGGCGGGGCGGCGCTGGTCAACGGAGTCGGGGCCGACGCCGACAGCATCCGCCTGTGGGTCGACCTTCCGGAAGAAGACGCGCTGCGCGGCTTCGTGCGCTCCTACGAACCCGTCTGACCGTTCACCCGGCGGGGTCGGGTGCGCTCTCCCTGCGCCCGCCGCCCATGGCCGCGTGGATGCGTCGGTCGAGGTCGTCCGATTCAGCGAGGAGATCGGTGGCCGCCCATACCCTGCCGCGTTTGCGCCCGGTGACCTCGTGGATGACGCCCGCTGACACGAGCCGCTCCACCGCCTGATACGCGCGGGCCCGTCCGGCGCCGCAGTGCCGCTCGAGTTCGGCGGCACCCATCGCCAGGCGCTCCGCGAACGCCGATAGGAGCGCAGCCGCGGCCGAGCCCCGACGAGGTTTCACCGCAGCCCGCCATTCGTCGGGGAGCGCCTTCACGCGTGCTGCGGTGATGCGGGACTCGGTGGCGGCCACACGCGCGCACGTGGCCACCAGGACGACGATCGGGGAGGGGTCACCATCGCGGAACGCCACGAGCGACTCCACGTACTCCTCCTGTCTGGCCGCCAGCCCGCAGGCCAGCGGCACCACGGCATGGCCGCTCACTCCTCGCCGGCGCAGGGAGGCCACCAGAAGGGCGCGCCCGATGCGGCCGTTGCCGCCCGCGAAGGGGCGGATGGAGGCGAACTGGGCGTGCGCGATCGCGGCCTGGACGATCACGGGGACGTCGTCGCGGTTGAGGAACACCACGAGGTCCTCCAGCAGCGCGGGGACGCGGTCGGGGGCCGGCGGGACATAAGGCGCGTCGGCGGCCGATCCGATCGCGGTGTCGGTCCGTCTCATCCCGCCTGGACCCGGGGGCGCCTCGGCACCCACGAGGAGAGCCTGGGCGGCGCGCAGGTCGTCCACCGTGAAGGCACCGCGTGCGTCGACTCCGTCGAGCAGGCCGGCCACGGCAGCACCGGTGGCGACCATTCCCCTGGCATTGTCGATCCCACCCAGGCCCGCGACCGCCTGCGCGTACTCGGCGCCCTCCGCACGGATCCCGTCGATGCGCGCGGAGGCGGCCGACTCGCACCGGATCATGAACGACGACAGCGCCCCGCGTGACCCGGCGCCGTCGGCATCCGCCTGCGCAACCGCGATGAGTGCGGACTCGCACGTCCCGACGGTGCGCAACGACGGCGCGTAATCCAGCTCGGCGATGCTCGGCGGGATCGCGGCCCCGTCGTCGTCGAATCGGTGCGCAGGCCAGACTTCCACGGAATCACCGAACGAGTTCACGCTCGCTACTCTCGCACGTTGTTCCCGCTTGGCGAAGCCAGCCGAGACCAGACCCGGCCGCGCAGCGGCGCGGTCAGGGCTCCGGGACGGGCACCAGCGCGATGGGTGTGCCGGGGCTCAGGTACAGGTAGGTCGGCTGGGGTTCACCGTCGCCGATGCTCACCTGCAGCCAGTGGCCCGCGCCGGCAAGCAGGCTCTCGATCTCGTTCTGCAGGTCGTCGAGCTCACGACCACTGACCGAGTAATCGCGGCCGCCGTACACGATGTCAATCCGCTTCATCCTGCGATCCTGTCTCCGCGCGAGGGGGTGGTGGCTCGGGAACCACGTACAGCCCCTCCGGACTGTTCGCGGTATAGCTCAAGGCATCCAGCCATGCCCGGTTGAGGGCGGGCCGCCGACTGCCGTGGTACTTGTAGACGATCACCGACCGGGGATGCACCCAGATGGAGGTGCGGCCGTCCCCCACGCTCGGGTCGTCGCGCCACGAGAAGACGAAGGACTCCCCGCGCCGCAGCTTCGCGGTGATGACGACCTGCAGATGCGCGAGCAGCCGGTCTTCGAAGTCGACGCGCAATTGTTGCTCGAACAGGAGCTTACCCATGGCTCGCCTCCGCGGCCTCTCGTCGGAATGCGGCCACGTCTACAGCTCCTCGTCGAACCGAGGCCGCGGGTCACTCGATCGGTCTTCGGGCTGCACGGCCGGCGGATCGAGCAGCGCTGCCGTCGCGTGCCGCATGTTTACGACGATCTCTTCGTTCCCGGGGACCTCCAACCCGGAGTTCGTGGACTCGACGAGGATCGGGGTGCTGGCGCTGAGCAGGAAGGTGGCCTCCACCTCGTTGCCGTGGAGATCGATCGCCCGCAGCGTCACGGTCTCGGTCGTGTCGGCGAGCGCGAGGGCCCGCGCGTATTCCACGAGGGCGTCGGCGGCATCGTCTCCCATCAGGTGGGCCTTCTCGGCGTACGTCACATGCTTCACGTCTGCACCGTCGCCCGCTGCGCCGGATGGATCCAGGCCCTTGACATCCCAGACCGGATGCCGACACCCGTTGGGGAGGGTCAGGCGTACCGGAGCCAGTCGTAATCCGAGAGACCCAGGGGCTCGAAGGGCTCCGGCGACATGCGGTGAGTGGTCAGGCGCGTCGCGCGTTCCCGCAGCCGGGTGCTGGTGGCGGGATCCGTCAACTCCGAGCCGTCGGTCTCCGCATCCACCGCGTGGACTTGTACGAGCCACCCGACCGACATGCGCAGACGCGTCGAGCCGCCGTCTCCGGCGATCGGGATGTCCACCACGTCCGTTGCGCGTTCGTCGGCGAGTGCCTGAGCGTACTCCCGAACCGCGTCCGCGATCTCGTCGCCGGTCAGATATGAACCCAGTGCCGTGATGAGGATCTTCATCGTGCCGTCCCGTCCGTGCCGCTATGGCGAGCGCCGGGGTCCGGGGCGGTCGACCTTGAGTCTACAGACGTCGCACGCGAGCGGACCCGGAGCTCAGAGGGCGCTGCGATCCAGGCGGAGCTCGCGGTCCACGATGCGGGTGGCGACCACGCTGAGGGGCAGCTGGTGGCGGCGAGCGTACTGGCGGATGACATCGAACGCGTCGCCGATCGACACCCCCGTCGTGTAAGAGACGACGCCCTTGGCCTGCTCGATCCGGACCCGGCTGTTCAGGGCGTGCTGAAGCTGCTGGGTGAGAAGCTCCGATTCCCGCAGAGACCGCTCGTGGAGGATCCCGATCGTCGCGACGTCGGCGAACGCCCGTGCAGCCGCCTGTGACGACTCGCCCACGAGGCCCTCGTCCGTGTTGAGCAGATTCAGCGTGCCGATGGTCGTCTCCCGCAGCCGCAGGGGCACCGCGTACACGGAGCGGAATCCCTGGGCCAGCGCCTCCACTCGGAATCCCGCCCACTCCACCGGCGCATCGGCGATGGCGGGCACGGAGACGGACGCACCGGTGCGGAAGCACTCGATGCACGGACCGGCCTGCGCACCGAGCTGCATGACCTCGACGAGGCGGCTCGCCTCGCTCGTGGACACGATCAGCTCCAGCTCTCCCGCCTCGTCGGCGAGCAGGATCCCTGCCGCAGAGATACCCAGGACGTCGCGGCACGCGTCCACGAGGGTCTGCAGCAGATCGACGATGTCGTAGTCGTCGACGAGGGTGTCCGCCAGAGTGGTGAGGACGCCCAGGAGCCGGGAGTCGAAAGTCGTCTCGCTCATTCGATCACCTCGATATCCCCGTCCACCCTGCGGAAGTGCAGGCGCCCCGCCACGACGTCGGCGGCGACGTCGGACACCGGCCGGTTCCGGGCGAACGCGTGCCCCTGGACCACCAGGCTGGCCTCCTCCGCGGTGGTGTCCAGCTGCGCCAGAACGATTCCGGTGGCCTGATGCACCACGCGCCGTGAATACCGGCTGCCCGCCGCGTCGGTGGCGCCGGCAGTGTCGACGGCCTCCTGCAGCAGGTGTCGTCCGATGACTCGAGCCATCGTCGCGGCCTGGCGGGCCTGATCGGGGGTGAGCTCCGTCCGCTCCTGCGTATAGAGGTCGACCGCGCCCAGGCGCAGCGAGCCCACGGCCAGAGGGAAGGCGAAGATCGACGCCACCGGCACCGTGCGCGCCGCCTCCGCGAAAGCCGGCCAGCGCCGGCGGCCCTCGACGGGCAGATCCGGGACGGCTACGGGCCCACCCAGACGCAACGCGTCCCAGCACGGGCCCTCGCCGAGGTCGAACTGGAGTTCGTCGAGCCTCTCGGCATCCACGTCCGTCGCCGAGACGATCTCACTGCCGAGGACGTCCCCCAACGTGGAGACGGACGCACCGGTCACGGGAAACACCTTCAGGAAGGGCGCACTGAATCGCTCGCGCTCCACTCCGGGCCGTTCCAGCACCAGCATCGCCTCGGCGAACGAGTCGTCCAATCCGACCTCCGACATCGCCCCATGATCCCGGGGCTCTCTTCGAGCGTAACCGAGCCGGTTCGCGCGCTCCAGGCAGCACCGTCCGGCCGGGTCAGGAGCCGCCGTCGTCGCCGTGCTGCAAGCGGATCCGCCGCCCTTCCTCGATGTCCTTCTCCTCCTTCTCGGCGGCCTTGTCGCTCTTGCGGGTGTCGCGGGGAGGGAGCTGGATGTCACGCTCGGCCGCCACGCCCGCCTGAAGCTGCCGGCCACGCTCGAGCTCGGCATCCACCTCCGCGCCGAAGAGGATCGCGAGGTTGGCGATCCACAGCCACAGCAGGAAGATGATCACACCGGCGAGCGACCCGTAGGTGCGGTCGTAGTTGGAGAAGTTCGAGACGTAGAAGAAGAACCCGGCCGTCGCGATGGCCAGCACGACGATCGCGATGATCGCCCCCACGCTGATCCACTGGAACTTCGGCTGCTTGGCGTTGGGGGCCCCGTAGTACAGGATCGCGAGGGCGAGGACGACGATGACGAGGAGCACGGGCCACTTGGCGATCTGCCACACCGTCACGGCCACGTCCCCCAGCCCGATGGCACTGCCCAACGCTTCGGCGATCGGCCCCGAGACCACGAGGATCAAGGCGGCGAGGGTGACGAGGACGACGAGGATGACCGTCAGCAGGAGCTGGATGGGCTTGAGCTTCCAGAAGGGACGCCCCTCCTCGATCTCGTAGATGCGGTTCATCGCGCGGCTGAAAGCGCCCACGTAGCCCGAGGCCGACCAGATCGCCAACACGATTCCGCTGACCAGGGCGAAACCCGCCCCCGGCGCCGAAGCGAGCTGCTCGATCGGTCCGCGCAGGGTGTCGGCCGTTCCGCCGGGAGCGACCTGGTCGACGATCTCGAGGACGGCCTTCGCGGACTCGCCGCCCTGCCCGAACACGCCCAGGAGCGAGAAGACGGCGATCAGCCCGGGGAACAGCGCGAGCACACCGAAGTAGGTCAACGCGGCGGCGATGTCCAGGCACTGGTCGGAGGAGAACTCGCGGACGGACTTGACGAGGACGTACTTCCACGAGCGCTTCGTGAGATCAGCGGGCGAATCGGGCTTGGCATCGCTCTCGGGCTCGGGGCGGGATGTGGTCTTCTCCGACATGACGATCCTCTCGGAGTCCGGGGGCATTCTGACGTACTTCAGGTCTACGACGAGCGAGGCCTGTTCGTCGGGTGGGTTGACTGGACGGGGCGCATGTGCGCGGGGCCACCGCCGCTGAAGCCCGTCAGCCGAAGACGTGCAGGCCCAGTTCGTCGCTGAGGCGTTCGCTGGCCACACGTCCGCGCACGCTCGTGCCCCGCTCGTCCAGCGGGGGGCTGATCACCGCGGCACCCAGGGTCCGCGGCGCCGACAGCACGATGGCTCCTGAGACGCTGGATTTCGCGGGGATGCCCACGCTGCGCATCCACCGTCCCGATCCGTCGTAGACACCGCACGTGGCCATGACCGACACGACGTCACGAGCTGATCTCTCCGGCAGCACGCGGTCCCCCGTCACCGGGTTCACGCCCCCGCACGCCAGCGTCGCACCCATGACCGCGAGCGCCTCCGCGTCCACGAGGGTCGCGCACGCGCGCGCGTAGACGGCGACCGCGTCGTCGGCTCCCACCTCCAGGGTTCCCTCGGCGCGCATCAGGTGCGCGAGCGCGTGATTGCGGTCGCCGAGCAGATGCTCGCTGCGCGCGACGTCTTCGTCGACGTCGAGCTCACGGCCCGCGAACGCCGCGAGGCCGCGCCGGATGCGTTCGCTGCGGCCCTCGACATCGCCGCCGTCCACGAGAGCCGCCGTCAGCAGCGCGCCGGCGTTGACCATCGGGTTGGGTGGGCGCCCGGTGCCGCTCTCCAGCTTGATCGCGTCGAACGCCTCACCGGTCGGTTCGATCCCGATGCGGTGCAGCGCGTCGCCGCCGGTGTCCAGCAGCGCGAGCGCGAAGAGGAACGGCTTCACGGCGGACTGGATGCTGAACGGCACATCCGCCTGCGTGCTGCCGCGCACCGTGCCGTCGGGCAGGGCCAGTGCGATGGCGCACAGGTCGGCGTCGGCACCGGCCAGCTCGGGGATGCTGTCATCCACCTCGCCCGCTTCTTCGGCGAGCACCCGGTCGCGGAGCCCTTCGAGGTCGTATCGGGCGGGGTCTGCGACGGGGCTCATGCCTCCAGCGTGCCAGCACGCGCTGTCCGTTCGCCTGGCAGGCGACACGAACGTCCGCAAGCCCTTCCGCCCGCGGTCACCGCTGCGGTTGGCTGGGGGTCCGATCGAAGGAGAATCATGACCGACGACACGCCCACCGACCGCTCCGAGAACAGCGGCTCGCAGCAGGACGACTCCCCCGCCGCCGACGACACCGCCGCGCAGACCGGCTCCGAATCGCCGGAGGAGGGCGCTGCGGCAGAGGAGGCCGCCGCCGACGCCGTCACCGACGGCGACGCCGGTGGTGCCACGAGCATCTGAGAGCACACGGCGGCGAGCCGCGCACCCCTGGTGGTCACCGGGTGCGCGGCTCTATGGTGTCTCCAGCGCCAGGGGATGCGACACGGCGCGATCCGAGATCCACTCGCCCACGGGGCGACGTTCTGGAGGAGATCCCCATGTCCGCGAGCAGCACGCCCACACCCACCATCGTCCTGCTCCACGGGGCGTGGGCCGACGCATCCAGCTGGAGCGCCATCATCCCGCCGCTGCAGGCCGAAGGGCATACCGTCATGGCACCGCCGAACGAACTTCGCGGGCTCGCCTCGGATGCCGCCTACATCGCGTCGTACCTGGCCCAGCGCACACGCGGTCCCGTCGTTCTCGTCGGGCATTCCTACGGCGGCGCCGTCATCACCAATGCCGCCACCCAGGGCGGTGACGTGCGCGCGCTCGTCTACGTCGACGCGTTCATTCCCGACGAGGGCGAGACGGTCGTGGGACTGCTGGAGGGCTCCGGCTCTGCCCTGGCCGTGGCCGACCCCACGACGGTGCTCGACCTGGCCGGGTACCCCGGCGCACCCGAAGGCGCCGCGGACGCCTTCCTCAAGCCCGACACCGTGCACACGGCGTTCGCGCAGGACCTCCCCTCAGCCGACCGGCGGATGATCGTGGCGACGCAGCGTCCGGGGTCGCTCGTGGCGAATGTCACCCCGTCGGGCTCGCCCGCGTGGCGGAGCATCCCCAGCTGGGCGGTGCTGGGCACTGAGGATCGCATCATCCCCATCGGCGTTCAGCGCCGCATGGCCGAGCGCGCCGGGTCGACGATCACCGAGGTGGATGCCTCGCACGTGTCGATGCTGTCGCAGCCCGAGCCCACCCTCGCCGCCATCCGGGCGGCGGTCGCGTCGATCTCCTGACCGCAGTGCAATCGGGCGTCAGGGCGTCAGCAGCACCTTGATCGCGCGGCGCTCGTCCATCGCACGGTAGCCCTCCGCCGCATCCGCCAGCGGCAGGGTGAGGTCGAACACGTCGCCGGGGGTGATCGTCCCATCCCAGATCAGCTCGACCAGTTCGGGCAGGAAGCGGCGCACCGGCGCCGGCCCGCCGTGCAGGTGCACGCTGGCGAAGAACAGCTCGGCGCCGTCGAGGGTCACGTCGTGCGACACGCCCACGTAGCCGATGTGGCCGCCGGGACGGGTCGAGCGGATCGCCTGCTCCATCGACTCCTGGGTACCCACCGCCTCGACGACGCTGTGGGCGCCCAGCCGTGGGTCATGTCCTTGATCGCCGCGACCCCGGCCTCACCGCGGTCGGTCACGATGTCGGTGGCGCCGAACCTGCGCGCCAGCGCCTGCCGGTCGGCGTGACGCGACATCGCGATGATGCGCTCGGCGCCCAGGTGCCGGGCTGCGAGGACGGCGAGGAGCCCCACGGCGCCGTCGCCGACGACGGCGACGGTCTTGCCGGCGCCGGCTTCGGCGGCGACCGCGGCGTACCAGCCGGTGCCGAGCACATCGGAGGCAGCCAGCAGCGACGGCACCTGCTCGGGGGTGGGCTCGGCCGGGGTGCGGACGAGCGTCCCGTCGGCGAGCGGGATGCGTGCGTACTCCGCCTGCGTGCCGACCCCGCCCATCATCACCTGACGCACGCAGCGGGACTGGTAGCCGGCACGGCAGATCTCGCACGTGTTGTCGGAGGCCACGAACGAGCCGACGACGTCATCGCCGGGCGTGAGGTCCCGCACGTCCGCACCGACCTCCTCGACCACGCCGATGTACTCGTGCCCCATCCGCTGCGGGGTCGCCGCGAGGGGCTCGAGCCCGCGGTACGGCCACAGGTCGGAGCCGCAGATGCAGGTCGCCGTCACGCGGATGATCGCATCCGTCGGTGCGAGGATCTTCGGTCGGGGGCGCTCCTCCACGCGCACGTCGCCGGGCCCGTACATCATCACTGCACGCATGCTGCGCTCCTCATCGTTGCGGCTCCGGCACCGGTCGCACCCTCCACCCAACCCCTCCGCCGCCGCACGCACCAGGCCTTGCGCATCCCGCCCGAGTCGCCCCGCGCCGGCCGGGGCGGATGGCGTCAGTGGAAGGGGCAGCGGGAGCCGGAGGGTGAGGCGGCGGCGCGCACGCGCCCGCCTGAGGCGGGCTTGGTCGGCATGCGCCGGCGGTTCACCCCGAGCCCGGCGTCGAGGATGCCGATACGCGGATCGCTCAGCGCCGCGATCGCCGTGGCAAGCCCGGCGATCGCGAGCTTCTCCCCGGGGCAGCGATGCCCGGTGGCCGGGTCGGCGCCGCCGTGGGGAACGAATGCCGTGAGCGCCTCGTAGTCCGCCACACCGCGGAAGCGCTCCGGGTCGAACTCGTCGGGCCGCTCCCACGACTGCTCGTCGGTGACGGTCCCGAGGATGTCGAGCACCACCCGGCCGCCGGCGGCCAGCCGCTCCCCGTCGAGCTCGACGTCGGTGATCGCCCACGCCGGCAGCACGGGGACGAACGGGGCGGTGCGGCGGATCTCCTGCGCGAACATCGTCGCCAGCTCTCCCCCGACGAGGGTGCCGCGCTGGCCGCTCTCGGCGGCGATGCGCTCGCGCCACTCCGGCCGGTCGTGCAGCTCCTTGGCGGCGAACGCGACGAAACGCGACACCGCGATCATGGGGCGGAAGCTGTTCTGCAGCTCCACCGCCGCCACGCGGGGCGGCAGCAGAGCGCCGGAAGGGTCACGGTGCGCCGCCCACTCCGCCAGCGCCGTGCCCTCGACCGGATGCAGCATCCCCGACCGCACCGCCTCGATGAGGCGTTCGGCGTGCCGATCGGACCAGCGGCGGTTGAGGAGGGTCAGCAGGTATTCGGGCGAGTAGGGCACGCCGAATCCGTCGACGATCTGCGCCTGCCGCGTCGCCCACCGCGTCTGCGCGGCGGCGGTTCCCGGAATGCCGGCCCACCGCATGCTGGCCCGGCCGAACGCGCCGACCGCCGCCTCGTACGCGCTGCGGGTGCCCCCGGCCAGCCACGCATCCAGCTCGCCCCGCCACTCCTCCTCGAACAGGGGCGTGAGGCGGGCGACCTGGGCGTCGTCGTATGCGACGTCGAGGAACGTCGCCTTGCGGTGGCGGTGCTCGTCGCCGTCGAGGCTGTGCACCGAGTCCTTGCCGAACAGCGACTGCTGGATGAAGGCCGGCATCGCGCCGTGCCGGCGGACGCGGGTCTCGTCGTAGAAGAGCTCCACGCCTTCGCCGCCCCGCACGAGCAGTGCGTCTCGCCCGAGCAGACGGAACGGCACCGCTCTGGCACCCCGCCGGGCTCGGCGCCAGATGTGTGAACCGAAGCCGTACCCGCGGGTCAGGAGGGAGACGGAATCATCGTGCAGAAGTGGGGTGATCGTCGGCATGACTCCACGGTGCCAGCTCGCCCCCGCGGAGCCGAAGCCACCCGTCCCGACCCGAGCGGTGTGCTATCGGGCGCCGGTGGGTGTCCTGTCGCTGCGGGTCAACCCTTTGCCTGTCGGGGGCCGTCGATGGCACCCTGCTGATGCACCCACGACGAATGGAGTCACACCATGAGCAACTCGGCAGACGCGGACGGGCAGCGCAACGAGGACGACATGCCGGCCGCCGAGGAGCTGGCCGAACCGAGCACGGAGAAGGACCCCGGCGAAGAGCCGAAGGCCGACAAGCCGCTGGATGCGGAACCCGATCACGAGGCCGTCGGGATCGGCGTCATCGACGCGCCGCAGACGGACACCGACAGCGGAACGGAATAGTCCCACCACGGGGGCGTGGCAGGATCACGTTCCCCCGTGACCGCCGGGCGCACGCGGGAGCGACCGCGCGGGCGCACGATGAAGGCATGTCCGAGCGCTCCATCACCCCCACCGACATCCAGGCCGTGCGGATCGACGATCTGCCTCCCTTCGAAGTGACTCCCGGCATCACCGGACGCCTCCTGCCCGCGACGGATCTCATCCGCGCCTGGGCGTACGATTTCGCGCCCGGGACGCGGTGGCCGGTCACGGATCATCACGCGCTCGAGGAGCGCTACTACGTGGCATCCGGGGAGATCGACGACAACGGCACGACGTACCCCGCGGGAACCTACGTGGTGTTCGCGCCGGGGACCTCCCACCGCCCCGGGTCCAGGATCGGCGGGCGGATGATCGGGCTCAGCGACGCCCGCGACCCGGGCGAGCCCGTCATCACCTGACCTGTCCGGCCGCGCGCGGAGCGCGGCCGAGGATACGCGCGAGCCGCGTCCCCTCCGAAGCTATGGCGCGGCTATGGTGAGCCAATGAGCCAGCCCGGTGCGGGGATGCCCCTGCGCGACTATCGCGTCCATCGATACGTCAACGCGTTCTGCCCGGAGTGTCACGAGGAGGAACCGGACCGGCCGCTCAGCGAGGTCCGGCGGCTCTCGGGATGGCTCGCCGACCGTGACGGGACGATCTGGCTGGAGCGCGGATGCCCCGATCACGGCCTCATCCGCACGCTCTACGACGAGTCGGCCGAGATCCTCACCTATCTCGAGCAGTGGACGGCCCCGACCAAGGCGCACACTCCCGACCTGGCGGGCAACTTCAAGCCCGTGCCGTCGGCCTACGAGGACGGGCTGCCGCAGATGCAGACCCAGCACACGTGCATCCTGCTCGAAGACCTCACCGACCACTGCAACCTGCGCTGCCCCACGTGCTTCGCGGAGTCCAGCCCCGCCGCATCCTCGATCGCGCCGCTGGCCGAAGTCCTCGCCTCCGTCGACGCGCGCCTGGCGCGGGAGAACAACCGGATCGACGTGCTCATGCTCTCCGGCGGCGAGCCGACGCTGTACCCGTGGCTCGAGCAGCTGCTCGAGCACCTCGTGGCGCGGCCGGTGGTGCGCATCCTGATCAACTCCAACGGCCTGCGGATCGCCCAGGACGATGCGTTCGTGGAGACGCTCAAGAAGCACCGCGAGCGCGTGGAGATCTACCTGCAATACGACGGCGAGTCCGCCGAGTCGTCCCGGTTCCACCGCGGGGCCGACATCCGCCGGTTCAAGGAGCGCGCCATCCAGCGGCTCTCGGATGCCGGCGTCTTCATGACGCTCACGATGACCGCGACGCTCGGGGTCAACGACGGCGAGATGGGCGCCGTCATCCGCCGGGCGATGGCGACGCCGTTCGTCGGCGGCGTGACGATCCAGCCCGTGTTCGGCTCCGGCCGCTCCTCCGGCATCGACCCCACCGCGAGGCTCACGCACACCGGCGTGCTGGCGCGGCTCGGACCGCAGACCGACGGCGAGGTCACGTGGCGCGACCTCACGGCGCTGCCCTGCAGCCATCCGCACTGCTGCTCCGTGGGCTACCTGCTGAAGGATGACTCCGGCGACTGGAAATCGCTCGTCGGGCTGATCGGCCACGAGCAGCTGAAGGGTTTCCTCGACCTCCAGCCCGACATGCTCGCCAACCGCATCGCCGACTCGAACGTCAACAAGGCGATCCGGGAGGTCGTGAAGGGCTCGCTGCTGGACCTCTTGAGTGAGCAGTCGTCGCTGTCGCACCCCTCGATGGCCACCATCTGGCGCGACATCTGCCAGAACTGCGACCTCGGCATCGGGACGCTCGCCACCCTCGCCGCCTCCAAGCTGCCCGGTCAGCACGCGCGACTGCGGAAGATGATGGGCGAGCGGGTCCTGCGCATCACGGTGAAGCCGTTCATGGACATCAACACGATGATCGAGGAGCGCCTGACCCAGTGCTGCGTGCACGTCGCCACCGTCAACGAGACCACCGCCGCCCACCAGTGCGCGCCGTTCTGCGCCGTGCAGGCGTGGGCGCCGCTGTCGCGCACGCGCATCTCCACCGCGACCGGCGGCCGACGGCAGCTCCCGGTGAGCGTCGCATGAGCACCGCCGATTTCCGCCACCTCAACCAGCGCGACCCGTCGGTGGCCGACCCCGCACCGTTCGACCCGCTGCGCCTGTGCGTGTTCACCACCGTCGCCGCGATCGCCGCCCTGCTCGGCCCGATCGCCGTGGCCGTCTTCGCCGGCGTCGCCATCGCCGGGTACACCCGGGCACGGCGTGCCGGCCTCCTCCGCTCCCGCTGCCGGCTCGGCGACACGCGTCTCGTCCTGGCCTACCTGTGGGTGCTCGAGGTGCTCGCGCTGGCGGCCGTCCCGTTGTGGGTCATGATGTGGGTGCGATTGCTGAGCTGACCGGTGTTCCCCACTCTTCGCGACCTCGTCCCGTGGCTGCCGCCGGTGGACACGCACGCCGTCTTCGTCGCCCTCGGCCTCGCCGCCGCCGGCGCGGTGTTCCTGGTGGAGAAGCGCCGCCGCGGGGTGAGCGATCCGCGTCTGGCCTACATCGTCCTGGGGGCGCTCCTCGGCGCCGCCGTGTTCTCGCGCCTGGGGACGTGGGCCCAGCACCTGGATCCGTCGCGGAACCTGAGCCTCATCGACCAGCTCGCGTACGGCAATGCATCGATGCTGTCGGCGCTCGTGGGCGCATGGCTAGGCGTGCACGTGGCCAAGCGGATCGTCCGCTTCCCCGGCCGCACCGGCGACCTGTTCGCCCCTGCCGTCGCGCTGGCGATGGTCATCGGGCGCATCGGGTGCCTCCTCACCGAGGAGCCCGGAACCCCCACCGGCGCCGCATGGGGCATCGTGCTGGAGCCTGCGGCCGCCGCACGCGTGGGGGCCGAGGCCGGCGTGCCGCTGCATCCGAGCTTCGTCTACGAGATCGCGTTCCACGCGGCGGCGTTCGTACTGCTGTGGTTCTGGCTGCGCCACCGCCCGATCGCCGCGGGAGAGACGCTCACGCTCTTCATCGCCGCGTACGGCCTCTTCCGCTTCGGTGTGGAGTTCGTCCGCGGCAACGAGGTCGCGTGGATCGGCCTCACCCGTCCGCAGCTGTTCCTGGCCGTCACCATCCCGCTGCTGCTCGCGCGCATCGTGTGGATGGCGCGGCGCGGGAGATTCCGTGAGACCTCACAGCCCGAAGCCGAACCCGGAAGGACGACGCCGAATGCCCAGCACGCCTGACGACCCGCAAGAGCCGCCGCGCTTCGCACCGCCTCCCGGCACGCCACCGCCGCCTCCCCCGCACCAGCCGCCCGGAGGCGCACCACCTCCCCCGCAGCAGCCGCCCGGAGGCCGCAGGGGGTTCGGCGGCGGCGTCGCGGCGGGCCTGGGCATCGGGTGCGGCGCGTACGTGCTGGGCATCGTGCTGGCCCTGGGCACCCTCGGCGCCGTGAGCACCATCTTCGGCTTCCTGTGGCCGTTCATCGCCATCGCCGTCGTCTCCATCGCCCTGATGTTCTCCCCGCGCTCCCGCCCGTACGGCACCGGGATGCTCATCATGACGGGCGCCGCCTGGCTCATCGTGATCGGTCCGTGCATCGCCCTGCTGGGCGGTTTCGGCTGAGACACGCCCGGCACGGCCGCGGCCGCCGATGAGACCGGGTGCGGCCGGTCGTTAGGCGCGTGCGCCGCCGATCGCAACCCCTATCCCGCCGCCGGCGAGATCGCGGAGGCTGTCGGCATGAGCAAGCCAGACGACATCCCCCAGCCCCTCGACCACCTGCCGCCCGCCGACGAGCGCGACGCCGACATGGACGTCGAACAGCCCCGCTACCCGGGCACCGAAGCGCCGGCCGGGACATCGCCGGTGTCGCCGGAGACGGCGGCCGACCCGCGGATCGGCGACGCCGACCGGCACGACGTCGACACCCGGCCGCCGAGCTGATGGGCGGCCGCGGCCGGGCGGCCTGATCATGCGACCGGCGGCGGCTGCGCTCCCGGACGCCATCCGCGTGCGCGGCGCCCGGGTGAACAACCTCAAGAACATCGACGTCGACGTGCCCCTGCACATGATGGTGTCGATCGCCGGAGTATCGGGATCGGGCAAATCGTCGCTCGCGCTCGGGGTGCTGTACGCCGAGGGCTCCCGTCGCTACGTCGAGGCGCTCTCCACCTACACGCGGCGGCGCCTCACTCAGGCCGCCCGCGCGGCCGTCGACAGCGTCGAGCACGTGCCCGCCGCTCTCGCGCTGCGTCAGCGCCCCGCCGTGCCCGGGGTGCGATCCACGTTCGGCACCTCCACCGAACTGCTCAACACTCTGAGACTGATCTACTCCCGCCTCGGCAGTCACGAATGCCCCAACGGGCACCGGATGCCGCCGACCACCGACGTCGCGCTGGACCGGCCGCTGACGTGCCCGACGTGCGGCGCCGTCTTCCCACCACCGAGCGCGGAGTCGTTCGCGTTCAACAGCGAGGGCGCGTGCGAGCGGTGCGAAGGAACGGGGATCGTGCGCGACGTGGACGACACCACCCTCGTGCCCGATGAGACGATCAGCATCGACGACGGTGCCGTCGCGCCGTGGGCGCTGTTCGGTCTGGCGGCGAACTCGAAGGTCGTCGCCGAGATGGGGGTGCGCACCGACGTCCCCTTCGCGGAGCTCACCGCGCGGGAACGTCGGATCGTGTTCGCCGGTCCCGAGGAGAAACGGGTCATCCTGTACCCGTCGAAGAACGGCAAGCTGTTCGAGCTCAACGCCACCTACCGCAACGCGCATCAATCGGTCGTCGAGGCCCTGCGCAAGGCCGAGACGGAGAGCGGGATCGGCCGGATCGAGCGATTCCTCAGCATCCAGACCTGTCCCCTCTGTCGCGGGAGCCGCTTGAACGCGCGGGCGCGCGCGACGCTGGTCGACGGCATCACGCTCGCGCAGGCGACGGCCAAGACGCTCGAGGAGGTCACCACGTGGGTGCAGACCCTGCCGGGGCTCATGCCACCGGACATGACGGCGATGGCCGAGAGCATCGTCGCGCAGATGGTCGGCAGTGCACGGATGCTGCTGCAGCTGGGCCTGGGATATCTCACGCTGGACCGCGCCTCGTCCACCCTGTCCACCGGCGAACGGCAGCGCGTGCAGCTCTCCCGTGCGGTCCGCAACCGGACCACGGGCGTGCTCTACGTCCTCGACGAGCCGTCCATCGGCCTGCATCCCTCGAACCTCGACGGCCTCATCGCGGTCATCCGCAGCCTGCTGCGCGACGGCAACTCCGTGGTCGTCGTCGACCATGACACCCACGTGCTGCGCGAGGCGGACTGGCTCATCGAGATCGGGCCCGGCTCTGGCGCCGACGGCGGCACCGTCATCGCGGCCGGCACGCGCGCGGATGTCATCGGCGACCCCCGCTCGCGCATCGCGCCGTTCCTCGGCGTGAGCGCAGCGGAAACGGTGCGCGAGCGCACCACGCCCGCCGAACTCTTCGATCTCGGCAGCATCCGCATGTCGACGGCGCCGATCCACACGGTGCAGGCCCTGGACCTGGAGATCCCCAAGGGCCGTCTCACGGCGGTCACCGGCGTCTCGGGGTCTGGGAAAACGACGGTGATCCTGGAGAGTCTCGTGCCCGCGCTGGTCGCGCGCGCCGCGGGCGCCGCGCTTCCGGCGCACGTCACCGCTGTCGAGCCGGCGGGCATCGACGTGGTCGACGTGGTCGATGCCTCGCCGATCGGCGTCAACGTCCGCTCCACCGTGGCCACCTACAGCGGCGTCCTCGACGACCTGCGCCGGGTGTACGCGCGCACCCCCGAGGCGCATGCCCGGGGGCTGACGGCGGGAGACTTCTCCTACAACACCGGCTCCCTGCGCTGCCCGGAGTGCGACGGCACGGGGCAGATCTCCCTGGACGTGCAGTTCCTCCCCGACGTCGACATCGTGTGCCCGGCGTGCGGCGGCAGCCGCTACCGCCCCGACGCGCACGACATCCGTCGCACCCCGAAGGATGCCACCGGCGATCCGCTCAGCCTTCCCGCCCTCCTCTCCCTCACCGTCGACCAGGCGCTGCCGCACGTCGCCGATCTGGCGCGGGTCGAGTCCCGGCTCCGCATCCTGACCGACCTCGGCCTGGGCTATCTGACCCTCGGTGAGGCCACCACGGCGCTGTCGGGCGGCGAGGCGCAGCGGCTCAAGCTGTCGGCGGACATCGGGCGGAGCCGGCGGAACACCCTCTTCGTCCTCGACGAACCCTCGATCGGCCTGCATCCGCTCGACGTGCGGGTGCTGCTGGGGGTGCTGCAGCGGCTCATCGACCAGGGCGCCACCGTCGTCATCATCGAGCACGACCTCGACATGATCGGCAACGCCGACCACATCATCGACCTCGGGCCCGGCGGAGGGACGGCCGGTGGGCGGATCGTCGCCACGGGGACGCCGGCGGACATCGCCGCCGCATCCGACAGCGTCACGGGCCGCTACCTGCGCTGAGGTGGGCGGCGGTCGCCCATCGGCGCAGGCGAGCCGCAAGGCGATGCTCCTCGGTCATCACACCGGCTTGCGGGCGCTTGCCGAGATCACGGTGCGCCATCCATCGCAGCGCGGCCCGAGGAGGCGACCTGGTCCAGGTGATGATCAAGCACCGCCCGCAACCGGGCGGGCGTGGCACGTTCCGGCCGGACGGCTGCATGGACGGCGAGGCCGTCGAGCACGGCGAACAAGCGTTCGGCTTCCACCTCCCGCACGTCCTCGCCGGCGTCACCGCAGAGCCGGCCGACCCACAGCACACAGGCCTCACGCATCCGGTCGTAAGCTTCGTCGCGCAGTGATCCGAGCTCAGGGTCGACGAGGGCTCGAGACGTGAAAGCCATCCACACCTCGTTCTCTGCGTGCCGCTCGTCATCCAATGGCAGCAGCTCCGCCAACACCAGCTTCGCCGCCTGCAACACATCATCCGGCTGATGTACCGCCGCGATGCGCCGCTCGACCCGCTCCACCACCGAGCTCATCGTGAAGACCAGCAACTCCGGCTGGCTGCGGAAGTAGTGCCGCAGCGACCCCGTGGACAGTCCGGCTTCGCGCGCCACTTCCCGCACGGACGCCCGTTCCAGACCATCGCGGCGAATGACCCGCCACACTGCTGCAGCGATCTCGTCTCTGCGCTGATCGGCGTCCACCATTCTGGGCACCTTTCCGTTGTATCACGGCCGTGATACTTTGCGAAGTATCACGGGTGTGCTACCAACCGGGAGGCGTTGTGGACGGATCAAGCGACAGAAACGGCTCAACGGCGGGTCCCCGCGTGAAGACGGACGCCGCCGCCGATGAGTCAGCTTTCGGTCGTCACGGAAAGCGGCGGCTTCCGGGGCACTGGAGTCTGTGGGTGGCGGCGGCGGGCTGGGTGGCTGCGAACGGTTGGGTGGCGATCACCGCGCCCCGTGCGCTGCCGTTCGACTGGCCCGCGCGCGCGGGGAGATCCACGTGGCAGATCCTGGTAGAGGTCAACCTGGCACTGGCGGAGGTTCTGATCCTGATGGGCGTGGTGTACCTGCTGACCCGGCGTCGTGCGCCCGTCGACGTCGCCGCGCGTGCGCCCGATCGTCACCGGGCCCGCGCCGAAACCATCGCGCTGCTCGCGTACGGAGCGACCGGGCTGCTCGGTGGCTTCCTTCTGGCTCGAGCGTTCGGATGGCACCCTTTCGGCCTTCACCTCGCGGGAACACTGTTCGGCACCCATGAGCACCTTCCCCCGGCGGAGGTCGTGACGTGGGCCGGGTACAACGTGGTCGTCTATGCGGTGATCCCGCTGCTGTATTTCCGTCGACGGTACTCGTCGCTCGCTCTCGGACTCCGCTCGACCGACGCCAGGAACGACGTCCTCGTCATCATCGTTGTGCTCGGGCTGGAGACGGCGTTCCAGATCTTCGCGCTGGCCCCTGCGACGCTCAACCTCCCGCCGGGGCAGCTGGTCGTGGGAGCCGCGTTCACGTTCCTCCTCTACATGGCAGGCGCGGTGCTGCCTGCGATGGTGTTCGTGTACGCCATCCTCGTTCCGCGATATCTCGCGCTCACCGGCTCCGTCATCGCCACCGTGCTGTGCGGCGGCCTCACCTACGCCGGGTTGCACTTCTGGGACGCCTGGACCGTTTTCACGTCCCCGCAGTCCGCCGCCCTCTCGCTGATCTTCCTGCTCTTCACCTATCTCGGGCCGGGCATGATCAAGACCTACCTCACACTGCGTACGGGCAACGCGTGGGTTCACGTGTGGGGCTATCACGCCTTCGCACCGCACACCCTCTTGGACACCCCCCACATCCTCGACACCTTCCACCTGCGGTGAGACAGAACCGACCGGAACCGCCGAGGAGGATGTCCCGATGCGATCGCCGCGTCCACGATCGGGGCCCGCGAAACGAGAAGCGCCGCCTGAGACCAGGCGGCGCTTTCTCGTTACTGGGGTGCGGATCGAGACCCGTCCACGTTCACCCCGAAGTGCCCCCGACAGGAGTCGAACCTGCGACCTACGGTACCGGAAACCGGCGCTCTATCCACTGAGCTACGGAGGCGTACTGATCGAGGTTATCACCGGCGCGCGCCCTCCCCCGACACCGGCTGCGCCGCTCATCCGCGCCCCTCGACGGCCTTCCGCGCGGCGCGTCCGTCAGGAGCTGACGAGCTTCAGTCCGATGATGCAGCCGACGAGGCCGAGGATGAGCAGGATCTTCACGAGCGACACCGGCTCTGTGCCGGTGACCATGCCGTAGGCGACGGTCAGGGTGGCGCCGATCCCGACCCAGACGGCGTAGCCGGTGCCGGTGGGGATCTCCCGCAGCGCCCACGCGAGACCGCCCATGCTCGCCACGAGCGCGGCGCCGAAGATCACGGTCGGCCAGAGCTTGGTGAACCCCTCCGACCTGCCCAGCGCGGTCGCCCAGACCGCTTCGAGGACACCGGAGACGACGAGAACGATCCACGACATGACACAGCTCCTTGGCCAGTCTTGTCGCTGTCCGGGTACTGATCCCTCGTCCGGGGATGCGGTCGGCATCCGCTCCCCAGGCTACCCCCGCTCGAAACACCACATCCCGGCCGAGGCATCATGCGTCGCCGGATGTTTCGGACGGGATGTGGTGTTTCGGCGGGCGGCGGAGGCGCGGAGCGGGGGCTACAGGAGGAAGATCGGGATCAGGCCGGGGTTGTGGGCGTGCACGAGCACGCCGAAGACGACGGCGTCGAACAACAGGTGCACCGTCACGACGTACCCGAGCGAGCGGGTGCGCAGGAACAGGATCGCCTGCACGAGCGCGAACGGGATAGTCAGCACCGGGCCCCACGCCTGGTAGCCGAGCTCCCACAGGAACGACACGAACACGACCGCCTGCAGCAGGTTCGCCTGCCAGTCGGGGAAATGCCGCCGCAGCAGCACGTACACGGTGCAGATGAAGAACAGCTCGTCCCAGATGCCGACGGCGCCGACGCCCACGAACAGGCGCGCGATCATCTCCGGGGTGTCCACGACGGGCCAGTTCGTGTAGACGCCCGACGTGATGAAGTAGAACGGCAGGATCAGCCACCCGAGCACGAGAACGGCGACGAGCCAGCCCCACTGCAGCGCCGTCCACCGCCCGCCCCCGCGCCACGGGAAGCGGATCGCGTAGTCGCGGTACACGTAGCGCGACACAAGATACGGCACCAGCACGGCGCCGCCGAGGGCCACGGTGAACCGCAGCATCGCCATGTTGTCCAGCTCGGCCTTCAGCGGGATCGCGCTGACGATCAGCTGCCCCAGCGCGATGAGCGAGAGGTCGCGCAGGAGGCTCGGCGGCTCGTTCTCGTCGCGCCGGCGGAGGGATGCGGTGCCCTCGCGCCGCTCGACGAGCCACGCGCCGACGAGGCCCGCCGCCAGCAGGATCCATCCGAGCCACGCGATCTGCAGCACGAAGAACGCGGGAGCGGCCAGGCACACCAGCAGCGCGGGGACGAGCCCCCACGACAGCGCAGGCCGGGTCGGGGCGGGCGGAGCGGCGTGGGCGGTCATGCGGCCTCCAGCGGATGGGTGATCTCGTCCCGCGGCATGCGGGCGGCGAGTAGGGCGATGAGGCCGAACGCGAGCGGCAGGGTGCCGGCGGCCAGGAAGATCGTCGACAGCGGCAGGACCTCGGCGAGCGGGCCGGACAGGGCCATCGACACCGGCATGAGCGCGAGCGACACGAAGAAGTCCAGGCTCGACACCCGTCCGAGCATGTGCCGCGGCACGCGGCGCTGGAGCAGGGTGCCCCAGATGACGTTGCCGTAGCTGAATGCGCAGCCCAGCGTGAAGCAGCACACCAGCAGCAGCCAGTACGAGTCGGTGAATCCGATGACGGCGAAGGGGGTGGTCCCCACCGCCCACACGACGATCATCGCGGTGAGGTAACGCCGCGGCATCCGCATCGACGACACCACGAGCGAGCCCACCACTCCCCCGGCGCCCAGGGCGGCGAGCAGGAATCCGAACAACCGCGGATCCTCCCCCACCCGCTCCCGCACGAGGAAGGGCAGCAGCACCTGCTCAGGCCCGAGCGAGACGAGCACCCACCCGGTGGCGAACAGCAGCGTCCACAGCAGCCACGGCGTGCGGACGGTGAAGGCGACCGCTTCGCGGAGGTCGTGGAGGACGCCGCGCGAGAGCGGTGCGTCGTCGGCTCCCGGGCCGGGTTCGCGGCGCAGGAAGAGCAGGAGGACGAAGGCGAGCGTGTACGCGGCGCACACGAAGACCGTCGCGAAGGCGGGCACGAGCGCGGCCAGCAGGAAGCCCGCCGCCGCGGGCCCTGCCGCCTGCTGGAGGGCCGGACGGATGGCGCCCTCCAGGCCGTTCGCGGCCAGGAGGTGCTCGGGCGGCAGGATGCGGGGAAGGATCGCGCTGTAGGCGGGGAAGAAGAACCCAGACCCCGCGCCCAGGAGGAACGCCACGACCGCCACGTGCGGGATCGTGAGGGCGCCCAGGGCGCCGGCGATCACGATGGAGGCGACGGCGACGGCGTCGAGCACCGCGACCGCGCGGACGATGAGCCGGCGGGACACGCGGTCGGCGGCGATGCCCCCGGGGATCGCGCACGCGAGGAGTCCGACGGCGTTCGCCGTCGCGACGATCGACAGCTGCAGCGGGCCGCCGCCGGCATCGATCACGGCGTAGACCATGACGACCGCCCACATGCCGGCGGCGAACACCGACAGCACGACCGCGGCGAACAGCACCCGGAAGTCGCGGTGGCCGAGCGGGCGCACCGCTCGCAACCGGTCGCGACGCACCGCGTGCAGGTCGGTCACGCCGGGATCCGCCGGTAGGCCAGATCTCGGATGGCGCGGCCGGCACGGGCGCCCTTGCGCTCGAACGCCGTGAGCACCCGCCCGTCGAAACGCTCGGCCCAGTCGCCCTCGAACGCGCGCTCGAACAGGGACGAGGCATCCAGGACCGTGCGCATCTGACGCGCGTAGTCCTCCCAGTCCGTCGCCAGCCGCAGCATCCCGCCCGGCTTCAGCGCTCGGGCGGCGACCGGGGCGAACTCGGCGTCGATCAGGCGGCGCTTGGTGTGCTTGTTCTTGTGCCACGGATCGGGGAAGAACACCCACA
Organism: Microbacterium sp. dk485; assembly: GCF_004570445.1. Classification (NCBI taxonomy): domain Bacteria; kingdom Bacillati; phylum Actinomycetota; class Actinomycetes; order Micrococcales; family Microbacteriaceae; genus Microbacterium; species Microbacterium sp. dk485. The sequence goes on from NZ_SPQW01000001.1 coordinate 197,071, forward strand.
CCTCATCCGCGGAGGCCGCCGGCAGCAGGTGCTCGAGCACCTCCGGCGCGTTGGCCTCCACGAGGCGGAGGTTGCGCGCGCCGGCGCGGTCGGCGTCGAGCATCGTGCGGGCAAGGCCGGCCTTGAACACCTCGACGGCGAGGAAATCGGTGTCGGGATGCTCCGTCGCGGCATGCACGATCGCGTGCCCCTGGCCCGACCCGATCTCCACGACGAGCGGTGCGGTCCTCCCCCACACGGCGGCCGGGTCGATCTCCGAGCCCGCGCGCACGCTCGTGGCCGCGGCATCCCGCGGCGCCTCGAGGAGGTAGAACGGCGACAGGCGCTCCCACGCCCGCTCCTGTCCGTCGGACATCCGGCCGCTCCGGCGCACGAACGACACGGGCCGGTCGCGGAAATCGCCACGGGCGGCGGGGGTTTCGGGCATACCCTCCAGGCTACCCAGTGCCCCGCCCGCCGCCCGACGGCGCGTCGCCCCCGGCGAGACACCACATCCCGGCTGACACATCATGCGTCGCCGGGTGTTTCGGGCGGGATGTGGTGTTTCGCCGGGCCGTGCGCTCCGCCGGGCGCGGGCCGGGCGGGCGCGGGCCGGCCGGGTGAGGGGGTCAGGCGGTGACGAAGTCGATGAGCTCCTCGACGCGGCCCAGGAGAGCGGGCTCGAGGTCGCGGAACGTCGTCACGCGCCCCAGGATCCGCTGCCACGCGCGGGCCAGATCCGCCTGGTCCTCCGCCGGCCACCCGAGGGCGCGGCACACGCCGACCTTCCACTCGACCGACCGCGGAACCTCCGGCCACCGCGCGATGCCGAGCGACTCCGGGCGCACGCACTGCCACACATCCACGAACGGGTGCCCCACGATCCGCACGTGCTTGCCGTGCCTCCCGCGCGCGATCGCCTCGGCGATCCGCGTCTCCTTCGACCCCGGCACCAGGTGGTCCACCAGCACGCCGTACCGCCGCTCGGCGCTCGGCGGCTCCGCCTCCAGCGCCTCGGCGAGCAGATCCACGCCCTGCAGGTACTCCACGACGACGCCTTCCACCCTGAGGTCGTGGCCCCACACCTTCTCCACCAGTTCGGCGTCGTGGCGTCCCTCGACCAGGATGCGACTGGGGCGCGCGACCCGCGCCTTGGCGTCCTCGACCGCGAACGACCCGGACGCGGTGCGCCGAGTCCCCGTCGGCGCCACCGGCTTGGGCGCGGTCAGCACCACCGCGGCGCCGTCGACGAGGAACCCCGGCCCGAGGGGGAACAGCCGGCGACGACCGTGCCGGTCTTCCAGCTCCACGGTCCCCGATGCGACCCTCGTCACCGCGCCGCAGTAGCCGTCGCCGGCCACCTCCACGACCAGGTCGCGCTCGGCGGGCACCTGCGGCACGACGCGCCTCCCGGCATCCCGCCACCCCTTGGCCAGCACGTCGGTTCCGTAGCGATCATCCATTGCCGTCTCCTCCGAAGCCCCGACCCTAACCCGGCCCTCCGGCACCGGCGAGGACCCACGCCGATCCACCCGGAGGCCGTACCGGCCCGCGCGAGCCGGACCATAGACTCGGAGCACCTGCCCCACAGCCCCTCAGGAGGACGGATGCGCGCGCGCTGGGCATTGGCGCTGACCACGGCACTGGCCGCCGCCATCGGCCTCGCGATCGCGCCCGCCGCGCACGCCACCCCGCCCGTGACGCTCGACAGCGGCTACGTGCTCGACGACGCCGGCGTGCTCAGCGGCGCGGAGGTGCGCGCCGCCGACGAACGGCTCGACGAGCTGTTCGACGAGACCGGGCTGGACCTGTGGGTCGTGTTCGTCGACGAGTTCACCGACCCCGACAGCCCGGAGGACTGGGCGAACACCGCCGCCGTCGTCAACGGCCTCGGACCGACGCAGTACCTCCTCGCCGTCGCCGTGGACGGCCGCCAGTACTACATCTCCGGCGATCTGGAGATCGGCCCGCTCACCGGCGACCAGCTGAGCGCCATCGAACAGCAGCGCGTACGCCCGGCCCTCGGCGACGAGGACTGGTCGGGCGCGATCGAGGCCGCCGCCGCCGGGTTCGAGGATGCCGCGGCCGGCGGCACCGGCGGCGTGCCCGGCGCCGACACCTCCGCCGGCGGCGTGAACTGGTCGCTCATCCTGGTGGTGCTGCTCCTGGTCGCCGTCTTCGCGATCGCGCTCATCTGGCTCGCCGTGCGGCGCAAGCGCGCGGCATCCGGCCCGAACGCGTCACCGGCGAAGATGAGCCTGGAGGAGCTGGCCCGCCGCTCCGGTTCGGCGCTCGTGGCCGCCGACGAGGCGGTCAAGACCAGCGAGCAGGAACTCGGCTTCGCCCGCGCCCAGTTCGGCGACGAGGCCGTGGCCGAGTTCGAGACGGTGCTGACCCAGGCCAAGGCGGACCTCGACCGCGCCTTCACGCTGCAGCAGCAGCTGGATGACGCCACCCCCGACACGGAGGAGCAGATCCGCGCCTGGCGCGGCGAGATCCTCACCCTCACCGCCGCATCCCAGGAAGCGCTCGACGCCAAGGCCGACGCCTTCGACGCGCTGCGCGACCTGGAGGCCAACGCCCCCGCCGAGCTCGCCCGCACGCAGCAGGAGCGCACCGCTGTCGCCGAAGCGATCGGCGCCGCCGAGGCGCAGCTGGCGAAACTGCACGCCGAGTACGCCGACGAGGCCCTCGCCACCGTCGCCGACAACCCCGCCCAGGCGCGCGAGCGCGTCGCCTTCGCCGACGCGCAGCTGGCCGCGGCGCAGTCCGCCCTCGCTGCCGGGCGCGGCGGCGAGGCCGCGGTGGGCATCCGCGCCGCGCAGGAGGCGGTCGCTCAGGCCCGCCTGCTCGAAGACGCCGTGACCAGGGTGGGCGCCGATCTCGCCGCCGCCGGCACGCGCGCCGCCGAGCTGATGCGCGAGGTCGAGAACGACATCACCGCCGCATCCGCCCTGCCCGACCCGGAGGGGCGGATCGCCGCCGCCGTCGCCGCCGCGCGCGAGCAGCTCACGCGCGGTCGCCAGGCCCTGTCCTCGGGCGGCCGGCGGCCCCTCGAGGCACTCGCCGGACTGGAGGCGGCCAACTCCGCCCTCGACGCCGTCATCGCCGAGGGCCGGGATGCCGCCGAACGCCGGCGCCGGGCCGCACTCCAACTGGATGAGGCCCTCCTGCAGGCCCGCGCGCAGGTCTCGGCCGCGGAAGACTTCATCGGCGCGCGCCGCGGCGCCGTCGGTGCGGAGGCCCGCACGCGACTGGCCGAGGCGCGCACGTCTCTGGACCGTGCCGAACAGCTTCGTGCGGCGGATCCGGCTGCCGCTCTCTCCGCCGCGCAGCGGTCGGCACAGCTGGCGGCGGCCGCGTCACGCTCGGCGCAGAACGACGTCGGCGCCTTCGACGTGGGGTACGGCGGCGGCCGAGGGTCCTCCGGTGACGGCATGATGGGTGCCATGATCGGCGGAATCGTGCTGAACTCCCTCTTGAGCGGAGGCGGGGGCGGCCGGCGCAGCAGCGGCTTCGGCGGCTTCGGCGGTGGATCCTCGGGCCGGCGCAGCGGCGGCTTCGGCGGTCGCAGCCGCAGTGGCGGGGGCGGCTTCGGAGGCGGCGGCCGCAGCGGCGGGGGCGGACGCTCGCGCCGGGGAGGTGGCCGCTTCTGATCCCCGCAACGACCCCGCCGATCCCACGAATCTCATAGCGAACACCCCTAAGAAAACTTCGACACACTCGACACGACGTCGACAGGAAAGGAAACCCGCGATGGCCAAGCAGTCCATCTTCGGTCGCATCTCCACGCTCCTCCGGGCGAACATCAACTCGCTCCTCGACCAGGCCGAGGACCCGCAGAAGATGCTCGACCAGCTGGTGCGCGACTACACCAACTCGATCGCCGACGCAGAATCGGCGATCGCCGAGACCATCGGCAACCTGCGCCTGCTCGAGCGCGACCACCAGGAGGACGTGCAGGCGGCCGCCGAGTGGGGCAACAAGGCGCTGGCCGCCAGCCGCAAGGCCGACGAACTGCGCAGCTCCGGCAACGCCGGTGAGGCCGACAAGTTCGACAACCTCGCCAAGATCGCCCTCCAGCGTCAGATCTCCGCCGAGAGCGAGGCCAAGACGGCCGAACCGACCATCGCGTCCCAGACCGAGGTGGTCGACAAGCTCAAGGACGGCCTCAACGGCATGAAGGGCAAGCTCGAGCAGCTCAAGGGCAAGCGCAGCGAACTGCTCGCGCGCGCCAAGGTCGCCGAGGCGCAGAACAAGGTGCACGACGCGGTCCGCTCGATCGACGTCCTGGACCCCACGAGCGAGCTCGGCCGGTTCGAGGACAAGATCCGCCGCGAGGAGGCTCTCGCCGCGGGCAAGCAGGAGCTCGCCGCATCCAGCATCGATGCCCAGTTCAACAGCCTGGAGGACATCGGCGAGCTGACCGAGGTCGAGGCGCGGCTGGCCGCGCTGAAGGTGGGCGGCTCGGCCCAGCAGCGGCCGGCCATCGACGCCCCCAGCCCCGACACGGTCTGACCCGCGTCGCAGAGGGGGCCTTCGCTTCGGCGAGGGCCCCCTCTCGCGTGCGGTCGGCCCTCCGCGGCATCCGCGCGGCGAGGGGCCGGCGGGGTGGCAGGATGAACGCGTGACCCGGTTCGTGGTGGTACCGCAATGGCAAGGCAGTCCTTCGACGCGCGCGATGCTGCTGCGCGACGGAGCGGAGGCGATCGCGGGAGACCTGCCCCGCTCCGCGACCGTCGTGCTCGATGTGCCGCTGGAAGCCGGCGACGGGCAGGGCACCGGGATCCAGCGCCTCAGCGCCGTGCGTCGCACCTCCGAGCTGCTGGATGACGCGCTGTCGATGTCGTCCGACCGCGCCGTCGTCATCGGCGGAGACTGCAGCGTCACCGTCGCCGCGGCGGCGCGCTGGGCCGCCGACGACGTCGCGGTGGTGTGGATCGACGCGCACGCCGACCTCAACGATCCGGCGAGCTCGCCCTCGGGTTCGTCGGCGGGCATGGCACTGCGCGCGCTCCTGGGAGGCGTTCCCGACCTGCTCGGCACCGCCGCGGTGTCCCCCGAGCGCGTCGTGCTCGTGGGCGCGCGGGAACGCGACGACGCCGAGGATGCGTACCTGGCCGGCAACGGCATCCGTCACCTCACCGAGTCCGACCTGGCCGACCCCGCCGCGCTGGCCGACGCGGTCGCTGCCACCGGCGCCGCACGCGTGTACGTCCATCTCGACCTGGACGTGCTCGACCCGTCGGAGTTCCGCGGGTCGGCATGGGGCATCCCCTTCGGCATCCCCGTGGCCGACCTGGTCGCCGCGCTGCGCACCCTGGGTGAGCGGACGCCGATCGTCGGGGCCACCGTGGCGGGGTTCGCCCCGGCCGATCCCGCCGCCGCCGGCGAGGACCTGGGCGCGATCCTGCGCCTGGTGGGAGCCGTCGCGTGAGCCCCATCCCCGCTCCCCCGGCCGGATGGCGGGAGGACGCCGAGCGGGCCGTGGCCCGCAGCCGTCGCATCGAGGACCGGCTGCCGCGCGTGCTGCTGGACTCGCCGGTGAGCCGCCTCGGCTACCTGTACGGCACGGCCGTGGGCTGGGTGTGGGGGTCGTTGTGGAGCACGGGCCGCGTGGAGCGGCGCGAGGGCATGTGGATCTTCCGCGGGATGCCGCGATGGGCCTACCCCCGCGGCGGGGTGGCCATGGGCGGCTGCTTCCTCACCGGCGACGGCCGCGTGACGCCGTCGCTGCTCCGCCACGAAGCCGTGCACGCACGCCAGTGGCGGCGGTTCGGCTTCCTGATGCCGGTGCTCTACTGGATCTCCGGCCGCAATCCCCTGCGCAACCGGTTCGAGATCGAAGCGGGTCTGGCCGACGGCAACTACGTGCCGCGTGGGGCCTGAACGGCACCGCGGCCTCAGCGGGCGGTGGCGAGGCCGAAGCGCTCGGGCGTGTGGATCGAGTCCGCAGCCACGCCGCGACGCTCGGTGAGGTCGTCGACGATCTCGGCGGTGCCGAGGTAACCGCCCAGCAGGACCACGCGCGTGGCGTCACCCTCGGAACCGAGCATCTCGCCGGCCCACGCGGAGACCGCCCTGGCCACGGCCTGGCCGGGCGCGCACCCGCGGCCCGTGCCGGCCGCGCCGGTGCGACGGGAGCGGTCCAGCCACGTCACGGTCATGCGGGCGGGAGCGGCGACGCGGCCGATCCACGATTCGTCCGGGACCTCGATGAACACGCGACCGGTCGAGCACAGCGGCAACGTCGACAGGAGCGCCTCGAGCTCGGCGAGCGAAGACTCGTCGGCGGTCACCAGGTGCTGCACGCGCGTGTGACGCGACGCGCGGCAGGCGGTCGGATTGTGTTCGGGTGAAGCGGACATGGCACGGCCACTATACCCCCAAGCAAAGGGTTGCCTAACCTTTGTTCGCCTCCTCGCAGGCAACGCTCGGCCCGCTCCCCCTGTCCGGAGCGGATGATGCGTCAGGAGCGGACGATGAGGATGCGGCGGAGCTCCTCGAGCTCGTCGTCGCCCAGGCCGTGTGCGCGGAGGTAATCCGCGGGCGAGCCGAACACCGCATCCAGCCGCTCCAGCACCTCGCGCATGACCGGCGCCGGCGAACGCGTCGCCAGGTCCTCCAGATGCAGCGACTCCGGATGCAGCGCCCGCAGGCGCGCGACCACCGCGCGGTTGCGGGCCTCCGGCAGCAGCGCCTCCGTGCGGGCGTAGTCCGCCACGACCGCCTCGGGATCGACCCCGGCCGCCGCCAGGGTGAGGGCCACCGTGACACCCGTGCGATCCTTCCCGACGGTGCAGTGCACGAGCACCGGCTGGTCGTTCAGGATGCCGCGGACCACCTCGACGACCTTGTCGGCGGATCCGTCGATGAGGCTCGAGTACATCCCGGGGAGGTTGGCGTCCTCCTCGAAGAACGACATCACCGAGCCCAGGAACAACGGCACCCGCTGGGTGACGAGGTCGAGCCCCTCCACCATGCTCGGCGCCCACCGCACCTCGTCGTCGTCGCGGAGGTCGATGATGCGGCGCAGCCCCAGCCGGCGCAGCGACGCAGCACCCGCCTCATCCACGTGCGCGAGGTTGCCCGAGCGGTACAGCACGCCCGACCGGGTACGACCGTCGCCCGCCGGCAGACCTCCGACATCGCGGAAGTTGAGCGTTCCGGAGACGAGGGATTCGGTCACGGCTGCGACGCCTCGCGCGGGGGAACAGGGTAGCGCCCCGCGATCGCGACGCGGTTGAAGGCGTTGATCGACACGAGCAGCCAGCTCAGCGCCACGTACTCCTGCTCGCTGAGGATGCCGCCGACATGGTCGTACACCTCGTCGGGGATGCCCGCCTCGGAGATGAACGTGAACGACTCCGCCAGCTCCAGCGCCGCGCGCTCACGCTCGGAGAACACACCGGAGTCGCGCCACGCGGCGATCTGCGCGATGGTGTCGGCATCCATCCCCGCCGCCACGGCGCGATCGACATGGATGCGCACGCAGTACGAGCAGCCGTTCAGCTGCGACGCATGGATGAGGACGATCTCCTTCAGCCGCGGTCCGATGCCGGCCTCGGCCGCCAGCAGGCCCGCCGTCTTGGACAGACCGGCGAGCGCCTGGTACGCCTGCGGTGCCGATCGCGACAGGTGCACGCGCTCCTCTTCGCTCATCCCTCCAGGGTAATCGCCCCATCCGGCGGCGCGACGGGCACAATGGTGCCGAACCGCTTCCGGCCCGAAGGAGCCCCGTGACCGAATCCACCGACGTGTTCGACGAGTTCTCGTTCCTGCCCGAGCAGGCCGCCGACAACGGCATCCCCGGACCGCTCCCCGCCGTGCAGCGCCTGCATCTCACGCTCCCGGACGGCCGTACCCTCAGCGCGCTGCGGTACGGCCAGGAGCCGCCGCGCGTGACGCTGCTGCACGGCGCCGGGCTCAACGCGCACACGTGGGACACGACCGTCCTGGCGATGGGGCTGCCCGCCCTCGCGCTCGACCTGCCCGGCCACGGCGACTCGTCCTGGCGCGAGGACGCCGCCTACACCGGTCCCACCCTGGCCCCCGACGTCATGGCGGCCCTGGCGGAGTGGACGGACCGGCCGCAGCTCCTGGTGGGCCAGTCGCTGGGCGGGCTCACGGCCCCGGCCGTGGCAGCCGCCGTCCCGGAGAAGGTCGCGCACGTCGTGATCGTCGACATCACCCCCGGCGTCGACCCGAACGCCGGCCCCACCCAGATCCGTTCGTTCTTCGCCGGCCCCACCGACTGGGCGTCACGGGACGAACTCGTCGACCGGGCGCTGGCCTTCGGGCTGGGCGGCGGAGCACGGCGCACCGCCGAGCGCGGGGTGTATCTGAACTCGCGCGTGCGCCCCGACGGCCGCGTCGAGTGGAAGCACCACTTCGCCCACCTCGCCGCGGCGGCCGCGAACGGCGCGATCGAGGCCCCCGCGGGCAGCGACGGCGTCGCGACACTGCTGTCGGTGACCGGATGGGACGACCTCGCCGCCGTCCGTGCACCCGTGACCCTCGTGCGCGGCTCACACGGGTACGTGACCGCCGCCGACGCTGAGGAGTTCACCCGCCGTCTTCCGGCCGCGCGCGTGGTGACGGTGGCGGGCGGTCACAACCTGCAGGAGGACGCCCCCCTCGAGCTCGGCCGCCTGCTGCGGGAGCTGGCCGGAGAGGCCGCAGAGCCCGGGGAAGGATGAGGGCACCTCCGGCGTTGCCAGGTAACACGGCGACTCCCCGGCGACGGCCGCAATAGGCTGATGTCGCACCGAGCTGCCCCCGGCGTCATCCGACAGCATCGAAGATGACGCCGGCCCTGCGAAAGGAACCCTCCATGCCGCGCCGCACAGCCCTCGCCGCGACCACCCTGCTGATCGCCGGAACGCTGGCGCTCGCCTCGTGCTCGGGAGGCGGCAGCGCCCCCGCCACGTCCTCGACCGGCGAACCCGATCCCGGCGCCTCGCTCACCGTGGGGCTCGTGCTGGAACCGACGAACCTCGACATCCGCCGCACCAGCGGCGCGGCCCTCGAGCAGATCCTCATCGACAACGTCTACGAAGGCCTGGTCACCCGCACGCAGGGGAACGAGATCGTCGAGTCGCTCGCGAGCGCGCACGAGGTGTCCGAGGACGGCCTGACCTACACCTTCACGCTGACCGAGGGAGTGACCTTCCACGACGGCAGCGAGTTGACGGTCGACGATGTGGTGACCTCCCTCACCCAGGTGAAGGACGACCCCGAGATCGTCGGCAACGCCGAGTTCGCCGGCGTCGCCTCGATCACCGCAGCCGATGACAGCACGGTCGTCATCACGCTCGCCGAGCCCAACCAGAACTTCCTGTTCACCCTCACCGGGCCCGCGGGGCTGGTGTTCAAGACCGGCGACACCACCGACTTCCAGACCGCCGCCAACGGCACGGGGCCCTTCGCGCTCGAGCAGTGGAACCAGGGCGACAGCATCCAGCTCGTCCGCAACGACGCCTACTGGGGAGATCCGGCCGGGGTGGCCGAGGTCGTCCTGCAGTACATCCCCGACTTCACCGCCGGCGTCAACGCGGCCCTGGACGGATCGCTCGACGTGCTCACCGCCGTCCAGCCCGATCTCTCCGCCCAGCTGGATGAGGCCAGCGGGTTCACGCTCACGACGGGCCAGACCACCGACAAGGGCACACTCGCCTTCAACAACGCCGTCGCACCGCTCGATGACGTCCGCGTGCGGGAGGCGCTGCGGCTCGCGATCGACCACGAGGCTCTCGTCGAGGCGATCGGCGCCGGCCAGACGCAGTACGGGCCCATCCCCGAGCTCGATCCCGGCTACGAGGACCTCTCCGACGTCGCGCCGCACGACCCCGAGCGCGCCATGGAACTGCTGGAGGAGGCCGGCGCGGACGACCTCGAGCTGACGCTCACGATCCCCGCCTTCTACGGCACCACCGTGCCGCAGGTGCTGGTGTCCGACCTCGACGAGATCGGCGTGACCCTCGAGGTGGAATCGGTCGAGTTCGCCACGTGGCTGCAGGACGTCTACACCAACCACGACTACGAACTGAGCTTCGTGCTCCACGTGGAGCCGCGCGACTTCGGCAACTTCGCCGATCCCGCCTACTACTTCGGCTACGACAACCCGGAGGTCCAGGACCTGTACGCCCAGGCGCAGGCCGCCGTCGACCCCGCCGAATCGGCGGAGCTGCTCGCGCAGGCCGCGCGCATCGTGTCGGAGGATCACGCCGCCGACTGGCTGTACACCGGCGCGACGATCACGGCGGTCGGCGACGGGATCTCCGGATTCCCCGTCGACTCGGTCAACTCGCGGATCGACCTCGCCGGTGTGACGGTGTCTTCGGAGTGATCCGCTACGCGCTGACGAGACTGGCCCTGCTGGTCGTGGGGCTGCTCGTTGCCAGCGTGCTCATCTTCCTGTCGCTGCGGGTGCTCCCCGGCGACGTCGCCCTGCTGATCGCGGGCACCGATTCCACCCCCGCGCAGGTCGCGGCGATCCGCGAGCGGCTGGGCCTGGATGCACCGCTGCCCGCGCAGTACCTGGACTGGATGGGCGGGCTCGTGCGGGGCGATCTGGGATCGTCGCTGGTGAACGGCTCGTCCGTGGCCGGCGAGCTCGCCGACAAGGCCCGCATCACGGTTCCTCTCGGCATCCTCTCGCTGGGTATCGCCCTGGTGATCGCAGTGCCCTTCGGCGTACTCTCCGCCGTCCGGCGCCGGCGGCCCGACGGCACGGCCCTGAGCGTCGTGGCGCAGGCCCTTGCCGCCGTGCCGGCGGTGTGGGCGGGCATGATGCTGGTCGTGGTCTTCGCGGTGTGGCTCGGACTCCTCCCCGCGCAGGGCTTCCCGCGCGGCGGGTGGAGTGATCCAGGGGCGGCGCTGCGCGCGCTGATCCTGCCGGCGCTGACGATCGGCATCATCGAGGGCGCCATGCTGATGCGTTTCGTCCGCAGCGCGACGCTCCAGGCGATCGGGCAGGACTACGTGCGCACCGCGGCCGCCAAGGGGCTCACGCGTACGCAGGCCCTCGTGCGCCACGGCCTGCCCAACGTCGCGCTCTCGGTCGTGACGGTGCTGGGCCTGCAGGTGGCCGGGATCCTCGTGGGCGCCGTCGTCATCGAGCAGCTGTTCACCCTCCCCGGCATCGGGCGGATGCTGGTGGCGGACGTGGGCGCGCGCGACCTCCCCAAGGTGCAGGGAGAACTGTTCGTGCTGACCGGCTTCGTGCTGATCGTCGGCTTCCTCGTGGATCTGCTCCACCGCGCCCTCGACCCCCGGCAGCGGGAGACGGCGGCATGAGCGCGCACCGCGGACGCCTGGCGTGGCTGGGCCGGTTGTGGGGCCTGAGCACGGGGCGGTTCGGGCTGATCGTGGTGGCCGTCATCGTGCTCACCGCGATCGTGGCGGCGGTGTGGACGCCGTTCCCCCCGCAGCGGGTCGACCTCGGCGACCGCTGGGCTGCGCCGGGGTGGCCGCACGTGCTGGGCACCGACAACAACGGACGCGACATCCTGAGCCTCCTCATGGCTGGGGCCCGCACGACGATCTTCGTCGCCGTCGGCGCGGGGGTCATCGCCACGACGCTGGGGCTCGCCCTCGCCGCGCTCGGCGCCCTCACCCGCCGCTGGGTCCGCGAGAGCGTCGCCGTGCTCGTGGACATCCTCATCGCCTTCCCCGTCCTGATCATCGCGATGATGATCTCCGCCGTGTGGGGCGGCTCCCTGTGGGTCGTCGTGTGGGCGGTGGGCATCGGGTTCGGCGTCAACATCGCCCGCGTCACCCGGCCCGAGCTGCGCCGCGTCCTGCACAGCGACTTCGTGCTGGCCGGGCGGGCCAGCGGCCTGTCCCCCGCGCAGAACCTGTGGCGCCACCTCCTCCCCAACGTCGCGCCGGTGTTCATCGTGCAGCTGTCGTGGGGCATGGCCGTCGCAGTGCTGGCGGAGGCCGGCCTCTCCTACCTCGGGTTCGGCGCCCCCGTGACCCAGCCGTCGTGGGGTGTGCTGCTGGCCGATCTGCAGCGCTACATCACGCTGCATCCGCTGTCGGTGGTGTGGCCGGGCCTCACGATCACGCTCACGGTGCTGGGCCTGAACCTCCTCGGCGACGCCCTGCGCGAGGCGACCGACCCCACGCTGGCCGAACGCGCCCCCTCGGCCCGTCTGCACGTGCCGGAGGTGGTCGCATGAGCCTGCAGGTGCGTGACCTCGCGATCGAGATCGGCGGCGAGCGCGTCGTGGACGGCGTCTCCTTCGATGTCCCCGACGGTGCGCGACTGGGCCTGATCGGCGAGTCCGGCTCCGGCAAGTCGCTCACGGCGCTGGCGATCCTGGGCCTCCTCCCCGACGGGGCCCGCGCGAGCGGCAGCGTGCGCTGGGACGGGCAGGAGATCCTCGGCCTTCCCGACGGCGACCTCGCCCGCCTGCGCGGCAACGACATCGGCATCGTCTTCCAGGAGCCGGCCACCGCCCTGAACCCGATCCGCACGGTCGGGCGGCAGATCGCAGAGTCGCTGCGCATCCACGCCCGCGTCCCGCGCGCCGAAGCCCGCCGCCGCGCGGTCGCCGAGGCCGAGCGCGTCGCCCTCCCCGATCCCGGTGCGATCGTCGCGCGCTACCCGCACCAGCTCTCCGGCGGGCAGCGACAGCGGGTGGCCATCGCGATGGCGCTCGTGTGCGGTCCACGCCTGCTCATCGCCGATGAGCCCACCACGGCGCTGGATGTCACCATCCAGGCCGGCATCCTGCGTCTCCTCGGCTCGCTGGCGGAGGAGACGGGCATGTCGCTGGTCTTCATCACCCACGACCTCGCCGTGCTCAGCCAGATCGCCACCCACGCCGTCGTGCTCGAGCACGGCCGCGTGGTCGAGCAGGGCCCGCTCACGGTGCTGCTGACGGCGCCGGCGAGCCCCGTGACACGGGCGCTGCTGCGTGATGCCACCGCGACCCTGTGGCGCCCCGAGCCCGAGCACCCGGGAGGGCCGGCATGACCGACACGCTGCTGCGGGCCCGCGGGCTCACCCGCCGTCACCTCTCCCCGCGCCGCACGCTGTTCGCCCCGCGCGTGCAGACCACGGCGCTGGACGACGTGGATCTCGACGTCGACGCCGGGTCCGCGGTCGGCGTCATCGGCGAGTCGGGGTCGGGCAAATCCACCCTCATGCGGCTGCTGCTCGCTCTGGATGTCCCCACCGCGGGGAGCGTGGAGTTCGACGGCCGCCCCGTCGATGCCCGCATGAGCAGCCGCGCGCTGCACTGGCTGCGGCACGAGACCGGAATCGTGTTCCAGGACCCGTACGGGTCGCTGGACCCGCGCATGAGCATCGGGCGGATCGTGGGCGAGCCGCTGTGGGCCCTCGACGTCCCGGGCGATCGCCGGGCGCGCGTGCGCGAGGTGCTCGAGGAGGTCGGGCTGGATGCGTCGATGGCCGAGCGCTACCCGCAGGAGTTCTCCGGCGGGCAGCGCCAGCGCATCGCCATCGCCCGCGCGATCGTGCACCGTCCGCGCCTGCTCGTCGGCGACGAGCCGCTCTCGGCCCTGGATGTCACGGTGCGCGCGCAGATCCTGCGCCTGCTGGCCGACCTCCGCCGGCGCACGGGCCTGACGCTGCTGCTGGTGAGCCACGACATCGGGGTGGTGCAGAACCTGTGCGATCAGGTCGTCGTGATGAAGGACGGACGCATCGTCGAGGAAGGACCCACCGAGAAGGTGCTCCTCCAGCCCCAGGCCTCCTACACGAGGGCGCTGCTGGCCTCGATCCCGACCATCAGCCCCTGATCGGCCCGCAGGTCGGAAGCGGGTCGTACAGTCGTCGCATGATCCCCGCCATCGTCCCGCCGTTCCTCCTGGCCCGCATCGCCGGCACCGCCGACCCGCGCCTGGCCCGCGCGGCCGCGGCGGCCGCCCGCACGCTCTCGCTCCCCCGCCCTGCGCGCGGCGCGGCCCGCGAGCGACTGCGGCTGTCGATCGAGGAATCGGGCACGCTCGTCGCGGAGACTTCCCCCGCGCCGGACCGGGTCGTCTCCGATGCGCAGAACCGGGAGGAGCTCCCCGGTGTCCGCGTGCGGGGCGAGGAGGACCCGCCCAGCGGCGACGAGGCCGTCGACGAGGCGTTCGACGGCCTCGGGGCGACCTTCGACTTCTTGTGGGACGCGTTCGGACGCAACGGCATCGACGGGGCCGGGGGGTCGCTGGCGGCGACCGTGCACTACGGGGTGGAATACGACAACGCGTTCTGGAGCGGCGAGCGCATGGTCTTCGGCGACGGCGACGGAGAGGTGTTCACCGGCTTCACCGGGTCGCTGTCGATCATCGCGCATGAGCTGACTCACGGGCTGATCGACGCCGAGGGCGGCCTGGAGTACCAGGGGCAGTCGGGGGCGATCAACGAGTCGATCGCCGACGTGTTCGGGGTGCTCGCCGAGCAGCACGCCGCCGGCCACAGCGTTCAGGACGCCTCGTGGCTGGTGGGCGCGGGCATCTTCAGCGACGCGGTGCAGGGCGTCGCCCTGCGGTCGGTGAAAGATCCCGGCACGGCCTACGACGACGACGTGCTCGGACGCGACCCGCAACCGGGCCACCTCAGGGATTACGTCGAGACCGACGAGGACAACGGCGGCGTGCACATCAATTCCGGCATCCCCAACCGCGCCTTTTACCTCACCGCCGCGGCGCTGGGCGGGAAGGCGTGGGAGCGCGCCGGCCGCATCTGGTACCGCACCCTGACCGATGGGCTCAGCCCGACGATCGATTTCGCCGGGTTCGCGGCGGCCACGCTGGCGGCGGCGCGGGCGGAGTACGGTGAGGACTCGGAGGAGGTCGCCGCGGCCCGCGACGGATGGGTGGGCGTCGGCGTCATCGAGGATGGATCACCCGCAGTCTGAAGACTCGCATCGCGACGCCCGTCGCGTCGTCATCACGGTCACGCGCACCGGCGGCATCGCCGGCCGGCGGCGGCTGTGGCGCGCCGAGCCGCCCCCCGAGGACACCCCCCGGTGGGAGGAGCTGATCCGGCGATGCCCGTGGGACGAGGCCGGCTCGACCGGTGCGGGAGCGGACCGCTTCGTGTGGGCGATCCGCGCCGTGGACGGCCGGACACGGGAAGCGGAGCTGGCCGACGCCCGGCTGGAGGGGCCGTGGCGCGAGCTCGTGGACGCCGTACGCGCCGCCGCATCCTGACTCAGCCGGCCGCCGGGCGCTTGCGCCGCTTCGGGATGCTCTTCTGCAGGTAGACCACGCCCAGCCAGCGGTTGAACTTGAAGCCCACGCGGCCCATCCGGCCGACCTCGGTGAAGCCCTGCTTCTCGTGCAGCCGGATGGAGGCTTCGGCGCCCTTGTCGCTGATCGCCGCGACCACCTCGCGGATGCCGGCCTCCTCGCAGGCGTCCAGCAGCGCCTTCAGCAGCGCCGATCCGAGCCCCTTGCCGGCGGCGGCCTGTCCCAGGTAGATCGAGTCCTCGACGGTGTACCGGTAGGCCGATTTCGGCTTCCACGGCTGTACGAGCGCGTAGCCGAGGATCTGCCCGCTCGGGCTCTCGGCGACGAGGAAGGGCATGCCGAGCTTGGCCAGGTGGGCGAACTTCTCCCGCCACTGCGCCATCTTCCACGGCTTCTCGTCGAAGGTGACGACCGAATTGGTCACGTAGTAGTTGTAGATCTCGCGGATGTCCGCGATGTCGCGCTCCTCCGCGGGGCGGATCGTGAAGGCGAACGGCCGCTCCGGGGCGGGCGCGGGGCGCAGATGCCGCGGAAGACGCCGGCGGGTCTTGTCATACTCGTCCTCCAGCACGGCTGCCACTCTAGCGGGAGCCCGTCAGGCGGCGGGAAGACGCCAATCCACGGGGGCTGCGCCCTGCTCCTGCAGCAGCGCGTTCACCTGCGAGAACGGCCGGGAGCCGAAGAAGCCGCGCCGGGCCGACAGCGGCGACGGATGCGGCGACGCCACGATCGGAGTGTCCCCC
This sequence comes from Microbacterium sp. dk485, assembly GCF_004570445.1. NCBI lineage: Bacteria > Bacillati > Actinomycetota > Actinomycetes > Micrococcales > Microbacteriaceae > Microbacterium > Microbacterium sp. dk485. The sequence goes on from NZ_SPQW01000001.1 coordinate 213,006, forward strand.
AGCATCGGCCGCAGGCCGGCGGCATCCCGCCCCCACAGGATCGCCACGAGCGGCGCGTCGCGGGCCACCAGGGTGCGGATGGCGTGCTCGGTCACGGCCTCCCACCCCCAGCCGCGGTGCGAGGCGGGAGCGCCCGGTGCGACGGTGAGCACGCGATTCAGCAGCATGACGCCCTGGTCGCTCCAGGCCGAGAGGTCGCCGTGCGGCGCCGGGGGCACGCCCAGGTCGGCCTGCAGCTCGGCGTAGATGTTGGTGAGGCTGCGCGGCAGCGGGCGCACATGGGCGTCCACGGCGAAGGACAGCCCGATCGGATGCCCCGGCGTGGGGTAGGGATCCTGCCCGACCAGCAGGACCTTGACGTCTGCGAGCGGGCGCTGGAAGGCGCGCAGCACGTGCTCCCCCGCCGGGAGGTGACCGCGCCCGGCGGCCGTCTCGGCCCGCAGGCGGTCGCCCAGCGCCGCGATCCGCGGGGCGACCGGCTCCAGCGCCGCAGCCCAGCCCCGGTCGATCAGCCCGGCTTCGGCGAGCTCCGGCAGGGTCCGCGCCACGTCAGGCGACCGCGTCCTCGTCGAGCACCGACCCGCGCGCCGACCACGGGAAATCGATCCACAGCGCGGTGTCCTTCCACGAGTAGTCCGGCCGCACGATCGTGGTCGGCTTCGTGTAGATCACCACCGAGCGCATGTCGGCGCCGCGGTCGCGCAGCAGCTTCACGGCGAGCGCGAGGGTGCGGCCGCTGTCGGCGACGTCGTCCACGAGCAGCACGCGACGACCCTCGAGGTAGTCGATGTCCAGCGCCGGCGGAATCACCTCGGGCGCATCGAGCACCGTGCCGATGCCGGTGTAGAACTCCACGTTCAGCGCGCCGCAGTTCTTCACGCCCAACCCGTACGCGATCGCACCGGCCGGCAGCAGCCCGCCGCGGGCGATGGCCACCACGACCTCCGGCACGAACCCGTCCGCGAGGATGGCGCGGGCCAGCTCTCGCGAGGCCTTCCCGAACTGATCCCACGTCAGGGTCTCGCGCTCTCCCGTGCCTTCGCCCACGTGCCCTCCTCGGTGCCGGAGATCCCAGCCTACGGGCGCCGCGCGGCCCGGCTGCACCGCCGGTGTATCCTCGGCGCGTGACCCGAGCCGCCGCGCCGCTCCGCCCGGGCCTGGGCGTGACCGCCGGGCTCATCGGCTGGTTTCTCGTCGTCGAACTCGTCAGCGGCATCCTGCAGGGGTACTACGTGCCGCTGTTCAGCGACATCGTGATCGCCCTGGACATCCACGACTCCGACGTCAACTGGTTCGAGGCGGGGCAGCTGCTGCTCTCAGCCCTCGTCCTGCCGGTCCTGGCCAAGCTCGGCGACATGTTCGGTCACAAGAAGATCCTGCTCCTCGCGGCGGCGCTGACGGCGGGGGCCAGCTGGTGGCTGGTCTTCGCGGACACGTTCTGGACGTTCCTGCTGGCCTGGTCGCTGCAGGGCTTCTACGTCGTGTGGCTCCCGCTGGAGATCGCGCTGATCTTCGAGCGCGGCCGCCGGCAGGCCCACGGGGTCTCGCGCACCCGCCGCGCGGCCGGTCTGCTCGTGGTCGGGCTGCAGGCGGGGGCGATTCTGGGCGCCCTCGCCGCGGGGCGCCTGTTCGCCGCATCCGGGGAGCATCTGCAGCTGACCCTCATGATCCCCGCGATCGCGGTGACGCTGGTCACGGTGGTGATCTGGCTGGGCGTGCCCGAATCCGAGCCGGTGCCGGGCCGGCGGCTGGACATCGGCGGCTTCGTGATCCTCGCGTTCGCCCTGCTGCTGGTGACCGGAGGGCTCTCGTTCCTGCGCGTGCCCGATGGCCCGGGGGCGGGGGTGGTCGCCGCGCTCGTGGTCGCGGGCATCGCGGCGTTCGCGGTGTTCGTCTGGTACGAACTGCGCCAGCCCGACCCCGCGATCGACATCCGCGTGCTCGTCCAGCCGCAGATGTGGCCCGTGCAGGCCACCGCGTTCCTCGTGGGCATCAGCCTGCTCGGGGCACAGGGTCCGCTCACCACGTACGCCGGCACGGATTCCGCGCTCGGCTACGGCCTGGGGCTGGATGCCACGGACCGGTCCAACGTCATCGGGGTGTACCTGGTGTCCCTCATCGTCGGCGCGGTGCTGTTCGCCCTCACCTCCCGGCGGGCCAGCCCCCGGCTCATGCTCATCGGCGCGGCGCTCCTGGTCGGGATCGGCTACGCGCTGTTCCTGCCGTTCCACCTCGAGCTGTGGCAGGTGCTGCTGAACCTCTCGATCGCCGGCATCGGTTCAGGGGCGCTCGTGGGCGCGATGCCCGCCGCCGCCGCGGCGGCCGCCCCGCGCGGGCAGACGGGCATCTCCTCCGCCCTGACCAACACGACCAAGACGATCGGCGGCACGTTCGCCTCGGCGATCTTCGGGGTCGTCCTGGCCGGGTCTGCGGGCGCTGCGGTGGCCGCCACCGCCGCGCCCCTCTTCGGGTATCTCACGGTGTGGACGGTGTGCGCCGCGGGCGGGTTCCTCGCCGCGGTCCTGCTGATGTTCGTCCCGCGCGTGGCCTTCGCCGACCCCGACGCCGAGGCCGCCGTGGGGCAGGCGCAGCTCCTTTAACCGCGCATCACAGGCGCGGATGGAGGGGGCCGCGGGCCAGAAGATGCTGCGCCGATTGGGCGACCGGACGCATCGTCACGAGGTCGAGGTTCACGTGCCCGGGGGCGTTCAGGGCGTACGCGATCACATCGGCGACGTCGTCGGCGGTGAGCGGATTCTCCACTCCCTCGTAGATGCTGTCGGCCGCGTTGGTGTCTCCGCGCAGGCGGTTGACCGAGAACTCCTCGGTGAACACCATCCCCGGGGCGATCTGCGTCACGCGGATCGGCTCCCCGTTCAGCTCGAGGCGCAGAGCCCCGGCGAGCATGGCCTCCCCCGCCTTGGCGGCGTTGTACCCCGCGCCGCCGGCGTACGCCGCCTGCGCCGCGGTGGAGGTGACGAACAGCGTGTCGGCGTGACCGTCGGCGGCCGCCGCGCGACGCAGCAGCGGCAGGAGGGCGGCGACGAGCATCTGCGTCGAGACGACGTTGACCTCGAACATCCAGCGCCAGTCCTCCGGGCGGCCGTCCTCGACCGCGTCCACGCCGCGCGCACCGCCGGCCACGTGCACGAGCGCGTGCACGGGCCCGGACTCCTGGAGCCACTGCGCGAGGGCGTCGACGTCCTCGGCCCGCGTGAGGTCGGCGGCGAACCCGACGATGCCGATCTCCTCCTCGAGCGCCACGAGCCGCTCGGCGCGCCGGGCGACCCCGACGACGTCCCATCCCCGTTCCCGCAGGATGCGCGCCGTCGCCCGGCCGATTCCCGAGCTTGCTCCTGTGACCACCGCACGTCGTGTCATGCCGCCACGCTACCGCCCGGTGTTACGCAACATTTCCCTCCGGTTGTCGTCCCGGCGGCCCTTTCGTAGCCTCGCTCGTGGGGAGGGCACCTCGCTCTCACCCCCGAGACCGCAGGAGTACGAACATGTCCGCACCCGAGAACTGGCAGTTCGAGACCAAGCAGATCCACTCCGGCGCGCAGCCCGATCCGGTCACCAAGGCTCGTGCGACGCCCATCTACCAGACCACGTCGTACGTCTTCGACAACGCCGACCACGCCGCCAACCTGTTCGCGCTGGCCGAGTTCGGCAACATCTACACGCGCATCCAGAACCCCACTCAGGATGTCGTGGAGCAGCGCCTCGCGGCCCTGGAGGGCGGCACCGGCGCCCTGCTGGTGGCCAGCGGCCAGGCGGCGGAGACCTTCGCGGTGCTCAACATCGCCCAGGCCGGCGACCACATCGTCTCCTCGAGCTCCATCTACGGCGGCACGTACAACCTCTTCAAGTACACCCTCGCCAAGCTCGGCATCGAGGTCACGTTCGTGGAGAACCAGGACGACCCCGCCGAGTGGCGCGCGGCGGTGCGGCCCAACACCAAGCTCTTTTTCGCCGAGACCATCGGCAACCCGCAGATCAACGTCCTCGACATCCGCACCGTCGCCGACGTCGCCCACGAGTCCGGCGTGCCGCTGATCGTGGACAACACCATCGCCACCCCGTACCTCATCCGCCCGTTCGAGCACGGCGCCGACATCGTCATCCACTCCGCCACCAAGTTCCTCGGCGGGCACGGCACGGTCATCGGCGGCGCCATCGTCGACGGCGGGACCTTCGCGTGGTCGCAGAACGTGGAGAAGTTCCCGGGCCTCACCGAGCCCGACCCCTCCTACCACGGCGCGAGCTACACCACCGCCGTCGGTGATGGCCTGGCATACATCATCAAGGCGCGCGTGCAGCTGCTGCGCGACCTGGGCGCCGCCATCTCGCCCAACAGCGCGTGGCTGCTCATCCAGGGCATCGAGACGCTGTCGCTGCGCATCGAACGCCACGTGCAGAACGCGCAGGAGATCGCGGAGTGGCTCGAGGCGCAGGACGACGTCGCGTCGGTGAACTACTCGGGGCTGCCCACCTCGCCGTGGTACGCCGCTGCCAACCGTTACGCCCCCAAGGGCGTGGGCGCGGTGCTGTCCTTCGAGCTCAAGGGCGGCGTGGCGGCGGGGCGCGAGTTCGTCAACTCGCTCACCCTCTTCAGCCACCTCGCCAACATCGGCGACGTGCGCTCGCTGGTCATCCACCCCGCCTCCACGACGCACTCCCAGCTCACGCCCGAGCAGCAGCTCACCTCCGGCGTGACGCCGGGTCTCGTGCGCCTGTCGGTGGGCCTGGAGAACGTCGACGACCTCAAGGCAGACCTGGAGCAGGCCCTCGCCGCCGCGCGCCGGTCGGTGGAGGCCGCCCGCGCCTGACCCACGCGCCTCGGATGCCCCGGACCCGAGCGGTCCGGGGGCGTCCGGGCGCACGTGGAGCCCCGCCTACGATGGTGGAGTGGGGGTACGGCAGACGCATCGGCGCTTCCCCCGCGCGTACGACGACACCTTCCGCAGCCTCCTCTCCACGGCAGCCGCCCTCCTGCTGACCGCCGGCGGCGTGACGATCCTGGCGCTCACGGGAGCGGCGAACCCGACGGATCTGCTCGGCTCCGCGGCGCGCCTGCTGAGTGTGCTGTGCGTCTTCTGGACGCTGTTCGCCGTCATCTACCTGTCCTGGACCCACGTGCAGTTCGCGCGCTGCCCTCGCGGCGAGCTGCGCCGCATCGCCGATGTGCAGCACCACCGCCGGCCCTCGGGGGCCGAGCTCCTGCTCGGCTTCGGCAGCACCGGAACCGGAACCGTCAGCGCGGCACTCATCGCCCTCATCGGCGCGCTGGGCTCCGCGGTGATCGGCATCGGGCCGCACGACGTCGGACGCGTGGTCATCGTGCTGCTGACGGTCGCGTCCTCGTGGGCGACGATGGTCTACGCCTTCGCGCTGCGCTATCTGCGGCTGGATGCGGCGGGCGAGCGGATCAGCTTCGACATCGACGAGGCGCCGGGGTTCGAGGACTTCCTGTCGATGTCGGTGCTGGTCTCCTCCGTCGGCGCACTGTCGGCGGGGACCCCGCGCACGGGGACGGCGCTGCGGGCGGTGCGCGCCCACACGCTGTTCGCGTTCGTCTTCAACGCCTTTCTCGTGGCGATGACCGTGTCGCTCGTGGTGGGGCTCGTCACCGGCTGACGCGTAACAGTGACGGCGCGGCGCCGCCGCTCCGCGACAATGGGGACATGGACTGGCAGACCTCCGAGGACACGGTGCCCTCGGCACCCGTCACGGAGGCCGACGCGCGGCTCCTGCTCGGCCGCCCGCCCGCCACGGGAGCGTGGCGCGACGGCGATCCGGTCGGCGAGCGCCGGTTCGCCTCGTTCGGCGCGTTCCGCACCGAGGGCGGCGCCGAGCTGCCGGCGTATCGCATCGCGTACGAGACGTGGGGCGAGCTCTCGCCCGCGCGGGACAACGCGGTCCTGGTGCTGCACGCCCTCACCGGCGACAGCCACGTGCGCGGCCCGGCCGGCCCCGGCCACCCCACCGCCGGGTGGTGGGACGACCTCGTGGGACCGGGCGCCGCCATCGACACCGACCGCTGGTTCGTCGTCGCGCCGAACATGCTGGGCGGCTGCCAGGGGTCAACCGGGCCCGCGAGCATCGCACCGGACGGCTACGAGTGGGCATCCCGCTTCCCGTACCTGACGATCCGCGACCAGGTCGCCGCGCAGGCGCAGCTGGCCGATGCCCTCGGCATCCAGCGGTGGGCGGCGGTGGTGGGCGGGTCGATGGGCGGGATGCACGCGCTGGAGTGGGCCGTGGGGCTGCCCGACCGGGTCGCCCGCGCCGCAGTCCTGTCGGCCCCGCCGGTCAACACGGCCGACCAGATCGCGCTGAACTCCGTCCAGATGGAGGCGATCCGCATCGACCCGCGCTTCTCCGGCGGGGAGTTCTACGACGCCGGCGACGGAGACGGACCCCACCGTGGACTGGCCCTGGCCCGCCGCATGGCGCTGCTGAACTACCGGAGCCCGATGGAGCTGAACTCGCGCTTCCAGCGCACGTGGCAGTCGGGCGTGAGCCCGCTGGGCAGCGGAGGCCGGTTCGCCGTGGAGTCGTACCTGGATTTCCACGGCAACAAGTTCACCCGCCGTTTCGACGCCAACAGCTACATCACGCTGGTGGAGGCGATGAACTCCCATGACGTGGGGCGCGACCGGGGCGGCGTCGAGGACGCGCTGCGGCGCGTCACGGCCACGACGCTGGTGCTCGGCATCGACAGCGACCGGCTCTTCCCCATCGACGGGCAGCACCGCATCGCCCGCGGCATCCCGCACACCCTCGACGGCGAAGAGGCCGTCGTGCTCGCCAGCGACTTCGGCCACGACGGCTTCCTCATCGAGACCGCCGCCGTCGCCGGGTACCTGCGGCGGCTGCTGGAGGCCTGACTAGGCGCGCGTGGTGCGGGCGCGCTCGACGCGGAAGCTCATGACGGCGATCCCCGCACCCGCGACGCCGAGCGCCGCGCCCACCCACGCCGGCGCGCCGAACCCCCATCCCGCGGCGATCGTGAGGCCGCCGAGGAACGCGCCGAGGCTGTTGCCGATGTTCAACGCGGAATGATTCAGCGCCGCCGCGATCGACTGGTTGTCGCCGGCGACGTCCATCAGGCGGGTCTGGATGCTGGGGCTCAGGGCGGAGCCGGTGAAGGCGACCGCGAACGCGAAGAGGCCGAGGGTCACGATCCACGCCGCCGTGAGCGCGAGGAGGGCGGATGCCACGGCCAGGGCGAGCAGGCCCCACACGAGCGAGCGCCGGAGATCCAGATCCGCCAGGCGGCCGCCGATGAGGTTGCCCACCGTCATCCCCAGCCCCACGATCACCAGCACGATCGACACGCTCCACGCCGGCGAGCCGGCCAGGTCGGTGACCATGGGAGCGATGTAGCTGATCATCGCGAAGAACCCGCCGAATCCGATCGCGCCGGTGCCCAGGGCGAGCCACACCTGCCCGACCCGGAAGACGCGCAGCTCGTCGCGCAGACGCCGGCCGGGCTCCCCCGGGTGCGCGGGGACGGTGAGCGCGATCGCGAGGGTGGCCACCGCGAACACGCCGGCGACGGCGATGAACGCCGCGCGCCATCCCCACTGCTGGCCCATCAGCGTGCCCAGCGGCACGCCGACGACGTTGGCCACGGTGAGCCCGGAGAGGACGAAGGCGACGCCCTGGGCGCGTTTGCCGGGGCCCAGCAGGTCGGCGGCCACGAGCGCGCCGATGCCGAAGTACGCCCCGTGCGGGAGTCCGGCGAGGAAGCGGGATGCCGCGACGAGCTCGAAGGTCGGGGCGAGAACGGTGAGCGCGTTGAACACCGTCAGCGCGAGCGCGAGGACCACCATGACGCGGTGGCGGGGGAACCGGGCGACGGAGCCGGCGATCGTCGGCGCACCGACGACGACGCCCAGCGCGTACAGCGAGATGAGCCATCCGGCCTGCGCGATGGCGCTCTCCGGTGCGGCGCTCCACTGCGCGGGGAGCAGTTCGGCGGCGATGTCGGGCAGGAGGCCCATCAGCACGAACTCGGTCATGCCGATGCCGAAGCTGCCGATCGCGAGGGCGAGGAGCGCCCTCGCCGTCGCCCTCCTCGTCGTGGTCGAGGAGGTCACCGGTCGATTGTAGCCCCGGCGCGAGCGGGTGTCAGTCGCTGTCGCGAATCGATTCGAGCGCGGTCTCGAGGCGCTCGATCTTCCCGTCGATCTCCCCCGAGTGCCCGGGGCGGATGTCGGCCTTGAGCACGAGCGACACGCGCGAACCGAAGGGCAGCACGGCATCGGTCGCGCGCCGGACGACGTCGAAGACCTCGTCCCACTCCCCCTCGATCTCGGTGAACATCGAGGCGGTGCGGTTCGGCAGGCCCGAGTCGCGGACGACCTGCACGGCGGCGGCGACGGCGTCGTGCACCGAGCCGTCGGCGGACCCGGTTCCGGAAGGGGCGACGGAGAAGGCGACGAGCATGCTCAGACGCTATCGCGCCACCGGACCACGGCGCGAGGCCTCCCGCCGACGGGCACCCGGACCACGCGCACGCACATCCACGCGAACAGCGCCGTGACGAGCACGTTGCGCAGCGTCAGCACGAGAACCGCCGTCACCTCGGCCGTCAGCAGCCGGTCGTACAGCACGGGGTACACCAGCTGCGTGAGCCCGCACAGCAACAGCACGACGGCCGCCGGCCCCGCCCACCGGGCGCGATCGAGCACGACCGCGACCAGGAGCGGCGGCAGCAGCCACGTCATGTACTGCGGCGAGCCGACCTTGTTGGTCACGATGAAGGCCAGGACCAGTGCGAGCGCCAGTGGCGGGAAGAGGGCGGCGAAGGATGCTCCGCGCCAGGCCTGCACGGCCCCCGCCGCCGCGACGGCGGCCACCACGACGACCAGGACCGGCGTCATCGCCGCCGCCACGGCGGCCGAGCCTGCGCCGACGACTTCGAAGGTGATGATGTCGGCGGCGAAGAAGATCGCAGCGCCGGGCACCCCGAGAGCCGCCTGCCACACGTACGGCGTGCTCACCGGCGCCTCCAGCTGCAGTCCACGCACGGCCTGGTCGCCCACGAACCCGAACACCGTCGCACCGCCGCCGGCCAGCACCACCACCGCGATCGTGGCCAGCGACACGGCCACGGCCGCCGCGACCACCGCCGCGCGGCGACGCACCGCGAGCACCGCCGCCGCCAGGAGCGCGGCCGGCCACACCTTGATCCACATGCCCACCGCCAGGAGCGCACCGCCCAGCCACGGGCGTCCGACCAGCCACAGGCAACCGGCCAGGGTGAGCGGCACCGTGACCGCGTCCAGGCGGAAGAGCCCCACCGGCCCGAGCAGCAGGATCGCCGCCAGCCACAGCCACGCCGCCGTGCGCCGGCCGCGCGAGCGGCCACCGCCCACCAGCATCCCGAAGCCCAGCGCGTTGGCTGCGGTGGCCAGCAGCCCCCAGCCGATCGTGTAGCCGCCCAGCAGCGAGAACCCCCACGCCAGCACCATGGGCACCAGCGCGATCTGCGGGTACACCCACGGCTCGTCGATGCCCACGATGCCCGCACCGATGAGCGCCTGGCGGGACCACGGCTCGTACACGTTGTACACGTCGCCCATCGGCTGGCTGGGCAGCAGGTGACCGGTCACGATCACTCCCGCGTGCACCAGGACGAAGGAGATCCACAGCGGCACGCGTCGGGACACGCTCACATCCTAGGCCGCCGCCTCGACGCGGCTCCGCCGCGACCTGAGGCGGGCGGGTTCATCCGCCGGCGAGGACGCCGGCCACCACGCGCGGCACGGCCGCGGCGACCTCCATCGCCGTGATCGGCCCGCCCCGCGCGCCCAGGGCGCCGGCGGCCGCGGCGCCTGCCTCGGCGTGCAGCCACGCACCGGTGGCCCCGAGCGGGCCCAGGTCGTCCGCATCCGCGGCCCCTGCGACGACGGCGCCCACGATGCCGGCGAGCACATCACCCGTGCCGGCGGTCGCCAGCCACGGGGTCGCCACGCCGATCCGCCGGACCCAGCCTCGCGGGGTCGCGACGATCGTCGTCGCCCCCTTCAGCAGCACCGTCACCCCGAGGTGTGCGGCGGTCTCCACGGCCGCAGCCTCGCGCGCGTCGTCGTCCGCGTCGACCCCGGCCGGCGGCAGACCCGTCTGCACGCGCAGCCGGTCGTGCTCGCGGCCGTGCGGGGTGATGATGCGCGGGGCCGATCCGACCGGCGCCAGATCCAGCGCCCCGGCATCCACGACGACCGGCTCCGCCGCCGCCAGGACGCGCCGCAGGGCCGTGTCCTCCTCGGGAGTGCGGTGGGCGGCATCCGTCCCCGAGCCGATCACCCAGGCCTGCACGCGCCCCGCTGCGGCGACCGTCTCGGGGCGCCGGGCGAGCACGAGCGAGGTGGGCACCTCGGGCCCGAGGTATCGCACCATCCCCACCCCGGTGCGCCACGCCGCCTCCACCCCCAGCACGGCCGCACCCGGGTACGCCTGCGATCCGGTGCGCAACCCCACCACACCCCGGGAATACTTGTCATCGGATCTCGTCGGCAGCCGCAGGATGCGGCGCACGTCGTCGGCCGTCCACTCCGCTGCGCCCATGCGCGCCACCCTAACGCGAGGAACACCGCGATGCCCCACCTATTCTCCCCCCTCACCGTGCGCGACACCACCGCCCGCAACCGACTGTGGGTCTCCCCCATGTGCCAGTACTCCGCCGGTGCCGACGGCGTCCCGGTCGCCTGGCACCACGTGCACCTGGCGCAGTTCGCCTCCGGCGGAGCAGGCCTGGTCATGACCGAGGCGACCGCCGTGTCACCGGAGGGCCGTATCTCGCCGGAGGACACCGGGATCTGGAACGACGCCCAGGCTGCGGCGTGGCGTCCGATCGTCGACGACATCCGCTCGCGCGGCGCCGTGGCGGCCATCCAGCTCGCTCACGCCGGACGCAAGGCGTCGACATGGTCGCCGCTCACGCGCGAGCGCGGCACGGTGCCGCCCGAGCAGGGCGGCTGGGCCACCGTCGCGCCGTCCGCGATCGCCTTCGAGGGCTACGCCGCTCCGGCCGCACTGGACGAGGCCGGCATCGAGAAGGTCGTCACCGACTTCGCCGCCGCCGCGCGCCGCGCTCTCGCGGCCGGGTTCGAGGTGCTCGAGGTGCACGCCGCGCATGGGTACCTGCTGCACGAATTCCTCTCGCCGCTGTCGAACACGCGCACCGACGCCTACGGCGGATCGCAGGAGAACCGCATCCGGCTGCTGACACGCGTCGTGGCCGCCGTCCGCGAGGCCGCGCCCTCGGCCGCGCTGTTCGTCCGCCTCTCCGCGACTGACTGGGCCGAGGGCGGCTGGGACCTCGCCGGGACGGTCGCCGCGGCGATCGCCTCCCGCGAGGCCGGCGCCGACCTCATCGACGTCTCCAGCGGCGGCCTCGTCGCGCATCAGCGCATTTCCACGGGCCCCGGCTACCAGGCCGGGTTCGCCGCGCACGTGCGCGCGGAGGCGGCGATGCCGGTGAGCGCGGTGGGGATGATCGACGCCCCCGTCCTCGCCGAAGAGCTCGTCGCCCGCGGCGACGCGGACGCGGTGATGTCGGGACGGGAGTGGCTGCGCGACCCGCACTACGGCCTGCGCGCCGCGCACGAGCTCGGTGCCGACGTCGCGTGGCCGCCGCAGTACGAACGCGCCCGGCGCCGGTGAGGCGCCCCGACCGCCCGGCACCCCTCGGGGAGTCCGGGCGGTCGGAACTGCTCAGCGACGGCGCGCCGTGGCGTCCTGAACCTCGCCGATGAGCTCCTCGATGATGTCCTCGAGGAACAGCACCGCGGTGGTCTCCCCTGCCTCATCGCGCACCTGCGCGAGGTGGCGGCCGGCACGGCGCATGAGCGCCAGGGCGTCCTCCAGGTCGGTGGTCTCCAGGACCGGCACCATGTGGTGGATGCGCTTGGCCGCGATCGGCCGCGACTGACCGTCGCCGTTCTCCGCGGCCCGCAGCACGTCCTTCAGGTGCACGTAGCCGATCGGCGACCCCGCGGCATCCACGATCACGTAGCGCGAGTAGCCGTGCTTGGCGACGGCGCGCTCGATCTGGGTCGGCGTGGTCGCCTCGGGCAGGGTGACCAGCTCGCTCAGCGGCACGGCCACGTCGCGGGCCTTCTTGTCGGTGAACTCCACCACTGCCGCGACCGTGCCGGCGGCGTCATCCAGCACGCCCTCCCGGCGCGACTGGCTCACGATCGTCGCGACCTCCTCGAGCGTGAACGTCGAGGCGGCTTCGTCCTTCGGCTCGACCCGGAACAGGCGCACGGCGTGATTGGCCGTCCAGTTCAGCGCCACGATGATCGGGTAGAACGCCTTGGACACCCACACCAGCGGGGTCGCCAGGAACAGCACCGCCCGATCCGGCAGCGAGAACGCGAGATTCTTGGGCACCATCTCGCCGATCACGACGTGCAGGTACGACACCAGCAGCAGGGCGATCACGAAGGCGATGACATCCACCATCGCCTCGTTCAGGCCCGTCAGACCCAGCGGCGCGGCGAGGAGGTGGTGGATGGCGGGCTCGGAGACGTTCAGGATCAGCAGCGAGCAGATCGTGATGCCCAGTTGGCACGTCGCGAGCATGAGCGTCGCGTGCTCCATCGCGTACAGCGCCACCTTCGCGGCCCGCGATCCGCGCTCGGCGCGCGGCTCGATCTGCGAGCGGCGCGCGGAGATGACGGCGAACTCGGCGCCGACGAAGAAGGCGTTGGCCAGCAGCAGCACCACGAGCCAGGCGATCCCTGCCCAATCGCTCATCGCTGGTCACCCCCCTTGGCCGCGCGGACCAGTTCGTCCACGTCGTCGTCCTGGGGCGTCGCGGTGAACCGCACGCGGTCGACGCGCCGCCCGTCCATCCGCTGCACCGTGAGCACGCCGTCCTCGGTGGGGACCTCGTCGCCGACGGCGGGGATGCGCTCGAGCACGCTCATGATGTAGCCGCCCACGGTGTCGTAGACGTCTCCCTCGGGCACCTTGACGCCGGCGCGGTCCAGCGCCTCGTCGGGGCGCAGATCGCCGGGGAAGCTCACGGATCCGGCCACCCGCACGACCCCCGCACGGGAGCGGTCGTGTTCGTCGAGCACCTCGCCGACGATCTCCTCCACGAGGTCTTCGAGCGTCACCACGCCGGCGGTGCCGCCGTACTCGTCCACGACGATCGCCATCTGATACCCCCGGGCACGCAGTTCGGCGACGAGGGCGTCCAGGTGCACGGTCTCGGGGACGCGCAGCGGCTCGGTCGCGATCGCGGCGGCCGGCACATCCGCCCGGCGCGTCCGTGGCACGGCGACGGCGGCCTTCAGGTGCACGATGCCGACGATGTCATCCATCGACTCCTGGTATACGGGGAAGCGGCTGTGACCCGTGCGCATGGCCAGCTGCACGACGTCTTCGACGGTGTCGTCGGCGGCGAGCGCGTGCACGGTGGGCCGCGGGGTCATGACGTCGGCGGCGCTCAGCCGGGAGAAGGTGAGGCTCCGATCCAGCAGGGATGCGGTGTCCTTCTCCAGCACGCCGGCACTGGCCGAGCGGCGCACGAGGCTGGACAGCTCCTCCGCCGTGCGGGCGCCGGAGAGCTCCTCCTTCGGCTCGACGCCGAACGAGCGGAGGATCCCGTTGGCGCTGCCGTTGAGCACGGCCACGGCGGGGCGGAAGACGGTGGTGAAGGCGACCTGGAAGGGCATCACGAGCTTCGCCGTCTGCCGCGGGATGGCGAGGGCGAAGTTCTTCGGCACCAGTTCGCCGAGGATCATCGAGAGCACCGTCGCGAACGCCACGCCGATGAACGTCGCGAGAGGCGCGACGACCCCCTCGGGCCATCCCCACGCCGTGAACACCGGGCGCAGCAGGTTGGAGATCGCCGGCTCCATCGTGTAGCCGGTGAGGAGCGTGGTCAGCGTGATGCCCAGCTGCGCGCTGGAGAGGTGCGTCGAGGTGATGCGCAGTGCGCTGATGGTGAGGGCCAGGCGGGATTCGCCCGCGGCCTGGCGCGCCTCGAGGTCGGCGCGATCGAGATTGACCAGGGCGAATTCACTGGCGACGAACAGTCCGGTTCCGACTGTGAGCAGCAGCCCCACGCCCAACATGACGTAATCCATCACGCATCACCCCCGTTTCTCCGGGAGGTGGGTCGGTGGGGCGAGCGTCTACAAGAGGGAGGGTCGTCCATCGTGCCGAAAAGTCTACGGCAGCGCGCCCCTCCCGCGCCGCGCGACTTCTCCCCTCCCCGCGCCCCGCCTCCCCTGCGCACCACGTCCGCGCCACTTCGGTGCATCCGCGCCGTTTCCATGTGGCGCGGATGCACGGAACAGGCGCGCTCGTGGGAAAGCGCCGAAATGCGCCCCTCCTCCCCAGCGGCGGCGCGCGGTGGGTTGTCCACGGGAGGATCGCGGGACGCCTGCCGGGCGCACGGGGCGGACGAGGATCCGAGGATGCTCCTGCCTCCCTCGACAGATCTCACGCTCATCCGCCGGCGCGAGCGCGACGATCCCCTCGACAGCCGGCGCCTCCGTCGCGCGCTGGAGGACGGGTCGTGGGTGCGCGTGACCGCCGGCGTCTTCGCCCTCAGCTCGGAGTGGGACGCGCTCACCCCCCTGGAGAAGCATCGGGTGCGGGTCCGCGAGGTCGCCGGGCGGATGCGGCGGCCGGCGGTGCTCTCCCACCACGCCGCCGCGGCCTGGTGGGGCATCGACGTCCTCGGCGCGTGGCCGACCGCCGTGGACGTCACGACGCAGGCCGCCGGCGGTCGTTCCACCGGCCTCATCCGCCGGCACACGCGAGATCTCGCGACGCTCGAGACCGTGCCGGCCGGAGCGCATGCCGTCACCTCCCCGGCCCAGACCGCGCTCGACCTCGTCCGGTGCGAGCGATTCCTGCCGGCCGTCGCGATCGCCGATCAGGCGATCTGGGTGAACCGTCGCGGCGGCGCCCTCACGACCATCGATGCACTGTGGGCCCGACTGGATGCCGATCCCGGCCATCGCGGCGACGCGCGGGCGGCGCGGGCCTTCGCCTTCGCGCAGCCGCTGGCGGCGAACGTGCGCGAGTCGCACAGCCGTGTGGTGATCACCCGGCTGGGATTCCCCCACCCTCGGCTGCAGGAACGACGTGTGCTCCCCAGCGGGCGCGTCGCCTACGCCGACCTGTACTTCCCCGAGTACGACCACTGGTGCGAGATCGACGGGAGGGCGAAGTACTCCGATCCGATCTTCCTCGACGGCCGCACGCCGCAGGAGGCCCTCATCGACGAGAAGAACCGCGAGAACGAGATCCGCCGCGTCGTCCGCGCGTTCTCGCGCTGGGAGGCGACGGACGCCGACCACCCGCGTCGCATCTGGGACATCCTCACCTCGGCCGGATTGCCCACGTCGCTGCCTCGCCCGTGACCGCCCGGGCACGCACCGCGACGCCGCGCGCACCGCATCCGCGCCACTTCCGCGCGTTCGCGCCACATCAGAGCGGCGCGGATGCACCGAAGTGGCGCGAACGTGGTGGCCGGCGCGGCAGCGCGGGGCGGGGGCTACCAGCTGGCGGGGAGCGCCTTGCCCTCGTCGTAGCCGGCGGTGGACTGGATGCCGACGCGCGCGCGCTCGGCGAACTCCGGGACGGTGGCGGCACCGGCGTACGTGAAGGCCGAGCGCACTCCCGAGGTGATCATGTCCACGAGATCCTCGACGCCCGGCCGCAGGGGGTCGAGGTAGATCTTCGACGAGGAGATCCCCTCGGCGAACAGCTCCTTGCGGGCCAGCTCGTAGGGGTCCAGCCGGCCGAAGCGCTCGTGCACGGCCTTGGTCGAGGCCATCCCCCACGACTCCTTGTACGCGCGGCCCTGGTCGTCCACGAGCAGTTCGCCGGGGGCCTCGATCGTCCCGGCGAACCACGAGCCGATCATGACGGATGCCGCGCCGGCCGCGAGCGCCAGGGCCACGTCGCGCGGATAGCGCACACCGCCGTCCGCCCACACGTGCGCGCCGAGCTCCCGGGCGGCCTGCGCGGTCTCCAGCACCGCGGAGAACTGCGGGCGCCCCACGGCGGTCATCATGCGCGTCGTGCACATGGCGCCCGGGCCCACGCCGACCTTGAGGATCGAGGCACCGGATTCGACGAGGTCGTGCACCCCTTCTGCCGTGACGATGTTGCCGGCCACCAGCGGGATGCCCAGACCCAGGTCCGCCACGACGCGCAGCGCCCGCAGCATCCCCTCCTGGTGCCCGTGGGCGGTGTCGAGCACGAGCACGTCGACGCCGGCGCCGGCCAGGGCACGCGCCTTGGCCGCGACGTCTCCGTTGATGCCGATGGCGGCGGCGACGGCGAGACGGCCCGATCGGTCGACGGCCGGCGGATACAGCGAGGCGCGCAGCGCGCTGCGTCGTGACAGCGTGCCCACGAGCCGACCGTGTTCGAGCACGCACACCGTCTCGGCCTCGGCGGCCACGAGCAGGTCGAAGGCATGCCGCGCACTGCCGACGTCCTCGGCGTCCAGCGACGCGACCCCTCCGTGGGCCAGGTCGCCCAGGAGCGCGTCCGGCTGCGCGGTGCCGAGCCCCCCGGCCGGCACGACGCTGACGATCTGGTCGATCGTGAGGTGCTCGGCACCGGTGTCGGCCACCACGATCCCGTGCCCCGGTGTGGCCGGGAGGAGACGGCGGGCATCGGCCACCGTCGCGGTGGGCGGCAGGACGAGGGGCGTGTCCCACGGCACGGGCTGGGCCTTGACCCAGCGGATGGCGGCGTCCAGCTCCTGCAGCGGCATGTCCTGCGGCAGCACGCCCAGCCCGCCGCGTCGGGCGAGCGTCGCCGCCAGGCGCGCCCCCGTGACGGAGTTCATGTTCGCCGACACCAGCGGCAGGCGGGCGGGCGTACCGTCTCCCGGGGTCAGGTCCACGTCCAGCCGGCTGGCGACGGAGGAGCGGCGCGGGACGAGGAACACGTCCGCGTAGGTGAGGTCGAGGTCGGGCTGGGCGCCGGAGAACTCCATACCTCCACGCTACCGATCCCCCCGCCGCGCGGCACGGTCCGTCGGCCGGTGGACGGGCCACCGCGCGCCCGGTGAGCTAGGCTGGGGGGCGGTGCGCGGAGGCTGATTTCCGCGCAGCCCACCGATCTTCACCGAGGAAAGCAGGCGATCGACCGTGTCGAGCCAGGTCACAGGCGTCGGTACTTCGAACGAGGGCGAATTCGGGGCCAATGAATGGCTCGTCGATGAGCTCTACGAGCAGTACAAGGTCGATAAGAACTCCGTGGACAAGGCGTGGTGGCCGATCCTCGACGCGTACCACCCCGTCGTCTCCGATGGGGGCGCGAACGGGAACGGCGGAGGCACCGAGCCGAAGCCGGTGACCGCACCGATCCCCGTCGTGGGTGCGCAGCCGGTGGCCCGCACGACCGCGAAGCCCGCGGCGCCGCAGCCGATCCCCGCACAGGCACCCGCCAACGCCCCGGCGTCGGCGGAGCGCCTCGAGGAGGACAAGGTCACGCCGCTGCGCGGCATGCCTAAGACGCTCGCGGCCAACATGGACCAGTCGCTGACCGTCCCCACCGCCACGAGCGTGCGGACCGTGCCGGCGAAGCTGATGATCGACAACCGCATCGTCATCAACAACCACATGTCGCGCACGCGCGGCGGCAAGATCAGCTTCACGCACCTCATCGGATGGGCGATCATCCAGGCGCTGAAGGAATTCCCGAGCCAGAACGTCTTCTACGCGGAGATCGACGGCAAGCCCTCGGTCGTGGCGCCGGCGCACATCAATCTCGGCATCGCGATCGACATCCCCAAGCCCGACGGCACGCGCGCCCTCCTGGTGCCGAGCATCAAGCGCGCCGAGAGCCTCACGTTCGGCGAGTACCTCTCCGCCTACGAAGACCTCGTCCAGCGCGCCCGCGCGAACAAGCTGGGCGCCGCGGACTTCCAGGGCACGACCATCTCCCTCACCAACCCCGGCGGCATCGGGACGGTGCACTCGGTGCCGCGCCTGATGAAGGGGCAGGGATGCATCGTGGGCGCCGGCGCGCTGGAGTACCCGGCGGAGTTCCAGGGCGCCAGCGAGAAGACGCTCAACGAGCTGGCGATCGGCAAGACGATCACCCTGACCAGCACGTACGACCACCGCGTCATCCAGGGCGCCGGCTCGGGCGAGTTCCTCAAGAAGGTCCACGAGCTCCTGACGGGCCAGCGCGGCTTCTACGACGACATCTTCGCGGCGCTGCGCATCCCCTACGCCCCGATCCACTGGGCCGGCGACATCAACGTCGACGTCTCGGAGCGCATCAACAAGACCGCGCGCGTGCACGAGCTGATCAACTCCTTCCGCGTGCGCGGGCACCTGATGGCCGACATCGATCCCCTCGAGTACGTGCAGCGCACGCACCCCGACCTGGAGATCGAGTCGCACGGCCTGACCTTCTGGGATCTGGACCGTGAATTCGTGACGGGCGGGTTCGGCGGCAAGCGCCAGATGAAGCTCCGCGACATCCTCGGCGTGCTGCGCGACTCGTACTGCCGCACGATCGGCATCGAGTACATGCACATCCAGGACCCCACGCAGCGCAAGTGGTTCCAGGACAACGTCGAGGTCAAGTACACCAAGCCCGGTCACGACGAGCAGCTGCGGATCCTGTCCAAGCTCAACGAGGCCGAGGCGTTCGAGACCTTCCTGCAGACCAAGTACGTCGGGCAGAAGCGGTTCAGCCTCGAGGGCGGCGAGTCGCTCATCCCGCTGCTGGACGAGATCCTGCAGGGCGCGGCATCCGCGGGCCTGGACGGCGCGGCGATCGGCATGGCCCACCGCGGGCGCCTGAACGTGCTGACCAACATCGCCGGCAAGACGTACGGGCAGGTGTTCCGCGAGTTCGAGGGCTCGGTCGCCGTGGGCAGCAAGCGCGGCTCGGGCGACGTGAAGTACCACCTCGGCACCGAGGGCACGTTCCTCGCCGACGCCGGCGAGGAACTGCCGGTGTACCTGGCCGCCAACCCCTCGCACCTGGAGACCGTCGACGGCGTGCTGGAGGGCGTGGTCCGCGCCAAGCAGGACCGCAAGCCCATCGGGACGTTCTCGTGGCTGCCGATCCTCGTGCACGGTGACGCCGCGTTCGCCGGGCAGGGCGTCGTCGTGGAGACGCTGCAGATGTCGCAGCTGCGCGGGTACCGCACCGGCGGCACGATCCACGTCGTGGTCAACAACCAGGTCGGCTTCACCACGACCCCCACCGACGCACGCACGTCGGTGTACGCCACGGATGTCGCCAAGACGATCCAGGCGCCCATCTTCCACGTCAACGGGGACGACCCCGAGGCTGTCGTCCGCGTGGCCGAACTGGCGTTCATGTATCGCCAGGAGTTCCACCACGACGTCGTCATCGACCTGGTCTGCTACCGCCGGCGCGGTCACAACGAGGGCGATGACCCCTCGATGACGCAGCCGCTCATGACCAACCTCATCGAGGCCAAGCGCTCGGTGCGCCGCCTCTACACCGAGTCCCTCGTCGGCCGCGGTGACATCACCGAAGAGGAGTACGACCAGGCCAAGCAGGACTTCCAGCGCCGCCTGGAGGTCGCATTCGCCCAGACGCACGAGGCCGAGACGGGCGCCAACCCGATCGTGGATCCGGATGCGTCGGAGGAGCCGGCCAGCGGTGCACCCGACACCACCGGCGTGCCGCGCGAGGTCGTCCACTCCATCGGCGATGCCTTCGTCAACAAGCCCGAGGGCTTCACAGTGCACACCAAGCTGCAGCAGCTGCTGGACAAGCGCCTGGAGATGAGCCGCAGCGGCAACATCGACTGGGGCTTCGGCGAGCTGCTGGCCTTCGGGTCGCTGCTGCTGGAGGGCACCCCGGTGCGCCTGGCCGGTCAGGACTCCCGCCGCGGCACGTTCGTGCAGCGCCACTCGGTGCTCCACGACCGCGAGAACGGCCAGGAGTGGATCCCGCTGACCAACCTCAGCGAGAACCAGGGCCGGTTCTACGTCTACGACTCGCTGCTGAGCGAGTACGCGGCGATGGCCTTCGAGTACGGCTACTCCGTCGAGCGTGCCGACGCGCTGGTGCTGTGGGAGGCGCAGTTCGGCGACTTCGCCAACGGCGCCCAGTCGGTCATCGACGAGTACATCTCCGCCGCCGACCAGAAGTGGGGACAGCAGTCGAGCGTCGTGCTGCTCCTCCCCCACGGCTACGAGGGTCAGGGACCCGATCACTCCTCGGGCCGCATCGAGCGGTACCTGCAGATGTGCGCGCAGGACAACATGACCGTCGCGCGTCCCTCCACCCCCGCGTCGTACTTCCACCTGCTGCGGCGCCAGGCCTACCAGCGTCCGCGCCGTCCGCTCGTGGTCTTCACCCCGAAGGCGATGCTGCGCCTGCGCGGGGCGACGAGCCCTGTGGAGGACTTCCTGACCGGACGGTTCGAGCCGGTGCTCGACGACGACCGGCAGATCGACCGCTCCGCCGTCAAGCGCGTCCTGATGCACGCGGGCAAGATCCACTGGGATCTGCGCGGCGAGCTGGAGAAGAACCCGAACCCCGAGGTCGCCCTCGTGCGCCTCGAGCAGTACTATCCCGCACCCGTCGACGAGCTCAACGCCGTGCTGGAGACCTACCCCAACGCGGAGCTGGTGTGGGTGCAGGACGAGCCGGAGAACCAGGGCGCGTGGCCGTTCATCGCCCTCGAGGTGGTCAAGCACCTGCGCGGACGCACGATCCGTCGCGTCTCGCGCGCGGCAGCGGCGTCGCCGGCGACCGGATCGCCGAAGGTGCACGCCCAGGAGCACGCCGAGCTCATGCGCATGGCGCTGACCCTGTAGGAGTCGGATACCACGAAGGCCCCGGTCTCCCGGGGCCTTCGTCATATCCGTGACCGTGCGACGGCGCGGGGGTCAGTACCAGATGCTGAGGACGGGCGTGACGGCGGGCGCGAAGGCACGCGTCAGCGCAGCCACGCTCACCGCGTCGCCGTCGATCCCACCCGCGGTGGCCAGGGCATCCGGGCGCACGCCGCCGAGCAGGATGGAGGCCAGCGCGCTCGCCCCCAAGGTGACCTCCGGCGCGTCCTCGGTGGGCGTCACGGTGGCGTTGCCGTCCTCCCCGACCGCGACCCGCCACGTCCCCTCGGCGAAGCCGAGCGGATCCTCCACGCGTACCGCGAGGTCCAGCGGGGCGGCGTAGGAGCGGATGCCGAGGGCTCGGGGCACGTCGAGGATCCGCAGCCAGTGGTGGTCGGTGCGCGTCTCGCGGACGGCGCGGTGGTCGGAGAGCATCCACCGGATCGGGGAATCGGCCGGTTGCAGGGTCGCCACGACGGTGCCGACGAGATCGTGCTCGATCGCGAAGCGCCACAGCGCGGCGTACGCGTCGTCGTCCGCGGTGAACAGCCCGCGGATCCTCAACTCCTGCCGCGACCCGTCCTCCCCCTTCTCCGCGACGGAATACACGAGGATGCCGTCGGGCTCGCCCGTGCGCCGATAGGCCACGGCACGGACCTTGCGTGCGTCGTCATCGCCGGGGCGGAGCCCCGACATGCGCCGCCACAGCCCGGGCCAGCCGGCCGCCTCGCCGGGACGCTGCCGCCGCGTGCGCTCGTGGAGCGCCGCGAGCGCGTCGGGCAGCTCGTCCTGGCTCAGGAAGTCCAGACGGCCCTGCGGGCGGCGGCCCGTCCACTGCACGCGCCGGGTGTCGATCGTGAGGTCGGAGGTGAACACCGCCGGCCCGAACCCCCACCGGCCGTAGATCGTCGCCTCCGACACCGTCAGTCCCGCCAGGGCGAAGCCCGCGTCCGCAGCCGTCCGCAGTTCGCCGGTGAGCATCGCG
Organism: Microbacterium sp. dk485; assembly: GCF_004570445.1. Lineage (NCBI taxonomy): Bacteria > Bacillati > Actinomycetota > Actinomycetes > Micrococcales > Microbacteriaceae > Microbacterium > Microbacterium sp. dk485. Next base: position 234,825 of record NZ_SPQW01000001.1, read on the forward strand.
CGCGCGATGCCGCGGCGGCGATGGGTGGGAGCCACCGTGACGCCGCTGATGGCCCACACCGGGACCGTTCGCCCGGGCTCGCTGGTGAGCTCGGTGACCCACGAATCCACCGTCCCGACGGGGACCTCGGGGTGGATCGCGTCGCGGTCGAACACGCCGGTCAGGCGCCGAGGGCTCAGCGCGACACGCGAATCCGCGATCTGCTCTGTGGTCGGCTCGCCGTCCAGGAAGCCGCGCGAGACGGCGGAGTGGAAGACCTCGAAGCCGGGACCGTCGTTCGCGACGAGCGCGTACTCCAGGTTCTCGGCGGCCAGCTGCTCGGCCGAGGTGGGATCGAGCGGAAGCGAGTGGGCGTCGACGTCAGCCATGAGCCCAGCCTAGGGGCCGGGTCCGACACCCGCGCCGGTCAGCGCGTCGTCAGGCGACGGGATCGGCGCGCAGTCGCGCGATCACGAGGTCGCGCAGCTCCTCGGGCGCGCTCTCCTTGCACGCACGTGCCACCACGTCGGTGAGGGTTCGTGCGAAGTGCGCCTCGTCCCGGCACCCGGGGCAGTGGGCGAGGTGTTCGGCGATGTCCTCGGGACTGGTCTTGCAGACCTCGTCGCGCAGGTACTCCTCAAGGTCGCGTCGTGCCTTCTCGCAGCCGCAGTCGCTCATTTCGTCACTCCCGTCGCGGCGGAGATGCCGCGCTCCTTCGCATAGTCCGTCAGCAGTTCACGCAGCATCCGCCTGCCACGGTGCAGGCGGCTCATGACCGTGCCGATCGGTGTCTTCATGATGTCGGCGATCTCCTGGTAGGCGAAGCCCTCGACGTCGGCGAGATACACCGCCAGCCGGAAATCCTCCGGAATCGACTGCAGGGCGTCCTTCACGACGGATGCGGGCATCCGGTCGATCGCCTCCGCCTCGGCCGAGCGTGCGCTCGTGGCCGTGGTCGATTCCGCTCCCCCGAGCTGCCAGTCCTCGAGGTCGTCGATGGTGCCCTGGTAGGGCTCCCGCTGCTTCTTGCGGTAGGTGTTGATGTACGTGTTGGTGAGGATGCGGTACAGCCACGCCTTGAGGTTGGTGCCCTGCGTGAATGTCCCCCACGAGCCGAAGGCCTTCACGAAGGTCTCCTGCACCAGGTCGGCCGCGTCGGCCGGGTTGCGCGTCATGCGCATCGCCGCGGCGTACAGCTGGTCCATGAAGGGGAGCGCCTGCTCTTCGAACTGCTCGCGCGCTTCGACGGTGGCATCGGCCTTGTCGTTCATCACGCGCCAGTCTACGTCCGACGGCGCGGCCACGACCCAGGACTCCGGCCGGGACCTGTCCAGGACAGCGATCATCTGCTCCTCCTTCACTAGGGTGGAACCGATGACCCTCGACGGCTATTCCCCCGCGACCTCCGACACCGCGCCCCGCGGTGGGTGGCTCGCGCCCGTCGCCGACGGGCCGCTGCGTGCGACGGTGGTGGTACCCGGGTCGAAATCGCTCACCAACCGGGAGCTGATCCTCGCCGCGATCGCCGATGGACCCAGCGTCCTGCACGCCCCGCTGCATTCGGACGACTCCGCCCGGATGGTGCGGGCCCTCACGACGCTCGGGGTGAGCGTGGAGAGTGTGGACGACAACGGCGCGAGCGCCGACCTGCGCATCACGCCCGTGGCCCCCTTCCGGGGCAACGTCGAGATCGACTGCGGCCAGGCCGGCACCGTCATGCGCTTCGTCGCGGGGCTGGCGGGCTTCGCCTCGGGCGAGGTGACGATCACCGCGCACGAGAGCGCCCTGCACCGGCCGATGGGATCGCTCATCGCGGCACTGCGCGACGTGGGCCTGGACATCGACGACGGCGGCCACTGGGCGCTCCCCTTCACGGTGCGCGGGCACGGCCACGTGCGCGGGGGCGAGGTCGAGATCGACGCGAGCGCCTCCAGCCAGTTCGTCTCCGGTCTGCTCCTGGCCGCGCCCCGCTTCGACGTGGGCCTGCATCTGCGCCACACCGGGGCGCGCCTGCCCAGCATCCCGCACATCGACATGACGATCGAGTCGCTGGCCCACCGCGGCATCCACGTCGAGCGCCCCGCGCCCGGCGAGTGGATCGTGCCGCCGGGTCCGGTGCGCGGCAAGGACATCGCGATCGAGCCCGACCTCTCCAACGCGGCGCCCTTCCTGGCCGCCGCGATGGTCGCCGGCGGCCAGGTGACGGTGCCGGGGTGGCCGCTGCACTCCACCCAGCCCGGCGCCCTCCTGGTGGAGATCCTCGCCGAGATGGGCGCGAAGGTCGTCCGCCGCTCGACCAACCTCACCGTCACCGCAGGCGAGTCGATCGAGGGCATCGACCTGGACCTGTCGGCGGCGGGAGAGCTGGCCCCCACGCTGTTCGGACTCGCCGCCTTCGCCGAGTCGCCCACGACGCTGTACGGCATCGGCCACATCCGCGGTCACGAGAGCGACCGCATCGCGGCACTGGTGTCGAACCTGCAGGCCCTCGGCGGAGAGGCGCACGAGCTGGAGGACGGCATCCGGATCGTGCCCCGGCCGCTGCACGGCGGGACGTGGCGCACGTATCACGACCACCGCCTGGCCACCACGGGCGCCCTCATCGGGCTGCGGGTCCCGGGGGTCCGGGTGGACGACATCGGCACGACGGCCAAGACGCTGCCGCAGTTCCCGTCGCTGTGGCAGGGGATGCGGGAAGGCGCCGGCCGCTGACGCGGACGAGGACGATGAGCTGGCTCGAGGATTTCGAGGACGACCAGGACGACGGCCCCGACGAGACCGACATCCGCGTCCGGCCCAATCCGAAGGCGAACCGCCCGCGCACCAAGCGCAGGCCCGCGCACGCCGACGCCGTCATCGCGCGTGTCCTGGGAGTGGACCGCGGCCGCTATGCGGTGCTCGTGGACGAGGACGGCCCCCAGGAGCGCCGGATCACCGCGACCCGCGCCCGCGAGCTGCGCAAGCAGGCCATCGTCACGGGCGACCGCGCACGGGTCGTGGGCGACATCTCCGGCGCCGAGGGCACGCTGGCCCGCATCGTCGGCATCGAGGAGCGCACGTCGCTCCTGCGCCGCAGCGCCGATGACACCGACCAGGTGGAGCGGATCATCGTCGCCAACGCCGACCAGATGCTCATCGTCGTCGCCGCGGCCGATCCCGAGCCGCGCGCACGGCTGGTCGACCGGTATCTCGTCGCGGCGCTGGATGCCGGCATCCGCCCGCTGCTCGTGGTCACCAAGACGGATCTGGCCGACCCATCGGCGTTCCTCGCGCACTTCGAGGGCCTGGACCTGGAGGTGTTCACCAGCGCGCCCGACGATGTCCCCCTCGAGCGGATCGGCGAGGCCCTCATCGGGCACTCGACGGTGTTCGTGGGTCACTCCGGCGTCGGCAAGTCGACCCTCGTGAACGCCCTCACCGGATCCGAGCGGGCGATCGGTCACGTCAACGTGGTCACCGGTCGCGGGCGCCACACCTCCTCCTCGACCGTGTCGCTGCGCTATCGCGGCGCCGGCGGCAGCGGATGGGTCATCGACACCCCCGGAGTGCGATCCTTCGGCCTGGGGCACGTGGACCCCGCCAACATCCTGGGTGCCTTCACCGACCTCGCCCTCATCGCGGAGGAGTGCCCACGGGGATGCACGCACCTACCGGATGCCCCGGACTGCGCGATCGTCGAGGCGGTCGCCGAGGGGCGCCTCGGGCCGGGCGGCGCCGCGCGGCTGGATTCGCTGCAGCGGCTGCTGACCACCTTCTCCGACCGTAAGGTGGAGGGGTGAGCACCCTCGAACCCGGAACCGCAGCGCCCGATTTCACGCTTTCCGACCAGGACGACCACCTCGTCTCGTTGCATGACTTCCGGGGCCGCCGCGTCATCGTGTACTTCTACCCGGCAGCCATGACGCCCGGGTGCACGACGCAGGCGTGCGACTTCCGCGACAGCCTCTCCTCCCTGCAGGGCGCCGGGTACACGGTGCTCGGCATCTCCCGCGACCTGCCGGAGAAGCTGCGGGAGTTCCGTGAGCGCGACGGCCTGGCCTTCCCGCTGCTGAGCGACCCCGACCACGCCGTGCACGACGCGTACGGCGCGTGGGGCGAGAAGCAGAATTACGGCAAGACCATCCAGGGCGTGCTGCGCTCGACGTTCGTGATCGACGAGGACGGCACCGTCGAGCACGCGATGGTCAACGTCAAGGCCACCGGCCACGTGGCGCGGCTCCGCAAGCTCCTGGGCATCGACGCCGCCGCCTGAACCATCCGTCAGGTCTGCTCTCCCGCGCGGGCCTGACGCCCGGCCGATCGCACGGTCAGGATCAGCATCACGCCGCACACCAGCGCCGGCGCCGCGATCAGCGCCGCCGTCGCGGGGTTCGCGTTCTCGCCGGTCAGCTCCCCCAGCGCGACGGCGAGGATGAGGGCCTGCGCGACGATGCCGCCGGAGCGGCCCCACGACTGCCCGCGCGCGGTGGCCACGGAGAACGCCGCCACCGCGACCGCCCCGACGAGGGTCAGCGCGGCCAGGGCGATCGCACTGGCGAGGGAGGCGGTGTCACCGGCCATCATCGCCACCACCTGCCACACGACGAGCACGGCGAGCCCGAGCGCTTCGAAGGCGAGGATCGCGGCGGCGATCAGTCGGACCATCATGCGGAACTCCTGGGGATCGGGTGCACGGGGGGACGAAAAGCCTGTCAACCGGCTGGAAAGCTCCCCTTCACCTCTTGATCGGTCCGGGTGCTTATGGGACGATATGTAAAGCCGTGTGCTCCCACAGCGACGTGGGGCGAGCCAGACGCTCGCATCTCCCCACCAGAGTATCGGACACCCGAAGCCGGGCTCTGATCAACCTGATTCCTCTCAAGGAGCACCACCATGGATTGGCGCGACAAAGCTGCCTGCCTGACCGTCGACCCCGAGCTGTTCTTCCCCGTCGGGAACACCGGACCGGCCGTCGACCAGATCGAGAAGGCGAAGTCGGTGTGCGCCCGTTGCACCGTCACCGAGGTGTGCCTGCAGTACGCCCTCGAGTCCGGCCAGGACTCGGGCGTATGGGGTGGGCTGTCCGAGGACGAGCGCCGCGCCCTCAAGCGCCGCGCCGCCCGCGCCCGCCGCGCGTCCTGACGCCGCCGCATCGCATCATCCGCGCCATGCGGACGCTCACGCGTCCGCATGGCGCTGTTGCGTGACGGGCTCAGCCCTCCCCGCGGGCGATGTAGCGCATCGGGATGTCGATGGTCACTTCCGTGCCGCTTCCCACGAGCGTGTGCCAGTCGATCGTGCCGCCGAGCTCGCCCTGGATGAGGGTGCGGACGATCTGCGTGCCCAGTCCCCGTCCCACCTGTCCCTCCGGCAGCCCCACCCCGGTGTCCCGCACACGCACCTCGAGGACGTCGTCGGTGCGCACGGCCGCGATCTCCACGTCGCCCTCCTGCCCGGCGAGGCCGTGCTCGACGGCGTTGGTCACCAGTTCGGTGAGAGCCAGGGCCAGGGGCGTGGCGTACTCGCTGGGGAGCGTGCCGAAGCGCCCGGTGGTGCGTGTCTGGGCCCGCGTGTTGGGCGCGGCGGCGACCTCGGCGACCAGCTTGAGCACGCGGGCGAAGACGTCGTCGAAGTCCACGTTCTGGGCGAGGCCCTCCGAGAGGGTGTCGTGCACGACCGCGATCGCCGACACGCGCCGCATCGCCTGCGTGAGCGCCTCGCGGGCCTCGTCCGAGTGCGTGCGGCGGGCCTGGATGCGCAGCAGGGAGGCGACCGTCTGCAGGTTGTTCTTGACCCGGTGGTGGATCTCGCGGATGGTCGCGTCCTTGGTGATGAGCTCCTGCTCCTGGTGACGGATCTCCGTCACGTCGCGGCACAGCACGATCGCCCCGATCCGCGTCCCCCGCTCGCGCAGCGGGATGGTCCGCAGCGACACCTGCACGCCGCGGGCCTCCAGGTCGGCGCGCCACGGCGCGCGGCCGGTCACCACGAGCGGGAGCGACTCGTCCACCTGACGCTTGGCGGGCAGGATGCGGCTGGTGACCTCCACGAGCGATTCGCCCTCGAGCTCGTCGTCGAAGCCCATCCGGTTGAACGCCGACAGCGCGTTGGGGCTGGCGAAGGTCGCGATCCCGTCGACGTCCAGGCGGATGAGCCCGTCCGAGGCGCGCGGGGCGCCACGGCGCGGCGCGGTGGGGGCGGACAGGTCGGGGAACTCCGCCGTGGAGATCATCCCGAACAGGTCGTCCGCGCAGTCGTTGAAGGTGATCTGCTGGCGCGAGGGGGTGCGGGTCTCCCCCAGGTTGGTGTGGCGGGTCAGGACGCCGACGGTCACCGCCGGCGCGCCGCCCTGGCCGAGCTCCCGCACGATCGGCACGGCTCGCACCCGCGTCGGAGTCTCCTCGAACCAGTCCGGTGACGCCGAGTCCACGATGCGCCCGCTGTGGAAGGCCTCGCGCACCTGGGTGCGCCACTGCGGGCGGACCCGGTCGCCGACGATGTCGCGATAGAAGAGGGTGGCCGCGCCGCTCGGGCGTGCGTGAGCGACGGCGATGAACGAGTCGTCCAGGGTCGGCACCCACACCACGATGTCGGCGAAGGCGAGGTCGGCCAGCAGCTGGCCGTCGCTGACGAGGCGGTGCAGCCAGTCGACGTCGGCCTCCGTGGAGCGGCCCTGGGCGTAGACGAGATCGCTGAGGGTGGACACCTCTCCACCCTATGCGGGCGCGCCGGGACCGCCGTCACGCGCTGCGCGGGACGCGGGCGCGAAGGGTGCGTCGCGCGGTGCGCCGCCGCTCCTGCGCGGCGGGGGCGGGGGCCACCGCCTCCCCCACGAACCGCCGCACGGCCGCGGCGAGGGGCGCACGCGGTGCCGTATCGGCCACCGGGCGGGCGGCGAGCATCGCGGCATCGGCCGAGCGAGGGTCGAGGGGCACGAACCACATGTCCTCGACCCCCGCGAACCGTTCCAGCGTGCGCCGCACCTGCCCGCGCGCGTCGATCCCGAGCGTCCCGGGGCGCAGGCGGTTCACCACCACCGCCACGGGCGTCGACCCGACGGTGGCGCGGAGCTCGGCGTGCGCACGCACGAACCGGGCGACTCCGACCGGGTCGGCCGCGCACACGGCCACCACGAGGTCCGACTCGCGCAGGGCCGCCAGCGTCGCGGCGTTGCGACGAGGCCCGTCCAGGTCGCTGACGACCTCCTCGTCGCGCTCCAGCGAGGCCGCGACATCCACCACCACCCAGTCCACCCACGACCGCGACGCCGACAGCACCGCCGCCACGCGGGCCTCGGAGAGCTCCGGCCAGCGGCCAGGGCGGTTGATCCCCGTCAGCACGTCGACGGTTCCGCCGGCGGTGCGCAGGGGGACGCTGATGCGACGCAGCTCCGCCTCGTCCAGCCCGCCCCGCTCCGCCTGCCGGCAGGCGGCTGCGAACCCCGGACCCTCGTCCGCGAGCCCCAGCGACAGCGCGATCGACGGCGCGTGCGAGTCGGCGTCCACGAGCGCGACCGCTCGTCCGCCGCGGGAGAGCTCCGCGGCGAGTTCGATCGCGAGGGTGGAGCGACCCGGCGCCCCGTGCGGACCCCAGACCGACACCACGCGGCCGGAGGCGGCGGGGACCGCGCGCGCGAGGGGAGCGGCGGGGGCCGTCAGCGAGTCGGCGAGCACCCACCCCTCGACCGCGAGAGGGAGCGGGACGGTCAGCCCGAACCGCGCGGCCAGGCGCCGCCCCGGCTCGTCGTCGCACAGCGGCGCGATGCGCACGCCGTGCGCGTCGCACGCCGCGACCACCTCGGCGGTGAGGCTTGACGCCCCCACCTGCAGGACCAGGACGTCGATCTCTCCCCCGTCCAGGCGGAGCCGGGAGACCTCGGCCGCGCGCACCACCGCGCCGACCCGCACCCCCTCGATGCTCAGCTCGGTCGCGAGCCGGTCGCCGTGCGGGCCGTCGACGGCCAGCGCCACGCTCGTCACGGGGCACCTCCGGCCACCGGAACGACCGAGAGCGAGGATCCGCCCGACAGCGCCGCGAGGGTCGCGGCGACGTCGGCGCGCGGGATGACGAGCTCGAGCGTCGCCCCGGCCTGCCCGATCACGCCCTCCTCGCGCACGACGTCGGCCACGGTGGCGTCGGCGACGAGGATGCGGGGAGTGTCGAAGAGACCGCGCTCGAGCGCCGGCGCGTGCCACACCTCCACCCGGACGCCGGAGGCGACCGTGGCGGGCACGTCCGCCGCGGTGTCGACCACGACGGTCGTCACCCGCGCGTCGGCGCCGGCGCCGACGGCGTGCGCAGGCACGAGTTCGCCGGCGCTGATCGTGCGGGTCGCCACCGCCGCCTCGGGGAGCTCGCCGGGCGCGACGTACGCCTCGCCCGTCGCGCCCAGGGCGACGTCGACCGTGCGCAGATCATCGGCGTCCAGGCTCTCCCCCGGCACGATCGTGCGGGCCGCCGCGAGCACGGGGACCGTCTGGCGGGCCGCTCCCACCACCAGCCACACGCCGGCGACGGAGACGACGACCAGGAGCACGCCGAGGAGGAACCGGGCGTCGCCCCAGAAGGGCCGCGATCGCGCACGCGGACGGTCGGAGGCAGTCATGCGGATATGGTGCTCCGATCACCGCAGAGGCATCGGTGTTTATCCACAGCGCCGCGAGGCGATTCGAGGGCCGCGGGGGTGCCGGTCATAATGGGCTCATGCCCGACCGTCCCCCCGCCGGCACGCACCTGCTCGCTCCCGCTCAGGTGGCGGAGCTGCTGAGCATCACGGTCGACGAGGTCGTCGCCCTCGTCCACGAGGGGCGGCTCCGCGGCATGCGCGTGGGCAGCCCCGCGCGGTGGCGCGTGGAGGAGGACAGCGTCGAGGCCTACCTGGAGGATCAGGCCGAGGAGGCCCGCCGCATCGCGCTGTGGCGTCAGTCCAACGCCGCGAGCTTCCCCGAGCTGTGGGGGCGCGGCGGCGCCTCCGCACGCGATTGACCGCTCACACCCGCAGCGACTCGGCGTGCCCGTCGATGCCGATCCACGCGACGGCGGCGAACGGCACGATGCGGTAGCCGGTCACCTCCGCCGCCCGGCGGATCGCCCCGCGCTCATGCACGGCCAGGTCCAGATGGTCCGCCCCGGCACGATCGATCGTGCCCGTGACCGACCTGCCGTCCACCTCGTGGACGGTGACACCCGAGCGACGGCGCACGAGGTCGCGCACCGCGAATCCGAACGTGGCCCGTCGTGACACGGCCGATCCGCTCGCCGCCGTCTCCGGCCGGGCGGAGCGCAGCAGCGCGGCGTGCGGCAGGGTGACGCCGGCGATCGCGCTGAGCGGCACGAGCGCGGCGCCCGAGCGCGAGCCCCACGGGGAGGCCAGGAGCCAATCGGCCCCCAGCCCGGCCACCGGCGCGGACAGCGTCGCCCCGCCCCGCAGCTCCAGCCCCGCGGCCACGGGGTCGGCGTCACCGGTCGCCACCAGCGCCGCGAGGCGCTCGTGCAGCGTGATGCGGGCAAGGCGCAGCCGCTCCGCTTCGGTCTCCAGCGCAGCGCGCTCCGCCTCCCACTCGGAGGCGAGCTGGTCCTCGATGTCCTCGAAGAAGCGATCCCAGCGCATGGCGCGAGGCTAGAGCACCGGTGCCGGAAACGACCGGAGTTGTCCACATCCGTCCACGGACCTGGTCGCCGCGCCCGGGGGTGTGCTCTACTGATCGCGAGAAATCTCCTCTCGCACGACATCCCCCTGTCGAGATAGGCGCGCATATGGCATCGATGCCGGCGGGCTCGCTCCCCGCACACCCCGTGACGGCCCGCGCCGCCGATGTGGACGAGTTCTTCGCCCCGCAGCGCACCTCCAGCTCCGCCCTCCCCGATCCCGACGCCCTGCTGCGCAACCTCACGCGCGGCGTGCTGGAGGTGCTGGCCGGCGTCCGTGAGATCGAGCAGCTCGCCCGCTGGCTGACCGAAGACGCGTACCGGGCGCTGCTCACGAGGGCCAACCTCGCCACCCGCGCCCGCAGCGCGCGCGGCGTGCCCGCCACGCGTCCGGTGCACGCCATCCGTTCGGTGCGCGTGTGCGTTCCCGCCGACGGGGTCGTAGAGGCCGTCGTCGTGGTGGTCACGCCGGCGCGCACGCGCGCCGTCGCGATGCGCCTGCAGGGCATCGACCGCCGGTGGCGGGCGACCTCACTCGCCCTGCTGTGACGCGTCAGTCGGCGTCGATCATCTCCAGCAGGCCCTTGAGGGCATCGCGGATCTCGTCGTGGTCGTACTGCCCCGCTCGACTCTCGCCCGAGATGACGCCGGAGCGACGCACCTTCTGGAAGTCACCGAACGGGAACGAGTAGGCGCCCTTGGTCTCCCGGTTCTCGCTCCTGTCGATGCCGAGGTGCCAGTGCGCGTACTCCGTCCAGCCTTCCTTCTCGATGAACGCGTTCTCGTCGGCTGCCGAGGGGGCCGCCTCCGACCAGTCGTCGCGTTCGTCCTTGACCACCTTCCCGTCGCGGATGAGCGCGCGGGCGTGACGCAGTGCCGGTTGGTTCAGTTCGATCGCCATGCCGGCGACATTAACTCCCGGCGGGAAGGTGCGGGACACCCTTGACGCGGCGCCGACGGTGCCGCGATCCTACGGCCGGTAGGACGCCAGGAAGTTCCCGAGACGCTCGATCGCGTCGGTCAGCACGCGCGCCTCCGGCAGCGTCACGATGCGCAGGTGGTCGGGGGTCGGCCAGTTGAACCCCGTCCCCTGCACGAGCAGGACGTGCTCGGCGACGAGGAAGTCGTAGACGAACTTCCCGTCGTCGGGAATGTCGTACACCTCCGGATCCAGGCGCGGGAAGGCGTACAGCGCGCCCTGCGGGCGCACGCAGGAGACCCCCGGGATCGCCTCCAGGCTCTCCCACGCGGCATCCCGCTGCTCGCGCAGACGTCCCGACGGCGCGATGAGCGCGTCGATCGACTGCACGCCCGTGAGCGCTGCGAGCACGGCGTGCTGAGCGGGGACGTTCGCGCACAGCCGCGTGGACGCCAGCAGCTGGATGCCCTCGAGGAACCCGGCCGCGTGCGTCTTCGGACCGGTGATGGCCAGCCACCCCGACCGGTAGCCGGCGACGCGGTAGGTCTTGGAGAGCCCGTTGAAGGTCAGGCACAGCAGATCCGGCGCGACGACGGCCATGGGGATGTGCGCGGCGTCGTCGAAGAGGATCCGGTCGTAGATCTCATCGGAGAGGATGAGCAGCGAATTCTCGCGCGCGATCTGCGCGATGCCTTCCAGGACCTGACGCGAGTACACCGCGCCGGTGGGGTTGTTGGGGTTGATCACGACGATCGCCTTCGTGCGCGGGGTGATCTTCGCGCGGATGTCGTCCAGATCGGGCTGCCAGCCGTCGAGCTCGTCGCACAGGTAGTGCACCGGGGTGCCGCCGCCCAGGCTCGTCATCGCCGTCCACAGCGGATAGTCCGGCGCGGGGATGAGGACCTCGTCGCCCTCATCCAGCAGCGCCTGCATGACGATCGTGATGAGCTCGGAGACGCCGTTGCCGAGGTACACGTCATCCGGATCCAGTGCGGGGAAGCCGGCGACCTGCTCGTAGCGCGAGACCACCGCCCGCCGCGCCGACATGATGCCGCGGCTGTCGCTGTAGCCGTGGGCGTGCGGGAGCGCCTCGATCATGTCGCGGACGATCTGGAACGGCGCCTCGAAGCCGAAGGACGCCGGGTTGCCGGTGTTGAGCTTGAGGATCGCGTGACCCTCCGACTCCAGCCGGTCGGCCTCGACGAGGGCCTGCCCGCGGATCTCGTAGAGGACGTCCTTCAGCTTGGAGGACTGATCGAGGGGGCGAAGCGGGCTCATCGGATCAGGATATCCCCGGCCCGCGTGCCGGCATGCGCACCCTCAGCGGGCCAATCCCCGCCCCGTGGCGCCCGAGCCGGCCCGACCGCTTCCGACCTCTCCCACCGCCGATGGGGCCTACTTCTTCTTGTCGGCGGCGCGACGCTGGGCGCGGTTGGCCGCGGGGGCGGCGGGTCCGGCACCGTCGGTGCGCTGCCCGAAGGCGCCGCGCGGGGCCTCGGCGGTGCGAGTGGGAGCACCGCCGGTCGCCGCGGCGGCCTGACGCAGGCGACCCGTGGCGGCCTGCTGGACCTGCCCGCGCTCGTTGCGCACCTCCACCTCGCCGGCGTCATTGGCCGCCGAGTACTCCAGCCGCGGGGCTTCGGCGGGACCGGCCGAGAGGCCCTTGGCCTCCACCTGCGCGCCCTGCTCGCCCTCGGCGCGGCGCACCTCCACCTCGAGGTTGAACAGGTAGCCGACCGACTCCTCCTTGATCTGCCCCATCATCGCCTGGAACATCTGGTAGCCCTCGCGCTGGTACTCGATGAGCGGGTCGCGCTGGGCCATCGCCCGCAGGCCGATGCCGTCCTTGAGGTAGTCCATCTCGTACAGGTGGTCGCGCCAGCGGCGGTCGAGCACCTGGAGCACGACGCGCCGTTCGAGTTCGCGCACCGCCTGCTCGCCGAGCTCTTCCTCGCGCTTGGCGTAGGCGATGCGGGCGTCGGAGAGGATCTCCCGCTTCAGGCCCTCGGCCGTGATGCGGCCGCGCGCGCCGGCGTCGGCGACGACCTCGTCGATCGTCACGCCCACCGGGTAGAGGGTCTTGAGCTCCGTCCAGAGGGCGTCGAAGTCCCAGCTCTCGGTGTGACCGCTGCCGGTGTGGTCGTCGATGACGGCCGAGATGGCGTCCTCGATGAAGTGCTGCACGCGGTCGGCGATGTCATCGCCCTGCAGGATGTGGCGGCGGTCGGCGTAGATCGCCTCGCGCTGGCGGTTGAGCACGTCGTCGTACTTCAGGACGTTCTTGCGGATCTCGGCGTTGCGCGCCTCCACCTGGGCCTGTGCGCTCTTGATGGCGCGGGAGACCATGCCGGATTCGATCGCGACGTCGTCGGGGAAGTTCGCACGGGCGAGGATCGCCTCGGCGGCCCCGGACTGGAACAGGCGCATGAGGTCATCGGTCAGCGACAGGTAGAACCGGCTCTCGCCCGGGTCGCCCTGACGGCCCGAGCGACCGCGCAGCTGGTTGTCGATGCGGCGGGACTCGTGCCGCTCGGTGCCCAGGACGTACAGGCCGCCGGCTTCGACGACCTTCGCGCCCTCCTCGGCCGCGGTCTCGCGTACGCGCTGGTACACCGCATCCCATTCCGCCTCGTACTCCTCGGGAGTCTCGACCGGGTCCAGGCCCTGCGCCTTCAGCTCCTGCACGGCGAGGAACTCGGGGTTGCCGCCGAGCATGATGTCGGTGCCGCGCCCCGCCATGTTGGTGGCGACGGTGACGGCGCCCAGGCGCCCCGCGCGCGCGACGATTTCCGCCTCGCGCGCGTGGTTCTTGGCGTTGAGCACCTCGTGCTTGATGCCCTTCTTCGCCAGCAGGCGCGAGAGGTACTCGCTCTTCTCCACGCTCGTGGTGCCCACCAGCACCGGCTGCCCGGTGGCGTGGCGCTCGACGATGTCTTCCACGACCTGGGCGAACTTCGCCGTCTCGTTCTTGTAGACGAGGTCGGACTGGTCCTTGCGGATCATCGGCTTGTTCGTGGGGATCGGCACGACGCCGAGCTTGTACGTCGACATGAACTCCGCCGCCTCGGTCTCGGCGGTGCCGGTCATGCCGGCGAGCTTGTCGTAGAGGCGGAAGTAGTTCTGGAGCGTGACGGTGGCCAGGGTCTGGTTCTCGGCCTTGACCGGCACGCCCTCCTTGGCCTCGATGGCCTGGTGGATGCCCTCGTTGTAGCGGCGACCGACGAGGATGCGGCCGGTGTGCTCGTCGACGATCATGACCTCGTCGTTCATGACGACGTAGTCGGTGTCGCGCTTGAACAGGGCCAGGGCCTTGATGGAGTTGTTGAGGAACGAGATGAGCGGGGTGTTGGCCGACTCGTACAGGTTCTCGATGCCGAGGTAGTCCTCGACCTTCTCGATGCCGGGCTCGAGCACGCCGATCGTGCGCTTCTTCTCGTCCACCTCGTAGTCCACGCCCGCCTCGAGCGTGCGGGCGATCTTGGCGAACTCGGCGAACCAGCGGTTGGCCTCGCCGGACGAGGGGCCCGAGATGATCAGCGGCGTGCGGGCCTCGTCGATGAGGATGGAGTCCACCTCGTCGACGATGGCGTAGTAGTGGCCGCGCTGGACGAGGTCCTCCTTGCGCCACGCCATGTTGTCGCGCAGGTAGTCGAATCCGAACTCGTTGTTGGTGCCGTAGGTGATGTCGCACGCGTACTGCGCGCGGCGCACCTCGGGGGTCTGTCCCGAGACGATGACGCCCGTGGTCATCCCGAGGGCACGGTAGACGCGGCCCATCAGCTCGGACTGGTAGGTCGCGAGGTAGTCGTTGACGGTGATGACGTGCACGCCCTGCCCGGCGATGGCGTTGAGGTAGACGGCGAAGGTGGCCGTCAGCGTCTTGCCCTCACCGGTCTTCATCTCGGCGATGTTGCCCAGGTGCAGCGCCGCGCCGCCCATCACCTGCACGTCGTACGGGCGCTGGCCGAGCGTGCGCTGGGCGGCCTCGCGCACGGCGGCGAAGGCCTCGGGCATGAGGCGGTCCAGGCTCTCCCCCGCCTCGAAGCGCGTACGGAGCTCGGCGGTCTCGCCACGCAGCTCGTCGTCGGTGAGGTGGGAGTAGTCCTCTTCCAGCGCGTTGACGGCCTTCACGACCTGCTGAAGCCGCCGGAGGACGCGCCCCTCGCCGGCACGGAGTAGTTTCTCGAGAGGATTGGCCACGGAGGATCTCCATCTGTCGGATTCGGCCGTGTGCTGACGCACGTGGCCCGCCTGCACGCAGGCATACCGTGCCATGTTATCCGTTCGTGACACGGAGGATCCTGCGAGGATCCGCCGAAAGCAGGGCTGGCGCTGCTTTCCCGGAAAGCATATGCTCGAAAAGCATCTTCCGGGAAAGCAAAGGGACTCACATGTCGGTACGCCAAGGTCTGCTCGCGATCCTCGCGCAGGGCCCCTGCTACGGGTATCAGCTCAAGGTCGAGTTCGACCGCCGCACGGGATCGACCTCGACCCTCAACGCGGGACAGATCTACAACACGCTGGAGCGCCTCGAGCGCGACGGGCTCGCCCGCCGCGGCCTCGTCGACGATGAGGGACACGTGTTCTACGAGATCACCGACGCCGGCCGTGACGAGGTGCGCCGTTGGCTGGACACGCCCGTCGCCCGGCCGGCCGGGACCCGCGACGAGCTCCCCATCAAGATCGCACTGGCCTCGACCCTGCCCGGCGCCGACCTCGCGGCCATCATCCAGAGCCAGCGCCGGGCGTCACTGGCGCGACTGCAGGGGCTCAACCGCGCGAAGTACGCCGGCGCCACGGATGGGCCCGAGGAGCTCGCGTGGTCGCTGATCGCGGATTCGATGATCTTCGAGGCGGAGGCGGAGGTGCGCTGGCTGGATCACATCGAGCAGCGCCTGGCCGCCGGCCCACCCGTTGCACCGCTTCCGATCGAGCCCGTCCGCCCTGCGCGCTCCTCCTCCCCCACCGCATCCGTGCGAGGTGAGCGATGACCGCTGCGGTGCCGGTGCTGCGCCTGTCGGGCGTCTCGCAGCAGTACGGGTCGGGCGAGACGTCGGTCACGGCACTGAGCGGGATCGATCTGGACGTCGCGCGCGGCGAACTCGTGGCGGTGATGGGGGCGTCGGGCTCGGGAAAGTCGACGCTGCTGGCGATTGCCGGCGGGCTTCAGCAGCCCACGGCGGGCGAAGTGATCGTCGAAGGCGACTATCTCTCCAGCGCGCGGCCGCGCGAGGTGGCAGCGCTCCGCCGCCGCTCGCTCGGATTCGTCTTCCAGGATTTCAACCTCATCCCGACGCTCACCGCGCTCGAGAACGTCACGCTGCCGCTCGAACTCGACGGCTTCCGCAGCCGCGTCGCGCGGCGCGCGGGCCGCGACGCTCTCGCCTCCGTCGGCCTCGAGGAGCGCGCCGGCGCGTACCCCGACGATCTATCCGGAGGCCAGCAGCAGCGGGTGGCGATCGCACGCGCCGTCGTGGGGAGCCGCCGGCTGATCCTCGCCGACGAGCCGACCGGAGCGCTGGACTCCGTGACCGGGGAGGCGGTCATGCGGATGCTGCGAGCCCGCGTGGATGCGGGGGCGGCCGGCATCCTCGTCACGCACGAGGCCCGCCACGCCGCCTGGGCCGACCGCATCCTCTTCCTCCGCGACGGACGGATCGTGGACGAGTCGCGCCGCGAAGGCGCCGACTCGCTCCTGGCGAGCACGCGATGACGACGGCACGGACTCGGACTCGCCACCCCGCGCGCCGACGCCGCCGCGCGGGCGCGCTCAGCCGCTGGCGCGTCTCGGCGCGCCTGGCCCGCAGGCAGGCCGCACGGACCCGGCTCTCCAGCCTTCTCGTCGTGATCCTCGTCGCCCTCCCGATCGCTGGGATGACCGGCTTCGCCGTGTGGGCGATGAGCTCGGTGAGCACGCCGGAGGAGCGTGCACGCGTGGAGCTCGGTCGGATGCAGGCGTGGGTGGCTCCGGCCGGCGTACCGGACGCGGGCTTCTGGCAGGCCCCGACCGAGCCGGAGTGGCACGGCTACCCCGTCGGAGCCGATGGCGTGTCGGAGGCATTGGAGGGCGTCCCGCTGGAGGATCCTGCCGCTGAGCTTGCGCCCGGCACGGAGGTCGTGGAGATCGTCGAGCGCGGCACTGTCCGCGTGCGCACAGCGGCGGGGGAAGCGCCCGTCACGGCCTGGGCGGGCGAGACATGGCACGAGGAGTTCGCCGGCAAGTACGACCTCGTCGACGGACGACGACCGTCCAGCGCGTCCGAAGCGATGGTGACTCCCGCCGCATTGGAGCGTCTCGGCATCGGAATCGGCGGTGAGCTTGCGCTCCCCGCCGAGGACCTGACCTTCACCGTCGTGGGCACCCTCGACGCGGCAGGGGTACCCGACGCCGACGCCGGAGTCTTCCTCCCGCTGACCGATCGGACGCGCCAGTTCGTCTCCGGCGAGCACCGTTGGTATCTGCCGGAGCCTGCCCTGCCGTGGTCGGACGTGGAAGAGCTCAACGAGCAGGGCGTCGTCGCACTGTCGCGTGAGGTCCTCCTCGACCCGCCGACGCGAGTGAACGAGGACGCGCAGCGCGCCCAGGCCAACCAGACCGCCGTGTTCTGGAGCATGGTCGCCGTCATCGCGATCGGAGGCGCATTCGCGGCGTATGTCGTCGTGATGCTCGCCGGTGCGGCTTTCGCGGTGGCCGCCCGCCGCCAGCAGCGCTCGCTCGCCATCGTCGCAAGCGTCGGCGGATCCCGTCGCGACCTGTTCCGCACCGTCGCCCTGCAGGGGACCGTCCTGGGCGCGGTCGGCGGCGTGGTCGGGACCGCGCTCGGGGTGGGACTGGCGGCCGGCGGCCTCGCGATCGTCGACGATGGCAGCGGCATCTCCCCATGGGGATTCCACGTGCCCTGGCTGGGCGTGGCCGGCATCTTCGTCTTCTCTGTGCTGGTCGGCACGCTCTCCGCGCTCGTCCCGGCCCGCACCGTGGCGCGCGCCGATGCCATCAGCGCACTCCGCGGGGCCCGCCGCCCGCAGCGGCCGACCGCGTCCCGCCCCGTCTGGGGCTCGGTGCTCCTCCTCGTCGGGGTGGGGATCACACTGGCGTGCGGGGTGGGCCTCGCCGTCCTCAACCGGAACGGTACGGGCGTGAGGTGGGATTCACCCCTGAGCATGATCCCGGTCTACGGGATCGTGGCCGGGCCCATCCTGGCGCAGGTCGGCATCCTGCTCTCGGGACGGTGGCTCCTGTGGACCGTCTCGCGAGGGCTGTCTCGCGCCTCGACGGCCGCCCGCATCGCGTCACGGGATGCTGCCGCGAACGCGTCGCGCACCGTGCCGGCCTTCGCCGCCATCGGCGCGACGGTCTTCCTCGGCGTCTTCGTCGCCGCCGTCTCCGCCATGGGCACCGCGAACTCCGCGCGCAACCACGTCTACACCGCTCCCGTGGGAAGCGTCGTCGTCTCGATGGGACCGCCGGCCACGACCTCGGGCGCCGAGCCGCTCAGCGCGGAGTCGGCGAGGAGGGCGATCGAGTCCGCGCGCACCATGGTCGCCGACGCCGGCGCGGACGGTACCGCGACCATCGCCCGGCAGCTGCCCGTCTGGAACTATGCGCACGCCGACGACGTGCCCGATGACATGGTGCGGGCCCTGGCGGTGCTGCCCGAGCGGTATCTGCTCGATCCGGAGTCTGTGTCGGAGTGGCGGGGGGCTGGGGATCCGCAGAACAACATCTCCGTCCTCTCCGCGGACGACCTGTCCACGGCTCTCGGCGTGGCGCTGTCCCCCGGCGAGCGGGCCGCCTACGACGAGGGCGCGGTCGTCGTCACCGACTCGAGGTATGTCGTCGACGGCACCGTGCAGTTCGGTGCGTGGTCCGGCCGCGATCTGTATGAAGGGCGCGCACCCGACAACGTCTGGCGGCCGTCCACCGACGCAACGGAGCGCTCGGACCCGATGTGGGAGGAGAGCGCCGACGCCATCGTCGAGGAGGGAGCCCGCGGGTCGATCGTCGTCGCCATGGCACCG
Source organism: Microbacterium sp. dk485 (assembly GCF_004570445.1). Taxonomy (NCBI): domain Bacteria; kingdom Bacillati; phylum Actinomycetota; class Actinomycetes; order Micrococcales; family Microbacteriaceae; genus Microbacterium; species Microbacterium sp. dk485. The sequence goes on from NZ_SPQW01000001.1 coordinate 253,369, forward strand.
CAGACCGCGCTCGACCTCGGCATCCAGGCGCAGCCCGAGGTCGTGATCGCCTCCTTCGACGATCCGATCTCCGTTGAGAGCCGTGACCGCCTCAACACGCAGGCGAACCTGGCCAGCACGTCGGACTACTCGCTGTGGGCGTACGTCGAGACGGGCCCGCCTAGCGACCTGACGTGGCTCATCCCACTGGCCACAACGGTCTCCGTCCTCGTCGTGGGGGCGAGCGCCGTGGCCCTCGGCCTCGCGCGGTTCGAGCGGCGTCCCGATGACGCGACGCTCGCCGCCGTGGGAGGCACTCCGGCCCTCCGTCGGCGCATCGGGTTCTGGCAGGGCCTGCTGATCGCGGGATTCGGGACGCTCTCCGGCGCGGCCGCCGGGATCCTCCCCGCGATCGGGCTGTCGATCCAGTCGCAGGGGTCTCAGCGCCTGACGGACATCCCATGGCTCGGCCTCGCGGCGCTCGCCATCGCGCTGCCGCTGGTGATCGCTCTCGCCAACGCCCTGGTCCCCCCGAGGCGGCCCGATCTCACGCGGCGCACGGTCATCGCGTGAACTCCGCACGACCTCCGGCAGGACTCCCCGTTCAGAATTCAGGAGATCGGCGGACCGCGGGGCCGATGGCGCCGTCGTCCGCGGCGTGTCTCCTGAATTCTGAACGCCGCGCGCGCGGAGCGAACACGAGCGCAAAGCCGCCTGTACAACCGTAGGATCGATGCCATGGCCGGGTTCTGGGGTAAACGCAAGCGCGAAGAGCAGGATGCCGCGGACGCCGACCTGGCGAAGCGGGCCGAGCTGGCCCTGGTCGCCGCCGACGAGCGCATCCGTCTGACCACCGATGAGCTGGACTTCGCCGTCGCCGAGCTCGGCGAGGGCCCCACCGCCGATCTGCGCGCGGCCCTCACCGCCGTGCGCACGCACATGGGCGAGGCCTTCCACCTGCACCAGCTCAACCACGACCACATCCCCGACACCCCCGAAGAGCTCCGCACGCGCAACGCGCGCATCATCCAGCTGTGCCAGTGGGCCGAAGACCTCCTCGAGGAGCGCACCACGGCACTGCAGCCGTCGATCGAAGCGGTGCGCCGGGCACCGGAGACCCTGCAGCGCGTGCGCGCGGACCGCGATCGCCTGCAGGCGCGCCTCCCGCACGCCCGCGAGGTGCTGGAGCGGCTGTCGCGACGCTACAGCCCGTCGGCGCTGCAGCAGGTCTCGGGCAATCCCGACGAGGCCGGCCAGCTGCTGGATTTCGCGCTGCACACCGCAGACGTGTCCACACGGCGGCGGGAGGCCGGCCAGCGCGAGCAGGCGTCGGTGGCGCTGGAGGCCGCGACCGAGGCCGTCCGGCGGGCCGAATCGCTGCTGGACGCCGTCGACGGATACGAGATCGAGGCGCTGCGCGCGGAGTCCACCCTGGCCGCCGTGATCGACGACTCCCGCGGCGACCTCGTGGCCGCACGCTCGGGCCCGCGGACGCCTGCCGTGTCGGCCGCGATGACCGAGCTGGAGACGGCGCTGGCGGCCCTTCCCGCCCCGGGTGAGAAGAGCGATCCGTTCGCGGTGCTGTCCCGCCTGCGGATCGCCAACGCCGCGCTGGACGAGGCGCGTGAACGCGCGTCGCGCCCCATCCCGTCCGAATCCCACGTGCGCCACGCCGTGGACGACGCCGACCGTCAGATCTCGGTGGCGCGCAGCGTCATCGCCGGCCATCGCGGCTGGATCGGCGCCGACGCGCGCACCCGCCTGGCCGAGGCCGAGCGCCTTCGGGCCGAGATCCCGTTCGGCCCGATCGCCGAGGACGACCGGGAGACCGCCCAGGTCACGGCCCGCCGGGCCGGCGCGCTGGCCAGCGAGGCCCTGCAGCTCGCACAGCGCGACATCGACGCATCCCGCCCCGACGACTGGGAGAACAGCGGCTGGGGCGGCCGCGGCGGTCGCGGAGGTATGGGCGGCATGGGCGGCGGCGGCATGGGAGGCGGCATCCTCGGCGGCCTCGTGATCGGCTCGCTCCTGGGCGACATCTTCGACGGCTGACCGGTCTCAGGGCGCGGGTGGCCGCCTCCACGCACGGGAACCCCCGCGGTGCGGGGGTTCCCGGTGGAAAGATCCGCGGTCAGGATGCGGCGCGGGCGGCCGGCGGAGCGGCCGCCGTCAGCGAGATCACGCCGTAGTCCCAGCCCTTGCGGCGGTACACCACGCTCGGGTGGTCGGTGCGCGCGTCGATGAAGAGGAAGAAGTCGTGCCCGACCAGCTCCATGCGGTCCACGGCCTCCTCGACCGTCATCCACTCGGCGTCGAACTGCTTCGTGCGGATGACCACCGGCGTGTAGGGCTCGTCGTCGACCGAACGCAGCACGGGGATGTCGCCGGTCGCGACGGCGTGGATGGCGTCGGCCGACGCGGGCTGCACGTCGATGCCCTCCAGGGCCCCCGTGCCCTTCTCGAACTTCGGCCCGCGCGGGTGGTTGCGGGAGTCGACGCGCTTCTCCTTCGCCCGGCGCAGCTGCTCGGTCATCTTGTCCACGGCCAGATCCAGCGCCGCGAACTTGTCGGCGTCCGCCGCCTCGGCCCGGACGACAGGGCCCTTGTTGACGAGCGTCAGCTCGACGGTGTCGTCCTCCATCCGGCCGTTGTGGTACGCGCGGTGGGTCACCTTCACTTCCAGAACCTGCGCCCGCGGGCAGAGGTGTTCGATGCGAGCGGCCTTCTCCTCGACGACCGTGCGGAAGCGGTCGGTGATCCCGACCCCCACGCCGACGATACTGGTGTCCATCCGTTACCTCCTTGTTCCGGGTCCGCCCTGCGGGTCACACGGTGCAAGGGCGGACATCCGTCGCCTTGTACTTCCACGCTATCCCCCCGCGACCGAAAGTGTCACGTCACGGGACCCCTTCTCTCTCGACCCCGAGAAATCCGCCGCGGCGTCGCCGCGACCGTGACCGCGCCGACCACCTCGGCGCCGGCGGCCCGCAGGGCGCGCGCCGTCTCGCGCAGGGTCGCCCCCGTCGTGACCACGTCGTCGACGATCAGGATGCGGGCACCGGCGACTCCGCGCGCCCGCATGCTGCCGGCGACATTGGCGGCCCGGCCGCCGATCCCGAGGGCGCGCTGGTCGGCCGTGCGGCGCGTCGCGCGCACGCACCGGTGCGGGTGCCATCCGGCACGCCTGGCCAGCAGTTCGGCCACCCGGTACCCGCGTCGGCGCAGGGCTGCGGAGGAGGTCGGCACCGGCACGACGATCACCCCGTCCAGGTCCCAGGATGCCGCCGCGTCCCGCAGCGCGGACCCCAGTGGCCGGGCGAGAGAGGTGCGTCCGTCCTCCTTCAGGGCGCGGATGACGCGGGCCACGGCCCCGTCGTAGATCAGAGCGCTGCGCACGGTGAGTCCGTCGATCACCTGCTGCGACGGAGCCGCGTGCAGCTGGAGGAGGCACGTCCGGCACAGCGAGACGTCCGCGGCGGAGCATCCGGCGCATTCGACGGGCAGGACGAAGGCGAGTGCCTCGGCGAAGGCGCCGCGGAGGCGTGCGGTGTCCATGCGCCGATCCTGCTGCCGCGCCCGGCCCGGCCGGAGCGGACCGCGGCGCTCTGGGGAGAACGCAGCGCCGGGCGGCAGCGGTGCAGGACGCTACGGCATCCCCTGCTGCACGGCCAGCACGCGCACCTCCGACGCGAGCTGCTGCCACGTCGGACCCTGCCGCACGTACAGGATGCCTCCGCCGGTGAGCAGCCTCGCGCTGGAGTTGCCGCCGGCCACCGCCGCCACGCCGGCGGGGATCGTCAGATCGGTGCCCGGCCCGCCCACCGGCTGCTCGCGCAGCGACACGTCGCCACCCGCCCGCACGAGCACGCCGAGGGTCACGTCGTCGAGCCACGCCAGGCCGGCACCGTCCGCGCTGAGGACGGCCACCGGGATGGGTTCGCCCAGCGCGATCTCGGCGCCGTCGGAGGTGCGACGGATCCCCGCCACCCACAGCTCGGTGCGGCCGCGGACCGTCACGGCGGCCGCGATGCGCGCCCCGTCGCGGGAGACCTGCATCGCCGAGATCGCGGTGGCGCCGGGCCACGCGTCGGCCACCTCCACCGTTCCGCCCGCCGGCGCGTACGCACGCACCGCGGCGGGGTCGGCCGCGGGCACCGCCCACACCAGCCCGAGGGGGTCGATCGTGGGAGGCAGCAGGCCCTGACGCTGGTCCAGCAGCGCCGTGGTCCCGTCGGCTGCGGCGCGCACCACGTCGCCGGAGGCGGTGCGGATGGCCGCGAGCTCCAGGTCGGCGGTCGTCTGCACGGACACCGCATCCACCGACTCCACGGCCGGTGAGAGGCCGGCGACGGCCTCCACGGAGTCGCCGTCGAGGAAGCCGAACCGCCCGTCGGCCAGTTCCACGAGCGACTGGGCGGCCACGCGCGTGGACACCGTCGGGGCGGGGCGGGCCTGCAGCGGCGAACCGTTCGCCGTCATCTGCACGGCGGTGATGTCGGGCGAACGCAGCGAGGATTCCAGCTGCGCCTGCATGCGATCCAGCGTCGTCTGCCCGAGCGAGAGGGCCGATGCGTCGAGGTCGACCTGCGCGACGCCGTCGGAGACGGTGACCGCGCGCGTGGCGGCGCCGACGTCCTCGGGGAACGCGGTGGCGACCGATCCGGCCAGCCACGGGCTGGGCGCGCCGTCCACCAGAGCGCGTGCGATGTACGTCGCGCTGTTGGTGCGCGGGAACCACCGGACATCGGGCACGAGGTACTGCCACGTGGGGTCGAAGTACGCCAGCGACGCCGAGCGGAAGACGCTGCGGAACTGCTCCTCGAACAGCACGATGCCATCGGGCGCATCCGCGATGCGCCATTGGCCGTCCTCCTCCGCCAACGCGAAGGTCAGTGTCGCCGCGCCGCCGTTCTGCGGCTGATACGACCCCTCGGCGTCGACGATGCCCGTGGCGGTCACCTCGACGGTGCTCACGCCGTCCACCGGCGCGCTCGGGGCGGAGCGGTCGGTCAGGCGGTCGATCGTGACGCTCGCCAGCGGGTTCCACTCCGGCGCGAACGATTCGGTCAGGAACTGTCGCGCCGTGGCCCAGCCGTCCTGAGACCCCGACCCTGCGCGGATGAAGCCGCTCACGATGTCTTCCGGCGAGGCGTCGGGCTGCGGGCTGTCGGGGATGAAACGGATGTCGGGATCGGCTTCGACGTCCACCGGCGAGCGCCCCGGGTGCACCGCCCCGGTGGTGGGCAGGCCCGCGCAGGCTGTGAGCAGGAGCACGAGCGCGGCCGCGGCCGCCGCGGCCAGGCGCCTCACGACGCACCCCGCGCGAGGTCGATCGGCTGGGTCAGGCCCATGGCCTCCAGCGAGGCGGAGTCGTCGTCCACGTCGAGCGTGATCGGCGACGGGCCGGCGAGCTGGCCGCCGCGGCGCGGCAGCGTCAGGACGAAGTGCGACCCTCGGCCCAGCTCGCTCCACACCTCCAGGCGCCCGCCGTGCAGCCGCGCGTCGCCGAGCGCGATCGACAGTCCCAGGCCGCTGCCGCCGATCGTGCGGGTGCGCGAGGGATCCGCACGCCAGAACCGGTCGAAGACGTGCTCGGCCTCGCCCGGACGCATCCCCATGCCGTAGTCGCGCACGCCCAGCGCGACGGCGTTCTGGTCGCTGTCGACGGTGACCACGATCGGCCTGCCCTCCCCGTGCTCGATCGCGTTGCCCAGGAGATTGCGCACGATGCGGCGCACGCGCCGCGCGTCCATCTCCACGAGCGAGTGGCCGCCGGGGGCCAGGAGGCGCACATCCGACCCGTGCTGCTCGGCGAGCTGGTGGAGCGAGCCGATGACGTCCTCGGCGAGGTGGGCGAGGCTCGTCGGCTCCAGCTCGAGCTGCACCGATCCCGCGTCGTAGCGGCTGATCTCCAGCAGGTCGGTCAGCAGGCTCTCGAACCGCTGCACCTGGGCGTACAGCAGCTCGGCGGCGCGGGCGGTGGCCGGGTCGAAGCTCTCGCGCTGATCGTTGATCATGTCGGCGGCCAGGCGGATGGTGGTCAGCGGCGTGCGCAGCTCGTGCGAGACGTCGGAGACGAAGCGCTGCTGCACGAGCGACAGGTCGGCCAGCTCCTTGATCTGCGACTCGATGCTGTCGGCCATCGCGTTGAAGGAGCGCCCCAGCACGGCCAGCTCGTCGTCTCCGCGCACGGGGAGGCGCACGCCGAGGTCGCCGGCGGCGAGCTGCGCGCTCGTCTCGGCCGCCTCGCCGATGGGCACGGTCACCGACCGCAGCACGAACCACGTGATGCCGCCGATGAGGGCCACCAGCGCGAGCCCCGCGATCCACAGGGTCACCTGGACGAAGGCCAGCGTCGCCGAAGCGCCCTCCAGGTTGTAGGCCAGGTACAGCTCGTACGGCCCCACGCCCTGGACCACGAGCTGCTGGCCGACCAGGAGGCCCGGCCCCTGTCCGGCTTCGGTGGTCAGCTGCACCGACTGCCACCACTGCGTGTCGACGTTGGAGCGCACGAGCTCGCGCAGCTCGGGTGTCACGATCGCCGGATCGAAGCCGACGGAGTCGATGTTCTGCGGCGCGAGGGAGGACGCATCCGTGTCGATGCGGTACGAGGCGAACGCGTCGGCGGCGGACTGCTGCGACAGGGTGCGCAGGACGCTGTTCATGAGGTTCTGCGCGGTGACCGGATCGTCGGTGTCCACGGCGGCGTCCAGTTCGGTCTGCGCCGCGACGGTGGCCCGCTGCGCGGAGGAGAGCGCTTGGCGCAGCCGCGACTGGAACAGTTCGTTCTGGATCGCCAGGGCCATCCAGATGAACGCGACGAGCACCGTCACCGCCGTGAGGGCGAGGGTGATCAGAATCGTGCGGAACCGCAGCGACCGCTGCCACAGCGCCGTGATCCGGGCCGGCCACGAGCGCCAGCCGCGCACCACGGTGGGCACGGGGCGGCGCGGCGTCGAGGCCGTCGCCGTCGTCATCCCGACCTCACACCACCGCGCCGGCGCGGTAACCGACCCCGCGGACGGTCGTCACGATGCGGGGATTGTCGGGGTCGGTCTCGACCTTGGCCCGCAGGCGCTGCACGTGCACGTTGACCAGGCGCGTGTCGGCCTTGTAGTGGTAGCCCCACACCTGCTCGAGCAGCATCTCGCGGGAGAAGACCTGCTGGGGCTTGGATGCCAGCGCCACGAGCAGCTCGAATTCCAGCGGCGTCAGCGCGATCACGGTGTCGCGGCGGCGCACCTCGTGGGCCGCCACGTCGACGGTGAGGTCGCCGATCCGCAGCACCTCGGTGCCCCCGGCGCCCGTCGGGCGCAGCCGCGTGCGGATGCGGGCGACGAGCTCCTTGGGGTTGAACGGCTTGACGATGTAGTCGTCCGCTCCCGATTCCAGCCCCTTCACCACATCGGCGGTATCGGTGCGGGCGGTGAGCATGATGATGGGGACGCCGGACTCGGCGCGCACACGCGCGCATACCTCGATGCCGTCCATGCCCGGGAGCATCAGATCGAGCAGGATGAGGTCGGGTCGCTCCCGCCGCCACGCTTCGACGGCTTTCGCGCCGTCGGCGCAGAACACCGTGTCGAAGCCCTCGGTGCGCAGGACGATGCCGATCATCTCGGCAAGGGCGGTGTCGTCGTCGACCACCAGGATCCGTGCTGTCATGAGCGCGTCCTCGTCCTCACATCCGCCCGGCTGCGCGACGGGTGCACGCAGCAGCCTCCCCGTGCGCTTCCCACAGAGTAGTCGAGGCGGCTGGACACTCGCCGGGCGCCTCGCCCGCGTATGACACGATAGGACAAGCCCAGCACGAGGAGGCGCATGTGACCGCGTATCCGGCCTGGACGCCGGCGCCCCGCCCGGGGATCGTGCCGCTGCATCCGTATGGTTTCGGCGTCACGCTCGGACGCTCCTTCACGGCCCTGCGGCAGAATCCCGGCGTTCTGCTGGGCTTCGCCCTGGGCGTGCAGGCGCTCGCCTTCCTCGTCCTCACGCTCGTGACCGGCGGCGTGGCGTTCGCGGCGTTCTCGCGGCTGGACACGCTGACCGAGGGCACCGAGGAGTTCGAGGCCGTGATGGCCGGCTCCATCGCCCTCACCGCGATCACCGGCGTCGTGCTCTCCCTCGCCGCCGGCGCCCTGGGCGTGCTGGTGCAGGGCATCGTGGTGCTCGAGGTCGCCCATGCCGTCGTCGCCGAGCGCCTGCCGCTGCGGGCGCTGTGGCGGCGCCTGCGACCGGTGGCGGCCCGGCTGGTGGGGTACGCCTTCCTGGTGCTGCTGGCCGTCGCGGTGGTCGTGGCCGTCGTGGTCGCCCTCCTGTTCGCCGTCGGCGCGGCCTCCCCGCCGCTGGCGATCCTCGCCGGGATCCTCGCGCTGCTGGGGTCCATCCCGCTCACACTGTGGCTGAACACGAAGCTGCTGCTGGTGCCCGCGGCCATCATCCTGGAGCACGCCGGCATCGTTCCGGCGCTGCGGCGCTCGTGGCACCTGACCCGCACGCGGTTCTGGCCGACGCTGGGGATCATCGTCATCATCTCCCTGACCTTCAGTGTGCTCGCCCAGCTCGTGGGCCTCCCGCTGCAGTTCTTCACGGCGGGGCTGACCAGCATCCTCAGCCCCACCGGGGAGCCGGATGTCGGCTTCCTCATCGCCTTCCTGGTCACCGCCGTCCTCACGCAGGTGATCACGATCCTCATCCAGTGCGTCGCGCTGATCGTGCAGTCCACCGTCACCGCGCTCGTCTACGTCGACTGCCGCATGCGCCACGAAGGCCTCGACCTGGATCTGCTCGCCTACGTCGAGCAGCGCGACGGCGGGGCGAGCGACCTCCCCGATCCCTACCGCGTGCACATCGGCCGCGCGCTGGCGTCGCGACCGCCGGTGTACGCCGGGCCGCCCGCCCCGTATCCGGGCGCCGCATCCGCCTTCCCCGCGGCCCCGGCGGGCCTGCCGCCGTACGCGGGCGGCTCCGCCGCGGCACCGTCGTGGCCGGCACCGTCCTGGCCGGCACCGTCGTGGCCGGCACCGTCGGGCGCCCCACGGCCCGGGCCGCCCGCTGCTCCCCCGACGCCGGCTGCCGCTCCCCCCACCCCGGTTCCCGAGGGGCCTGCCGCGACGCCCGCCACGACGTGGGCGCCCCCGGGCGCACCCCGGCAGTCGTGACGGCGGGCACGGTCCCGGCGCAGTCCGCGCCGCTTCTCCTCGACCCCGACGACGCGCGCGACCTGGTGCGCCGCGAACTGGAAGACCCGCTCTACGACGCCGCCGAGCCGACGCTGCTCGACCGTACGGCCCGGGCGGTCGGCGACTTCTTCGCCCAGCTGCTGAATCCCGACCTCTCCGGCGCGTGGGGGCCGGCCGCCGCCGTGGTGGCGACGGTCGTCGTGGTCGCGGTCCTGGGGGCAGCGCTCCTCATCTGGGGCCGGCCGCGCTCGTCGGCGCGTTCCCGCCGCCCCGCCGAGCTGTTCGGTGCCGACGAGCGGCGTTCGGCGGCGATGCTGCGGGCGGATGCGGCGGCCGCAGCAGCCCGCGGCGACTGGGATGGCGCGATCGCGCAGCGTTTCCGCGCCCTGGCGCGCGGACTGGCGGAGCGCGCGATCGTGGACCCGTCCCCCGGGACGACCGCGCAGGCCTTCGCGCGCGCCGCCGCGCGGACGTTCCCGGCCTCCGCACCGGACCTCGCCCGTGCCGCGACGACGTTCGACGACGTGCGGTACCTGCGCCGGCCCGGAACGCGCGAGCTGTACGAGGAGATCGCGCGGCTCGACGACGTCCTCGTGCACACCCGCCCCGCCTCGGCCGAGGTGGCGGGATGAGCTCCGCGCAGCGCACGACTCCGCGGCGCACCCGCACCGCCCTGGCGTGGGCGGGCTTCGCCGCGGCGGTCATCGTCGTGGCGATCGTGGGCGGGCTCCTCGCCCGGTCGGCCGCGTGGTCCGAGCGCGGCGCACTGGATCCGGAGTCGGCCGGACCCGACGGCGCGCGCGCCGTCGTCCGCGTTCTGGAGGCGGAGGGGATCGAGGTGCGCATCGCCCGCGACCGGGCCGCCGCGCAAGCGGCACTGGCGGACTCGGATGCCACGCTCGCACTGCCCGACGTGCCCGGCCTGTCCGACGCCGCCGTGCGCGAGCTCACCGAACGCGCCGGCGACGTCGTGCTGCTGGAGCCCCGCTCCCGCACCCTGCGGCTCCTCCTGCCCGGCTCCGCCCCGGCGGGGGCGTTCGCCGACGAGGAGATCTCGCCCGCGTGCAGCTTCCCGCCGGCCCGCCGTGCCGGCGACGTCGTCGCGGGCGAGCTGTTCGCCCCCGCCACCGACGGGGAGGCCTGCTACCGCGCCGACGACGCCTACGCGCTCGTGACCTCGACGCAGGACGGCCGCACCGTGACCGCCGTGGACGGCCGCACGCTCCTGGCCAACGACGGCGTCGACCGCGCCGGCAACGCCGCCCTCGCCCTCGCGCTGCTCGGGGCCCGCCCCACCCTGGTGTGGTACGTGCCCTCGCCCGCGGACGCCGACGGGGCAGCCCCCACCCTCGGGGAGCTCACCCCGCCGTGGGTCACCCCCGCGATCGTGCTGCTGCTGCTCGCAGGCGCGGCTGCGGCGCTGTGGCGCGGCCGCCGCTTCGGCCCGCTCGTGGCCGAGACCCTCCCCGTCACCGTCCGTGGGTCCGAGACCACGGCCGGCCGCGCGCGCTTGTACGCCCGGGCGCGTGACACCGCCCACACGGCCGAGCAGCTCCGCTCCGCCGCCCTGGCACGGCTCCGCCGCATCCTCTCGCTCGGCGCCCATGCGTCCCCCGCGGCGGTCGCGGATGCCGCGGCCACGCGACTGTCCGAAGACCCCGCAGCCGTGCGCCGCCTCCTGCTCGCCGGCGCGCCCGCTACCGACCGCGAGCTGGTCGAGTTCAGCGACCGCCTGCACGACCTCGAAGCGGCCGTCGCGGCCGCCGTCCGACCGGAAGGGACCACACGATGAGCGATTCCGCTCCCGACGACGCCGCCCTGCGTGACGCCATGCACCGCGTGCGCACCGAGATCGGCAAGGCGGTGGTCGGGCAGGACGGCACCGTGACCGGGCTCCTGATCGCGCTGCTGGCGCGGGGGCACGTGCTGCTGGAGGGCGTCCCCGGCGTCGCCAAGACGCTCCTGGTCCGCGCCTTCAGCCGGTCGCTCGGCCTAGACACCAAGCGCATCCAGTTCACGCCCGACCTCATGCCCGGCGACGTGTCCGGATCGCTCGTGTACGACGCGCGCACGGGCGAGTTCGAGTTCCGCGCCGGGCCCGTGTTCACCCACGTCGTGCTCGCCGATGAGATCAACCGCACACCGCCGAAGACGCAGGCGGCGCTGCTGGAGGCCATGGAGGAGCGTCAGGTCTCCACCGACGGGGTCACCCGGCCCCTCCCCGAGCCCTTCCTCGTCGCCGCGACCCAGAACCCGATCGAGCACGAGGGCACCTACCTCCTCCCCGAGGCACAGCTGGACCGCTTCTTGCTCAAGCTCGTCGTCGAGGTGCCCGGACGCGACGCCGAGCTTGCGGTGCTCCGCCGCCACGCCGACGGGTTCGACCCGCGGGCGCTGGAGGCGGCGGGCGTCGAGCAGACCGTCACGCCGAGCGAGATCCTCGCGGCCCAACGCGCGGCGGCCGCCGTCACGGTCGCCGACGACGTCCTCGGCTACATCGTGGACCTCGCCCGCGCGACCCGCGAGAGCCCGTCGGTCCAGCTGGGGGTGAGCCCGCGCGCGACCACGGCGCTGCTGGCCGCGGCCAAGGCGTGGGCCTGGCTGAGCGGCTACCCCGCCATCACGCCCGACCACGTCCAGACGATGCTCGTGCCCACGTGGCGCCACCGCATCCGGCTGCGCCCCGATGCCGAGATCGAGGGCGTCTCGGTCGACGCCATCCTCACCTCCATTCAGCAGCAGACCCGCGTTCCGCTCTGACCGTGTTCGTCACCGGCCGCTTCCCCCTCCTCGTCGCCCTCGGCGTCGTGCCCGTCGTCCTGCTGCCGGGCGCCGGCGTGCCGGCGTGGGCGGTCGTGGGCGGGTGGATGCTGCTGTGCCTGGGTGTCGCGGCGCTGGACGTGGCCCTGGCCGCGGACCCGCGCTTACTCACGATCCGGCGGCGCCTCCCGGCCCGCACCCTGCTGGGCGAACCGGCCGACTCCGAGCTGATCGTGGGCAACGGCGGGACGCGGGCGATGCGCGCCCTCGTCCGTGACGGGTGGCAGCCCACGGCCTGGGCAGGATCGGCGCGTCTGCGGCTGGACGTGCCCGCCGGGGAGCGCCGCATCCTGCGCCAGGTCCTGCGCCCGGTGCGGCGGGGAGAGCTGCGCAGCGCGTTCGTGGCGGTGCGCTCCAGCGGCCCCCTGGGCATCGCCGGACGCCAGGCCGTGCTCGACGCTCCCGGGCGCCTGCGCGTGCTGCCGCCGTTCCGGGCGCGCCGCCACCTCCCCTCCCGCCTCGCCCGGCTGCGCGAACTGGACGGCAACACCAGCGTGCAGGTGCGCGGGCAGGGCACCGAGTTCGACAGCCTGCGCGAATACGTGCGGGGCGACGACGTGCGCTCCATCGACTGGCGTGCCACGGCGCGAGCGGGCACGACGATGCTGCGCACGTGGCGACCCGAGCGCGACCGCCACATCGTGATCGTCGTGGACACCGGGCGCACCTCCGCGGTGCGGGTGGGCGACGGCACGCGCCTGGACGCGGGCATGGAGACGGCGCTCCTGCTCGCTGCCCTCGCCGCACGCGCGGGCGACCACGTCCACGTGCTCATGTTCGATCGCGTCGTCCGCGCTCGCGTGAGCCGGGTCGAGGGGCCGGCGCTGCTGCCGGCGCTCGTGGACGCGATGGCGCCGGTGGAGCCGCAGCTGCTGGACACCGACTGGGATGCCGCCTTCGGCCAGGTGCGCGCGCTGGCGGGGCACCCGTCGCTGGTCGTGCTGGTCACCGCGCACGACGATCCCGCCGCCGCGCGCGGGTTCCTCGGCTCGCTGCCGGCGCTGACCGCCCGCACGCGCGTCCTGGTCGCCACGGCGTCCGAAGGCCCCGCAGTCTCTGCCTCCCCAGCCGGCCCGGAGGTGGCCGGCCGGGACGCCGCGCGGACGAGGACCGCCGCCGACGTGTACGCCGCCGCGGCCGCCGAACGGGCGGCCGCGGACGCTCGGCGGGTGGTCGCCGCCGTCGAGCGTGCCGGTGGCGAGGCGGTCACCGCATCCGCCGACGACCTCCCCCCGCGCGTGGCCGACCGCTACCTCGCGCTGAAGGCCGCCGGGCGCCTGTAGCCCGCCGCATCCGCCGAGAGTGCATCACCTCGGCCAGGGTGCACCGGATCCGGTGCACCCTGGCCGATTCGGTGCACTCTCGCGGAACGCGGAAAGGCCCGCCCCGGAGGGGACGGGCCCTTCCTGCCGCGATCTCAGACGAGGTCGAAGCGGTCGAGCTCGGTGACCTTGCGCCACGCGGCGACGAAGTCGCGGACGAACTTCTCCTTCGCGTCGTCGCTCGCGTACACCTCGGCGAGGGCGCGCAGCTCCGAGTTGGAGGCGAAGACCAGGTCGACGCGCGATCCCACGCCGACGCGCTCGCCGGAGCCGTCCTTCGTGCCCTCGAAGGCATGCTTGCCCGTGTCCAGCGGCTTCCACGTCGTGCCGAGGTCGAGCAGGTTCGCGAACACATCGTTCGTGAGCGCGCCCGGGGTCGAGGTGAACACGCCGAACGGCGAGCCGTCCCAGTTCGCCCCGATCGCGCGCATCCCGCCGACCAGCACCGTCATCTCCGGCGCGGTGAGCGTGAGGAGGTTGGCCTTGTCGACCAGCAGGTACTCCGCCGGCAGCTTCGCGTCCCGGGAGATGTAGTTGCGGAATCCGTCCGCAACCGGCTCGAGGTACGCGAAGGATGCCTCGTCGGTCTGCTCCTGCGTGGCGTCGGTGCGCCCGGGGGTGAAGGGCACCTCGACCTCCACGCCGCCGGCGAGGGCCGCCTGCTCGACGCCGGCGTTGCCCGCCAGCACGATGAGGTCGGCCAGCGACACGGTCTTCGCACCGGCCTGCTGTGCGTCGAACTCCGCCTGAATGCGCTCGAGCACGCCAAGCACCTTCTGCAGCTGGGTCGGGTTGTTGACCTCCCAGTCCTTCTGCGGGGCGAGGCGGATGCGGGCGCCGTTGACGCCGCCGCGCTTGTCGCTGCCGCGGAAGGTGGATGCCGCGGCCCACGTCGTGGTGACGAGCTCCTGCACGCTCAGGCCGCTGTCGAGGATCTGCTGCTTGAGCGCGGCCGCGTCGGCCTGGTCGATGAGCGGGTGCACGGCCGCGGGCAGCGGGTCCTGCCAGATGAGCTCCTCCTGCGGCACCTCGGGTCCGAGGTAGCGGGCCTTGGGGCCCATGTCGCGGTGGGTGAGCTTGAACCAGGCGCGGGCGAACGCGTCGCCGAAGGCGACCGGGTCGTCCTTGAAGCGACGGGAGATCTTGTCGTACTCCGGGTCCATCCGCAGCGCCAGGTCGCTCGTGAGCATGCGCGGCTCGCGCTTGCCCTCGGAGTGGGCGAGGGGGACCATGTCGGCTCCCATGCCGTTCTTCGGACGCCACTGGTGCGCGCCGGCCGGGCTCTGGAACAGCTCCCAGTCGTACGCGTACAGGATGTGGAAGAACTCGTTGTCCCAGCGCGTGGGGTGGTACGTCCACGTGACCTCGAGCCCGCTGGTGATGGTGTCGTCACCCTTGCCGGTGCCGTACTCGTTCTTCCACCCCAGGCCCTGCTCCTCGATGTCGGCGGCCTCGGGGTTGGGGCCGACGTGCGAGTCGGGGGCCGCGCCGTGGGTCTTGCCGAACGTGTGGCCGCCGGCGATGAGGGCGACGGTCTCCTCGTCGTTCATGCCCATGCGACCGAAGGTCTCACGGATGTCGCGTGCCGACAGCAGCGGGTCGGGGTTGCCGTTGGGGCCCTCGGGGTTGACGTAGATGAGGCCCATCTGCACGGCGGCGAGGGGCTTCTCCAGCTCCCGGTTGCCGGTGTAGCGCTCGTCGCCGAGCCACGTGGTCTCGGGGCCCCAGTACACGTCGTCATCCGACTCCCACACGTCGGCGCGGCCGCCGGCGAAGCCGAACGTGGAGAAGCCCATGGACTCCAGCGCGACGTTGCCGGCGAGGATCATGAGGTCGGCCCACGAGATCGACTGGCCGTACTTCTTCTTGATCGGCCACAGCAGGCGACGGGCCTTGTCGAGGTTGACGTTGTCGGGCCAGCTGTTCAGGGGTGCGAAGCGCTGCATCCCTGCGCCACCGCCGCCGCGACCGTCGGTCGCGCGGTAGGTGCCGGCGCTATGCCAGGCCATACGGATGATGAGCGGGCCGTAGTGACCGAAGTCGGCGGGCCACCAGTCCTGCGACGTGGTGAGGGCGTCCTTGATGTCCTGCTTGAGGCTCGCGAGGTCGAGGCCCTCGAAGGCCGCCTTGTAGTCGAATCCCTCATCGAGCGGATCGCGCTGCGCGGAGTTCTTGGCGAGGATCTTCAGGTTGATTCCGTTCGGCCACCACACGCGGTTCGGCGAACCCTGCGTGGGGTGGGGCAGTGCGCCGGCGGGCTCGCTGTCGGCAGGCGCCTCGCCCACGGGCAGGCGGTTGTCGTCCGGGGCAGCGCCATCGTGGAACACGGGGCAGCCGGGGGCGGCGGTGTCGCTCATTCGGGTCCTCTCAGAGGGTTCGGGTTTTCAGCTTCTGCTCGACAGGCCGGGCATGTTCCCCAGAACGTGACCTCGGCGGAGCGGATGTCGAATCCGCTCCCCTCCGGCACGTGCAGGCACGGCGCGGCACCGACGACGCAATCGACGTCCTCGATGCGGCCGCACTCCGTGCACACCATGTGGTGGTGGTTGTCGCCGACGCGCAGTTCGAACATGCCGGGGCGACCGGCCGGTTCGATCCGCCGCGCCACCCCGGCCTCCACGAAGTCGCCGAGGGCGTTGTAGACCGACTGCATGCTCGTGCCCGGAAGGGTCACGCGGATGCGGTCGAACACCTCCTCGGCGGATGCGTGGGGCTTGCCGGAGAGCGCGTCGAAGACGGCGGTTCGGGTCGAGGTCACGCGGAGTCCCGCGGTGCGCAGCAGCGCCTCGGGAGTCGTGTCGGAGCCGTCGAGCATGCTTCGAGCCTAGCCGTGTTTTGAGCTATTCAAAAAACGGCCGGTCACTCGGGCGAGCCACTCGTATCCGCGCGCGCGAAGCACGGTCGGAGCATCCCACCGTCGTCGGAGCATGCGGCCGGCATCCTCCGACCTGGATGCGATTCTCCGACGCGCGTGGCACGCCGGCGCGCGGGCGCGGACCGTCAGCCGGCGATCAGGCGAGGCGTGCCGGCCTCGTACTCGGTGAGGTCGCCGTCCTCTCCGGCCCGCACGGCGCGCCCGCCGACGACCAGCATGTACGCCAGGAACGCCGCGAGCGCGAGCGCGCCGATCGTGATCTTCACCGCGACCGGCCAGGGCGCCGGCGTCACGAACCCCTCGATCACGCCGGAGAGGGCGAGGACGAACACGAGCCCGATCGCGATCGTGCCCAGCGACCGGCCGGCCGAGGCCAGCGCCTCGCCGCGCGAGCGGGGGCCGGGCGCCACCCACGCCCAGAAGATCTGCAGTCCGGCCGCCCCGGCCACGAGCACGGCCGTGATCTCCAGGAGGCCGTGCGGGAGGATGAAGGAGAAGAAGATGTCGCCGCGGTCGAAGGCGAACATCACCGCCGCCGCCGTGCCGACCCCGACCGCGTTCTGCACGAGGACCATGAGCGGCCAGATGCCGGTGATCCCGAACGCCACGCACTGCGCCGCGATCCACGCGTTGTTGGTCCACACCGTCCCGGCGAACACCGCGGCGGGGTTCTCGCTGTAGTACGAGGTGAACTCCTCCTCGGCGTAGTACTCGAGGTCGGCACTGTCGCCGAGGGCCGCGACGGCGGTCGGATCGCCGGCGATCCACGTCGCCACGAGCGCCGTCACCGCGAGGAACCCGACGGCCACGGCCAGCAGCATCCAGCGCACGCGGTACAGCGCCGCCGGCAGCTGACGCAGGAAGAAGCGCGGCACGAGCGCTCCGGAGTGCTCGCGCACGCCGGTCAGCCGCAGCCGCGTGCGGGCCAGGAGCGTGGAGACGTAGTCGCCCTGCGGCGTGCGCCCGGCGGAGGTCTTGATGTCGGCGAGGTCGGCCGACGCCGCGCGATAGCGCGTGACGAGCTCGTCGACCTCGGCGCCGGACAGGCGGCGCGCGCGGCTCAGCGCGTCCAGCCTCGCCCACTCCTCCCGCCGTGCGGCGGTCAGGGCGTCGAGATCCATTTGCTTTACTGTACCCATGGCGCAAGGCCCCTCCCCCGACCTCGTGCGCATCGCGCAGGACGAGACCGTCACCGGTGAAGCCGTCCCCCTGGACGTGCAGTCGGCGGGGTTCTTCCTCCGTGCCCTCGGTGCGCTGCTGGACTTCCTCGCCGGTGTGGCCGTGCTCCTGCTGCTGGCGGCGGTGGTGACCTGGCTGGCGGCGGCAGGAGTGCTCAGCGAGGCGATGATCCGCCCGCTGGCGATCACGGTGCTCGTACTGGTCACCGTCGTCGTGCCCACGACCGTGGAGACCCTCACGCGGGGGCGGAGCCTCGGCAAGCTCGCCGTGGGCGCCCGGATCGTGCGCGCCGACGGCGGGGCGATCGGGTTCCGCCACGCCTTCCTCCGCGCCCTCGTCGGCGTGCTGGAGCTGTGGTTCACGCTGGGTTCGCTCGCCGCACTCGTGGCGATCTTCACCCCGCGCGCGCAGCGGCTGGGCGACCTCCTGGCCGGCACCTACAGCGAGCGCACCCGCACGCGTCCGCTGCCGGATCCCGCGCCGGGAGTGCCGCCGGTCCTCGCCGGCTGGGCCGCCGTCGCCGATGTCGCGCGGCTTCCCGACCGCCTCGCCGCCCGCATCGCGCAGTTCGTGCGGTCGGCGCCCGAGCTGGACTCCGCCGCGCGCCTGCGCCTCGCCGAGACCCTCGCGGTGCAGGCGCGTCCCTTCGTCGCGCCGCTGCCGCCCGTGGATGCCGACCTGTTCCTCCACGGCGTCGCCGCCGTGCGGCGCGACCGCGAGCTGCGCGCCCTGCGCCTGCAGGACGAGCGCGTGGCCGCGCTGCTTCCCCCGGCCTCCTGACCCGCCGCATCCGCCCCGAATCAGGAGGATCGCCGAAATCAGGTCCGGATGCGCCCGATCGCGCCTGATCTCGGCAGATCGCCTGATCTCGGGCGCTATGGCGTGGGTCAGACGCGCAGGGTCTCGTGACGCACGACCACCCAGCCGCGCGGCACGGAGAGCCGGTCGGTGTGGATGGCGCACAAGTCGTGCGCGTGCGGGTCGTCCACGCGCCCCAGCGGCCCGACGACCGCCATCTGATCGCCGTAGTCGTACGTCAGTGTCGCCACGGCCTCACGGGAGCAGGCCACCTTGGAGCAGAGTCTGTCGCGCATATCGCCGCCAGCCTAACCGCGGGCTCCGTCATCGCCGCAGCGCCTCGCCGCCCGCGTCGTAGGATGGGGCCATGGTCCGCCGACGCACACGCGAGCGTCTCCGCGCGAGACCCCCGCGCCACGGCCGTCACGGCCGCGAGAACCGCAGCCCGGTCGTCCGACCCCCGCTGCCCCCGCTGGACACCCGCGCGGAGCGGTTCGACCTGGCCGTGGGCACCGCCGCGGAGTTTCTGCGCTCGGCGTGGGAGGAGCTGCGGGACGTCTCGTTCGAGATCGGCGTCCTGCCCCCCTCCCCCGACGATCAGGGCATCCCGCGCTGGCACGTGCTGCGCGAGCAGAAGCGCATCATCCTGTACCGCGTACCGATCGAGCGGCTCAGCCACCTGCACCGCAACGACGACCTGCACCGGCGCATGATGATCGAGAGCGCGGTCTTCCGCGCCGCGGCCGAATACCTCGACCGCGACCCGTGGGACCTCGGCCCCGAGCGCTTCCGGTACTTCTGAGCGACTACGGGAAGACGACGATCGGCGGGGCCGCCGCATCCGCCCCCCACACGGGGTATCCGGCGAGCGCGCCGGCCCCGGCGAAGGACACGCCGGCACGCACCGGCGCGGATGGATCCAGCGCATACACGCCGGACTCGCTCAGTTCGACCTCCACGGCGCCGGTGGCCGGCACCTCGACGTCCTGCGTGGAGCCGTCGGGCGAGGTCAGGACGACCGTGGCGTCGGCGGCGCGGTCGTTGACGAACGACATCGTCGGGGCCGCCCCGCGCGGCACTGCGACCACCGTGGGCAGGTCGACCTCGGGCGCCGCGGCGAACCACGCGTAGTCGGATCCTTCCCCGAACCCGGTCGTGCTCCATGCCCCGGCCACGACCGGGGAGTCGGCCTCGACTCCGACGGAGTAGGTGCCGGCGGCAAGTCCCGGCAGTTCCAGCTCGATGGGGGTCCCGGCCGCCAGCGGGACGGTCGCCGTCTCACCCACGGCGCGTCCGGTGTCGTCCCGCACCGACACGCGCGCTTCGCCGTCACCGGCGGGGGCCAGCAGCCGCACGAGGGTTCGCGCCTCCGCGCCCTCGTCGGCGGCGGGGGCGGACACGACGACTCCGGGGATGACCTGCCGGTCGGCGGCCGCCGCCAGCGGGCTCACCTGGTCGACGCCACCGGGCAGGAGCGTGCGGGTGAGGCTGGACTGCAGGGCCACGCTCACCGGCGCCCCAGCCGCCGTCACGTGCACGACGGGGCTGGCCTCGTCGCGCAGGAGCCCCGCGAGGGGCACGACGATCTGGCTCCGCGCCGGCACGACGCGATCCACGCCGCCGGGCGCGCTCTGGGCTCCCGCCGCGCCGTACACCGTCACCTGCACCGTCGCGGCGACGACACCGGGGTTGGTGAGGATCACGAGGTCGTTGGAGCCGGTCGTGGTGGCACCTCCCACGATCCAGGACTCCAGGAGGGGCGGCCGGCACGCGGATGCGGCGAACCCGCGCAGATCCGCCGCATCCACCGACGCCGACCCGGCCGCCGCGAAGGGGGCGGGCGCGGACCCGTCCGGGGTCGCCGTGAAGCTCAGCGGCCCCGCATCCGGCACGGGCCCCGTGAGGGCCCGCTCGGTGGCATCGGCGGTGTCGGGCCCCGCAACGACGGACTGCGCGGCGGCCAGCTCCAGCTGACCGGCCTGCTCGACGACGCGGCCGAGCACCAGCAGCGGCCCGTCACACGCCAGCACGGTGTCCGACGGCGCCGGCGTCGCCTCCACGCGCACGGGCTCGGTGGACACCGTGGGCCAGGGGAAGGCGATGGCCAGCACGACCGCGACGACCACGGCCACCGCGGCGGCGGCGCCGGCGATCACCCGCGCGCTGGTCAGTGCCCAGCCGAATCGGCGACGCTCGGTCATCGGGCCTCCCTGGGTGCGGGGCCGACGATGCGCGGGGTGCGCCGCGCGATGCGCCGGCTGGCGGCGGTGGGCACGGCCAGGAGCAGGCCGATGACGACGACGGCGATCTGCAGCAGCGCCAGCACCCGCGCGGTGTCCTGCACGGCGGCGCTCGCGTCGGGCCGGGGTTCGACGTCGCCGGTCACGCGCCACAGGACACCGCGCGAGGCCGCATCCAGTCCGTCGCGCTGATCCAGGGCGGTGGATGCGGCCAGCCGCAGCGCGCGGACGGCCTCGACGTCGTCGGTGGGGGCGGCGAGCATGACGAAGCCGATGCCGCGCTCGGCGAGCGCTGCGACCGCGTCCGGCCCGGTGGAGGTCACGAGGTCGGCGGCGAGGGCGGCCAGCTCCCGGTCGGCCTCGGTGGGTGCCGTGCGGGTGGCCTGCAGCGTGCTCTGCCCGCCGAGTGTCTCACTGCCGCCCCACACGACCTGCACGACCATCCCGCTCCCCCGCGGGTCGATCACGATCGTGCCGGTGCGGGCGTCACCGCGGCCCTCGGCGGCGACGTAGGCGGGGAGGGTGGAGGCGGGGCCGTTGGTCAGAGCCGCGGCATCCCGCGCCGACGCCGTCAGGGCGGGCAGTGCCGCCACCGCGACGCCGCCGGCGAGGATCAGCGCGACGGCGGGCCGCAGCATCCGCACGCGCGGCACCAGACCGGTGTCCAGGGTCACCATCGCGGCGCCCAGCGCGCCGGCCCACGCGAGACTCAGACCGGCGCCGGGCCACAGCGGCACCGTCGATGTCCCGGCGAAGGAGACGGCGATCCCCACGGCGCCGAACGCGGTGGCCAGCCCGAGCAGCGCCAGTGCCATCATCGCCGCGGCGGCGGGCCAGCGCGGGGTGACCAGCGACGCCAGGGCGAGCAGGGCCAGCGGCGCGATCAGCAGCGGCACCCACCACACCGGCGCCCCTTCGAGGAACGCGCTCCATCCGGCGGGGTCGGGCGTGGGGAACCCGGCAGCCAGCAGCAGCCGCCCGCCCGCGTCGGCGGCGACGGCGCCGCCGGTGGGCGGTCCGGGATCGGCGAGGATCGCCAGGAGGTTCCCCGCCCGGGCATGCGCCCACGCCAGCGGGGCGAAGAACACCGCCGTCGGCACCAGGAGCCACACGATCTTGGCGACGCCGCGGCCCCGGCGGGCGGCGACGACGGCGATCAGGATGCCCAGCCACGCCACCAGCACCGCCGGAGCCAGTGACGGCGCGCACGCCAGCACCGCCACCAGCAGGACCGACGCGCCGCCGGCGCTCGCCCACGACCGGTGCGCGACGCTGCCGGTGTACAGCAGCCACGGCAGCAGGAGATGCACGAGCACGGCGGTCGGGCGTCCCTCGATGAGGGCCGTGAGGAAGGGCGGGGCCAGCGCCCACGTCACCGCCGCGATGATGCGCAAGAGGGAGCGCTCGGTGACCCGGGTCGCCGCGAACCACGCGCCCAGCACCGCGAGCGGCAGGGCCAGCAGCCACAGGATCACCAGGGCTCGCGAAGGGTCGGCGGGCGAGAGCGTGCCCACCACGGCCACCACGGCGGCGAACGGGTCGGCGGGGGCGATGTCGGCCAGGCCGAGCGCACGCTGACCGTACGCGGCGTCGGCCCACAGCTGAGCCACGCGCGAACGCAGCGGAAGCAGGGCGCCACCGCCCAGCACCGGCCAGGCCAGGAGCGCGGGGAAGACCGCCACCGACACCGCCGCGGCTGCCAGCACGGTCCAGGCGCCGCCGCCGGTGAAGAACCGCAGTTCGCTGCGCACGGGGGCGGAGGGATCGGCGCCGTCCCCATCCCACCGCAGGCGCAGCTGAGCGTGGCTGACGCGCAGGGGTGCGAGGCGCGACCAGCCGGCGCGGCGGGTGGTGCGGATCTGCCGCCGCGCCCGCGCGACGGCACCCCACCGCACGAGCACCACGAGGGTGGCCCACCAATCCGGTCCGACCCGGCCGGGCTGCTTGGCCACCAGGAGCGCGATCGTGCGCCACACCGCCAGTGGCAGCAGGGAGAGCCAGTGCAGCGGCACCGCGACGGCGGGCGCGTAGACAAGACGGCGGTGCAGCTCCGCCGTGCGGATGGCGAACTCCCGGCGGGTGGAGCGGTGCTCGGCGGGCAGCCCCGCCACGCCGTCGCCGGCCACCGCTACCACGGCGGAGGGCACGAGGGTGACCCGCTCCCCCGCCAGCCGTGCGCGCACACCGAGATCGAGCCCTTCGTCCGCTCCCGCGAGCGCGGGATCGAGTCCGCCCAGCTGCCGCCACGCCTCGCGCCGGACGAGCACGCCGCGGACGTCTGTGCCCAGCACATCCTGCGCGGCGTCGTGCTGCCCCTGGTCGAGTTCGCCCGCCGCAAGCTCGATCGCCCGCCCCGTCGGCGACATGCTCACCCCGAGCGAGACGATCTCCGAGCGGTCGTCCCAGCGGACGAGCTTGGGAGCGGCGAAGGAGACGGACGCCGCCAGTTCCAGGGCGCCGGCCAGGCGCGTGAGCGCCTCGGGGTCGGGCGCGGTGTCCTGGGCCAGGAGCCACACGGCCTCTCCGATGAGGCGGGGGGTGGCCATCGCTGTCGCCGCGGCGAATCCGGTGCCGTGCGCGGCGGTGATGACCCCTTCCGCGCCCGAGCGGGCGGCGATCTCGCGGAGCTCGGCATCGCCGCCGCACAGCACGATGGTCAGGGCGTCGACGGGCCGGGTCTGCGCCGCCAGCGCCGCGAGCGTGGCCCGCAGGTGTGCGGCAGCGGGCGTGCGCCCTTCCGGACGCACGACGAGGATCGCGTGGACTCGAGCGGGCATGACGGAGTCAGCCTAGGGCGATCTCACAAGCGTCCCGCGGCGCACGCGCCGAGGGGAAGCGGATCGGGTTCAGCTCGCGCGGCGCTTGAGCTTGCGACGCTCGCGCTCGCTCAGGCCGCCCCAGATCCCGAAGCGCTCGTCGTTCTGCAGCGCATACTCCAGGCACGCGTCGCGCACGTCGCACGAGGTGCAGATGCGCTTGGCGTCGCGGGTCGATCCGCCCTTCTCGGGGAAGAAGGCCTCGGGGTCGGTCTGCGCGCACAGCGCGTCGGACTGCCAGGAGAGCGGGTTGTCCTCGACGTCCGCGTCGCGGCGCACCCCGGGCACGCCCAGATGGACGGGATCGACGAACCAGTTGTCGGGTACGCCGGAACGATACTGTGACCCAGCCATCTCGTCTCCCGCTTCCTCCACCACACGCCGGCCGCGTGTACCCCTAATTACACCGGTGTGATTCGCTGCGGTCAAGTCGCAGAGCATAAACCCTCACCCCCGACTTCAAACTTCACCACGCCCACGGCGTGTCGGGGTTGTTATGCCCGGCCGGGCATCGCCACGAAGGCGCGACCGGCGCCGGCGAAGCGCAGCGGGCTCTCCACGGCACTGGCCACGAGCGCCTGGCCCGGCTGCAGGGTGACCCGCTCACCGCTGGCTCCGGTGACTTCGACGATCCCCGCCACGGCGACGGCGAGCGCGATGCCGCTGAGCTCCAGTTCGGGGGTTCCGGTGTCCACCGTCACCGCTGCCAGAGCGAAATCGGGTACGCCGGGGTCGAAGATCTGGACGCCAGGGCCCGCCTCGCGGGAGGGCAGGCGGGGCGGATCGGAGGGTGCGGCGTCCAGCACCGCCATGAGCTCGCCGGCGTCCACGTGCTTGGGGGTGAGCCCGCCGCGCAGCACATTGTCGCTGGCGGCCATGAGCTCCACGCCGAGCCCCGACACGTACGCGTGCAGCACGCCGGCGGGCACGAACAGCGCCTCGCCGCGCGTCAGGATGACGAGGTTCATCAGCAGCGCCACCACCACGCCCGGGTCTCGGGGGTAGGCCTCGGCCAGGGAGCGGGCCAGCGCAAGCTCCGCCGTGAACTCCGCCGGCCTCGCGCCGCCCACCGCGGAGATGACGTCGGCGACGTCGCCGTCGGAGTCGGGGCCGAGCAGCCACGCGATGGTGTCGCGCAGCGCGGCCGCCGCATCCGCGCCCTCCAGGTGCGCGCGCAGGGCCCGCGGACCCGGGCCGTCGCCGAGTGCCTGGACCAGCCGGCGGGTCGCAGACAGCTCGCGCAGGCCCGCGAGCGCCTCGAACCGGTCGCTGACGGCGACGATCAGTTCGGGCTTGTGATTGTCGTCGCGGTAGTTGCGCTCGGCGGCGTCGCGGGGAACTCCCGCCGCCTCTTCGCGCGCGAACCCCGCCTCGGCCTGCGCCTTGGAGGGGTGCGCCTGGATCGACAGGGGCGCGCCGGCGGCCAGCAGCTTCAGCAGGTAGGGCAGGCGGGTGGGCACACCCAGTGCCGCCGACTCCTCCGCCAGCCACGTGTCCAGCGTGCGGCCGGACCCGTCCTCCACCAGGGCCGGGGATCCGGGGTGGTCACCGAACCACACCTCCGCCTCCGGCGCGCCGGAGGGCGCGCGCCCCTCCAGCTCGGCGATCAGCGTGCGCGATCCCCATGCGTAGTCGCGGGGCGAGTTCGAGATGCGGGTGAGCACGCGCCCAGCCTACGACCCGCCCGGGCGCTACCCTGAGATGCCATGGCGGTTCACACGAAGCATCCTGTCTCGGCGCCGCCCACCCCGCCCGCGCGGGAGAAGACCGCGCACCTGCTGCTGCGCGGATGGTGTGTCTTCGTGGTGCTGCTGGCCCTGGGCGGCACCGCATGGGTGCACGCGTTCGGCGATGTCGCCGCCGGTGCGCTGGCGGTCGTGTCGGGGCTCGTCTCCATCGTGCTGTGGCTCGTCGTGCGCCCACCCGTGCAGGGGCGGCGGATGCCGTGGCTCGCGCTGGGCTACATCGCCTGGGCGGCCGCCTCCGTCATCTGGAGCGCGTGGCCCGCCACGACGGCGATCACATGGCTGCTGCTGGCGACCACCACCGCGCAGGGCCTGTTCGTGGCCGCCGTCCTGACCTGGGCGGAGATCGTCCGCACCATCGCGTCGGCGCTGAAGTGGGTTCTCGGCCTGAGCCTGCTGTTCGAGCTGTGGGTATCGATCGTCATCCAGGGTCCGATCCTGCCCGGATGGGTGCGCCCCACCGAGAAGATGGACCCGATCGTCTACTGGTCGCGGGACAACCTGTTCGACTGGGACGCGCGCATCCAGGGCATCTTCGGCAACTCCAACCTGCTCGCCGGCGTCGCGGTGCTCGCGCTCGTCGTCTTCGCCATCCGCCTGGCCGATCGCGCACCGCGCCGGGGGCTGCTGCTGGCCTGGATGGCCGCGGCGGCCTTCCTGCTCGTGCGCGCCGGCTCGGCCACCGCCTACCTCTCCGTCGTCGCCATCGCCGTGGTCCTGGGCACCGTGCTGCTCATGCGCACCGCGCGCCGACCCGGGGAGCGCACGCGCTGGTACATCCTCTACGCCGTCGTGGGCCTGGGGGGCGGGTCGGCGCTGTGGTTCGCGCGGGACGCGATCTTCGGCATCCTGGGCCGCTCGGCCGACCTCACCGGGCGGGAGCAGATCTGGCAGCAGGTGTTCGAGCGCGCGTCGGAGCATCCCGTCATCGGATGGGGCTTCGCGACGCCGTGGCTGCCGGAGGATCCGCGCTTCGACGGGTGGATCATCGACCACGGCGAGAGCGTGCTGCAGGCACACAGCATGTGGCTGGACGCGTTCCTGCAGCTGGGGATCGTCGGCGTCGTGCTGCTCGCGCTGGCCTACCTCGCCTTCATCTGGCGGGCGTGGTTCTTCGCCATCGACCGCCCCCGGTTCGACCTGCGCGCCGACCGCCCCTACTCGCCGCTGAGCCTGCTCCCGACGCTGTTCGCCACGCTCATGCTGGTGCAGGGGGTGTCCGAATCGGGGCCGCTGCTGGTGTGGGGCTGGATGCTGTTCATTCTGCTGTCGTTCAAGATCGACCAGGCCCCGCTGGTGGGCGTGGGGCCCGCCGAGCAGAGCCTGTCGATCGAGCGCGGCGACCTGCAGAGCCGGGTGCCGTGAGCGGGGCCGTGCCGCTTCCCCTCCCGGGCCTTCCGGCACTGCTGGCCTCGGCATCCTTCGCGCGCGCCTACACCTTCACGACGCTCGCGACGGTCTTCTCCGCGTTCGCGATCCAGCGCGTCGCCGGTGAGGTGACGTTCCTCACGATCATCGCGGGCCTGTGCGTGCTCGGGGTGGGGATGCTGATCGCCCGGCGCGCGGAGTACTCCCTCGTGCGCCTGGCACCCACGACGGTGCTGATGTTCCTGATCTGGACGCTCGTGACCCTCGCATGGACCACCGACCGCGCCCACACCGTGTCGGGATGGCTGTCCCTGGCGGCCACCGCCCTGCTGGCCGTCGTGGTCGCCCTCGTCCGTGACACTCTGCAGACGGTGCGCGCCCTCGGCGACGTCCTGCGCTGGCTGCTGTCGATCTCGCTCGGGCTGGAGATCCTCTCCGGGATCCTCCTGGACATCCCCTTCGGATTCCTCGGCATTCAGGGGCGCATCGCCGAGCTCGGCCCCATCCAGGGCATCTTCGGTACGCGCAACCTCCTGGGCTTCGCCACGGTCATCGCCCTGATCACGTTCCTCATCGAGTACCGCACGCTCTCGGTGCGCACCGGAGTGGCCGTCTTCTCCGTGGTCCTCGGCGGCGTCACCGCCGTGCTCACCGACTCCCCCACCGTGTTCGTCCTCGCCGTCGCCGTGGGCGTGGCCGCCGCCGCGCTGGCCGTCGTCCGCAGCGCCCGGCCCGAACGGCGCAGCGTCCTGCAGTGGACGATCGGCGCCCTGGTGGTCGCCGGTGTCGGCATCGGCTATCTGCTGCGCAACCGCATCATCGACGTCCTCGGCGCCGGAACCGACTTCTCCCTGCGCACCGACCTGTGGCGGACCCTCTTCCCCTTCGTGCGGTTCCGGCCGGTGGAGGGGTGGGGATGGTACGGGCCGTGGACGGCGACCGACTACCCCTTCATCGCGATCAACCTGAGCCTCGGCGAATCCCACGCCTCCGCCCTCAACGCCTACCTTGACGTCCTCGTGCAGGCCGGATGGGTGGGGCTCCTGCTGTTCCTGGCGCTGGCGCTGATCGCGCTCGTACGCGCATGGCTGGTCGCCAGCGAGCGCCGGTCGGTCGTCCACGCCTGGACGCCGCTCGTCCTCATCGCGCTGCTGGTGGACTCGCTGTTCGAGAGCTTCACCCTCAGCGGCTTCGGCTGGTTCATGCTCGTGCTGTGCGCCGTGCGCGCGGGCCAGAGCCGGTCGTGGCGCGAGCGCGTGGGGGCGATGGACGACCCGAGTGCCCCGGAGCTCCTGCCGCTTCCAGGCGACGCTCAGGGCCTGGGCGGCGGGCGCGGGTAGGGGCACTCGCGCGCGGAGGCGCGCCTCGCACCCGATGAAGTGACGGTCAGGCGGGCGTGCCCTCAGTCACGACAAGGTAGGCTGGCACGCGTTCCACGCCCGACATCCGGAGTTCTCACGTGCCCTCAGTCTTGCAGAATGTGATTCTCCCGCTCGACCGGGACCCCGACCTCCTCCCGCTGTACATCGACGCGGAGACCTGGTCCATCATCGACGAGGACCCGGTCCGAGTCAGCGATCGCGCCCACGTGGGCAACGTGCTCGACCGCACGACGCTCCGGATCCCCGGGGGGGAGCGCGTGTCCTTCGGAACGTATTTCAACGCTTTCCCGGCATCGTACTGGCAGCACTGGACGCCGGTCCGACGGGTCCGATTGACCGTGCGGCTCTCAGGCGGCGCGACCGTGCTGGTGTACCGATCCAACGGTGGGGGGACGCCGCAGCGGATGGAATCAGCCCATCTGCCTGGTGAAGCCGACGAGGGCGGAGAGCTCTCGTTCGACCTGGAGGTGACGCGGTTCAGCGACGGCGGCTGGATGTGGTTCGACGTCGTGGCCGACGGCGACGACGTCGAGGTGCGAGGCGCGGAGTGGACCACGGATCAGGAACCGCGCGAGCGCGGTCTCGCCTCCATCGGCATGACGACGTACAACAAACCGGACTACTGCGTCCAGACCCTGCGTAGTCTGGCCGATGCCCCCGACGTCCT
Organism: Microbacterium sp. dk485; assembly: GCF_004570445.1. Taxonomy (NCBI): domain Bacteria; kingdom Bacillati; phylum Actinomycetota; class Actinomycetes; order Micrococcales; family Microbacteriaceae; genus Microbacterium; species Microbacterium sp. dk485. Next base: position 281,742 of record NZ_SPQW01000001.1, read on the forward strand.
GGAATTGATCGACCGCGTCTTCGTGGTGGATCAGGGGGATCAGCTGGTGTCTGATGAACCGGGCTACGGCGAGGTCGCTGAGCGGCTGGGCGACACGCTGGCGATATTGAGGCAGGCCAACCTCGGCGGATCGGGGGGTTTCTCCCGAGCGATGAGCGAGTCGCTGGAGCGTCCAGACACCGCGTTCGTCCAGCTCCTCGATGACGACGTCATCATCGAGCCGGAATCGCTTCGGCGCTCGATCATGTTCGGGCGGTTCGCGTCCCGCCCTCTCCTGGTCGGCGGCCACATGTTCGACCTGCTCGACCGGCCCAAACTGCATGCGTGGGCTGAAGTGGTCGACGAACGGCCCTTCATGTGGCGCAATCTCTTCCAGGAGCGCATGCCCCACCACTTCGGGGAGGCCAATCTGCGGCAGTCCCCCATGCTGCACATGCGCATGGACGCCGATTACAACGGCTGGTGGATGTGCCTCATCCCCACAGAGGTGATCCGCCGCGTGGGGCTGGCGATGCCCGCCTTCATCAAGTGGGACGACGCGGAGTTCTGCCTCCGCGCCCGAGAGGCCGGCTTCCCCACGGTCTCTCTCCCCGGTGCGGCCCTGTGGCATGTGTCTTGGCTGGGCAAGGACGATGCGATCGATTGGCAGGCTTACTTCCATGCGCGCAACCGCCTGGTCGCGGCCCTCTTGCACTCCAATGCCCCGCGCGGTGGCACGTTGCTGCGACACAGCCGCAGAATCGACCTCAAGCACCTGATGATGATGCAGTACTACCCCGTCGCGCTGCGCATGCGTGCGCTGCGGGACGTCCTGTCGGGGCCGCAGCATATGTGGCCGACCTTGGCCACAGCGATGCCGGCAGCTCGCGCCCTGGCGGCTGACTTCCCCGAAACCCGCATCCACAAGGGCACCGACAGCATCCTCCAGGCGCGCCATGGGCGGCAGGTGTTCCGCCGTCTGCGGCGCAACACCTTCGACAGCCCCACCGGTCTTCGCCTGCGGTGGTTCACCCTCGGCACGCTCATCAAGCACTGGTTCCACGTGCCCAGACCGGAGAATCTGGAGACCCCCGAGGTCGAGTTCGGAAAAGGCGACGCCAACTGGTGGCGGCTCCCCCGCTACGACAGCGCGCTCGTCAGTTCGGCGGACGGGTCCGGCAAGAACGTCTACGTGCGCGACCGCGCGGCGTACCGTCGGATGCTGATGGACACCCTGGTCCTGCACTGGCAGCTCAAGCGGCAGTGGCGTCGGCTGGCGTCCGAGTACCGCCGTGCGCTTCCCGACCTCGTCTCCCTGGAAAGCTGGCGCTCCTACTTGCAGGATCCCCGGTGAGCGACGCGGCCGCCCCCTTCTCACCGTCCTCGGCGACCATCGCGGTCGTCACGTACAACCGGTCGGCTCTCCTGACGCGCCTGCTGGAGAGTATCGAGCGGATGGACCCCAAGCCGGGCCACGTGGTCATAGTCGACAACGCCTCCGTGGACGACACGGCTGACGTCGTCGAGTCGTTCCGGGAGCGCGTCGGCACTCAGCTCGTCTACCGCAGGCTCGAGACGAACACCGGCGGCTCCGGCGGATTCAGCGAGGGCATGCGCGTGGCCTACGAGCTGGGCTCGGAGTGGATCTGGCTCATGGACGACGATGTCGAGGTGATCCCCGACGGCCTCGCCCGTATGGGGAAGTGGGCGCCGCGGTTCCGCAGCATCCAGGGGCGCCGTTACGACTACGACGGCAGTGAGTTCTACTGGCAGTACCGCATCGCCGAGTCCATGGGCATCCCGATCCCCTTCGCGCCGGCCGGGTTCGATGCATCCGGATACAAGGAGATGAACTCCGGCTGCTTCGAGGGCATGTTCATCCACCGCGACATCGTCGCGAAGATCGGCCTCCCCGACCCGCGGTTCTTCATCTACTGGGACGACCAGCTGTACGGGTGGCTCGCCTCCCGCCACACGACGTCGGTCATCGTGGACGAGTTCGTTCTGCGCCGCACGCGCGAGATCAAGCAGTGGGACATGGGCATCCGCCACATGAACGCCTCGAGCGATGCGTACCGGTACTACATCATGCGCAACCGCGCGCTCATCAAGCAGTACTACCGCGCGCTGGGCGTGTACCGTCCGGTTCCGTTCGCGGCCGGCACCGCCCTCACCTTCGTCAAGGAGCTCATTCGGCTGCTGGCCGTCGAGCGGACCGTGCGCGGCACGAGCCACCTCTTCCGGGGGCTGCGGGACGGCGGGCGCATCGCGCGGGATCGCTCGTGGAAGCCGATGCCGCCGCTGACCGCGTCTCAGCCGGTCGCGTAGTCGGCGTTGTAACGGTCGAGCACCTCGGCGATCGGCGCGTCCATCGCGAGGGTCCCCTTGTCGAGGTAGAGCCCTCGCGTGCAGAAGCGACGGAGATCCTTCTCGTTGTGGCTGACGAAGAAGAGCGTTCGCCCCTCCGCCAGCAGTTCGTCGATGCGGCGATAGCACTTCTCGCGGAATGCCCGGTCACCGACGGCGAGAACCTCGTCGACCAGCAGGATCGGTTCGTCCAGCTGCGACACGACGGAGAACGCCAGACGCACCTTCATGCCGTTCGACAGGTGTTTGTACGGCGTGTCGACGAAGTCGCGGATCTCGGCGAAGTCGATGATCCCGTCGAAGCGGCGGTTGACCTCGGCGCGCGACATGCCACGCAGCCCCGCGGCCAGCCGCACGTTCTCCCGCACCGACAGGTCGCCGACGAAGCCGCCGGTGATCTCGATGAGCGGGGCGACGCCGCCGTGGACGGTCACGCCGCCTTCGTCCGGGATGAGAACGCCTGCCACGAGCTTCAGCAGGGTGGACTTCCCCTGCCCATTGCGTCCGACGACACCGATCGACTCACCGTGTCGCACATCGAAGGTCACGTTGCGGAGGGCCCAGAACTCCCCCGGGCGCGTGCGCCGCGTGGAGCCGGCGAACAGGTCCTTGATCGTCCGCTTGCCGCGCTTGTTCCGGCGGAAGCGCACGCCGAGGTCGCGCGCCTGGATCGCCAGATCGTTCGTGCTCATCACAGTTCCTTCAGGAGGGGCCGCTCCAGCCGCCGGAAGAGCAGGAGCCCGGCGCCGAGCAGGACGACGGAGATCACCGCGGAGCTGATGACGGCGGCGCCGTCCCACTGACCGGGGAAGAACCCCGCCCGGAAGAGGGTGAAGATCCCGGCGAGGGGGTTGCACACCGCCAGCCAGGAGAAGCCGCTGGGCAGGTCGGCGACGCCGTAGATGATGGGCGACGCATAGAACAACGCGCGCAGGACGAGGCGTGTGGTGCGCTCGAGGTCGGCGAAGAGCACGCACAGTGGCGCCACGATGAGACCGAGTCCGACCAGGAGTATTGCCATCAGCAGCACGCCCAGCGGGAACCACAGGAGCCCCCATCCCACCGTCGCCCCGCCGAGAACGGCGAACAGCACGAGGACCGGGAGGGAGAAGAGGAACTCGATGCCCTTGCTGAGCACGATCCGGTTGACCCAGATCGTCCGCGGAATGGCGGTGGACCGCACGAGTCGGGCGTCCTTGTTGAAGGCCCTCGTGAAGTCGGTCACCGCGGAGTTGAACCACACCCAGGGAAGCAGCGCGGTGATGAGGAACAGGATGTACGGCTGCTCTCCGACCGTGCGCTGGAAGATCTGAGTGAAGACGAACCAGTAGATCAGGCTCATCACGAGCGGATCCAGCACCGACCACAGGTAGCCCAGGGCGCTGGTGGCGTACCGCACTCGCAGGTCGCGCGCCGACAGAAGCCATAGGGAGTGGAGGTAGCGCCGGGCGGATCCGGGTGCGCCGACGGCGGTGGTCACGGCATCGATCCTAGGGCGCGGCGGCGAGCGGCTGCGACAGGCTCACTCAGGCGAGGTGGTTGTTCCACATCGAGAGCGCCGATCCGATCGCCATGTGCATGTCCAGGTACTGGTAGGTCCCCAGCCGTCCCCCGAAGTGGACGCCCTTCTCCCCCTTGCTGAGCTCGCGGTAGGCCAGGAGCCCGGCGCGGTCCTCGGGCGTGTTCACCGGGTAGTACGGTTCGTCGTCTCGCGTCGCGAAACGCGAGTACTCGCGCATGATGACCGTCTTGTCGGCGGGGTAACGGTCGGCCCGCTCGGGGTGGAAGTGCTTGAACTCGTGGATGCGGGTGTACGGGATGTCGGCGTCGGCATAGTTCATGACACTCGTGCCCTGGAAGTCGCCCACTTGCAGCACCTCCTCCTCGAAGTCGAGGGTCCGCCACGACAGCGCGCCTTCGGTGTAGTCGAAGTAGCGGTCGACGGGGCCGGTGTACACGACGGGGACCTGTCCCACGGTCGCCGCCTTGTGCAGCGGCTGGGTCTCGTCGAAGAAGTCGACGTTCAGCTTGACGTCGATGCGCGGGTGGTCGGCCATCCGCTCGAGCCACGCCGTGTAGCCGTCGACGGGAAGTCCCTCCCACGTGTCGTTGAAGTACCGGTTGTCATAGGTGTAGCGGACCGGGAGGCGCGAGATGACCTCGGCGGGGAGGTTCGTGGGGTCCGTCTGCCACTGCTTCGCCGTGTAGTCGCGGATGAACGCCTCGTACAGCGGGCGCCCGATCAGGCCGATGGCGCGCTCCTCGAGGTTCGTTGCCTTCTTCGGGTCGAACTCCCCCGCCTGCTGGTGGATCAGCGCACGCGCTTCGTCCGGCGAGAACGCGGCGGTGAAGAACTGGTTGATCGTCCCGAGATTGATCGGCAGCGGGTACACGACGTTCTCATGATTGGTGTACACCCGGTGCACGTACGACGTGAAGTCGGTGAATCGGTTGACGTACTCCCACACCGTCGGATTGGAGGTGTGGAAGAGGTGCGCTCCGTACCGGTGCACTTCGATCCCCGTCTCCGGCTCGTCCTCGCTGTAGGCGTTGCCGCCGATGTGGTGACGACGGTCGATCACCGTGACCTGACGGCCGGCGGCTGCCGCGCGCTCGGCGATCGTGAGGCCGAAGAAGCCCGATCCGACGATGAGGAGATCCATGCAGGGTCGCTTTCTGGAGAGGGCGGGGACCCTGCCAGTCTATTCGGCCGGCCGTGGGTGGCCCTGGTCGGCCAGCCGCGCCAGGCGGATGACATGCCACGCACGGTATGCGGCGGTGCCCAGGGCGACCAGGAGCAGGGCCGCGGCTGCGCCGACGACACCCAGCCACCACGTGAGGGCGGCGAACAGTGGTAGCCCAACGATGGCGGCGGCGATCGAGGACCACGCGAGATGGCGCACTCCCCCCAACGCGACGAGCCCGGCCAGGCCTGCCACCTGAGCCACGGCCTCCGCCGCGAAGGCCAGTCCGAGCAGGATGGCGGCGACGACGGGGATCCGCACCTCCCCCACGGTCAGGAAGGAGGAGACCGGGGGAGACAGGACCGCGATGCAGAGGCCGCCGACCAGCCCGATCGCCGCGCCCAGTTCCAGCGTGCGACGCGCCCGGCGGCGGGTCTGCTCCCCCGCCGTCTCCGGCACCCAGCTCTGCACGGCCTGCAGGATGGGGCCGAGCGCCAGGACGGCGTACTTGTACAGCCGGTCGGCGATGGCGTAGACGGGCAGCACTGCCGGCGCCACGATCTGCACCAGAGTCGGGGGCAGCGTGGAGTAGATGCTCCCCGAGACCATGGTCGCCGTCCCGCCCAGCTGCGAGGAGTAGAGGGAACCCAGCGAGCGGCGGGCGCGCCACGAAAGCGGACCGTCATCGGCTCGCGTGAGGACGTAGCCGGCCGACAGGATCGACCCCAGCACGGCGAAGGCCGCCACTCCGGCGAGGTAGGCGGTCAGGTCGGGCCACATCAGGACGGCCACCAGACCGGCGACCTGCCCGACGATCAAGGGCAGGGCGTCCAAGAAGAACAGTGCGGCCGGACGGTTGCCGCCGATGAAATACCACGCCGCCCCGATGCCCGGCGCAGCGTAGGCCACGGCGCTGAGCAACGCGTTCACAAGCCCCTGTCCGGTCACGAGCATGCCGAGCACCGCCGCAAGCGGGATGGCGACCACGAACACGACACCCCGGGCCACGAGGGAGTCGAGGTAGAACTGCCGGCGCTCGTGTCGTGGACGCGCAGCCACCATACTGGGGCCGGTCGCCCCCCACCCGAAGGCGACGAGGATCGCGAAGAACTGTCCGATCGACTGCAGGACGACCAGGACGGCCCACTGCCGCGCTCCCACGGTGGCGACGAGGACCGGGATGGAGAAGACGCCCACCACCGTCGAGGCGAGGATCGGTGCGGCGAACAGGATGCTTCGGCGCAGAAGCTCGTGGCGCAGGAGGGCGCCGAGCCTGGTCATCGACGCGCCCTCGAGGGCGCCATGATCCACTCGAGCGTGGCGGGGTCGATCTTGCCCAGCACGCCCCGCCGCGCGTCACGGCGCCCAGCGCGTACCGCCCGCAGTTGCGATCGACGGTCGGCGGAGAGGACGATGCAGCCCGCCACCATCTCGAACATCTTGCGGCTGCGTCGCCGCATCCACTGCGGCCGGTGATGGGCGTAGCGACGGTTCAGGACAGTGCTGTTGCGCACCATGTAGTACGTCCGGAACGGCGAGTGGTACAGCACGTGCCGGGGTTTGCCGGCGAGCACGAGCTGCCGTCCGAAGATCCGGATCGGTTGCAGCTCCCCCAGCCCGTGCTCGATCTCCGCTTCGTCGACAACGGCGAACGAATAGCCGAGTGCATCTGCTCGCAGCCAGAAGTCGGAGTCGACGGCGTCGATGAACAGCTCCTCGGCGAAGGGACCCACCGCGTCCAGGACCGCGAGCGGGATGAGCTGACCGGACTGGATGGGGTCGAAAGGCACGTCGTCCATGTCGCGCAGCACCGCGGCCCCGCCGGCCGAGGAGGGCACGGCGCCCGCGACGAGCCGCCCGCTGTCGGCACGCGACTGCAGCGCAGCGAGCATGCGGGCGACGTACCCGTCGGGCACGGTGGAATCCTGGTCCAGCGTGAGAATGTGGGTGGCGTCCAGGCCGCGGGCCCTCTCGACTGCGACGTTGAGCGCGTGAGCGATTCCGGAGTTCGCCTCCAGTGCCACCTGTACGACGCCCGGAAGGTCGAACGCGGCAGAGGGGAGGGAGCCGCTGCCGTCGTCGACGAGCACCACCGCAGCCACCTGCTGCCGCAGGGCCCTTACTCGGGCGGGCAGGTCGCTGGGGGCGCGGAAGACGGGGATCGTGGCGACCACGCGCGCAAGTCCGGCTGGGTTCATGGGCTGGGGCAATCGTCGGGGCCGCGGCGCGCACGCCGGGGACGACGCGATGTCGTCGACAGTCGATCCTAGGCGAGCCGATCGGGCATCAGCTGACCGTACAGCGCCCGCACCCGCCGGCCGAACGCATCCATGCCGTACACCTCTGCCGCCCACTGCCCTCCCGCTGCGGCACGCTCCGCATGTGCGCCGCGCAGAGCCGCCACGACGAGGTCCGCGAACCGGACGGGGTCGTCGGTGACTCCCACGAAGACGTCCTCCCGCTCGATGCCCTCGGCACCCACGGGAGTGGCCACGATGGGGAGCCCACGCACGAGCGCGTCGACCGTCTTGAACTTCACGCCTGCCCCCGTGAGCACCGGTGCGACGAACACCCGCGCCGCCGCGTAGTAGGGGTCCAAGGAAGGGACGAAGCCGGTGAGTTCGGCCCGGTGGGATTTCGCCACCAGGCGCCGCAGACCGCGTCCCGGGCCGGATCCGGCAGCGACGAATCGGGCATCGCCGACCTGCTCGATCACGCGCGGCCACACCTTCTGCAGGAACCAGCGCACCGCCCGGTCGTTGTCGGGCCTGCCGAGCGCACCCGTGAAGAGCACGACGGGTTCTTCCTCGCTTCCCTCGGCGGGCGTCGAGCCGAGGCGGAAGCCGGGCGCCACCACGACCGGGTGTGCGGCGGGAGCGAGCTCGCGCACCAGCGCCGCGTCCTTCTCGCTGAAGACCACGATGCGGTCGGCCGCCGAGAAGTCGGCGTGCTCACGGGTGGCGCTGCGCCGCGCCGCCACGGAGTAGGCGGTCCGCGCCAGCGGGTTCTTCGTCGCGCCGGCGGCGCGGTTCCACCGCTGGGTGATGACGTCGTGCGCCACGATCACAAGTGGCTTCTCCGGGAATCGCGCTCGGATCAGCGGCGCGAGCGACGCCATCTCCGACCACTGGAATTCGACCACGTCGGCGTCGGCGATCAGCTGCCACGGCCATTCCGGCGTCGCGGTCGCGCGTCGGAAGAACCCTTGCGCGTCACTCCCCCGCCAGGCCGAGGCGAGGTCGGTCAGCAGCTTCGCCCGCCCGGCGCGGAGAAGGCCTGTCCCTTCGATGAGAACGGCCTCCGGGGGCGCTCCCGGCCGCGTCGCGGCGTCGCGGTTGGCCGTCGTGGAGGGTGCCACCGCGACGAGCCGCGCGATCCCGGAGAGCGCGTCGAAATGATCCTTCGCATACTGCCCGCCCGCGTGGGGGATGCCGTCGTACGGGATATACTTCGTGACGCTGACGATCAACGGAGTGTGACCATCGCGGACCGACTTCCGCTCATACTTCGCCACCGCAACAGCCTACGCCCGCCCCCAGGGCTCCCCGCCATGACTGCCTACGCCGCCCTGATCATCGCCTATCGCCGCCGCGACCTCGTCAACGGCGTGCTGGCGCGACTGGCCACCCAGTCCCAGCCACCGGCCGCTGTCGTGATCGTGGACAACGCCGGCGACCTGGGCGAGGTGGAGATCCCCCCGGGACTCCGCGGACTCGTGCAGGTGGTGACAAGAGCCGACAACCCGGGCTACGGCGCAGCGGTCAACGAGGCGAGGCGGGCGGTACGCGACAGCGTGCCCGCCCTGCTCGTTCTCACGCACGACGCCGAATTCGACGTGCACCTGGCCGAACGGCTTTCAGAGACGCTCGCATCCGCACCCGACATCGGGGCGGCCGGCCCCGTCTTGCGGCGTGTCTCCGATCCGGGGACCATCTTCTCCGCCGGCGGACGGCTGACCCGCGGCGGTCGCGCGACCCATGTGACCCGCGAGCCGGACACCCGGGTGTCGGACGTCGATTGGCTCGACGGCGCCATTGTGATGTTCCGCCTCGACGCCCTCGACGCCGTGGGCGGCGTCGACGAGGAGTACTTCTTGTATTTCGAGGACGTCGACACATCGTGGCGCCTCGCGCGTGCCGGGTGGCGCACCGTGATCGACCGTGACGCCCATGGGGCACAGGAGCCGGGTGAGCATCCCGTGTACCTCGGCATGCGCAACATGGCGCGCTTCGCGCACCGCGCCGGCATCCCGCGCTGGTCGCGCGGCGCGGCAGCGCTGCGCCGTCTGAGCGAGGTGTCCGTCTCTTCGTTGCTGCGCCGTCGGCCCGCCGGCCTGACGGACGGCTGGCGGGGATGGCGCGACGGTCTGCACGGTGTGTCCGGCAAGCCCGCGGAACGAGGTGATGACGGTGGACGATGAGACCATCGACATCCTTCTCCCCCACTATGGCGACGTCGAGTATCTGCGCCTGGCGGTCGACAGCGTGCGCGCTCAGACCGACACCCGCTGGCGCCTCATCTGCGTCGACGACGCCTCGCCTTCCTCTGCGGGGCATGAGTGGATCTCATCGTTGGACGACCCGCGCATCGTGGCGATCCGCAACGAGGAGAACCTGGGGGTCGCGCGCAACTTCGCCCGCTGCCTCGACCTGTCCACGGCGGAGTGGTTCGTCATGATGGGCGCCGACGACGTGATGATGCCGCGCTATCTCGAGACGGTTCGCCGGGCGGCCGCGCGGACCCCAGCTGCCGACATCGTCCAACCCGGGGTCCAGGTCATCGACGATGATGGGAAGCCTGCTCACCCTCTCCCCGACCTCGTCAAGAATCTCTTGCGCCCCCGCACGCGCAACGGCGACCGGGTGCTCGTCGGAGAGCCGTTCGCAGTGAGCCTCGCGCGGGCCGACTGGGCGTATTTCCCGTCGCTCCTGTGGCGGCGCGCCAGCGTCGCCGTCCACGGATTCGACGCCAGCTACGACGTCGCGCTGGACCTCGCTCTGCTTCTGGATATCGCGATGGCCGGGGGCACACTTCGGGTCACGGACGATGTGTGCTTCCAGTACCGGCGGCACGCGCGCTCGTTCTCCCAGGCGACCGCCGTGAGCGGACTCCGGTTCGACCAGGAGCGACGCTTCTTCCAGCACTACGCGGGACGCCTGCGCTCCCGCGGCTGGAACCGCGCGGCACGGGTGGCGCGCCGGCGGACCGTCTCACGACTCAACGCCGCCGCGGAGTCGGTGGTGGCACTGTTCGGCGGCCGGATGCGTGACGCACGTCGGCTGGCCGCCTACGTGGTCCGCTGACCGGTCTCCTGATCGCCATCCGGGGCGTCCCGGTCGACCGAAAGACGCTCGACGGCCGCCGACAGGGTGTCCATCTCCGCCCGCAGGATCGCCGTCTCTTCCGCCACGCGTCGGATCTCGTCCTCGGCGCGTGACAGTTCCCACGACAGGTGGAGGGAGACCCCCAGCAGCAGCACGATGGCGAGGGTGAACAGCAGGTTGGCGGGCAGTTGCACTCCCAGGAGCGCCGTCGCGGCGGTGAGCAAGCCGGGGAACAGCCCGAGGACGAGGACGGCCAGTCCGATCACGAGCCACATGACGGCGTACTTCTCGCGGATGGAGCGCCTCAGCAGCAGAATCATCACGATCGTCAGGATGATGAGTGCGAGGGCGACTGCGCCGATGACCGTCATGCGGGGGGCTCCGTTCGACGACGACGGGGGCGCAGTACGGCGAGCCCCAGGGCGAAGACCGACCGGAGAAGGTAGATCGTGGCGCCCACGGCGTTCTGGCTCGGCCGGCCGGTGGCGCGCGGCCGCATGGCGACGGGCACCTGGGTGACCCGCAGGCCGCCGTGCACGGCGGCCACGAGGGAATCGATCGTGTCACCGAGGTACTCGGCGGGGTAGTACCGCACGTATTGATCGATGGCTCTGTCGTTTGCAGCGCGGAAGCCACTCGTCACGTCGGTCAGACGCGTCTTCGCGACGTTCGAGAGCACCTTCGCCAGGACGACCATCGCCCACCTGCGCGGTCCTTTCACGGGGTAGTCCCCGACGTCGGCGAATCGTGCGCCGATGGAGATGTCGGCGTGCTCCAGACCGTCGAGGACGCGCGCGATGTCGGCCGGGTTGTGCTGACCGTCGGCGTCGACCTGGATCGCTTTGCGGTAGCCGTGCCGGCGGGCGTAGGTGAACCCGGTGCGCATCGCACCCCCCACGCCCAGGTTGAACGGAAGGGTGAGCACCACGGCCCCCGCGTCGCGGGCGACCTCGGCGGTGGCGTCCGTGGAACCGTCGTCGACGACGGCGATGTCGTACGGACCGGCCTCTCGGATGCCGCGTACGGTGGCGCCGACGTTGTGCTCCTCGTTCCACGCCGGAACGATGACCAGGACACGTTCCACGCTTTCCGACATCCTTTCCATGGTATCCGCAGTGCCTGGACGAACGATCATCAGCCGCACCCGACCAGTTCGAACAGGCGTGCTTCGCCGACCTGGTCGCGCAGCACCATCGAGGGCGACTCGGAGAGGTTCTCGTAACCGGGATACGCATGGTGGCCGTCGTGCACCTCCTCCGGGCTGAACTCGAGCACGAAGCGCACTCCGAACTCATGGGCGAGTTCACACGTGTCGTCTCCCGCCGTGCTGGATCCGAGTTCCGCGCCCAGTTGGCGCAATCGCTCGTCCTCGTAGCTGAGCAGATGCGGCGTCAGGACGGGGCGGTCGCCCAGCGCGTAAGCCAGCGATGTCCCCGTCCAGGGGTTGCCCGCCACGACAGCGCCAGGCGGAACGTGCGCGTCGAGGCGCTCCAGCAGGGTCCGCTCGTCCTGGGAGAGCAGCGGGGGGTGTCCGGAATCGTCGAAGTTGCGCTGCGCGGACGCGATCGCCGCCGGCACCGGTGACAGCGGAGCCGCTTGGCTGACGGCCAGGCCGACGAGGGCACCGACGACGCCGAGCACCGGCAGAGCGACACGCCGACGCGGTACCGGGATGCGCCGGGAGATCGCGTGCGCGAAGCACGCGATGCCGTAGGCCCCCAGTGGCACGGCGCCCAGCGGCAGGAGGGCGGCCAGTCGCGGGATGTTGTTGTACCAGCTCCCGGTGAAGATGTCACGGAGCGGGATGATGGGAAGGCTTGCCACGATGATGAACAGCAGCAGCGCCACGAGGAAGATCCCGGCTGCCAGGATCGCCCCGCGCGAGCGGTTGCGCACCGTGAAGAAGAGTCCGGCCAGGACGGCGACGGCAGCCACGACGGGCACGACGCCGTACCATGCGGAGCCCACGAGCCCCTGGACGAAGGCCTCCCCCATCGACGACTGGATCGCCCATCCGCGGGCATCGGCGGGGGGCCGCAGGATGCGCAGCAGTGCCGCACCGGCCACGAGATAGACGGCGGCCGCCACGAAGACTCGCACGCGCGCCTGCCGGGAGCGGGCTCGCCTCACCGAACTCCAGCCGAGCAGCGCCGCGATGGGGGTCGACAGCGCGAGCCATGCGACGAACCCGCCGGGGTGCGCGAGAGCGATGCCCCCCAGCGTTGCGGCGAGCAGAAGGGCGCGCTGCCACGACGACGCCGCATCCCGCAGCCGGCTCCACCCGAGGACGTGGAGGGTGAGGGCCAGGGCGACGGGGACGAGGGCGAGGGAGAGCTGATACGGGTAGAGCACGCCGTAGTCCAGCAGCAGGATCGGGAAGACGGGCATCGCGACGCTGAGCAGTCCCGCCCCCACCGTGGCTGCGGGGGTGCGGCCGAACAGCGCGCGCGTGAGCACGATCGCCGCCATGGGCCACACGAGCGCGCAGACGACGATCACCGTGGCGTTCACGGCGACCGGGAGGGTGACTCCCGACAGCTGCACCACGAGCGCGACGAGCGCGTGCCATGCGCCGGGGTAAAAGGCGAGGCCTTCGCTCTGCGCCGTGATCTGTCCGAGCGTCAGGGACGACGCCGACCCCGTGTCCAGGATCCACCGCACCGCGTTGAGGTGGAAGACGTTGTCGAACGTCTGGGAGATCGCGTCGGGCGCCCCGATGGACAGCATCACCTGCGTCGTGGCGACGCCCGCTGCCACGAGGACGGTGCCGGTCAGCCAGAGGTCCACCCGCCGCCGCGACGCCGCCGCCTTCCTCGATCGTCGCCCGCCGACGGCGCGGCTCAGTGCCGCCGCGACGACGAGGGCGATCAGCGCCGGGATGACCGACCACGCCAGCCCCACCCAGGGCGCCACGACGCTCGCGACTGCGATGACGGCCACCGTCAGCGCAGGGCCGGTCGCCAGCAGAGCGAATCCGCGCAGCCCACCCGCCCACCCGACCACACCGCCGATGAGGAACAGTAGAAGCGCGGCGACGACCGCTGCCGCAACCAGTTCAGTCCACATCGAGTGCAGATCCCTTCCCCATCACGCTCACCGCTCCGCCACCACCAGTTGGGACGCTTCCGGGAAGGCGCTTCGCCAGCCCGGAGTCAGGACACGGTCGGTGCGAAGTTCGTAGGCCGCCTCGGCGACCGGATAGTCGAACACCTGCACGCGCCCCCACGCCGCGCCGAAGCCGTCCATGTCTCCTGCGAGCGTGCGGATGTCGGCCAGGCGGGAAGCGCCGGCGAGGATACCGCCCCGCCCCGGCGACCAGGGGTTCATGTCCCACGCGAAGTCGCCCCACGACGTGGCCCCTGCCGGCGGCTCGACGATCCCGTTCGAGATGGCCGGGGGCGTCGTGCACGCGAACCAGAACGACATCAGCCAGTGGACCGAGACCGGCGTTCCGGGAGGGAACACCTGCGCGAAACTCCGCGCGGGGGCCACCAGCGGATCGCTCACCGCAAGCCACTGTCCGGGCAGCTCCGTCCTCGTCTGGGCGACGAGCCGGATCTCCTCGGTGTCTTCGGTGACCAGTGGCGACAGCAGCAGAGTGCGCCAGCCATGACGGTCGACCTCATCGGTGAGGGGTGCCGTCGTGATCTCGCCGGATCCGTCCCGTCGCTCCAGGGTGAGCTTCGTCGATGCGTCCCGCGTCAGGTGCCCGGCGACGGCGACGACCAGCTGCTCCCCGTCGGCGAGGGGGGGCACATCGAACCAGCCGGACTCGTGCGAGCCCACGGACGGGACGCCGTCCTGCAGGCTCGTCCACACCGATGAGCCGGTCGCCAGAATCGGCTCGGTCGGCGTGCCGTCGGGCAGGCGCTCGGGGATGCCCTCCGGCGCGCCGGCCTGCGTGTCGACGGCGGGCGCGACCACACCGCCGGCCGCATCCCACGTCGTGATCGCCTCCTCGAGCAGGCAGTCGCGCGCCAGCGGATCGCGGACGTTCGCCGCGGAGGTCGAGAAGTCGTCCCATCCCCGCGCCGCCGCGATGCCGAAGGTCCCGAACATGTAGACCCCGATGAGGGCGAAACAGGTCACGGGGACCGCCGCGGCGAGGATCGGCAGGCGGACCGGCGTGCGCCGCACCCGCGACAGCGCGAGCAGGACTCCCACGCTGACGACGACCACACCGACCCACAGTGCGGGCTGGGCGAACACGACCGGGCCGACACCCGGAGCCTGCCCCCAATCCGACAGGTGGGCGTTCCAGGAGAACCAGTTCTGAGGGCCCTCCAGCGCCAGCAGCACGGGTGGGAGGAGGGAGGCGGCGAAGATCGATGCGAGGAGCCACCGCTGACGGGCGGTGGGCAGTGCCGCCAGGACGCGTGCCGGGAGGACCGTCAGCATCCAGGCGACGAACACCGCCCCGATGACTGCCATGGCTCCGAAGTGATGCGACCACTTGCTGGTGGTGATCCAGATGAGCACGAACCCGACGGCGAAGGTCCACCCCATGAGGGAGGCGGCGTCGCCGATCAGTCTCGTCCGCGCTCGCAGATCCCACGCCCACGCGATGAGGAACCACAGCACGAGGACGAGCGCGACGAGCACCACCGCTCGCTTGACATATGTTCCCTGGGGCCCGTTCTCCAGCAGCAGACCGTACCGACCGAGTTCGTCGGTCCAATCCAGCGGTGTCTCGACGGCGGCGAAGCGGCGCTGCCCGTTGATCGCTTCGAACAGCGCGCCGTCGTGGAAAGCGGCGATGAGGGCGAACGCCCCGCCGCTGATGATGGCCAGCGTGCGGCGGGCTCCCGCCCGCCATCCGTCGCCGGACAGCGCACGCCACAGGGGAACGATCCCCACCAGCAGCGGGCCGAACGCGACGACCCCGGTCGGGTGAGCCGCGAAGCTCAATGCCCCCACCGCGGCGGCCACGAAGGCGGGGAACGCGCGGCCGGTGCGTACCGAGGTCACGACCAGCACCAGGACGGCCATCGCCCCGACGGCCGCGACCGCCTCGGGGCGGACACCGATCGCGAAGGCACACCACCACAGGACGGTGACCATGCCCGCGACGGCGAGGAACCCGGCGCGGACGGCTCCGGCGACCTCCAGATGGCGCCTGACGTAGTACCGGATCAGCATCCACCCGCCCACGGCGGCGATGAGTGAGGGGATCCGCAGCCAGACCGCGCTGACGGACACCGTCTGCCACAGATCGAGGAACTGCCAGTACCACACGAAGGGGACGAAGGTCTGATTGAAGATCTGGTAGTACATGCCGACGTAGCCGGCATCGGAGTTGTTGCGCGCCATCACCGCGTAATAGCCGTCGTCGGCGGTCATCGGCCCGATGAACACCCACAGCACGAGCGCCCCCACGACCGCGACGTCGACGGCCGCGACGGCGACCCGCACCCACCGCCCCTCGCCGTCGTCCCGACGCCGACGGGCCGCACGTGGAAGCGGCCGCGCGCGATCGTCACGGATCAGCAGCACGGCCACGGCGATGAGTGCCAGCGCGGCGACCACGAGGATGAGGAGCTTGAGCGGGGAGGCGACGGTGTTGTTGTCGTCGAGCACCTGAACCGTCGCCTGGAACACGGCACCGGTGGGGAGCTCCTGCACATCGGTGAGCAGGCCGTCGATCTCCGGGGGCACCTCACTCTGCCAGGACAGCACCGGCTCCCCGTCGCGCTCCAGCGTCATCCCTTCGATGCTCGAGCGCAGGTGCCACGATCCCGGCTCGATCACCACGGTCTGCGCGCTCTGGCGCAGGGTGACCGTGAGAGTCGCCCCGTCCGTCTCCAGGACCAGGCCCGCCGCTCGGGCGGCGGGTCGGTCGGTGCGGACCGTGGACAGCAGCAGGCCGCCACCGTCGGCGGCCGCCTCCAGCGCGGCCCCGTCGAACTCCACGTCGACGGCGTGCGGGGTGAGGTTGGCCAGAAGGAGCGCAGTAGACCGGACGTCGTCGGAGGCCTGCGGCCAGCGCACCTCGACTTTGCTCTGCAGCACCGGCGCGAGCGCGAGGGCGAAGCCCGCCACGATCGCCACGAGCGAGGCGACCAGGAGGGCGGCGCCACGCCGCCGCGCGACTAGGTTCAGGGATCTCACGGACATCCGAATCTCTCGAGTGCGGATCTGGGGCAGCCGAGCAGACACGACGGTCGCAGGTGCAGCCGCCCCATTGTCGCAGGCATCCGCTGAGAACCCGATCCGCGCGGCCGGTGTCGGCCCGATACCCTGTCCCGGTGCCGAAGCCACCGTCTCCCCCGCAGGTCGCCGGCATCGCGCTGGCCTGCACGGTCGTCGCCGGTGTGCTCACCTACGTCCTCCTCGCGATCATCTCGCGGTCGCTGCCGGCCGCGGAGTTCGACGAGTTCTCGGTGTTCTGGTCCCTGGCTCTCATCGTGGGGTTCGGCGCCTTCCTCCCCGCCGAGCAGCTGCTGGCGGCGCGCCACGGCACCCTCTCACGCCGGACCGCCGCCGCCGCCTGGCGCACGTCGTGGGTTCTCGCAGGGGCGGCGGTCGTCATCGCGTGCGTCGCGGCCGCCCTCCCCTTCCCGCAGAACCCGGTGTCCATCCCCGTCCTCGTGGGGCTTGCGGCAGTCGCCGTGGTCTCACCGCTGCAGTACGTCACGCGCGGTCTGCTCCTCGCCTTCGGGCGCCAGGTGACGTTCGCCCTCGCTCTGGTCGTGGACGCGGCGCTGCGAGTGGTGCTGGCCGCGGGGATCGCCGTGGCGGCGATCGGTCAGCCTGCACGCGCGGCCCTGTTCATGGTCGCCGTGGCACTGGCCATCGCGATCGCCCACGTCGCCGTCTATCCGCGCGGCGCGCCGTTCGGCCCGGACCCGGTCGGTGGCGAGTCCTTCGCGCGCCCCATGCTCACGCTCCTGCCCCAGGCCCTCTCGTCACAGGTGCTGGCCAACGCCGCCCCGCTGATCGTCTTCGCCCTGGGGCCGGTCGGGGCCGCCGGCGCGTTCCAGGCGAGCTTCACGCTCGCGCGGCTGCCCCTGTTCCTCATCACACCGGTTCAGGCGATGCTCGTGCCGCCCTTCACCGTCATGCTCCGCGAAGGGCAGACCGTCCGGCTGCTGGCGGCGATCCGCACCCTCGTGCTGGGTGTCACCGGTCTGGCTGCCGCGGGCGCGGTGGTGGGGTACCTGGCCGGACCATGGGCGGTGGAGCTCATCTTCGGTCCCGGCCGCGCCCTGCCCCCGCTGGACCTCGGGATCCTCGTGGCGGGCGTGGTGTGCATGGCCGGCCTCATCGTCTTCACCCAGGCGGTGATCGCCGCCGGTCGCCACCGCCTGGCCCTCGCCGCCTGGTCGGGCGCTCTGGGGGCGGCGGTGGTGACGGTCGTGGCCGCCGGGACCTTCCTCCCGATCGAGCTCGCCTGCTCGATCGCGCTCCTGCTGTCGTCCCTCGCCGCGCTGGTGGGCAGCGCGCTGTCTCTTCGCACGCATCTCACGAGAGGATGACCGGATGCGCATCCTGATCACGCTCAACTACTACGCCCCGTATGTCAGCGGCCTGACCAATGTCGCGCGCGATGTGGCCGAGGGGCTGGCGGCGCGAGGGCATGACGTGCTCGTCCTCACCACGCAGCACGACCGCTCACTCCCCCGGTCCGAGACGATCAACGGCGTCCGTGTCCGCCGATTCCCCGTTCGGGTCCGCCTGGGCAAAGGCGTGATCGCGCCGGGCCTCGTGCCCGCGGTGATCCGAGCCGCACGGACGGCGGATGTGGTCAACATCCACGCGCCGATGCTGGAAGCCGGACCCATCGCCGCCGGAGCCCGGCGGGCAGGGACGCCCGTCCTCTTCACGTACCAGTGCGACATCGCGATGCCGCCCTCCCTGCCCGGCCGTCTCCAGTCGCGGGCCATGGATGCCTCGACGACGGCGGCGGCGGGCAACTCCCGGGCCGTGATCGTCTCCAGTTCGGATTACGCGGCGCATTCGCGGGTGTCGCGCGCTCTCGCGCGCAATCAGCTCGTCATCCCCCCGGGATGCCACGATCGCCGCGGCGGAACGGGACGGTTCCGGGAGGGCGACGGGCTGCACGTCGGCTTCCTCGGACGCATCGTGGAGGAGAAGGGCATCGAATACCTGGTCCGCGGGTTCACCGCGCTCGCCGACCCCGAGGCGCGGCTGCTCATCGCAGGCGACTTCGCCAACATCGCCGGCGGGTCGGTCATCGAGCGCGTGCGCGAGGCGATCGGCCGCGACGAGCGGATCCGCATGCTGGGCTTCCTCGCGGACGAGGACCTTCCAGACTTCTACGCGTCCCTCGACACCTTCGCGCTGACGTCCGTGAACTCCTTCGAGGCGTTCGGGATCGTCCAGGTCGAGGCGATGATGGCCGGAGTGCCGGCCCTGGTGACCGACATGCCCGGCGTGCGCACCCCCGTGCAGGAGACCGGCTTCGGAACCATCGTGCCGCCGCGTGACTCCGCGGCGATCACCGCAGCGCTGCGGAAGCTGCCCACGCTCGCTCTGCCCGCGGACGGACCGGAGCGCGCGCGGGCGCTCTTCGCCAACGAGAGGGGCGTCCAGCGCTACCAGGAGCTCATCGACGAGGTGCTCGAAGAAGCGGAGAGGGCCACCCGGTAGGGTGCTTAAGCGCCGTCGCACCGGACGGCGGTTCCCATCGGAAAGCGGACGCCATGCCTCGCGCGCTCATCACCGGCATCACGGGACAGGACGGCCTGTACCTCGCCGAGCTGCTCATCTCGAAGGGCTACACCGTCTACGGCCTGATCCGCGGGCAGAACAACCCGAAGATCGAGCTCGTGCGGCGCACCGTTCCCGACGTGCGCCTGGTCACCGGCGACCTGACCGACGTCTCGAGCCTGGTCCGGGTCCTGTCCGAGGCGCAGCCGGACGAGGTGTACAACCTCGGAGCGATCTCCTTCGTCGCCTACTCCTGGGAGAACGCGGCGCTGACCACCGATGTGACCGGCAAGGGGGTGCTGAACATCCTGGAGGCCACGCGGCTGTACGCGGGCGATGATCCGTCGTCGGTTCGGTTCTACCAGGCATCGTCGTCGGAGATGTTCGGCAAGGTGCAGGAGGTCCCCCAGCGCGAGAGCACGCTGCTGTGGCCGCGGTCGCCGTACGGCGTGGCGAAGGTCTTCGGCCACTACATGACCATCAACTACCGCGAGTCGTACGGCATGCACGCCTCCAGCGGAATCCTGTTCAACCACGAGTCGCCGCGGCGCGGGCCCGAGTTCGTCACGCGCAAGGTGACACGCGCCGTCGCCAGGATCGCGCACGGGCTGCAGGACACGCTCGTGATGGGCAATCTGGACGCACAGCGTGACTGGGGATTCGCCGGCGACTACGTGGAGGCGATGTGGCTCATGCTGCAGCAGCCCCATGGCGACGATTACGTGGTGTCGACCGGAGAGACCCACTCCATCCGCGAGCTGCTGGATGCGGCGTTCGATGCGGCCGGCATCGCGGACTGGGAGCCCCACGTGCAGCAGTCGCAGGAGTTCATGCGCCCGGCCGAGGTCGATCTGCTCGTCGGCGACGCGGCCAAAGCGCGTGAGGTGCTCGGATGGGCGCCGAAAGTCGGCTTCCGGGAACTCGTGGCCATGATGGTCGAAGCCGATCTCCGAGACGCTGCCGCCGAGGCCCGATGAACCCCGGGGCCCGCGTTCTCGTCACCGGCGCGACCGGACAGGACGGCTCCTACCTCCTCGAGCGGCTCCTCGAGCGGGACGCATCGGTCACCGCCGTCACGCGCCCCGGCGATGAGCTGACCGCCGGGCTGCCCGCCCAGGTCCGACCCCGCACGGCCGCGCTGGACGATGCGGAGGCGCTCCGGCGGGTCGTCCGCGACGCCTCGCCGCAGTACATCTTCCACCTCGGAGCGGTCTCCTCCGTCGCGGCATCGTGGGAGCGGCCGGCCGAGACCATGGCGGTCAACACCGTCTCCACCGCGGCCCTCCTGGAGAGCATGGCGTCGGCGGAGGGTGCGCGCCTGGTCCTGGCCAGCAGTTCGGAGATCTTCGGCAACGCGGCTGAGTCGCCCCAGACGGAGGCCACCGCCATCCGACCCGTGACACCCTACGGCGTCTCCAAGGCCGCTGCGCATCAGCTCGTCTCTCTCTGGCGCGGCCGCGGGTCGTTCGCATCGACGGCCATCCTCTACAACCACGAATCACCGCGGCGGCCGGAGACGTTCGTCACCCGGAAGATCACCGCGGGAGCCGCGCGCATCGCGCGCGGCCTGCAGGACCACCTCACCCTCGGCGCGCTCGACGCACGCCGCGATTGGGGGTGGGCTCCGGACTATGTCGAGGCCCTCCTGACCATCGCCGATGCGGAGGAGCCGGATGACTTCATCGTCGCGTCAGGTCGCTCGCACTCGGTCGCGGACTTCGCCGAAGCGGCGCTGCGCGCGGCCGGAGTCTCCGCGACGGACGGACTGATCGTCTCCGACCCGCGCTTCGTCCGGCCCGCCGACGTCGCCGAGATGGTCGGGGACGCGTCCCGCATCCGTTCGCGTCTCGGCTGGAGCCCGACGGTGGACTTCGACGGCCTGGTCCAGCGGATGGTGGCACACGATCTCGCACTCATCGACCAGGCCGATCCGGCCCGCTGACCCCTCAGCCCAGGGGTAGGTAGAGCACCGCCACGAGTGTCAGCACCCACACGAGCGCGAGCACCTGGAGCAGGCGGTCATGCAGGGCGATGTCCTCGGGTGCTTCCGCGTCACCGGCGTCGATGTGCTGGCAGTAGCGGAGGATCGCGATGACGAACGGCACCAGCGTGTAGGCGAGCAGCGTGTTCGTTCCGTACTGCCCGCCGGTGACCGCCCACATGCCGTAGACCAGGATCACGATCGTCGCCGCGGACTGCCAGACGAATCGCAGGTAGGTATCGGTGTACTGCTTCAACGACCGCCGCGACCTCGCCCCGTCATGCGCGCCGACGAGCTCGGCGTACCTCTTGCCGCCCACCATCAGCATCGAGCCGAATGCGGCGACGAGCAGGAACCAGTGCGACAACGGCACGCCCACCGCGACGCCGCCGGCGATGGCGCGCAGCAGGAACCCGGAGGAGACGATCACGATGTCGATCACGGCGACGTGCTTGAGCCAGACGCAGTAGGCGACCTGCAGGAGCAGGTATACACCCACGACGACCGCCAGCGGCCAGCCCACGAGGGCGGCGGCGGCCACCGCCAGCGCCATGAGCGCGATCGCGACCGCGTACGCCAGCCGGATCGGCACGATGCCCGCCGCGATCGGACGCATCCGCTTGGTCGGGTGCTCACGATCCGCGTGGACGTCCAGGGCGTCGTTGAGAAGGTAGACCCCGGATGCGGCCAGACAGAAGGACGCGAAGGCGACCGCGATGCGCCACAGGCTGCCGCCGTCCACGAGCACGCCGGCTGCCAGCGGCGCGGCGAGCACCAGAAGGTTCTTCAGCCACTGGCGCGGGCGCGCCGTCCGCACGATTCCAGCGAAGACGGTGGCGACTCGCCGGGGTGGCTCGTCCGCGAGGAGGTCGGGATCGGAAATGGGCTGCTCCTGCAAAGTCGGGTGTGGATCAGCGTAGCGTCCGGGCCGCGCGCTCCCCGGTATCGTCGAGGCGATGGTTACGCGCAGCACGTCCGACCGGCAGGTTCACCTCGTCCGGCATGGGGAAGTGGACAACCCGGGCGGCGTCGTCTATGGGCGCCTGGAGGGGTTCCCGCTCACCGACCGCGGCCGCCACCTCGCGGCCCTCGCCGCCGAGGAACTGGCCGGCCGGCACCGGCCGATCGCGGCCCTGTTCACCTCTCCCTTGTTGAGGGCGAAGCAGTCCGCGGACCCGATCGCTCACGCGTTCGCCCTGTCGCCCCAGGAGCGGGTCGGCCTGCTGGAGGCCACGAGTCTGCTCGAAGGCAAGGCATACGACGTCAGCCTGTCGATCCTGGCCCGCCCCTCGGCGTGGCGATACCTGGTCAATCCGTTCAGACCCTCCTGGGGCGAGCCGTTCGCAGACGTCGCCGTACGCATGGGCCGCGAGCTGCAGAACGCGTTCGCTGTTCCAGGGGAAGGCGACGTGGTGATGGTCTCGCATCAGCTCCCGATCTGGATCACCCACCGCGTGGCCACGGGACGGCGTCTCGCGCACGACCCCCGACGTCGACGGTGCGCCCTCTCCAGCATCACCTCGTTCCAGATGCGGGACGATCGCCTCACGGAGGTCGGTTACTGGTGCCCTCCCGCTGCGTGAGACGATGATGCGGTGAAGGGCATCATTCTTGCGGGCGGTTCGGGTACTCGGTTGCACCCGATCACGCTGGGCGTTTCGAAGCAGCTGATCCCGGTGTACGACAAGCCGATGGTCTACTACCCGCTGTCCACGCTCATGCTCGCGGGCATCCGCGACATCCTCGTGATCACCACGCCGCACGATGCCCCGTTCTTCGAGCGTCTGCTGGGCGATGGGTCGCAGTTCGGGGTGAACCTGACCTTCGCGCAGCAGCCGTCACCGGACGGCCTGGCGCAGGCGTTCACGATCGGGGCCGACTTCATCGGCGACGACAAGGTCGCCCTCGTCCTGGGTGACAACCTGCTGTATGGGCCGGGCCTGGGCACGCAGCTGGCGCGCTACACCGACGTCGAGGGCGGCGCGGTGTTCGCGTACTGGGTCGCCGAGCCGTCCGCGTACGGCGTGGTGGAGTTCGACGACGCGGGCCGGGCGATCTCGTTGGAGGAGAAACCCGCGCGGCCGAAGTCGAATTACGCGGTGCCGGGTCTGTACTTCTACGACAACGACGTCGTCGAGATTGCGCGCGGTCTCGCCCCCTCCGCCCGCGGCGAGTACGAGATCACCGACGTCAACCGGGCATACCTGGAAGCCGGCCGGCTTCAGGTGGAGGTGCTCCCCCGCGGCACGGCATGGCTGGACACCGGCACGTTCGACCAGATGACGGATGCCGCCGATTACGTCCGGACGATGGAGCGGCGCACGGGGATGCGGATCGGTGTTCCCGAAGAGGTCGGCTGGCGGCAGGGATTCCTCTCCGACGAGGAGCTCCGCTCCCGCGCGGAGAAGCTCGTGAAGTCGGGGTACGGCACGTACCTGCTGGAACTGCTGGAGAGGGGCCGCTGATGGGTCGTCGTCTGCTCGTGACCGGTGGAGCCGGGTTCATCGGCTCCAACTTCGTGCACCACGTCGTCCAGCACACCGATGACGAGGTGGTCGTGCTGGACAAGCTCACCTACGCCGGCAACCGCGCGTCTTTGGCCGGGCTGCCTGAGGACCGGGTGGAGCTGGTCGTCGGCGACATCGCCGACGCCGCGCTCGTGGACGACCTGTTCGGGCGGGTGGATGCCGTCGTGCATTACGCCGCCGAATCCCACAACGACAACTCCCTGAACGACCCGCGGCCGTTCCTGGACACCAACATCGTCGGCACCTACACGCTGCTGGAAGCCGCCCGCCGGCACGGCACCCGCTTTCACCACATCTCCACCGACGAGGTCTACGGCGATCTGGAACTGGACGACCCCGCCCGCTTCACCGAGTCCACGCCGTACAACCCGTCGTCGCCGTACTCCTCGACCAAGGCCGGCTCCGACCTGCTGGTGCGGGCGTGGGTGCGCTCGTTCGGGGTGCAGGCGACGATCAGCAACTGCTCCAACAACTACGGGCCGTATCAGCACGTGGAGAAGTTCATCCCCCGCCAGATCACGAACGTCATCCGCGGCATCCGCCCCAAGCTCTACGGCGCTGGCGAGAACGTCCGCGACTGGATCCACGCCGACGACCACTCCTCCGCCGTCCTGACGATCCTCGACAAGGGCGAGATCGGACAGACCTACCTCATCGGTGCCGACGGCGAGAAGGACAACAAGACCGTCGTCGAACTCATCCTCACTCTCATGGGCCAGCCCGCCGACGCGTACGACCACGTCACCGACCGCGCCGGCCACGACCTGCGCTACGCGATCGACTCCACCAAGCTGCGCACCGAACTCGGATGGCAGCCCCGCTACCGCGACTTCGACGCGGGTCTGGCGGCCACGATCGACTGGTACCGCGCCCACGAGGACTGGTGGGCGCCGGCCAAGGACGGCGTCGAAGCCTTCTACGCCGCCAAGGGCCAGTGACCGTGGGGATCGAGTTCGGCAAACCCCTCACCGCTACCACCACCCCCATTCCGGGGCTGGTGGTCTACGACCTGCCCGTCCACGGCGACGCGCGCGGCTGGTTCAAGGAGAACTGGCAGCGCGAGAAGATGGTCGCCGCCGGACTGCCGGATTTCGGGCCCGTGCAGAACAACATCTCCTTCAACGACGAGGTCGGCACCACCCGCGGCATCCACGCCGAGCCGTGGGACAAATACGTCTCCGTCGCCACCGGCCGCATCTTCGGAGCGTGGGTCGACCTGCGTGAAGGCCCGACCTTCGGAGCGGTGTTCACGACCGAGCTGGATCCCTCCCGGGCGATCTTCGTCCCCCGTGGCGTCGGCAACTCGTACCAGACCCTCGAGCCGAACACCGCGTACACGTATCTCGTCAACGACCACTGGTCCCCCACCGCGGAGTACACGTTCCTCAACCTCGCCGACGAGACGTCGGCCATCGTGTGGCCCATTCCACTGGATCAGGTGCAGATCAGCGAGAAGGACAAGAATCACCCGCGCCTCGCCGACGTCACGCCGATGGCCCCCCCGAGGATGCTGATCACCGGCGCGAACGGCCAGCTCGGGCGCGCGCTGCGGGCGGAGTTCGGGGACCACCCGCACATCGAGTACGCCACCCGCGACGACCTCGATCTGACCGCAGCCGACCTGGACACCGCGCGGCGGTGGCGCGACTACGCCACGATCATCAACGCCGCCGCCTACACCGCCGTCGACAAGGCCGAGACCCCCGAAGGTCGCGCCGAAGCATGGGCGGCGAACGTGACAGCCGTGGCGAACCTCGCCCGGATCGCGACGGCGAACGGGATCACCCTCGTCCACGTCTCCAGCGACTACGTCTTCGACGGTACGAAGGCGGCCCCCTACACCGAGGACGATGCGGTAGCGCCGCTCGGGGTCTACGGGCAGACCAAGGCCGCCGGCGACGCCATCGTCGCCACGGCCCCCCGCCACTACATCCTCCGCACCAGCTGGGTCATCGGCGAAGGGGGCAACTTCGTGCGCACGATGGCGGCTCTGGCCGAGAAGGGCGTGGACCCGCGCGTCGTCGACGACCAGATCGGGCGCCTGACCTTCACCGACGATCTGGCCCGCGGCATCCGCCATCTCCTCACCACGCGGCCGGCCCACGGAACCTACAACCTCACCGCGTCCGGCGACCCGGAGTCGTGGGCGCAGATCGCGCGCCGCGTCTTCGCTCTCACCGGACACGACCCCCGTCGGGTGACCGGTGTGTCCACCGAGGAGTACTTCGCGAACGCCACGGCTCCCGTCGCACCGCGCCCGCGCAACAGCGTCCTCGAACTGAGCCGGATCGAGGCGACGGGATTCCGTCCCTCACCCGGCTCGACGGCGCTGGCCGCCTACCTCGCGCGGTAGGTCAGCCGACGCCCACGACGACGCGGGGAGTGCCCGCCCACGCGGCCGGGTCGGTCGCGTTGCGTCCGTCGACCAGGAGCCGGATGCCCGGGAGGTCGGCAGCCGAGAGTGCGCGGTACTGCGCATGGTCGGTCTGGAGGATGGCGAGGTCGGCGGAGTCGCCCACGTGGTAGGGCTCCAGCCCCATCGCGCGCAGTTCGTCGTCGCTGTAAAGCGGGTCGTGGACGCGCACCTGAGCGCCGCGCTCGGCGAGCGCCTGCACCGTCGGGAACACGCCGGAGAATGCGGTCTCCTTCACTCCTCCCCGGTACGCCGCCCCCAGCACCACCGCGGTGAGGCCGTCGAGGGACCCGAGCAGGTCAGCGGCCCGGGAGACCAGCCGCTCCGGCATCGAGGCGTTCAGGAGCCGGGCCGTGCGGACGATGTCGGCGCCGGGGTCCGTCGAGAGGTACAGGCGCGGGTAGACCGGGATGCAGTGTCCGCCCACGGCGATCCCCGGGCGGTGGATGTGACTGTAGGGCTGGGAATTGCACGCCTCGATGACCTGGTAGACGTCGATGCCGTGCTCGGCCGCGAAGAGGCCGAACTGGTTGGCGAGCCCGATGTTGACGTCACGGTACGTGGTCTCGGCGAGCTTGGCCATCTCGGCTGCTTCCGCACTTCCCAGATCCCACACCCCGTTCGGGCGGGGCAGGTCGACTCGGTCGTCGAACTGGAGGACGGCCTCGTAGAACTCCCGTGCGCGCTGCGCACCGGCATCCGAGAGACCGCCGATGAGCTTCGGGTACTTGCGCAGGTCCGCGAACACGCGGCCGGTGAGCACACGCTCGGGCGAGAACACGAGATGGAAGTCGGTGCCCTCGGTGAGCCCGGAGCCCTCTTCGAGCATCGGCTTCCAGCGGTTGCGCGTCGTGCCCACCGGCAGGGTCGTCTCATACGAGACCAGGGTGCCCGGGGTGAGGTGCTGCGCCAGCGAACGCGTGGCAGCATCCATCCACGCGAAATCCGGGTCCCACGTCGCGTCGTCCACGAACAGCGGCACCACGAGCACGACGGCGTCGGCACCGGGGATCGCGTCGGCGTAGTCCGTCGTCGCCCGCAGGCGACCGGCGGGGACGAGCTCGGTCAGCTTCTCCTGGAGGTGCGCCTCTCCGGGGAACGGCTCGCGCGCGGCGTTGATCTCCGCGACGGTGGTCGCGTTCACGTCCACGCCGATGACCTCATGGCCGGAATCGGCGAACTGGACGGCGAGCGGGAGCCCGATCTTTCCGAGGGCCACGACGGCGATGCGCATGGATTCCATCCTAAGCGGCTGTCCCCGGGCCGATCCGCTCAGCGTCGCCACGCGTCACCGCGCGCTGAGAGCTCGGTCGAAGGCGCTCTGCAGCGCGGGCGTCAGGTAGCCGACGGCGCGAACGGTGAGGTGATTGATGTCCCGGTAGACGAGCAGGTCGTCGATGATGACGGGGCACCGGTCACGGTCGCAGAGGAAGTCGGTCATGTTCACCGTGACGGCACCGGCCGCCGTGGCGGCCGCCGTTTCGGCGGCCGCCAGCGGGCGATCCAGCGCTGTCGCCGGGTCGCCTGCACAGCTGAGCACGTCGTTCGGGACGGTTGCGATACACGTCGCGGGAGCGGACGTGAAGCGGGGCGTGTCGGCGATCATCATCACTTCGCTGCCCGCCGCACGCAGCGCCGACACCACGGAGGTGGTTCCATCCGCCCACGCCGAGACCCGCTCCCCGCCGGAGTGCCCGGCGAGGCGGTAACCGCTGTAGCTGGAGATCACCACGAGGTCGGGCGGATTCCCGACCAGTGCTGCCAGCACCGCATCCCGCCATCGGTCACAGCCGGCGTAGGCGACGTCCTTGTCGACGACCGTGACATCGACCGCCGGGCATGAGGACTTCGTGTACGCCGCCACCGACGTGTCGCCGCGCGCCTTCGCCAGTGCCTGAACGGCCGGGAACCATTGAGCGGAATGGGAATCGCCGAACAGCGCGATCCGCGTCGCCGCGTCGGCGGGGCCGTAGAGACAGTCCTGCACCACTTCGGTTGAGACGTCGTGGTGACAGCCGTCGGCGTAAAGCACCGGCACATCGGCGCTGACGGCGTCGAGCGAGGGGGCGAGGTTCCCCGGCAGGGCGCTCGTGGCCGGTGGCGGTGAGACCGGGAAGGAGGCTGCTGTCGGCGCGTCATCCACGGCGGGCACCTCGCGTCGATCCGCCCACGCGATCGTCGCCACGATCACGGCGGCGACGACGGCCGTGGCGATCAGCGCGCCCCACACCGTCACTTTCGCCGGACGGGAGGTGAGCGCCCCGGGTGCGCGCAGCGGCTCCTCGATGATTCGATGCAGCAACCACGCCAGCGGGACCGCGAGGACGACTCCGAGGAGGACCGTGATCCACAGCGGCAGCGGGCGGTGGAACCCCACCGCGGACTGCGGGACGACCAGCAGCGGCCAGTGCACCAGGTAGAGCGAGTAGGAGATCAGCCCGAGGAATCGGGCGGGCCGGATCGACAAGAGTCGTCCGGGTCCCCCGGGCGTTGGAACGGAGCCAGCCGCCAGGATGAGCGCAGTGCCGACGACGGGCGTGATCGCCGCAGTGCCGGGAAACGGTGTCGCCTCGTCGAACACTGCGCCGGCCACGATCACGGCACCCAGCCCGAGCCATCCCGACGCCGCTCGTGCCGTCGGGGGCACCCGCGCGAGGAGATCGCTGCGCGCGAGCAACGCGATGAGCGCACCGACGAACAGTTCCCACGCGCGGGTGGGAAGCAGGAAGAACGCGTAAGGCTGGTTGATCGCCGTCAGCCACACTCCTGCTGCCGCGCTGAGGACGGTGAGGACGGCCACTGCGGCTACGGCGCCGCTGCGATGACGGCGGACGAGAACGACGATGAGCCACAGCACAAGGGGCCAGAGCAGGTAGAACTGCTCCTCGACACCGAGGGACCAGTAGTGCTGGAAAGGCGATGCCGCGTGGTCGGCGAGGTAATCGGTCTGCTGCAGCGCGAACCAGATGTTCGGAACGTACAGCACCGTCGCGAGCGCATCCTTCAACACCCGCACGGCGTCGACCACCGGCACGAAGAGCGCGATCCCCACCACCGTCAGCACCACGACCACGAGTGAGGCAGGCAGGATGCGTCGCACACGCCGGGCGTAGAACTGTGGAAGATCTATCCGTCCCGTTCGGTCCAGGCTGTGGGCGAGATGACCCGTGATGAGGAACCCCGAGATGACGAAGAACACATCGACGCCGACGTACCCGCCCGGGACGAACGGCAGACCCGCGTGGTACAGCAGAACCAGCAGCACGGCGAGCGCGCGGAGGCCCTGGATGTCGCTGCGGAAGGCCGAGCGCTCGGCGGTGGACCGCGCGACGCGGCTGGCGGTGGTCAGCGGGGGCCGTCCCAGTCCAGGAGTGTGCGGATGACGCGCTCTGCGGCGTGGCCGTCGCCATAGGGGGCGGCGTCGGTCTCCGCCGGCCGCGGGCGGGTGACTCCGGCGGCGATCTCCTCCGCCGAGTCGGCGAGCACATTCCAGCCGAGTCCCACCGTCTCGACCCATTCGGTCTCGGTGCGCACGGTCGTGCAGGGAACCCGCAGGAGGAACGCCTCTTTCTGCAGCCCGCCGGAGTCGGTCACGACCCCGGCGCTGCTCACAGCCGAGGCGATCAGGTCTGGGTACGACAGCGGCGCGTGTGCGATGAGCGAACCCTGCGTGAGCGGGATGCCCTGTGCGGCGGCTTTGGCGACGACGCGGGGGTGCGCGAGCAGGACGACCGGTCGATCGAGGTCGGACAACGCGGCCGCGACCTCGGCCAGCCGCCGCGGATCGTCGGTGTTCTCGGCGCGATGGATGGTCGCGACGTAGTGACCGCCCACCGGAAGCCCGAGTTCGGCGACCAAGGGGGAAGGACGGCCGACGACGGCGTCACGGACCTGGAGAAGAACGTCGGTCATCACGTCACCGACCAGCACGGCGCGGTCGGCGAGCCCCTCCGCGGCGAGATGGCCCAGCGCGACCTGCGTGGGGGCCAGGAGGAGGTCGGCCGCATGGTCCGTCATGACCCGATTGTGCTCTTCCGGCATGCGCCGGTTGAAGCTGCGCAGTCCCGCTTCCAGGTGAGCCACGGGCAGATGCATCTTGACCGCCGACAATGCCGCGGCCACTGTGGAGTTCGTGTCGCCGTACACGAGCACCCAATCGGGACGGTGCTCGTCCAGGACGACGTCGAGCGCGGCGAGCATGGCGCCGGTCTGCACACCGTGCGAGCCGCTTCCGACGCCGAGGTGGACGTCAGGCGCACCGATCCGGAGGTCGTCGAAGAAGACGTCCGACAGCATCGGGTCGTAGTGCTGCCCGGTGTGCACGATGACGTGCTCGACGCCGGCTGCGATCGCGGCCTGGTGGATGGGGGCGAGCTTGACGAACTGAGGGCGCGCGCCGACGACGCTGACGATCTTCACGGGCAACCAGTCTACGGTCGCCGCCTTCGGCGGATGCGCATCAAGGGCGGTGTCGCTCCGGCGCCCGCTTAGGGGGCCGCGGGGCGCAGTGCGGCGATGCGCGGGGCGAGTTGCGCCGACCGCTCGTACCGCCGCCCCCATTCCTGCGCGGCGAGACGCTCCTCGGACGTCTGCGTGAGAGCGAGGCTCGCCGTTCTGCGCAGCGCGATCGCGATGTCCTCGGGGCTCAGGCTGCGCGTCGGCGTCCACACCGGGGACGCGCTCAGCACGTCCGTCGCCGCGTTTCCGGGATCGTGCACCGCCGCGATGGGCATCCCCGTCGCGGCGTATTCGTAGACCTTCCCACTGGTGACGTAGCGCCCGGTGCCCAGCGCCAGCACGAGCGCGTCGAACCCTGCATAGGTGCCCGCGATGGCCGCCTTGCTGACGGGCCCTTCGTAGGAGACGCCGTCGGCACGCGCATCCTCGAGAAGGCGCGCCAGCGCCGCGTCCACGGCACCGAAATGTCCGAGATACCCGTGGATCCGCAGCCGCGCGCCCGCAAGGGAGGGATCCTCCCGCCGCGCGATCCGCCAGCCGGCCAGGAGCGCCGGGATGGGCACCTTCTCGGTGACGGTGCCCACGTAGCCGAAGACGAGCCCCCGGTCCCGGCTGGGGCGCACCGGGACGGCGAGCGGCTCCGCATACTCGTCGTAGCCGTTGGCGACGACGCGCATGCGCTCCGCCGACCCCGGATGCTGCGATGCGTGCCACTCGCGGATCGCGTCGTTGACGAACCAGACCTCCCGCGCGCCGGCGAGGAGTTTCGCCTCCCAGCGGCGCACGCCGGGAGTCGCGGTGAGAAGCCGCTTGCCGGAGAAGACGTCCAGCTGCCACGCGTCGCGGTAGTCCATGACGTACGGCACCCCATAGCGGCGGGAGAGGTGCCAGCCGGGGACGAAGTCCACGTGCGGATTAGCCGTGCCGACGGCGATATCGACGGGCCTGTCGCGGTGGATGCGCTCGGCCGCGGATTCCAGGATGGGCCGCAGGCGACCGTAGTTCGGCTCCGGGAAGAAGCGGTAGTCGCGCCACAGGTCCGCGAGCTTCCACCACTCGGGATGACGGGCACGCATCGCCGGCCACGCGGTCACGTCGTTCTGATACGCCGGGACGGGCGCCGGATGGCGCACGATCCGCACGCTCGGATCCACCCGCTGTTCGAGGTCCGCGTCGATGCCCGTCGACCCGAGCCAGAGCTCGCGGGGCACCGTCAGCACCGTCACGTCCCACCCCGCGGCCGCGAAGGCGTTGACGGTGGCCACCGCCCGATACACGCCGCCCGCCCGGCTCGGCGGAAAGCCCCACGCGGTGTACAGAAGGTGTGGCTTCGTCATCGTCGCATCCCGTCCAGGCGTGCCCGCGCCGCCGGGTATCCGTAGACCGCCGCGACCTGCCGGCCTCGCCGCGAAAGCGCGCGCGCGGCCTTCCAGGCCGCGAACACGCCGTCCCGGTCCGGCGCCACGATGAGGTCGGCCGCGCGCAGAGCGCGAACAGCCGCGCCGTGGGAGCGGAGGGCGCGCCAGAACGTGGCACCGGGGTCCATCCACGTCAGCCGCAGCAGGATGCGACCAGGCAGGGTGCGCTCGCACGCGGCCCGGAGGAGGCAGCCGAACCGGCCGGGTCCCCGCACCACGACATCCACGCGGCCTTCGCCCGTTGCCGAGATCACCGTCACCTGCGTCCGCTCGACCGATTCCCCCAGCGCGGCGAGATCGGCGACACCGCGTGGCGAGAGGACCACCACCCGCACGTACCACCTCCTGAACCGTCGGACGCGCCGCAGCAGTGGGCACAGTCCCCTCCCAGCCTAGGGGGCGCGACCATCGGGCCCGCCGAAGTCGGCGTGCCCGCATCCCTCCGGGCCGCAGGTTCCTTCCGGATGCCGGCGCTAGAGTGACGCGGTGCGCATCCTCGTCGTGACCCCCTGGTTCCCGACCTCCGATGCGCCATCTTCGGGACTGTTCGTGCGCCGCGAAGCGGAGGCGCTGGCCGCCTGCCATGAGGTCGTCGTGCTGCACCTGGACTGGCAGCGCCGCTCCGGTGCGCCGCTGCCGACCGACGGCTACCGATCCGCCCGCCTTCCCCTGCACCGCCTCGACCCCCTCGCCTACGTGCGCGCCCGGCGGGCTGTGCGCGCCGCCGCAGCCACAGCCGACGTCGTGCACACCCATGCGCTCACCGGCCTCATCCCGTGGCTAATCGGCCGGCCGTCGACGCGCCCGTGGGTCCATTCCGAGCACTGGTCGGCGCTGCCGGCGCCACAGACCCTCGGCGCTCCCGCCCGCGCAGCTCTCCGTGTACTGCGCCGTCTCCTGACCCGCCCCGATGTCGTGATCGCCGAAAGCGAGCGCCTCGCGGCAGCCGTCCGTGCCACGCGCCGCGGCGAGACGGTCGTCGTGCCCTGTGTCGTGGAGACCGTGCCGGTGCGGGGGTGGCCGCCGGCCGTCCCCCTCAAGCTGGTCGGCGTGGGCGGGCTCATCGCCCGCAAGGGGCCGCTACTGGCCGTCGAGGCGCTGGCCGAACTCATCGTCCGCGGCGTCGACGCGGAACTGACCTGGGTGGGCGACGGACCGCAGCGCGCGGCCGTGGCGGAACGGGCCGCACGCGAGGATCTCCACGGCCGCGTGCATCTCCTGGGGAACGTCGATCCGGCAGCTGTGCGGACCGCACTCGACGACGCTCACCTGCTGCTGCTGCCCACGCAAGGCGACAACTTCTGCGTCGCGGCCGCGGAGGCACTGACGCACGGGCGGCCGATCGTCTCCGGTGCCGACACGGGTGCCCGGGACTACACCGCTCCGCGCGTAGGGGAATTCGTGGCGGTCCAGACTGCGTCGGCTTACGCCGACGCGGTGCAGCGGGTGCGGGAGCGCGCCGCGGGTCTGAGACCTGAGGATGTCGCCGCGACGGTCGCGGGGCGATTCACCCCGGAGGCGGTGCGTCGGGCTCTGGGCGCGATCTATCGGCGCGTGACTGCGCTGTGATCTCGGGGAGAATCGAGGGATGACCCCCGTGGAGCCCCTGCCCGAGCGGCTCGCCGACTGGATCGCGACGCATCCCGGCGGCCCGGTCGGTCACATCGTGGCCCTGCGCCACGGCGTGCCCCGCCCCGGAGACCCGCGCCCGGTCGTGCGCGCCCCGGACACCCCGACGCGGGTCCTCATCGCTCCGCTGAACCACGCGGGCCAGGCCGAGCAGTGGGCGCGCTCGCTCGAAGCCTCCGACGCGCGGATCGGCGCCCGCACGCTCGCGGTGCGGACCGCGTTCGACTATCCCGCCGGCGCCGTCGTGGAGCCGCGCGTGTTCCAGAACTCGAGTTCGTGGCAGCGCGCACAGCGCGACGCCGCGCAGGGGTTCACGCACCTCCTAGTCGAGTCCGCGCGGCCGCCGTTCGGTCGTCTGCACGGCAGGAGCCTGACTCGCCAGCTGAGCGATCTCGGTCCGCACATCTCCACAGCGGTCGTATGCCACGGCACGGACGTGCGCCGCCTCACCGCACCGCGATCCGGTGGCGTGCGTCTCGCCTTCGACCCGGGTGATGCGCTCGTCCGTCGCGCCACGCGCGCCGCCGAGCGGACCATCGCCCAGATCCGGGAGCTGCGGAAGCCGGTCTTCGTCAGCACCCCCGACCTTCTGGACGACCTCCCCGAGGCCCGTTGGCTGCCTGTCGTCGTGGACCCGGCGCAGTGGGAGGGACCGGCCGCGTCGGCGGATGACGCCCGCGTCCGCGTCGTGCATGCCCCGAGCGCCTCCCTCGTGAAGGGCACCGCGCTCGTCGACCCGATCCTGCGCGGGCTCGATGCCGAGGGGGTCATCGCCTATCGAGCCGTCACCGGCGTCCCCCACGACGCGATGCCGTCGGTCCTCGCGGACGCCGACATCGTGATCGACCAGTTCCGGGTCGGCAGCTACGGCGTCGCCGCCTGCGAGGCGATGGCGGCCGGACGGGTCGTCGTGGGGCACGTCTACCCAGCCGTGCGCGAGCGGGTCCGCGCCGCGACCGGCCTCGACCTTCCCGTCATCGAAAGCACGCCCGACACCCTCGACCACGTTCTCCGAACCCTCGCGGCCGACCCCGGAGAGCGCCGCCGCCTCGGCGCCGCCGGTTGCGATTTCGTCGCGACGGTCCACAGCGGCGCGTACAGCGCGGCCGTGCTGCGCGAGTGGCTGGTCCACCCCGCCGGGACGGTGGCCTGACATGACGCGCTTGCTCATCATCTCCTTCTCCGACCTCGCCTCCGACGCCCGTCTGCAACGGCAGATTGCCGCCTTCGACGGCCTGTACGAGGTGGTCACGGCAGGGTGGGGCGACGGTGTCGCCCGCACGGCGCAGCACATCCGGCTGCCGGTGCCCCCGTCCGGTCGCCGACGCGCGCGGCGGATGCGGGTCGAGAGCGTGCTCCTGCGCCTGGGCGCCTACCGGCTCCTTCACGCCACGACGCCGTTGTACCGTGCCGCTCGGCGCGTACTGCGCGACGTACGGGCAGACATCGTCCTGGCCAACGACATCGACGCCGCACCCCTCGCGTATGCGATCGCGCCGGCGTCGCGCGTGCACGTCGATCTGCACGAGTTCTTCCCCGGCCTGCACGACGACAATCCGGCATGGGCGCGTTTGCGCGGGACGTACAACGGATGGCTCGTGCGTCGATTCGCCGCGCCGGCCGCGTCCACCACGACCGTCGCTCAGGAGATCGCCGAACGCTACCGCGACTTCGGCCTGTCCCCCGCCGTCGTGACGAACGCCTCCCGCCGTCGGGACCTGCCCGTGCGTCCCGTCTCCTCTCCCCTGCGGATCGTCCACTCCGGGGCGGCGCTGGCCGGCCGCCACCTCGAGACGATGATGCGCGGCGTCGCGGAATCCCGCACGGATGCCGTGCTGACGATGTACCTGATGCCCAATGACCCGGGGTATCTGGCGCGGCTCCGCGCGCTCGCCGACGAGCTGGGTCCGCGCGTGCGGATCGAGCCGCCCATCGCGCAGCCGGAACTCGTCGACACGCTCGCCCGCCATGACGTCGGTATCCACATCCTGCCGGCCACATCGACGAACCACACCCTGGCCCTGCCCAACAAGTTCTTCGACTTCGTCCAGGCCCGGCTGGGCGTCATCGTGGGGCCGACCGCCGCCATGGCGGGCTTGACCCGGCGCGGCGGCTTCGGCGCCGTCACGGCCGGTTTCACCGCGCAGGACGTCACCGACGTCGTCGATTCCCTGACACCGGCGCAGGTCGCGGCCTGGAAGGAGGCCGCGGATGCGGCTGCGCCGGAGTTGTCGGCTGACAGCCAGACGGCGACGTGGGTCCGCGCGATCGAAGCGATCGCGACCGGCATGGCAGAGGAGTGAGGACGGGCGTCCTCACTCAGACGGGAGCCGCCGCTGCGCCCGCCGCACGCGCCGCGTGAGGAACCACGCAGCCATCTGCAGGCGCAGCGGCGCGTGCCTGTGGAGGAGCCAGCATGCGCGGGCGGGAACCAGGCGCCGCCAGAGGGGCGCCGATCGCCCGGCGACCGCGGCCACGTCGGCCACGGAGGCTCCGCCCTCCAGCGCCGCCAGGACCTCGGCCGGCGCGCGCGGCAGCAGACCGGCGCTTCCGGGACCGACCGCGCGCAGTTGTGCGGCGACCGCCCGCGCCGCGAGCAGATCCGCGGCCTGCAGGGAGGAGGTGCCGGCGCGCTGGGTCAGGGCCGGGATCAGATGCACCCGCAGCAGCTTGGATGCGACGGCCCGGCGCACTGCAAGGGGGCGGTCCGCGAGCAGTTCGAGGACACCGGGGAGGAAGGCGAAGTCGTCGGCCAGGGGGCCGAAGACGTGCGTGACGCGGTCGCTCTGATCGGCGTGCTCGAGATACGCGGGGGCGGTCGGGTCGAACACGATGCCGCCGCCAAGCCATAAGGCGAGGCCGTACGCCTGGTCTACGCCACGCGGCAGCCCTTCGGCGTATCGGAGGTCTCCGAGGGCGGCCCGGCGCTGGAGGCCGAGGGGGGCCGTCCGTTCGTAGAGCCGGTCGCGGTCCGCGTCGAGCGTTCTCCTCCGCCCCGGCCGGATCCGGGGCGTCGGGACGACGCCGCCGCCGTCGCGAACGATCGGCGCGACCACTGCGCGCGCCCCGGTCCGATCGCCCAATTCCACCCATGCCTCGAGCGCACCGGCCTGCAGTTCATCGTCGGAGCCGATGATGCAGACGTAGTCGGCGCACGCCGCCACGACGCCGTGGTTGAACGCGTTCGCCGGCGAGCGCACGCCGTCCTCAAGGGCGAGGACGCTCACGCGCGGATCGTCGGCGAGCGCGGCCAGGCGTGAGGTGATGCGGGCCGGGTCGACGTTGTGCGCCACGACGAGCACGCGCAGCGGGACGCGTTCGCGCAGGACGGACGCGACGGCCCGCTCGACCGGTCGCGCGTCGTTGTGCACCGCGACGACGACGTCGACGCGGTGCTCACTCACGCGCGTCCGCCAGCCCGGCCAGCGCGGCCTGTACGGCGAAGTCCGGCTCCGTCGCCACAAGCTCCTCGAAGGTGCCGGACGCGACGACGCGACCGTCACGCATGAAGAAGATGCGGTCCGCATGACGGATGGTGGAAAGCCGGTGGGCGACGGTGATCGTCGTAACGGCTCCGCGCAGCTCGGCGATCGCCCGGCCGACGGCGGCTTCCGTCGCGGTGTCCAGGGCGCTCGTCGCCTCGTCCATGACGAGGACGAGCGGGTCGTTGTACAGCGCGCGGGCGATGCCGAGGCGCTGACGCTGACCGCCCGAGAGCGACAGCCCCCGCTCGCCGATTCTGCCGTCGATGCCGCCGGCTCGCGCCTCGATGAGACCCAGCACCTGGGCGCGCTCGAGTGCGGCCCGCACGCGTTCCCGATCGATGTCGTCGCTCCACGTGAGAGCCACGTTCTGCGCGACGGTGGCGTCGAACAGCGAGACATCCTGCGGGACGAACGAGATCCGCTCCCGCCACGCGTGAAGTACGCTGCGCAGCGGTCGCCCGTCGACGCTGATCGTGCCCGCCGTGGGCTCGACCAGGCCGAGGAGCAGGTCGATCATCGTCGACTTGCCGGCGCCGGACGCTCCCACGAACGCGACCTGGGACCCGAACGGGATCTCCAGTGTGACCTTCTGGACGGCTTCCGTCCCCTTGGGCGTGTACCGGAAGGACACGTCGCGCAACTCGATGGCGTGCGGGGTATCGGGGAAGCGTTCGGTGTCTGCTGCCGTCGCGGAGGCGACGTAGCGCGTGGACCGCTCGATCTCGTCGAGGACGGCACGCGCGTGCGGAGCGCTCACGTTGAGCTGCTGCAGGACCGATTGGAACCGCACCAGCGCGGGCGCGAGGCGGAAGCCGGACAGTCCGAAAAGGGCGATGGCCGACAACGCGCCCGCCATCCCGTCACCACCGCTGAGGCTGTCTGCGAGGTATCCCAGGACCCCCACCAGCACGATGCCGCCGATGATCGCGACATCCAGCACGTAGCGGGGCACCTGCGCCAGGAACTGGGAGTTCGCGCGGGCGCGAGTGGCGTGCGAACGGTTCTCCCGCACGACGGCCGCAACGTCGCTCGCGCTGCCGCGAAGGGTGACCTCCTTGAGCGCTCCGATCATCTCGGTGATGAGGCGGGACGAGCGGAGAGAATACCGTAGGGCAACCCGCCCGGCTTGCCGGGACCGGCGGGAGATCTGCAACTGCAGGAACAGTGCGATCAGTCCCAGGTAGATGAGCGTGACGATCCCGACGAGCGGCTGGGCGAACGCCAGCACGCCGAGGATCGTGACGAAGCTCATGATCTCGCCGACGAGCGACGCGCCCGGCAGGA
Organism: Microbacterium sp. dk485; assembly: GCF_004570445.1. Classification (NCBI taxonomy): domain Bacteria; kingdom Bacillati; phylum Actinomycetota; class Actinomycetes; order Micrococcales; family Microbacteriaceae; genus Microbacterium; species Microbacterium sp. dk485. The sequence goes on from NZ_SPQW01000001.1 coordinate 319,962, forward strand.
CGAACCCGGAGATGGTGGTGCTCACGCTGGCGTCGCTGATCCGCACGAGGTCGGAGGAGTTCCGGGAGAGCCGCTCCACCCACGGTGCACGGATGTAGCCATCGAAGACGCGCGACCCGAGGTCGAGTTCGTATCGCGCGAATCGCCGCGTGGCGAACCACTGCAGCGTGAGGGCCAGCACGCCTTTCAACACGATCAGCAGACACACGACGCCCAGGGGCCACGCCACCGCGGGTCCGGTCAGCTCTCCGAAGATCGGCAGCGACACGGTGCCGCCGCTGACAAGCGGCGCGACGATGACCGCCAGCAGCCCCAGCGCGACGCCGTCCAGCACAGCGAGCGCGCCCATCGTGAGCGCATACAACAGCAGGAAGCGCTTCGCGCTGCGCGGCAGGATGCCCAGCACCTGCCGGTACAGCCGCGCGTTCTCCTTCACGCCCGCCCTCCGTGCACGGCCGCGAGGAACGCGCGGCCCTCCGAGTCGGCGTTCACGATCTCGGCGACCCGCGCGGCTGCTGCTTTGAAGCGCGTGATGTCCTCGGCTGTGAGTGCCGCGAGCGTATCGCGCAGCGATGCCGCGTCGAACGCGGGGACGACCACCCCGTGTCCGTGCTCGCGCACGAGCGGCGCCATGGTCGGCGTCTCGCCCACCACGACTCCCAGCCTGCCCTGCGCAGCCTCGAAGAACTTGTTCGGCAGCGCGTACATGAGGTTGGTCTCCAGCGGCCGGTAGAAGATGATCTCGAGGTCGTATTCGTTGATGTGCTCTGCGATGGCACGCATGGGGGCCGGAGGAACGATCCGCATCCGGTCGCGCGCAGGATGAGCGGCGATCTCCTGCTCGAGCTTCGCCAGCGCCGCCGGATTGGGCATCAGCATGAACGTCATGGTGAACTGCTCGGGCAGCGTCCGCATGGCTTCGAGGATCTCGTGGAACCCCCGCGCCCAGCTCGGCATGCCGTGGAACAGCATGCGGATGCGCTCCCCCTCCACCGGCGTCGGCTCCAGGCCGGTGACGTAGGGCGGGGCGTTGCGGACGGGCGTCGGCTCCGGGACGCCGAACTCGTCGGCGTAGAGCTTGCCGATGGGTGCGTTCACCGCAGTGCGGCTGGTGAAGGCGGGATGTCCGATGTGCCGGCGCACCCAGCGGTAGTGGCCCCCGGTGAGGCGCCCGCCCAGTGTGCGGCGGCGCACGTCGGGGCTGCGGTACTCGTGCAGGTCCAGGTGCAGCCGCGCTCGGAGGGCGGCCGGCGTGAAGTCCCGCCGGTCGGCCACCCACGGCGTGAATTCGTACTCGTTGAACGCCACGAGGTCGTACCCGCCCTCGCGGATGCGGCGGCGCAGCTCCCGCGGAACCCGATCGGTCAGCTGTGCACGCAAGCGCAGGCGTGGAGGGAGGAGGAAGTGCGTCGCGAGGGCGCCGATCCGCCCACGTGTCCACCGCGGTGGGTCGGCGAGGACGAAATGATCCCGCACCGCTTCGGTGGGATGCGCCCCGAGGCCCAGGGTGTCCACGGTCCACCCGTCGGAGGTGAGCCAGTCGATCTCACGGCGCACGCGGGGATCCGTGGCGAGGTCGGAGTACGACAGCACCAGCGCCGTACGCCCGTTCGCGATGTCGCTCACCCAGTTCGCCTTTCGCCCGCCCGGACCTCGCCGGGCATGCGCCCGAGCGGACGCGCATCGACGCCGCGGGCGGATGGGGCGATCCTACCGCCGCGGCCCTGCGAGGCCGCCGGACGGTTCATGTCGTCGCGCCGAGGAAGGGCGTGAGGACGCGGGCGACGTACCGGCCGTCATGCAGCGCCCGCACGAAGTCAGGACCTCGAAGTGCCAGCTCGCCGTACCGTCCGGGATCCGACGCGACATCGACGAGCAGGTCCTCCAGCTCGTCGGGGTGGGCGTCGAGGATGGGAAGCGGGATCCCTGCCTCCCGCTCGGCGATGCGGCGCACGTCGTCGGAGATGCGGCCGACCACCAAGCGCCCCGCGGCCATGGCCTCGATCGCCGTCGTGGAATAGATGCCCAGGCGGAACTGCTCGAGGACGATGTCCGCCCCCGCATAGAGCGATGGCATCGCCGCGTGAGGGGCATCGCGCACGGGACGGTAGGAGATCACCCTGGCCTCGTGCAGACGTCGCACCGCGCCGCGGATCAGTGCCGTGCCCTTGATCCGCTCGTTGGTGGGGGCATGCATCACAACCGGTCGGCCGCCGTCCAGGGCCGGCCGCCGGTTCGCCCACGGCGCGGGGTCCACGACGTTGGGAAGCCAGACGGCGCGAGGGACGTCTCGCAGCAGATCGGCGGTTGCGACGAACACCGGCCGATCGTGCTGTTCGGCGAGGAACTCGCCGTTACGTCGCGCGATGTCCTCGAGCACGCTCCGCAGACCCCACTCGGGATCGCGGAACGGTGAGAGCGGATCCAACTCGGCGTGCCGACTCGGAAGCCGCAGGTCGCTGCCATGACTGACATACGCACGGGCGATGCCGCGTGCGTCCAGCCACGCAGCCTCACGACGCACGTCGGCACCGCACGTCGTGCCGAGCACCGGCCGCTCGGACTCGACGAGCACGTGGGTCACCTGGCTCTCCACGGCGGACGCGTGCGCACGCCCCCATTGGCGCGAGCGGGCGAAGACCGCGGAGGGAACCGTGTGGTCGGCTGCGAACCGCGGCCCACCGTCGCGGGGTACGGCGAGGTTGACCGCGGCGACATGGGGCAGCAGGCGCGCACTGTGCGCCCAGGCGTACCCCTGGGCCGCCGAATTCGCCGGCCCGACGAGGAGCCGCACGCGAGCCTCCGGAATCACGATGGGCGCGGGGACGTCCTCGGGTCGCCACCCCAGTCGATTCGGAGCGAGGCGATGCGCGACCTCTTCGGGCAGCGTCCGCAGCAGCGCACCGGCGGTCGCACGCAGTCTTCTCACCATGTTGCCGGCTCCAGAGGGTCGGCATCCAGCACGTCGGGGACGGAACGGCGCATGGTCGCCGGGGCCCAATCGTCGCGCAGAGTCTGCGCCCACGTGCCGAACCGTTCGTCGCCGGTCAATGACTCGAGGCTGTCCAGCTGCCAGGAGTGGATGACGTGGTACTTGGCGTTCTGCCAGAGCGGTCGTTGGCAGAAGGGCGTATCCACGCAGTAGTACGAGACTCCTCCGGGTACACGGACCTCCGGCATCACCTCCAGGACGGTGGTCGCTCCGCCGTCGAACATCCGGGCCGCCTGGGCATCGCCGGTCATCCGCCAGTAGTCGTGGATGCCGAACAGCGCGAAGATCTGGCCGTTGAGCACGAGCAGCGGCGGCTGCCCTCCCGCGTACTCCTCCAGGAAGAGCGCGCCGTCCTGCACGAGCACGGCCCACGGTTCCTGTGCGGCGCGGGGCTGCAGGAAGCTCTTCCACGTGCGATCGGCGGCGACGTGCCAGCGCTGGTCGCCCGTCTCGGTCGCCAGTCGCACGAAGAGCGAGAGCGCCTGACCCTGAGCCATCGCCGACCACCAGGGCGCCCGCAATGTGCGCTCGCCGTACGCCCAGTCGAACGAGTAGGCGAACCACCAGGCATCGCCGCGCAGGGTGCGCATCTCGATCAGACGCTCGGCCTGTCGCACCGCACGCTGCTTCCACGTCGCGTCCCCGGTGCGCTCGAACTCCGCCAGCGCGGAGATCCCGTACTGCGCCATCGCGACCGGGTGGTCTGCGAGAGCCCGATCGCCTCTGCGGTGATACGTCCGCAGGCCTGTCGCATCGACCGTCTGAGCGGCGTCGTGCACGTCCACCGGGGCCCGGTCGGCGTACGGGACGGGAGCGGCCGGATCGAGGGTAAACCCGGTGGCGCGGAACACATGGTCGACCGGACCTGCGTCCGGCGCGCTACATCCGGTCAACGCGGCCGCCGACTCGCTGATGGCACCGACGCCACCGAGGACGACCCGCGCAGGGGCGCCGAAGACGGTCATCGCGCTGAGAGGAGCCTGCGGGACGCAGGACGGCCGGACGATGTGGAGGGGGGCGCCCCGTACCCCGGCGAGCGCGGCGCCGGCCAGCGCGTCGGGGAAGTCGGCGCCCGTCGCCATCACCACCAGGCCGGCATCGCCGGGGGCGAAGAAGGCTTCGTTGATCGCGGCAGCGGTCTCATATCGAGACGCGCCGGCGTGCCGCTGGACGACGAATCCCGCGCGCTGCAGCTGCGCCTGGATCCCCGCGCTGACGGCTCCGTACCCGCCGGCGACGGAGATCCCGCGGGCGCCCAGTCGCGCGAGCTCGGACAGGACGTCCGACGGGAGGGCCTGCGCGGCGCCGTTGACCAGCAGCACCGGCATTCCCGCCGCCCCCGCGGCGCCGGAGGCGGCCAGCGCATCGGGGAACGTGCGGCCCGTGGCGAGCAGCACGTCGGGAGCAGCGCCGGCGGGGAACGCCGAGGCGACGAGCCGGGCCGAGGTCTCATAGCGGTCGCGGCCGCTCACGCGCGAGGTCGGTGCGATCGCCCCGAGCTGTCGCTCCACGCCGGCGTCGACGACTCCGGTGCCACCCACCACGACGATCCGTGCCGGCGCCAACCGCGCGATCTCCGCCGCGACCGCCGCGGGGAGGACGTGGCGCCGTGTCAACAGGAGCGGTCCACCGTCACGAGCCGCAACGGCCGCTGCCGACAGCGCATCGGGATAGTCCGCGCCGGTGGCGACGTAGACCACCGCGACACCGGGCGCGAAGGCCTGCGACACGGCCACGGCGGTGCCGTAACGGTCGTCTCCGGCAAGCCGGGTGACCCCCTCCGGCATCGCGGGCAGCGAGGCCCCGCCCGATGCCAGCCGCGGTGCGACACCGTCGGCCGCGGCCGCGGCGGGCGTGGCGACGGCGATCACGAAAGTCAGGAGCAGGGCGAGCCCGGCGGCCGCCGACTGCTGCCACCGACGCCGCCAGGACAGCACAGGATCGGCCCTCGTCCCCATCCCGTGACTCACAGAGTCCGAGGGCTGCCCGTTCGAGCGGACTCCAGCGCGGCCTCGACGACGGCGAGGGTGCGCTGACCCTGCACCATGGTCACCACGTCACTGTCTTCGCCCAGCACGGCGTCGCGGAACGCCTCGAGTTCCACTCGCAGGGGCTCACGCTTGGCGAACGCATAGCGGGTGACGTCGCCCTCCGAGACGCCCCGGAACGAGGACACCGACTCCCACTCCAGGGGGATCGTGCCGTTCGCGAAGAACGTCAGGTCGCCGGTGGCCGTGTCCGCGACGAACGCGCCCTTCTCCCCGGTGACCACGGTGACGCGCTCCTTCATGGGGCTCAGCCAGTTCACCAGGTGGTTGACGATCGCTCCGCATTCGAGCCGCCCGGTGATCGCGATCATGTCCTCGTGCTCACGACCGCTCTGGAAGGTGGTCTGAGCGAACACCAGCCGATAGTCGCTCTGCGCGACCCACGCGGTCAGGTCGATGTCGTGCGAGGCCAAATCCTTGGCGACGCCCACGTCTGCGATGCGTGACGGGAACGGCCCCTGGCGCCGCGTCGCGATCTGGTACACCTCGCCGAGGTCGTCCGCCTCCAACCGACGTCGAAGCTCCTGCAAGGCGGGGTTGAACCGTTCGATATGCCCGACCGCGCCGACCAGTCCCGCGGCCGCGAACGCCTCGACCATGCGCTGACCGGCGTCGAGAGAATGCGCGATGGGCTTTTCGACGAGCGTGTGCACACCCGCTGCCGCGAGCTTGAGCGCCGCTTCCTCGTGGAAGCGGGTCGGCACCGCGACAACGGCGATGTCGATCCCAGCGTCGATGAGCGCGTCGATGTCGGGCAGGATGCCGAGTCCGCCGGCGACCCCGTGCGGGTCACCCCCGGGATCCGCGATCGCCACCAGCTCCACGCCGTCCACCTCGCGCAGCACGCGCGCGTGATGCCGCCCCATCATGCCGACGCCGAGCAGGCCGGCGCGCAGCACCGTCATCAGGCGCCCGCCCCGGCGACGGCGTTGACCGCGGCGACGATCCGGTCCAGATCCGCGGCCGACAGGGAGGGGTGCACCGGCAGGGACGCGACCTCGCGCGCGGCCTTCTCCGTCTCGGGCAGGTCCAGGCCCGGGGCGTACGGCGCCAGGGAGGGCAGACGGTGGTTGGGAATCGGGTAGTACACGCCCGCGCCGACGTTGTGCTCGTCCTTCAGCGCCTTGACGAAGCCATCACGGTCATCCGCGACGCGGATCGTGTACTGGTGATACACGTGCACGGCGCCGTCGGCGACGGGCGGGACGACGACACCCTGCAGATGCGCGTCGAGGAAGGCGGCGTTCTGCTGGCGCGTCTTCGTCCAGGCATCCACCTTCGTCAGCTGCACGCGGCCGATGGCCGCGTGGATATCCGTCATGCGTGCGTTGAACCCCACGACCTCGTTCTCGTACTGACGCTCCATGCCCTGGTTGCGCAGCAGCTTGATCATGCGAGCGGTCTCCGGGGTGGCCGTCGACACCATTCCCCCCTCACCACTGGTCATGTTCTTGGTTGGGTAGAGCGAGAACATCGCGAACTCTCCGAAGGTTCCCACCGGCTTGCCGTCGAGCGCGGCACCGTGGGCCTGGGCGGCATCCTCATACAGCGCGATTCCACGACGGTCGGCGATCTCGCGCAATTCGCGCATGCGAGCCGGGTGCCCGTACAGGTGCACCGCGAGGATGCCCTTCGTCTTTTCCGTGATCGCGGCTTCGACAGCGACCGGGTCCAGCGAGAACGTCGCGGGCTCGATATCCACGAAGACCGGGGTGCCACCGGTGAGCGCGACGGAGTTGCCCGTCGCGGCGAAGGTGAACGACGGCACGATGACCTCATCCCCCGTGCCCACGCCCGCGGCGAGCAGTCCCAGGTGCAGACCCGACGTTCCGGAGTTCACCGCAACGGCCGGACGGCCCTGAACGAAGTGGGCGGAGAACTCCGCTTCGAACGCCGCCACCTCGGGGCCTTGTGCGACCATGCCGCTGCGCAGCACTCGATCCACCGCGTGGCGCTCTTCGTCGCCGATGATGGGTTTGGCCGGCGGGATGAACTCGCTCACTCGGACTCCTCTGACGGGTTGGTTTGTGTGGGGGTGTTCCGAATGCCCGGGACCGGCGCGCGGCGGGCGATCGCGGACACGACATCGGATGCGCGGTCGGCGACAGCGCTCAGCGAGAGGTTCTCGCGAGCCCACTCGGCACGCTGCGCTCGGCGACGTTCGGTCTCGCCGCTGGACTGTTCCTCCAGCAGCTGCCGCATGCCCTCCGCCACGTCCTCCACGGCGAAGCCCACCGCCAGACCGAGTCCGGCGCTCGCGACGAGTTCGCCCCCTTCGGCGGGCCCGGCGAAGAGCACGGGTGTGCCGGTGGCCGCGGCCGCGTAGGTCTTCGTCGGTCGGGCGAAGTCGTAGCCGATGCCGGGCACGATGCTCACGAGCGCAGCCACGGCGCCCCTGATCCACGTCGCCGACTCGCGCGGACTGATGACCCCACCGAAATCGACCCGCCCGGGCACGAGCGCCTCGGCGAGGTCGTGCAGGCGTGCTTCGACGGCGCCCTGACCGAAGAACTTGAGGCGCAGGTCGGGATCACCGGCGACGATCGAGGCGAAGGCCCGGATGAAGACGTCGGGTTGCTGCCATTCCGACATCGTCCCGGTGTAGACGAAGTACCTCAGCTCGGGTGAGGCCGGTGCGACCGCGGGGGTGAACACCGAGGTGTCGATCCCGTTGCCGATCGTCGCCACGCGCAAGCGGTCGGCGCCGAGCATGACGAGCCGATCGGACACCTCCTCGCTGACGGACAGGATGCCGCGAGCCCTGCGGAGGACGAGCCGCTCGAGGCCGCGGATGACCGAGATCACCGCGCGGGGCGCGCCCATCGAGATGACGCCGTCCGTCCAGACGTCGGCTGCGTAATACACCACCGGGCGGCGCTTCAGCAGGGCGACGACCGTGGCCACGAAGCCCGTCGTCGGCGGCGATTCGGCCACCACGACGTCGAAGCGCCGCAGGAGCAGGCGGGCGATGAGGGGCAGATCGAAGCTCAGGTACTGGAGGTATCCCCGCACGTTGCCACCCCGGTCGCGGAGCACCGGCCATCGTCGCACCCGGACGTCGGCGGGGTCCTCCACCTCCGGGGCCGCCGCGGGCGGGCGGGTGCTCAGCACATCGACGGCCATCCCGCGCCGAGCGAGCGAGCGAGCGAGCGCGCCCAGGCGGAAGGAGCCGGCGCTGACCTCCGGCGGGAACAATCGCGAGACGATGACCGCCCGCACGCGTGCGGGGGTGGTTCCGTCGTCGGCGAGAGGCATTTCGATCAACTCTATCCAATGCCCCTCAGGCATCACGGGGTGCATGCCGTGATCCGCCAGAGGGTGGCGGGCCCGCTTCCGGCCACTCGTTCGAAGCCGTCCTCGCCGGCGAATCCGGTCATGCCGGGCATGACATACCGTCCCGGCGCCTCCTCCCCGGGGCCGAAGTCGAGCACGTATTCCGGGTCGCTGTACTCGGCGAGTGCCGCGCACACGGCGGGATCATCCGCGGCGTCGCGCAGGCCGTCGGCGAGCGTGTACCACGCGAGGTGGCGCGGCGGCGCCCACGTTCGCGGGAAGACGTCGAGCCCGCTGAGCATGTAGCCGAGCGCACCCCCGGTGGAGGGGTTCACGAGAATGCGCGCATCCTCTTCGACATACCGCGGCAGCTCTTCCAGGAACGCCCGTTCGGCGGGCGAGAGGTAGGACGTGGCGTCCTCCGCGTACCGCGACTTCGTGTCGAAGGATGTCCCCTCGGGCATCTGCTGCACCGGACGCACCACGATGCCGATCACGAGGAGCACGGCGATCAGAGCGTACGTCAGCCACTGCGCCTTTCCTCGGTCGCGCACGAGGGCGGCCACCCCGGCGGCGATCGTGGCGGCGCCGAGCGCGGCGAGGGGGATCACCACGAGCGGGACCAGGGCGGAGATGCGGTAGGGGTCGGCGTACCAGGCCCCCAGCAGCAGGGTCCGCAGCCCCTCACGGTCCACAGCCGCGACGGCGACGTACAGGGCGCTGATCGCCAGCCACGCCCCCACGAGCCACCGGAGGCGAGGCGAACGCAGGGCCGCGACGATGCCCACGAGCGTGAGCACGCTCACGAGGATCGCGGGCGGCAGACGCAGATGGGCCGTGAGGACGACGTCGGCCAGGGCGCGGAGGTTCCCACGGAACGGGTCCCAGTGGACGCCGCTCGTCGAGGACGAGAGCACCACCCACAGACCAGCCAGCGCCCCCCACAGCACCACGACGGCGAGGACCGGGACCCATCGCCGAGGCGTGCGGAGCACCGCGAACGTCGCCCACACGAGCGACAGGAGCCCGAATGCCAGCAGACCGGCCGGCTGAGCGATACCGATCGCACCGATCGACATAAGGACGACGGTGGCCGCCGCGACGGCGCCGCGCCATCCGCCGGGCCAGCCGTCCGTCCCGCGTACCCAGCGCGGCACGGTGAGCACGGCCGACAGCGCCGCGGGGATGAGCGCGGTGGACAGCGCGTTGGGATAGAGAACCCCCCACTGGAACATGAGCAGCGGGAAGGTGTGCAGAGCGCCGGCGAGCACCCCCGCCGCCGCCGCGACGGAATCGTCGTCGGTCGCCGTGCGCGCGAGCAGAGCGATGCCGATGGGCCAGATCACAACGGCGATGACGACCGCGACCGCGTTCGCAGCGACAGGGATGCTGGTACCCGTCATCATCACCACGAGGGACGTGATGCCGTGCCACCCGGCGGGATAGAAGCCACGCCCGCCGATGACCCCGCTGACCTCCATCGCCGAAGCGGACTGCGTCTCCAGGATGTAGCGGAGGGCGTTGAGGTGGAAGACCGCATCGTTGGTCTGGGAGATGTTGTCCGGACCCTCGATGTACAGGACGAGGCGCACGAGGATCAGCGTCGCGCCCACGGCGATGCCGGCTACCAGGAGCGCGGTCCTGGCCTGCAACGGCGGACGCGCCGGCGTCCGCCTCAGATTCAGCACGCGGCCGGCGACGGCCGCCGAGACGATCAGGAGCAGGCTTCCCGCGAGGAAGGACAGGGGCGTCCACGGGATCCCGACAACGTCGAGGACCAGCGCCAGTCCGCCGACGGTCACGGTGCCCACGACGGGAGCGAGCCCCCACAGCCGCAGCCCGCGCATCCCGAGCAGTGCCAGCACCGCGGCACCCGGGCCGAGAATGATCGCGGCGGCGGCCAGGATCACGGGCGTTGCTGCGATCCAGTCGCCGATCACGATTCGACCAGGGAGATGGCGCCCGCCACCGGCCCGTCGTAGACGACCTCCCCCTTGTTCATGACGATGCCACGAGTGCAGAGTTCGCGGACCATCTCCATGTCATGGCTGACGACCACGAGGGTCTTGTTCTGCGCGATGAGCTCCTGGAACTTCAGCCGGCACTTCTCGCGGAACGGCGCATCGCCGACCGAGAGGATCTCATCCACCAGCAGCACGTCCAGTTCGACGTGGATCGCGACCGAGAACGCGAGCCGCATGAACATGCCCGACGAGTAGTGCTTGACCTCCTGGTCGATGAACGGCTCGATCTCGCTGAACGCCACGATCTCGTCGTACCGCGCCGCGATCTCCTTGCGGCTCATGCCCAGGATCGCGGCGTTGAGGAAGACGTTCTCGCGTCCGGACAACTCCGGGTGGAAGCCGGCCCCGACCTCGATGAGGCCGGCGACGCGACCTCGGGTGAGCACCTCTCCCCCGTCCGGCTGCATGACGCCGGAGATCAGCTTGAGCAGGGTCGACTTGCCCGAACCGTTCAGCCCCAGGATCGCCACGGACTCGCCCTCGTTGATGACGAGATCCACACCGTTGAGAGCATGGAACACGCTCGTGGTCTTGCGGCCGCGCAACGTGGCGACCACCGTGTCCTTGAGCGAATGGGCGTGATGAAGAAGGAAGGTCTTCTCAGCCCTCTGGACGACGATGCTGGGCCTGAGAGAAGTCGTGGTGGTCATAGATCCTGCGCGAACCTTCCCTCGAGGCGGCGGAAGACCAGCTGGCCGACGAAGAACACGACGACACCGATGAGGAAAGCCCACAGGGTGTTGATGCCCAAATCGGGCGCGAGTGGCATGTCTGCGACAACCGGCGACGTCGATCGGGCGGTGTCGGTGACGGGATACCAGAACGCGTAGTGGAAGAGCTCGACAGCCTGCGTGATCGGGTTGAGCAGGTACAGCTCGGTGAGCCAGTCCATCCCCACCGTGCGGGCTGCCTGCGCCACCATCGTCCAGTGATACAGGACCGGTGAGGCCCATGTCGCCAGCAGGAGCAGGAGCTCCACGATGTTCTCGGCATCGCGGAAACGCACGTTGACGGCTCCGAAGAAGAGCCCGAGGCCGAGCGCGAAGAGCAGGATCAGCAGCACCGCCGCGACGATCGCGAGCACCTGCAGGATCGTCACCTGCACGATCCACCCCATGAGGAGGCACACGACCAGCAGCAGGGCCACCTGCGGCAGGAAGTGCACGAAGGCGACGACGACGGCCGACGCGGCGAAGAGCTGGCGCGGGAGGAATACCTTGCGCACGAGCGGAGCGTTGCCGACGATCGACGTCGTCGCGTTCTTGAAGGCCTCGCTGAACAGGTTGATGACGACGATGCCGCTGAACAGGTATACGGCGTAGTTGGGGATGCCGCGATTGAGGTCGAGGAACAACCCCATCACTGCCCAGAAGACGAGGAATTGCGCCGCCGGGCGCACGTACGACCAGGTCCAGCCCAGCACCGAGTTGCGATACCGGGTCGTCACGCCCGTCCGGATCAGGAGCCGCAGCAGGTAGTGCCACCGGAAGACATCCAGGAGACCGCGGCTGCGCCCGGGGACGTCGAACTCGGCGCGCGGCACGGCGGCGAAGGGGTCGGGTGTGTTGCTCACGATCGATCGTTCTCGGGGCGGATTCGCCGGGTACCAGCGAACTGGGCCAGTCTAGTCGACCCGTTCCTGTGCTCCCGGTGGACGGACCCCGGACTCACGTCAGCATCGTTGGAACTTGCCCACCGCCGGGTTCAGAACACCGACGCCGCCGACGAGGGTATACGCCCTAGCGCCCTTGTTCACCATGAAATCGGCGCTCCCACCGGTCACGCACGTGCCATAGGTGACGAAGATGGGCACGCCACGCTCGGCGGCGAGCACCGCTCCGGTGAGCGCGTCCGGGAAGTCCTGCCCCGTCGCCAGGACGATCGAGCCGGTCCCGGCTCCGAAGGAGGCATTGTTGAGGGCCGCGTTGGTGGCGAAGCGGTTGCTGCCGCCATAGCGTGTGACGGCGAGGCCGTGTCCGGAGAGGTCTGCCGCGATGCCTGCCGACACCGCGCCCTCGCCCCCGACCACCACGGCGTCGCGGGCTCCCAGCGCGGACAGCGTGCGCACCGTCGCCGCATCCAGGCTGGCACCATTGCCACGGACCAGCACGACCGGCGCGCCCGTGCGCCCCGCTACCGCGGCGGCGCCGAGAGCATCGGCGAAGTCGTGTCCGGTCGCGATGTAGGCGGCAGAGGTGGAGCCGAACTCCGCCGCGATGAGCCGGGCGGTCTCGTACCGATCCGCGCCCGCGATCCGATCGACGGTGAGCGCCGAGCCCAGCGCCCGTCGCAAGCGATCCGGCATACCCGCATCGATGACCCCGGTGCCGCCGACGAGCACGACGCGCTGGGGTGCGAGACGCTTCAGCTCGGCCTCCGTCGGCGGAGGCAGCGCAGTGGACCGGGTGAGCAGCAGCGCGGCGTCCTTGTTCGCCGCGAGCGGCGCTGCCGCCAGGGCGTCGGCGAAATCCGTCCCCACCACGAGGTATACCGTGCTCGTCCCCTTCGGGAAGGAGGCCCGCGAGACGGCGACCGCCGTCTCATACCGGTCGCGCCCGTCCAGCCGATCCGACGCGAATCCGCGCGCCGACACGCTCGCCGAAGTGCTCTGGGGCTTCTCTGAGCCGTAATGCGCGAAGACTGTGACGGAGATGCGCGCAGTGGCGTCGTCATTCGTCGCGCGGTACGTCGATGCGGTGGCTCCCGCGATGACCTTGCCGTCGCGGTTCCATTGATAGGAGAAGGAGGACGGCTGGGGAGTCCAGGTGCCGGTTGCGGCCGTCAGGATCTGGCCGGATGCGGCGTTCCCGCTGATCGTGGGCGTGCCTGGTACCACGGTGAACGTAGAGAGGTACTTCGTCGTCAGCCACATCTGCACGCCGTTGACGCTGGCCCTCGTCCACGCCCCGTACGTGCCGGAGGCCTGCACGACGGTGCCTTTCGCGAGGCTCACCGCTCCGGTGCCGCACGCGGTCGTCGGCGCACCGCGGGCATTGAGGGAGGCTGCGGTCACGACGAGCCGGTCACCGCGCGGAGCGATCTCGGTCGCGGGCGGCACGGTGCACGGAGCGACCTGCGCCGCGGGAGCGCCGGTGACACCGCGGAACCACTGTGCGTAGTAGTTGTAGAAGTTCCTGTTCCCGTACGACGAGCAGTCGTCACCGGTCCCCCATCCGGCGGCGAGCGCCGCGATGTTCGGACGGTAGGGCGTGTAGATGTAAAGGTTCGCCGTGGCCTGGTTGTGGATGTACACCTGCGAGGTGCCGCACGCAGCCTTGTCCGGGTGCCACTGGATCGTGTTGACCCGACCGGGGCGGTAGTTGTACCAGGTGGGGTTCTGGACGTAGATCTGCTGCTGGCGTGCACCGAGGTACATCTGGTTGACAAACCCCGCCGCGCGAGGGTCGCACGGCGCGGTGTCGGGGCAGCTCTGGCCGAGCGCCTTGTCGTAGTGGGTCGTGGTGGGCTTGGTGCGCGTCACCAGGCTCTGCTCCTTCTGGAGCATCACCAGAAGCACCCGCGGGCTGATCCCGCACGCCTGACCCGCGGCGGCGATGATCTCCGCTGCCGTGGCGCGCGCCTTCCCCGGCACAGCCTTGCAGTACCGGTCGGCGGCCATCGCGGGCAGGTCGGCCCGGTAATCCTTGATGCACGCAGGCCCACCCGGTGCCGGTACGCATGATCCGCCCTTGTCGTTGAGGAACGCCTGGACCTGCGCGGCCGACATCGCAGCTCCGTCGAAGAACTCGGCGTCGCTGATGATCATCCCGCCGTCGAAGATCGACCCCCCGGCGGCCTGAGCCGAACCCGAGGGGGACGCCGCCCCTAACGCCGAGCCCAGCAGAACGCCGGCGAGCGCGAGTACGGCGAGCTTGGACGCCCGCCGCGGGCGCTCTCGGGTGTGAAACATGTGACCAGTGTTGCGGAAGTTGGCCCTGAACACCAACGATCGTCCGCGACCGCGCCTACAGTTCCGCGTGCAGTTGCCAGATGCGCTCGGCGCCGCTGACCCACGAGAAGGCGCGCGCGCGGTCGCTGGCGTGTACGCGCAGCACTTCGGAGCGTTCCCCGAGGGCGGACGAGATCGCGTCGCCGAAGCCGGCGGGTGACGCGGTGGCGGCCGCGTCCGCGAGCACCTCGCGATGCGCGGGCGAGTCCGCCGCGACGACGGGCGTGCCGGTCGTGATCGCCTCCACGGCCCGCCACGGCCAGTCCGAGCGCTCGGACGGAGCGAGGAACATCGACGCGCTGCCGTGCACCGCAGCCCGGTCGAACGGCTCGAGCGAACCGCGGACATGGACACGCGCTTCGGGGACACCGGCAGCGGCAGCCAGTTCCACGACAGCGGGCTCCTCCCCATCAGGGCAATCCAGGACGACGACGTCCCCGTCCCACCCGGCGCCCACGATTCCGGCGAAAGCGGGCGCAAGCCCATCCGATGCGGCCGCTCCGCCTGCCGTAGCGACGAACGTCCCGGGCAGGTCGAGCGAGCGCAGCCGCCCCGCGACATCCGTGGGGACGCGGAATCCCTCCGGCGCAGCCCCGGCGATGACGCGGATGCGGCCGGCGAGACGGGGAGCGATACCCGCGAGCGCATCGGCCATCGCGTGGGTGGGGACGACGACGGCGTCCGCGTATCTCTCCGCCCTCTTGAGCATCGCCCGGTGCCACATCACCTCGGGCCGCGACAGCGCCTCGGGCGCCTCCCACGCGCGCAGATCCCACAGCGTGACGACCACCTGATGCGTCTCGTTGACGCGGTCGTGCCGCACCAGCGGGGCCAGCAGCGTCGGTGAATGGATCATGCCCTTCCCGACGCCGGGTGCCATCCCCAACTGCCAGGATGCGGCGAGCTCGCGCCGCGGCAGACCGAGGCGCGAGAGATCGACGAGTCCATCCACTGCGGGGTCTTCGCCTCGCGGGATGATGCCGGCCACATCCGCTCCCCGCGGGGCGGTCGCGATGAGCGCGTTCGTGAGCGCGCGCGACGCCTCCGCCAGGTCACGGGAGGTGGGCGAGACGAGCTGGTCGAGGACGACGCGCAGCGTGGCGGTCACGCGCCCGGCTCCGGCGTGGGTGGATGCAGCGTGGTGCGGACGAGCTCCTGGATGTACGCGTAGTTCGGATCGAACTCATCGATGCCGCCGTCAGGCGTGAGCTCGATCGTCGAGACGGGGAGCTCCTTCGCCTTCATGGCCAGATCCACCAGCGTCGGCAGGAGCGGCTGGGGCAGGTCCGTCTCCACGACGGCGGTGCCGGCGGCGGCGACGTCCTGGAACCGGGTCAGGACGTTCTCGGGAGTGAACTGGGCGAGCATCGCCTGCTGCAGCTGCCGCTGGCGCTCCATGCGGTCGAAATCGCTCGTGGTGTAGCGCGAGCGCGCGAACCACTGGGCGGTGTCGCCGTCCATGTGCTGCGGCCCCGGCTCGATCCACCCGATGGCCCAGTCCTCGGCAGGCTGACCGGGATACTGCGGACCGCCGCCTTTGGGCAGGCGCTCCTCGACGGTGATGTCGACGCCACCGAGTGCATCGACGAGAGCGGCGAAGCCGTGCATGTCGATGAAGACGTAGTAGGGGATCTCGATGCCGAGGATGCCTTCGGCGGCGTCCTTGGTCGCCTCGATGCCGGGAGCGGATCCGTTCGCCGCGGCGTCGGGGTAGAGCTCAGTGCCGTCCTGGCACACCTCCACCTCCGTGCGCAGCTGGTTGATACCGCTCCCCCAGCCGCACGTGGAGCTGGCGAAGCCTTCATGCCCGTCCGGGTATTTGTCCTGCATGGGCCCGGGAGCGAAGGGGAAGTTCGGCATGTCGCGGGGGATGCCGGTGATCGTGACGGCGCCGGTGTCGGCGTGAACCGAGACGACCGAGATGCTGTCGAACCGCATCGAGTCGCGCCCCTCGCCGCTGTCGGCGCCGAGGAGGAGGATGTTGTAGTACCCGTCGGAGGGGGGCACCACGGGCCCGGATTGCCCGAAGATGTCGCCCAGCGTGTCGCGCGCTATTCCGGCTGCCTGCGCTCCCCACACCGCACCGCTCCCAGCGCCCACGAGGAGCAGCACCGAAACGGCGGCGATGCCGAAACGGGCGATCCTGCCGGTGCGGACGAGGCGGACCAGGCGCAGGGTGTCGACGGTGAGCACGACCCAGAGCACGACGTAGCCGACGAGGAGCACCTGGACGAGGGTGAGCGGAACCCACCGGAACCACCCGAGCCACTCCGGGAGCCACGCCCCCGACACGATCGAGACCAGGGCGGTGGGCCACAGGAGGGCGAACAGCCCTGCGACGATGAGGCCGATCCACAGTGCGAGCGTCGCGCCGATGCCGAAGCGGCCGAGGCGGCGGCTGCCGGCGAGCACCTGGGCCGACCCGGGCAGGAGGAAATTGAGGACGACGAGCCACCATCCGCGCCGCGTCATCACCTGGGGCGACCCGGCGTCGGGATTGCGCAGCGGTCGGGTCTCCACGACGCTGCGGGCGGCCGGGCGCGTGCGGGGCGCCGTGCCGACGCTCACAGGGAGTCCTTCAGCCGCCGGCTCTTCTCCTCGACCTGCGCCTCCAGCGCCCGCGCGTAGGCGACCAGCCGGTCGCCGAGGGCGAGGTCGGTGCTGCCAAGGATGCGCGCGGCGAGGATGCCCGCGTTCTTGGCGCCGTTGATCGACACGGTGGCGACGGGGATGCCTGCCGGCATCTGCACGATGCTCAGCAGGGAGTCCATGCCGTCGAGCGTCGCGAGCTGCACGGGCACGCCGATGACGGGCAGGGAGGTGACCGAGGCGAGCATGCCGGGCAGGTGTGCCGCTCCGCCGGCTCCCGCGATGATCACGCGCAGTCCGCGGGCGCGCGCGTCGCGGCCGTAGCGCATGAGCTTGTCGGGCGTGCGGTGCGCGGAGACGACCTCCACCTCGTGCGGGACGCCCAGCTCCGTGAGCATCTGCGAGGCGTCGCTCATGACGCGCCAGTCCGAATCGGAGCCCATGACGACGCCGACCACAGGCGTCTCGGAGGAGTGCAGCGGTCGGGTCACTGCACCAGGCTAGGGCGACTGCCTGCGAGATCGCCGCAACGGCGCGGGCGTCAGTCCAGGAAGTGGGCTGCTGCCGCGCGCGCCTCGTAGGCGACGTCGTCGAGATCGTCGCCGGCGACGTTGACGTGCCCGACCTTGCGCCCAGGCCGCGGCGCCTTGCCGTACGTGTGGACCTTGGCCCGCGGATGCTCCGCCATCGCCGGCGCGAACCGCTCGAGAAGTCCGCCCTCCGCCGGCCCGCCGAGGAGGTTGACCATGACCGACCACGGTGCGGTCGACTCTGTCGCGCCCAGCGGCAGGTCGAGGACGGCCCGGAGGTGCTGTTCGAACTGGCTGGTCACCGCCCCGTCCTGGGTCCAGTGGCCGCTGTTGTGGGGGCGCATGGCGAGCTCGTTGACGAGGATGCGCTCATCCGTCGTCTCGAACAGCTCCACCGCCAGCATCCCCGTGACGCCCAGGCCTTCCGCGATGGCGACGCCGAGGTCGGCGGCAGCCTGTCTCAGTCGCGCGCTCGCGCCGGGCGCGGGGGCGAGCACCTCGGCGCACACGCCGCCGCGCTGCACCGTCTCCACGACGGGGTAGACCGCGACCTGCCCGGACGGGCGACGGGCCACCTGCTGGGCGAGCTCGCGGGAGAAGTCCACGAGCTCCTCGACCAGCAGCTCTCCCCCGCGGGCGTCTTCGGCGAGCGTCGTGAACCAGTCCTGCACTTCGTGGGCCGCCGACACGACGCGCACGCCCTTGCCGTCGTAGCCGCCGCGCGGGGTCTTCACCACCGCACGGCCGCCGTGGGCATCGAGGAACCCCTGCAGCTGCGTCTCGTCCGACACCGCGGCCCACTCCGGCTGCGGTGCGCCCAGCTCCTGCATGCGCCGGCGCATGACGAGCTTGTCCTGTGCAACGCCGAGGGGCTCGGGCCCCGGGTGCACGGCGACGCCGGCGTCCACGAGCGCGGCCAGGACGTCCTGCGGCACGTGCTCGTGGTCGAAGGTGATCACGTCGACGTCGTGTGCGAACGCGAGGACGGTGTCGGCGTCGCGGTAATCGCCGGTGGCGGTGGCCGCGAGCTCCGCCGACATGCCCGGCTCTTCGGCGAGGACGCGCGCCTCCACGCCCAGCTCGACCGCGGGCGCGATCATCATCCTCGCGAGCTGGCCGCCTCCGATGATCCCTACTCGCAGCGCCATGGGTCCCCTTCCGTCGCCCCCATTCTCCCGCAGGCCGCGAGCGCCCACGACGGCGAGCGCGGGGCGGTCACATCTGCGCGGTGGGGACGGTCGCCGGCTGAGCGTCGCGGTGGGCGAGGATCTGGTTCACCTCGACCTGATCGACGAGCACTTCGTGGACGAGCTCGACACTCGGCACGTTGCGCAGGCGCATCGGCGCATCCACGCCGTTGGAGAGGATCAGCGTGCCCGCTCCCCAGAGCCGCTGCAGCGGCCCGCGGCGCACCTGGATCGTGTACCCGCGCATGTGCGGCAGCTCCGTGCGCTGCGTGCCGAACAGCCCGGACCGTTCGATGACGCGCCGCGTCGTGATCGTGTAGGTGTGCGCCCACCACGTTGCCCACGGCAGCACGGCGAGGAGGAGGACGGCGGCGGCGGCCGCGGTCAGCAGCATCCAGTCCTCGAACGGCGCTGGGAGATTGCCGTAGAAGTAGCCGACGGCACCGGCGGCGGCGATGACCAGGAGGGCCGACCAGAACAGCCGGCGCGCGTGCGGGCGGAAACGGGCGACGCGCAGCTCGGGCGTGGGCACACCCGGGGCGGGGGTGAGAGGCCGCCCCCCGTACGTCGTCGGAGAGGTCACGCTCCTATTGTGGCGCCGGGCGCCGACATCGCGGCGCTCCCACGCGGATCAGCGCACGTGGACGACGTCTCCGGCCGATACCGGGATCTCCTCGAGCCCTGTCGCGACCACGAGCCGGCCGTCGCCGTCGATGCGCTGGCCGCGCCCCGCGAGCGTGGTCCCGTCCGGCAGCGAGACCCGCACGTCGCTGCCGAGGGTCGCGCACAGCGCCTCCACTTCGCCGAGGACGCCGGATGCGGCGGCGTCGCCGTGGGAGGACAGCAGCGCCTGCACGTGCTCGTCGAGGGCGCGCAGGTAGTCGGCGAGCAGCCGGTCGTCGTCGCATTCCAGTCCCAGCGAGGCGAAGGAGACCGCGGTGGCGACGGGGAGATCGGCGCGGGTCATCCGCGTGTTGACGCCGGCGCCCACCACGATGGCGTCGGTGTCGCCGGGGACGACCTCGGCGAGGATGCCGCAGATCTTGCCGCCGTCAACGAGCACGTCGTTCGGCCACTTCAGCGCCGCGGTGTTGCCGGTGCCGGCCAGTTGCGCCGCCACGGCCCGCGTCATGGCAGCACCCGCGGCCAGCGGGATCCACCCGCGTGCGTGCGCGGGGAGCCCCGGGACGCGCACGAGCACCGACAGGGCGAGCGCCGTCCCGGGGGCGGCGGTCCAGGCGCGATCGAGGCGGCCGCGTCCGGCGCGCTGGTCGTGGGTGACGAGCATCGACAGGTGCGGCCAGCCGGCGGGGTCCTCCTCGGCGGCGGCGAGCACATCGGCGTTGGTGGAGTCGGTGGTCTCCACGACCTGGACACGCGGGCTGACGGCGGCGGCGAGCGGGTAGCCCTCTTCGGGGATCGGCATGGCCCCACCCTAGGCCGGGGCCTGGCTCGTCGTCCGGCCTTGACAGCGGCGGCGCCCATCCTCCGAAATCAGGAGATTCTCCGGAATCAGGACGAAAAGGCCGCGCGGCATCCTGATCTCGGCGTTCCTCCTGATCCGGGCACGGCGGCGCGGGGCGGCGCCGCCGTGCGAGGTCTCAGCGGTTGCGGAGGTCGTTGACCACAGTCCAGAGCTGCCGGTTCCCGTAACGGACCTTGTACCAGTTGCGATCCGCGTCGAGGACTTCGATCGGCACGCCCGCAGGCACGACGACTGTCATCGCCCCCGCTGGGGACGTGCGCAGCGCCGTCGCACGCACCGTCACCATCTGCTCGACGGGATACCACGCGGCTGTTCCGAAGGACCCGTTGAAGAATTCGTAGACGGTACGCGAGATCGCCCTCAGCGCCGCCTGTGGCGGTGCCTGATCGCCGACGATCGAGATGACATAGGTCGACTTGGTTCCCCAGACGACTCCACTGTCGCCCTGCAGCAGACCGGAGTCGATCCACAGCGCGCCGGGTTTGGTGGCCTGGCGGACGCCCGGGGGGATGCCCGACGCGATCCGGGAGCGCCAGATCTGTGCCGACATCAGGGTGAGGAGGTGATCCGCGTACGGGCGGGAGATCATCTTCGCGCCGTGGAGCCGGTCGAGCAGGAGCACCAGGTCGTTCGTCGTGGTCCGGTTGCCCGCATAGAGCACACTGGTGCCGTAGGGCACGCTCCCGTAGGTCGTCTGACCCCATCCCGAAGCGCGGATGAACGCGTTCAGGTTTCCGATGCCGATCCAGTGGACGATGTCGGAATGGCATCCGTTGTCCGAGGCGTGGATCATCACGTAGACGCACGTGGAGAGATCCAGACCTGACGGGAGCATCGTCCCCCAGGACGCTTCCCCGCGCTCGATCTTGTGCAGCACCGCCCATGCCGCATACAGCTTCATCATGCTGGCCGGTTCGCGGAGCACCCCACCATTCACATCTGTCACGACCCCGAGCCCGTCCATCTGACGAACCGACACGGAGAAAGAACCGGCATACTGTGCCGCCGTGGCCCGGATGGCGGCATTGAGGTTCCGCTGCCGAAGATCCTTCTCTGCCGAGCAGCTCCGGTTCACCAGGACCGCCGGACCGAGCCATGCCGGTCCGCCCACCGCCGTGACCCCGACTCCACGGGCGCTGATGTCGGCGGCGACACCGTCGGGCGTGCACGGTTCGGTCGCGTAGTAGAGGGGCTGCGCGCTGGCAGCGGCCAGGGCAGCCGCGACGGCCAAGTCGGCGTCGGTGAAGGAGTTGACGACGATCGCCCGCTGGGCCGGTGCGGTGCGCTGACCGGCCATGAGGATGGACTGCGCATAACGGTTCGGGGCCACGAGCCGTGAGACCGTGAACCCCGCCGCACGCAGCGACTCCTCGTGCTGCGCGCTGACGGTACCGAGGCCGCCGACGATGACAGTCCTGCTCGCCCCGATCGAGCGGAGTGCCGTCACCGTCGGTTCGTCCACGGCGTGCGTTCCTCGCACGAGGAGCACCCCGCGGGCGTTCGATGCGGCGGTGACCGATGCCAAGGCGGAGTCGACGTTGGACAGCCCGCCGGCGAGGTACACAGTGTCGATCGTGTCCGCACCGCTGGTCAACGCGATGCGCGAGCTCTCGTACCGGTCGCCGCCGCCGTACCTGCGCACGTCAGGGGCGGACCGCTGCAACTGCGTGAGGACCTCATCGGCCACCACACCCGGTCCCCCCACCACGACGATCTGCTCCGGGCCGAGACGTTGGATCTCGGCGCCGATGGACGGCGGTATCGAGCTCGCGCGCACGTACAGCAGGGGAGCCTGCAGGCGCGCCGCCAGGCCCGCGGCCACGATCGCGTCGGCCGGCGCGTTGCCCGACGTGATGAGGATCGTCGCCGCTCCGCTCGGGAAGGCGTTGCGGGATGCCGCCACGCTCGTGTCGAAGCGATCGTGCCCCGACACCCGCGAGGCGTTGGGAACGGCCGCCTCATCCTGCGGCACGACGGCCCTCGGAGCGCTGCGCGGCTCCGGCTCCACGGGCGTGGGGCGGTCGTCGGGGACCTCGTCGGTGGGCGGCGTCACCCGGTCGGGCGCCAGCGGATTCTGGCTCGGAGTCGGCGAAGGAGTCGCGGGCTGCGCGCGGTCTTCGACGTCCGCGGGCGCAGGGGGCTCGGGAGACGGCGGCGGCGCGGGCTCCTCCCCGGTGGCTGACGGGGACGGGGACGGCGGCGACACGGTGGTCTCGGGCGTCGGTGCCGCCACGGCGCCGGACGACGTCGTCAACGACGACGCGAGGACGCACACCACTGCCAGCACGAGCGCCGAAGCTCGTGCGACGTGGGACCTGCGGAGGGGGGATCTGTGAGTCACCGTGGCAGGACGATACTGCGATCGCGATCCGCGCGCGGGACCGCCACGCGCCGATTATGAAGAACGGCGCCCGATCCGGCGCCCGATGGATTGGAGCGCACAGCGGATGCGGTGATGCCTTGTGCGCACCCTCCAACGCCGCGGAGCACCCCGCCGATAGGGTGGAACGCGTGACCGAGCAGCCCGATCTCTCCACCACCGCCGGCAAGATCGCCGACCTGCGCAGCAGGTATCAGGCCGCGGTGGTCGATCCCGAGGAGGCCGCGCGTGCGAAGCAGCACGCGAAGGGCAAGCTCACGGCGCGCGAGCGCATCGAACTGCTCGTGGACCCGGGATCCTTCGTCGAACTGGACGAGTACGTCCGCCACCGCACGACGGCGTTCGGGATGGACCGCGCGCGCCCGTACGGCGACTCTGTCGTCACCGGCACCGGCACCATCCACGGCCGCACCGTCGCGGTGTACGCGCAGGACTTCTCCACCTTCGGCGGATCGCTCGGCGAGGTCGCCGGCGACAAGATCATCAAGGTCATGGAGTTCGCCCTGCGCGGCGGCATCCCGATCATCGGCATCCTCGATTCCGGTGGCGCCCGCATCCAGGAGGGCGTGGTCGCCCTCGGCAAGTACGGCGAGATCTTCCGCCTGAACACCGCCGCCTCCGGGGTCATCCCGCAGATCTCGATCATCATGGGTCCCGCCGCCGGCGGTGCGGTCTACTCCCCCGCCCTCACCGACTTCGTGATCATGGTGGACAAGACCAGCCAGATGTTCGTCACCGGCCCCGACGTGATCAAGACCGTCACCGGCGAGGACGTCGGCATGGAGGAGCTCGGCGGCGCGTACACGCACAACACCCGCTCGGGCGTGGCGCACTACCTCGCCGAGGACGAGGACGACGCGCTGGATTACGCCCGCACGCTGCTGGGGTTCCTGCCCGACAACAACCTCGACGAGATCCCCGTCTACGAGACGGCGTTCGAGTTCGAAACGACGGATGCGGATCGCTTCCTCAACACCGTCATCCCCGACTCCCCCAACCAGCCCTACGACATCCACAGCGTCATCTCCCACGTCGTGGACGACGGCGACTTCCTCGAGGTCCAGCCGCTGTTCGCGCCGAACATCGTGATCGGGTTCGGGCGCATCGAGGGCCGCACGGTCGGCATCATCGCCAACCAGCCGTCGCAGATGGCCGGCACGCTCAACATCGACGCGGGCGAGAAGGCCAGCCGGTTCGTGCGCTTCTGCGATGCCTTCTCCATCCCCATCGTCACGCTGGTCGACGTGCCGGGCTACCTCCCCGGCACCGACCAGGAGTGGACGGGCGTCATCCGCCGCGGCGCGAAGCTCCTGTACGCCTACGCCGAGGCAACGGTGCCCCTGGTCACGGTGATCCTCCGCAAGGCCTACGGCGGCGCCTACATCGTGATGGGCTCCAAGCAGCTCGGCGCCGACATCAATCTCGCATGGCCGACCGCGGAGATCGCCGTCATGGGCGGTCAGGGGGCGGTCAACATCCTCTACCGCGGTGAGATCAAGCGCGCCGAGGAGTCCGGCGAAGACGTCGCGGCCGTCCGCGCGCGCCTGGCCAGCGAATACACCTACAGCGTCGCCTCCCCGTTCCTCGCCGCCGAACGCGGCGAACTGGACGGCATCATCGAGCCGGCCCAGACACGCGTGGCCATCGCGAAGGCGCTGCGGGCGCTGCGCGGCAAGCGGGCGAGCCTGCCCGCCAAGAAGCACGGGAACATCCCGCTGTGACCCCCGATCCCGCCGACGCCCCCGTGTCGCTCGACGTGCGCCGGGGAAACCCGACCGAGGACGAGCTCGCCGCCCTGCTCGCCGTCGTGAGCGAGGCGTACACGGAGGAGTCGGCCCAGGCCACGGCCCCCGCATCCCGGGCGCGGTCGCGGTGGCGGCTCTCCGCCAGGGCAGCGCGTGCGACCCTGTCCCGCGAGGCCGGATGGGGCGGATTCTCCGGCTGAGGTGTCCCCCGAAGGTCCCGGCGTGTCCCCCGAAGGTCCCGCGGCCTGTCCCCCGAAATGCCTACAGACGGGGGGCTTGCGCCCGTCGCATACTGAATGAGCTGGAACGCATCACGCGTTCGGTCGGAACCGCTCTTCAGCCGGTTTCGATCTCGCGGGCGGTTTTCGGGTAACCGCTCGCCAGGGCGAGGGGCGGGCGGCTTCGCCGCCCCTCGCCTCCCCCCGACTCACCGATCCGGAACCTCCCCCGGCCGGATCGGTGAGTCGGGTGGGCCAGCCCCGTCCGCGCCCCCGAGAGTGCATCACCTCGGCGAGAGTGCACCGGATCCGGTGCACTTTCGGCGAGACGATGCACTTTCGCCGTGCGGCAGATACGGCGCGCGCACTCTGCCGGCGGCTCAGTGGGTGCGGGAGATCTCGTGCCAGAGTTCGACGCTGTCTTCGTCCGACAGGCGGTCGCCCTCACCTGAGCGGCCCACGATGGTCACGGCGACCTCCTCGTGCGGCGATGTGCGGATGATCAGCCGCGTCGACGACGCCGAGCGCAGGATCTCAGCCAGCTCGGCCCTGATGGCCGCCAGCTCCGGCTCGGCGAGGTCTTCCAGGCCGCCCTCGTCGAGCATCGTCACGGCGATGCCGCGGCGGCGGGCGGCCTCCAGCTGCTCGCGCACGACGTCGTCGAGCAGGCGCGGACCGCGCAGCTCGTCGCGCAGGCGCCCCTCGGCCAGGCGCGCCTCCAGGCGCTCGGCGGGCCGCAGGTTGCCGCCGGTCTCGATCGTGCGCCCGAGGATCGGCCCCGCCGTCTGCAGGGCGCGCTGCACCTGCACGCGTCGCTCGCGCTGCCGCCCCGACTGCGAGGCCTGCCATGCGGATGCCGTCTGCTGCAGCTCCGCCAGACGCACCGTGTCGCGCGCGGCGTTGTCCAGCGCGAACATCAGCAGCTGGGCCGCGGCGACCCAGACGATGGAGCCGACGAGCCCGAGAGCGAGGGCGGAGAGGGGCCCGATCCACAGGGAGATCGACACCCCGGCGAGGATGAGGCCCGCCCACGCGAAGAACGGCCGGCGGCGCACCATGATGATGGTCATGAGCGCCCCGATGCCACCGATCACCCACGTCGCGAACGGCTGCGTGCGCGAGCCGGGGGCCACGGCGAAGAGGATCGCGTTGGGGACGAGCACGGCCACGGCCAGCGCCAGCGCGCACGCCCACAGGGGCAGCCCGCCCTTGCGGGTGGACGGGGTGGCTGCCGGTGCCGCCGAGCTCGAGCCCACGCCCCAGAACACCGTCAGCCACGTCACGACCAGGTACAGCGGCAGCGCGAGGTAGATGACCACCGGATGGTCGACCTCGCCCGTGCCCCACCAGAACCCCCGCGCGGCCAGGTAGGCGGTGAAGGCCACGGCCAGGACGGAAACGATCGTGCGAACGCTCACCAGCGGTCCCCGCTGTCCCACTCGAGGGTGATGGTCGTCCCGTTCGAGCCGGACTCGATCTCGGTGCGTCCGCCCACGGCCGTCACGCGCGCGAGGATCGAGCCGCGGATGCCGAGGCGATCCTCCGGAATCTGGTCGACGTCGAATCCGTCGCCGGCATCGCGCACGCGCACGACGACGCCGCCGGGTTCGGCGCGTCCGCGCAGCTGCACGGCCAGGCCCTGCGCGTTGGCGTGCTGGACGGCGTTGGCCACGGCCTGCAGCGCCGCCAGGACGAGAGCGCGCGCCACCCGCCCGGGGACGCGGGGCGCCTCGGGATCGATCGATCGGGCCACCTGCAGCTGCACGCCCATCTCCCGCGCACCGCTTTCCAGGTCGTCGGCCAGCCGGTCGGCGTCGACCGGCTCGTCGCTGCCCTCCCAGGGGTTTTTCTCGGCATTGGCGAGTCGGGTGAGCGCCTCCCGCGCCATGCTGACGGCAAGGGTCCGCTCGCGGGGCGTCGTAGCCCGCTCGGCGGCGAGGAGCGCCCCCAGGACGCTGTCGTGCATGAGGGCCGCCACGGCCACCCGCTCCCCTTCGGTCGCCGCCGCCGCCGCAGCCGCGGCGTAGCTGGCCACCGCGCGCGCCCGCGTCTCGTCGACGTTGGCCGCCACGGAGCGGTAGGTCCACCCCAGCACCACCACGACGCTGCCGAGGATCAGCGCGAACGAGACGTCCAGGCCCACCGGCAGGAAGAACCGCTCGTCGAAGCCCGCCTGCACCAGACGCACGAAGCCGAACAGCAGCGGCGTGAGCACGGTCCAGACGATCTGCAGCGCGAGGGGGAAGGCGACGATCGTGGCGACGGTGGCGACGTTGATGAGGTAGAAGATCCACGGTTCCTCGGTGGGAACCGGCCGCGCGCCCCCGGCGGTCGCGAACGGCCACACCGCGAGGGCGATGACGTAGATGATCGCGAACAGTCCGCTGAACAGGCGCGGGAACCGCCCTGCCACACACGCGATGACCATGGCCGTCAGCGGCACGAAGACGGCGAGCACCATGGGCAGATGCCAGCCGGGGCGCTCGTCGCCGGGGCCGAACGAGGCGAAGACGGCCTGCGCCCCCAGGATCAGGGAGCCCGGGCCGACCAGCAGCGTGATGACGCGTTCGATGCGCGCGCGGGTGAACGAACCGAGGTTCTCGGTGGCCTCCCGCGAGTTCGGCAGGCGCCCCCAGGCCGCTTCCAGCACCGACCTGCCGGCCTCAACCATCGAGTTCGCCCTCGGGGCGCTGCAGGATGCCGTCCTCCATCGCGCGGCGCAGCAGGTCGATCTTCGTGGGGGCCGGGCGGCCGACCTCGACGTACTTCACGCGCACGCGGGTGATGTTCTCCTTGGCGGTGGAATAGGCCACGCCGAGCCGGTCGGCCACGGCTTTCAGCGGCAGGCCCGCGGCGTACAGGCGCAGGACCTCGCGTTCGCGCGCTGACAGCTGCGCGTCGGCGAACTCCCGGTCCGCTTCCACGGCGCTGGCCCACTCGACGTTGTTGAGCAGCTCGCCCTGCGCGACGGTGCGGATGGCCCCGAGCACCTCGTGAATGGGGGAGGCCTTGCTGACGATGCCCGCAGCTCCCGCCGACAGCGCCTCGCGCACGGCCGCGGGCCGGTCGGCGACGCTGTGGATGATGACGCTGGAGCCGTCGGCGAACAGGCGGGTGACGTTCTCGGACACCGTGGTGCCATCGCCGAGCGTAAGGTCCAGCACCACGACGTCGGCCGGTGCCTGCGCGCGCGTGGACTCGCGGCGCCACACCAAGTACTCGGTCACGGTGCTGCCGGAGAAGGCGACCACCATGCTCTCTTCGCGGGCGATCGCGGCTTCGAGCCCGAGCCGCACCGACTCGTGATCATCGATCAGGGCGACTCGCGTCATAGTCGTCATGGTATCGGTGTCACGGGGTCAGCACCGCGACCGCCTCGACGTGGTGCGAATGCGGGAAGAGATCGACCGCGCGAACGGGGCGGGGCGCGCGGTATCCGGCGTCGCGGAAGATCCCCAGATCCCGTGCCAGGGCGACCGGATCGCACGCGACGTACACGACCGCAGCCGGCGCGAGGGCGAGGATCCCCTCGACCACGTCGCGTCCGGCTCCCGCCCGCGGTGGGTCGAGCAGGACGACTCCGCGCGAGAGCCGCTCGCGCTCCACCGGCGAGGATTCCGCCGCCAGCTGCCGCACGAAGCGGTCGACGCGGGCGGTCACCGCGCGCGCGCCGACCCACTCGGCAAGGTTCTCGCCGGCGTGCTCGGTGGCGCGCGGATCGGATTCGACCGACGTCACCCGTGTGCCCGGCCCGCCCAGGTCGCCGAGCGTCGCGGCGAATAGGCCGACGCCGCCGTACAGGTCCAGGTGCGCGGCGTCGGGGTCCACCGCCGCCACGGCCCGCAGCTCCTCGGCGACGATCGTGGTGAGGCTGTGCGCGGCGAGGCGGTGCACCTGCCAGAATCCGCCGGCGTCCACGCGGAACTCCCGCCCGCCGGCCTGCTCGAGGATCACCTCCGCCGGTGGGGGCGCTTCCCCGTCGGGGCGCGGGAGGATCCGCGCGCGGCCATCCGCGGGCTGGACAAGGTCGACGCGTCCTGGTCGCTGGCCGCGCAGCCCGGCCGCGGCCCGCGCAACGGCGGGCGTGGCCAGCGGCAGGTCGTCGACCTCGATCACACGGTGGCTGCGCGCGGCGAACGGGCCGATGCGGCCGTCCTCGTCCACGTGCAGGCTCACGCGCGTGCGCCACTGCGTGGCATCCGGGCTCTCCTGCGCGAGCACGGCACCGGATGCGTCGACGATCGGCACCGCCTCCTGCATCGTGACCGGCACATCCACCTTGCCGATGCGCTCCAGCGCGTCGCGGAACACCTTCAGCTTCAGTTCGCGCTGGTGCGGCAGGTCGATATGCCCGAAGTCGGCCCCACCGGGGCGCTGCTCCGGCGGCGTGGTCACGTCGGCCGCGGCCCACACGTGCGGCCTGCGGTGGGGCGAGGACGTCAGCACCTCGACCGTCTCGGCGCGCCAGAAGGACTTCTTGCGCGTGTCGCTCAGGCGTGCGCGGACGCGCTCGCCCGGGATCGCGTCCGCGACGAAGACGACACGACCCTCCAGGCGTGCCACGAACACGCCGCCGTGGGCGACATCGGTGATCTCCAGCTCGACGAGGTCTCCGGTTTCCATCCCGCCAGCCTTTCACGCGACAGCTACCGTGTGAGCATGCACGTGTGCCTGGCCTCCACCTCCCCCGCCCGCCTCCAGCTTCTGCGGCAGGCCGGGATCGAGCCGCGGACGCTCGCGCCCGACGTGGACGAGGATGCGGTGATCGCCGACACCGAGCGGACCGAAGGGCGGCGTCTGCCCCCGGCCGAGCACGTGCTGCTGCTCGCCCGGCGCAAGGCGGCCGACGTGGCCGCACGGCTGGCCGCGACCGAACCGGACTTCGCCGGTTTCGTCGTCGGGGGCGACTCGATGTTCGAGCTCGACGGCGAGATCCTGGGGAAGCCGTACACCGCGGATGCGGCGGCCGTACGGTGGCAGGCGATGCGGGGCCGCACGGGCGTGCTGCACTCCGGGCACAGCGTCATCCGTCTGTCCCCCGACACGCCGGCGGCGGAGGCGCACGCGGCGGCCGAGGCCGCCGTGAGCTTCCGCGCCGACGTCACCGACGACGAGATCGCGGCGTATGTGGCCACCGGCGAGCCCCTGCACGTCGCGGGCGCCTTCACCGTCGACAGCCTCGGCGGGGCGTTCATCGAGCGGGTCGAGGGCGACCCTTCGACGGTCGTCGGGATGTCGCTGTCCACGGTGCGCGGGCTCATCCGCGACCTCGGCGGGGAGTGGACCGCGCTGTGGAACCGTGCGACCCCTTCGTAGACTCCCCCACACGTTCTTCGCCGTTTCTTGTGCAGGTGGCGCAAAAGCGCACCGCGGGCCGTGAGTAGGCTGACACCCATGCCGGAAATCGCCAAGGTGCTGGTCGCGAACCGCGGCGAGATCGCAGTCCGAGTCATCCGCGCCGCCCGCGACTCCGGTCGCGCCAGTGTGGCGGTGTACGCCGACCAGGATCGCGACGCCCTCCACGCCCGCCTCGCCGACGAGGCGTATGCCCTCTCCGGAGCCACGAGCGCCGAGACCTATCTGTCGATCGAGAAAATCCTCTCGATCGCGCGGCGCTCCGGCGCCGACGCCGTGCACCCCGGCTACGGGTTCCTCGCCGAGAACGCCGGCTTCGCCCGCGCCGTCATCGCGGCGGGGCTGACCTGGATCGGCCCGTCGCCGGAGGCCATCGAGGCGCTCGGCGACAAGGTCACCGCGCGCCATGTCGCCGAGAAGGTCGGTGCTCCGCTCGCCCCCGGCACGCCCGGTCCCGTCGCCGGCGCCGACGAGGTCGTCGCCTTCGCCGAGCGGGTCGGACTCCCCATCGCCATCAAGGCCGCCTTCGGCGGCGGCGGACGCGGCCTGAAGGTCGCCCGCACGCTGGAAGAAGTGCCCGAGCAGTTCGAGTCGGCCACCCGCGAGGCTGTCACCGCCTTCGGGCGCGGCGAGTGCTTCGTGGAGAAGTACCTCGACCGCCCGCGGCACGTGGAGACCCAGTGCCTCGCGGATGCGGCGGGCAACGTCGTGGTCGTCTCCACGCGCGACTGCTCGTTGCAGCGCCGGCACCAGAAGCTCGTCGAGGAGGCCCCCGCGCCGTTCCTCACCGCGGAGCAGAACGAGATCCTCTACACCGCGTCCAAGGCGATCCTGCGCGAAGTGGGCTACGTCGGCGCCGGCACGTGCGAATTCCTCATCGGCGCCGACGGCACGATCTCCTTCCTCGAGGTGAACACGCGGCTGCAGGTCGAGCACCCCGTGTCGGAGGAGGTCACCGGCATCGATCTCGTGCGCGAGCAGTTCCGCCTCGCCGAGGGCGCGGAACTGGGCTACGGCGACCCCCAGCCGGTCGGCCACTCGATCGAGTTCCGCATCAACGGCGAAGACCCCGGGCGCGGCTTCCTCCCCCAGGCCGGCCCCATCCACGTCTTCAAGACGTTCGGCGGACCCGGCATCCGACTGGATTCCGGGGTGACCGCCGGTGACACCGTGTCGGGGTCGTTCGACTCCCTGCTGGCGAAGATCATCGTCACCGGCCGCGACCGCGCGCAGGCGCTGGAACGGGCGCGCCGGGCGCTGGACGAGTTCGAAGTCGCCGGGCTCCCCACCGTGCTCCCCTTCCACCGCCGTGTCGTGCGCGACCCCGCCTTCACCGCCGAGGACGGCCGGTTCGGCGTGTTCACGCGCTGGATCGAGACCGAGTTCGACAACGACATCCCGCCGTGGGACGGCGAGCCCGAGCCCGTCACGGCCCCGCCGGCGCGTCATACGGTCGTCGTGGAGGTCGGGGGCAAGCGCCTCGAGGTGAACCTCCCCGAGCGCATCGCGACCGCCCCGCACGCGCCGGGCCGCCCCGCGGCGGTGCCGCCGTCACGACGTTCGCACGCCGCATCCGCCGTGACGGGAGCCACCGGCGACGCGGTGAAGGCGCCGATGCAGGCCACGATCGTCAAGGTCGCCGTCGAAGAGGGCCAGTCCGTCGTGCAGGGCGACCTGGTGGTGGTGCTGGAGGCGATGAAGATGGAGCAGCCCATCCAGGCGCACAAGGACGGCATCGTCGGCCTGATCGACGCCGCTCCCGGCACGACGGTGGCCGCCGGTCACCTCCTGCTGACGATCGCCTGACGTTCGCCTGACATCCGCCTCGCGGCGCCCGCGACCGCGGATGCGGCGGCTCAGACCTCCTCGGCGTCCTGACGGTCGACGATGTGCATCGCCCGCGTGGCGTCGGTGATGCTCCCCGACAGCGACGGGTAGACCGCGAACACGCGGGAGACCTGGTCGACCGTGAGGCGCCGCTCGACGGCGATGGCCAGCGGATAGATCAGCTCGGACGCGCGCGGGGCGACGATGACGCCGCCGATGACCGTTCCGCTGCCCTGACGTGCGATGACCTTGACGAATCCGTCGGTGATGCGCTGCATCTTCGCGCGCGGGTTGGCCGAGAGCGGCAGCTTGCGCACGACGCCGTTGATGCGGCCGTCGGCGATGTCCTGCTCGGTCCACCCGACGGTGGCGATCTCGGGGGCGGTGAAGATGTTCGCCGCGATCCGGCGGTGCTCCAGCGGGATCACGACATCGCCCAGCGCGTGGAAGACGGCCGTGCGCCCCTGCATCGAGGCCACCGATGCCAGCGGCACGAAAGTCGTGCAGTCGCCGGCGGCGTAGATGTTGGGCACCGACGTGCGGGCGACACGGTTGACCTGGATGTGCCCCGAATCGGTCAGCTGCACGCCGGCCTCCTCCAGGCCGATGCCGGCGGTGTTGGGCACGGCGCCCACGGCCAGGAGGCAGTGGCTGCCTTCCACGGTGCGGCCGTCCGAGAGGGTGACCACGACGCCGTCGCCGGTGTTCACGACGCTCTGCGCACGCGACTTGGACAGCACCGTCATCCCCCCGCGGCGGAAGACGTTCTCCAGCACCGCCGCGGCATCCGGGTCCTCCCCCGGCAGCACCTGGTCGCGACTGGAGATCAGCGTCACCTGCGAGCCGAGGTTCATGTACGCCGACGCGAACTCCGCTCCCGTGACACCCGATCCCACGACGATGAGGTGCTTGGGGAGCGCCCGCATGTCGTACAGCTGCGTCCACGTCAGGATACGTTTTCCGTCCGGCCGCGCGGAGGGCAGCTCGCGCGGCGACGCGCCCACCGACACCACCAGCGTGTCGGCCTCGACGCGGTCGAAGTCGGTGCCGCCGGCCTCGTTGGAGACGATCACCGCCGAATCGCCGTCCAGGCGCCCGTGCCCGGAGATGACACGCACGCCGGCCTCCACGAGCGCCGCCCGCATGTCCTCGGACTGCTGGCGTGCCAGGGAGAGCACGCGCCGGTTGACGGCGGCCATGTTCACCGCCACCTGCGGCGTCAGCGGCCGTCCGTCGCCGTCCTTGGCGAACACCTGCACGCCCAGATCGCTCGCTCCCGCGATGGCGACGGCGGCGTCCGCGGTCGCGATGAGGGTCTTGGAAGGCACGACGTCGGTGATGACGGCGGCACCGCCGATCCCCTGCCGTTCGACGACGGTGACCTCCGCGCCGAGCTGCGCGGCTGCCAGCGCCGCCTCGTAGCCGCCGGGTCCGCCACCGAGGATGGCGACGCTCTGGGTGCGCTCGAAGCTGAGGGACATGGCATCCATTCTGTCTGGTCTGCGGCCCCGTCCCGTCCGTGTGGCACAGCGGTGCGCTCGTTCCTAGAGTGGGGGGATGCCACACACAGCGGGGAACCCCCTCGACGACCCCACCGCCGATCCGTTCGAGATCGCCGCACGCGCCGCCGCCGACATCGCCCGCCACACCGGTGTCGAGCGCCACGACATCGCCGTGACGCTCGGAAGCGGATGGGGCCGGGCCGCCGATCTGCTCGGCGAGACCGTCGCCACCGTCCCCGCCGACGAGGTCACCGGCTTCAGCAGGCCCGCCCTCGCGGGCCACGTCGGCACGCTGCGCAGCGTCCGCACGCCCGCGGGCCGCTCCGTGCTCGTGATCGGCGCCCGCACGCACTTCTACGAGGGCCACGGGGTCCGCCGCGTCGTGCACAGCGTGCGCACGGCGGCGGCCACCGGCGCCGGCACCATGGTGCTCACCAACGGCGCCGGCGGCATCCGCGAGACGTGGCGCCCCGGCCAGCCCGTGCTCATCAGCGACCACATCAACCTCACGGCGGCCTCGCCGCTGGAGGGCGCCACCTTCATCGACCTCACCGACCTGTACTCGCCGCGCCTGCGCGAACTCGCCCGGACGATCGATCCCACCCTCGACGAGGGGGTGTACTGCCAGTTCCGCGGGCCGCACTACGAAACGCCCGCCGAGGTGCAGATGGCCAAGACCATCGGCGGTCACATCGTGGGCATGTCCACGGCGCTGGAGGCCATCGCCGCGCGCGAGGCCGGCATGGAGATCCTCGGCATGTCGCTCGTGACGAACCTCGCCGCCGGCATCCAGACCACGCCTCTCAGCCACGAAGAGGTGCTCGAGGCGGGCCGGGAGGCCGAGCCGGTGATCTCCTCCCTGCTCGCCCGCATCATCGAGGCGCTGTGAACGGCGTCCCGCAGGAGCCGCTCGCCGCCGCACGGGCGTGGCTCGCTCAGGATCCCGACCCACAGACGCGCGCCGAGCTGAGCGACCTGCTCACCCGCGCGGAGGCGGAGGACGCCGCTGCCGCCTCGGAGCTGGTGGACCGGTTCTCGCACCGGCTGGCGTTCGGGACGGCGGGGCTTCGCGGAGCCCTCGGGGCAGGCCCCACCCGCATGAACCGGGTGCTCGTGGCGCAGGCCGCCGCGGGTCTGGCCGCCTACGTCCGCGAGCGGTCGGCGCCCGGCGAGACGCCCGTCGTGGTGGTCGGCTACGACGGCCGCCGCAACTCCGACGTGTTCGCCCGCGACTCCGCCGAGATCTTCGCCGGTGCGGGCCTGCACGCCGTGCTGCTGCCGCGGATGCTGCCGACCCCGGTGCTCGCCTTCGCCGTGCGCCACCTCGGCGCCGCCGCCGGCGTCATGGTGACCGCCAGCCACAACCCCCCGCAGGACAACGGGTACAAGGTGTACCTCGGCGGCGCCGACGACGGCGCGCAGATCGTCTCCCCCGCCGACGCCGAGATCGCCGCGCACATCCAGGCCGTCGCCGATCGCGGTGACATCGGTGCGATCCCGCGCTCGGTGGGGTACGCCAACGCGGCCGAGGAGGTCGTCGACGCTTACGTCGCCGCCACCGCCGCCGTCGCGCCGGCACCCCCTGGGGCGGCCGGGCTGAACTGGGTGTACACGGCCATGCACGGCGTGGGGTGGGAGACCCTGCGGGCCATCCTCGCGGCAGCGGGCTACCCCGAGCCGACCGTCGTGGCCGAGCAGATCGAGCCCGATGGAGCGTTCCCCACCGTGGCCTTCCCCAACCCCGAGGAGCCGGGTGCGATGGACCTGGCGTTCCAGACGGCACGGGCGGCGGGAGCCGAGCTCGTCCTGGCCAACGATCCCGACGCCGACCGGATGGCCGTCGCCATTCCCGACGCCTCCGCCGAGGGCGGCTGGCGCCGGCTGAGCGGCAACGAGGTGGGGCTGCTGCTCGGGCGCCGCGCCGCGCGGGCCGCGGCGGGCACCGCGGGCGCCTCGCTGGCGTGCTCGCTGGTGTCCTCCCCCGGACTGCAGGCCATCGCCGAGCGCTACGGGCTGGATTTCCACGCGACGCTGACCGGTTTCAAGTGGATCTCCCGCGCGCCCGGCATGGTCTACGGCTTCGAGGAGGCCCTCGGCTACCTCGTCAACCCCGGGACGGTGCGCGACAAGGACGGGATCTCCGCCGTCGTGGCCCTGCTCGACCTCGCCGCCCGGGCGCGCGCAGAGGGCTCCGACCTGCAGGGGCAGCTGGACGACCTGCGCGAGGAGTTCGGCGCGTTCGCGAGCGACCAGATCTCCATCCGGGTCTCGGACGTATCGGAGATCACCGGCATGATGGCGTCACTGCGCGCCGACCCGCCCGCGCACGTGGGCGACAGCACCGTCGCACGCATCGACGACCTGCTCACCGGCGTCGACGGGCTGCCCCCGGGCGACGTGCTGCGCATGTGGCTCGACGACGGCGCGCGCCTGATCGTCCGCCCCAGTGGCACCGAGCCCAAGCTCAAGATGTACCTCGACGTGCACGGGTCGTCCGAGGAGGAGGCCGGTGCACGACTGACCGCCCTCGCCGACGGCGCGCGGGCGCTGCTGGAGGAGCGCCGGCAGCGGCCGCCGTCGTAGGATCTGCGGCATGGATCTGGCCGACCCGGTGGTGCTGGAGAACGCGCACGTGCGGCTGGAGCCGCTGACCCCTGCCCACGCCGACGACCTCGCCGCCGCCGCGCGGGGCCTCGAGCACGCGTGGTACACCACGATCCCCGCACCGGATGCGGTCGCCGACGACATCGCGCGGCGCCTGCGGTGGCGGGACGAGGGCGTCATGAACCCGTGGGCGGTGGTGCACGAGGGCGTCGCCGTGGGCGAGACCACCTTCTGCAACATCGACCAGGCCAACCGGCACGTCGAGATCGGCCACACGTGGCTGGGCCTGCCGGTCCAGCGCACGGCCGTGAACACGGCCGCCAAGCTCCTGCTGCTGACGCACGCCTTCCAGGCGTGCGATGCGATCGCCGTGGAGTTCCGCACGCACTGGCACAACCGGCAGTCCCGCGCCGCGATCGAGCGACTCGGCGCGAAGCAGGACGGTGTCCTGCGCAACCACCGCGTGGGCGCGGACGGGATCCTGCGCGACACGGTGGTGTACTCCATCCTCCCCGGGGAGTGGCCCGCCGTGCGCCGCGGGCTCCAGGCGCGCCTGGATCGGGGCGACGCGTCGGCCTGACGCGCGCAGCGGGGCCCCGGCTCAGCCGTCGATCACGGCGACGAGCTCGTCGAGGAACGCCGTGAAATCCGTCGCGCGCCGCACGATGCGCTGCACGCTGTCGCGCTCGGAGAACACCTCGACGAACTGCTCGAAGACCGTCTGGAACGCCTCGCGATCCGCCTCGGAGAAGGCCACGAACGCGACCACCTGCACGCGCCCCTCCCCCCACGGGATCGAGGGGTCGGCGATGCCGATCGCGATCTGCGTGCGGGATGCGGTCATGCCGATGGCGTGCGGGACGGCGAGGGCATCCGTGAACGCCGTCGACGACAGCCGCTCGCGCTCGATGGCGCGCTGGACGTAGTCGTCGTCGATGACGCCCTGCCGCACGAGCATGCCCCCGAGCTGACGGATGACCCCGGCCTCTCCCCCGTCCGGCTCCAGGCCCCGCACGAAAGCGGAGGAGTCGAAGTAGCGCTCCAGCTCGCCGCGGAGCCGCCGCAGACGCCGGCCGCGACGGATGCGCGCGGCGGCGGCCTGCACGCGGTCGATGTCGGAGTCGGTGAGGAACGGCTGGATCCGCACGATGCGCTCCCCCGGTTCCGGCGGGTCGATCGTGGTGAGGATCAGGTCGGTGTCGATCGCCGACCAGTCCGGATCCACGCGCGTCTCGACCCCGACGACCTCGATCGCCTGACCCAGGGAGCGGTCGACGCTCGAGCGCAGCAGCTCGTGCAGCTCGTAGTACCCCGGGCACACGATGGTGGCCGTCAGGAGCGATTCCTCGCGCCGGCTGCGCTCCAGGCGACCGCCCACGTGCATCGCGATGTAGGCGATCTCGTCGTCGACGATGGGGATGCCCAGGCTCTCGTGGAGCTGGCTGGCGATGAACACGGCCACTTCGAAGATCATCGGATAAGTCGATTTCAGCGACCGCGTCAGCGGATTGCGCGACCACGCCTGCGCGCGGGAGCGGTGCAGGAGGTTCTGCACGTGCAGGGCCAGGCGCAGGATGAACCCCTCGTGCGCGATGTCGACGAGGAATTCGGATGCCGCGCGCTCGACCACCGTGCGCACCGCGCTCTCCACGCGCGGATCCAGCCGCGTGCGCGCGTCATCCGCGGCAGGTGCCCCGGGGGCCACGACGCGCGTGAGGACGAGCGTCGCCAGATGCTGCTGGTCCCCGGCGCCCAGACGCACGCCCAGGTGCCTCTGGGCGAGCCGGTCCAGGAGCTCGGCGACCTGCTCGTGCGCGGGAGGCATCTCCCCCGCCGTGCCGTCCATGGCGCGATCGCGGGCGATGCGGTCGGCGGCGATGGCGATGTGCATCACGACGTCGCCGATGCCGTACTCGTTGACGTAGTAGCCCAGTGCCGTCAGCTCCGCGGCCAGGTCGGCCTTGAACGGCCCGAAGGCCTCCGCCCCCACCGACCCTTCGCCCAGCGTCCGGCGCAGCGCCTCCAGATCGAAGGAGCCGGCATCCATCTCGTCGTGCGCCAGTCGGCTGAGCAGGCGTCGCTGGGCCATCTCCGTTCCCCGCAGCCGCGCGATCGACGCCGAGCGCTCCAGCGTCAGTTCGGTCCCGCCCAGCAGCCCCCGCACGCGGGCGAGGTCGGCCTCCAGCGTTGCCGGGCTCACGTGCAGCGCGTCGGCGGTCTCGAACACGTCGATCCCCTCGGCACGGCCCAGCAGCGCGCGCACGAGCGTGTGCAGCCGGTCGCGCGGAGTCCCCGCATCCGCGGCGGGCCCCGCACGCAGAGCCGCCGCCGCATCCGGCCCGGCCCGGTAGCCGAGAGGACCGGACTCCACCGCCGTCCCCCCGCCGGCGCGCGCGTTCAGCGCCGTGACGTACGACCGGATGCTGCGGGGGGTGACCCCCAGCAGATCGGCGAGCGCGGCGGCCGTCGCCCACCGTCCGTCGCGCAGAAGCAGGCTCAGAAGCCGGTCCTGACGGGCTCGCGTCATGGCGTCGCCGTCCTCGCTGCCGTCACGATCGTCCTCCACGGCCGGGTACGGGGCCGTCACCAGTCAATCATGGCGCCGCACGCGCCGAGCAGGGTCGGAGGCCCCGGCTCGATCCGTCGTTCCGGGGGGTGGGAAAGGGACCTGGTTGTCCGGCCCGCGCCGACGAAGAACAATGGCCGGGGAGGAGGCTGGTCGATGAGGATCCTGGTGATCTGCGGAGCGGGTGCGTCGAGCACGTTCGTGGCTCAGCGCGTGCGCCGCGCCGCCCACGAGCAGGGTCTGCCGTACTCGGCGGTCGCCGGGACCACCGGTTCGCTCGCGATCGACCTGGACTCCGCCGACATCATCCTGGTGGGCCCGCACCTGGCTGCCGAACGCGAGCGGATCGAACGCAGCGCCGCCGCCCTCGACGTCGCCGTGGCAGTCCTCCCCGACGACGTCTTCAGCGACCTCACGGGAGAGCGCACCCTCGACCTCGTGCGCGCGACCCTCGCCGACCGACCCGACCCCCTCTCCACCACGGAAACGAACGCGTAAGCGCGAGAAAGCAGGAAGCATGCCCTCCCTCACCCGCACGGTGCGGATCGGATCGTCCCACGGACTGCACGCCCGCCCGGCGAAGATGTTCGCCCAGGCGGCCAAGGACTCCGGCATCCCCGTCACGATCGCCAAGGACTCTGGCGCCCCCGTGAACGCCGCGAGCATCCTGGGGGTCATCGCCCTGGGCATCGAACAGGGCGATTACGTCACCCTCACCGCCGACGGCGAGGGTGCCGAGGCCACGCTGGACACGCTGGCCGACCTGCTCAGCACCGACCATGACGCACAGTGAGGGGACCGCGGAGATGACCGAGCTTCGTGGCGTGGGGATCGGACTGGGCGTCGCCCAGGGCCCCGTGGCACGCATGGCCGAGCCCTTCCCCCCACCCGAGGACGTCGCCAGCACGCGGTCCGCCGAGGACGAGGGGGCGCGCGTCCGCGACGCGGTGAGGGCGGTGGCCCGAGAGCTCGAGGAGCGCGGTGCCCAGGCCGGTGGCGCGGCGCGCGACGTGCTCGAAGCGCAGGCGATGATGGCCGAGGACCCCGCCCTCCTCACCGAGGTGGACACGCGCGTGGCCGACGGCAAGACCGGCGAGCGGGCGGTGTGGGAGGCGTTCGCGTCGTTCCGCGACCAGCTCACGGCACTCGGCGGCTACCTCGGCGAGCGCGCCGCCGACCTGGACGACGTCGCCCAGCGCGTCATCGCGCGCCTGCGCGGCGTTCCCGCTCCCGGCATCCCCGACCCGGGGCACCCGTTCGTGCTCGTCGCGAAAGACCTCGCCCCCGCCGACACCGCGCTGCTGAACCTCGACATGGTGCTCGCGTTGGTGACCACCGAGGGCGG
The DNA here is from genome assembly GCF_004570445.1 of Microbacterium sp. dk485. Taxonomy (NCBI): domain Bacteria; kingdom Bacillati; phylum Actinomycetota; class Actinomycetes; order Micrococcales; family Microbacteriaceae; genus Microbacterium; species Microbacterium sp. dk485. The sequence goes on from NZ_SPQW01000001.1 coordinate 359,582, forward strand.
GCCGACCTCGCACACGGCGATCCTCGCGCGGGAGAAGAACATCGTCGCCGTCGTGGGGGCCGCCGACGCGAGTTCCCTCGCCGACGGCACGGTCGTGATCGTCGACGCCGCCGCGGGAGTCGTCACGGTCGCCCCGAGCCAGGAGGAACTGGACCGCGCGGAGAACCGCGCCGCCGAGCGCGCGTCCGCGGCGGCCGCCCCGGTCACCCCCGGGGCCCTCGCCGACGGGACCGCCGTGCCGCTGCTGGCGAACCTCGGCAAGCCGCAGGACGCCGTCCAGGCCGTCGAGCTGGGCGCGGAGGGCGTGGGCCTGTTCCGCACCGAGTTCCTCTTCCTCAGCGCCAACGCCGCCCCCACGGTGGCCGAGCAGCGCGACGCGTACACGCGCCTGCTCTCCGCGTTCCCCGGGAAGAAGGTCGTCGTGCGGGTGCTGGACGCCGGCGCCGACAAGCCGCTGCCGTTCCTCAACGACTCGCACGAGGAGAACCCCGCGCTGGGCCTGCGGGGTCTGCGGGCGCTGCGGGCCAGTGAGGACATCCTGCGCGAGCAGCTGACCGCGCTGGCCGAGGCGGATGCCGCCACCCGGGCGACGCCGGAGGGCCCCGCCGACCTGTGGGTCATGGCGCCGATGGTCTCCACGGTCGAGGAGACCGAGTACTTCGTCGCCCTGGCGCGGGAGTACGGGGTCAAGACGGCCGGGGTCATGGTGGAGGTGCCCTCCTCGGCGCTGCTGGCCGACCGCATCCTCGCCCACGCCGATTTCGCCTCCATCGGCACGAACGACCTCACGCAGTACACCCTCGCCGCCGACCGCCTCCTCGGCTCCGTCGCGGCGTTCCAGGACCCGTGGCATCCGGCCGTCCTGCGCCTCGTGCGCGAAGTCGGGGACGCCGGCGCCGCCCTGGGAAAGCCCGTGGGGATCTGCGGTGAGGCGGCAGCCGATCCGCTCCTGGCCGTCGTCCTGGTGGGCCTGGGCGCGACCACGCTGTCCATGGCGCCCACGGCTCTCGCCGACGTGCGCGCCAGCCTGCTCTCCCACACCCTCGACGACGCCCGCCGCGTCGCCGAGGCCGCCTTGGCCGCAGACGGCGCGGCCTCCGCTCGCGAGGCGGCACGAGCCGCCTCCGCTTCACAGAAAGTGACACAGCCATGACAACGGCGTCCGCACCCGCGACGCGTTCAGGAGGCGGCGCGCGCGTCGCCGTCCAGCGCTTCGGCACCTTCCTCTCCGGCATGATCATGCCGCTGATCCCCGCGCTCATCGCGTGGGGCATCTTCACGGCCTTCTTCATCGAGAAGGGCTGGACGCCCAACGCGCAGCTCGCCACGATCGTGGGGCCCTTCATCCACTACCTGCTGCCGATCCTGATCGCCTACCTCGGCGGTCACATCGTGTACGGCGTGCGCGGCGGCGTGGTCGGCTCCATCGCGACATTCGGCGTCATCGCCGGCTCGGACTACCTGATCGCCCAGATCAACGAGACCCTCCCCGCCGACAACCAGCTCGGCGAGATCAACATGTTCATCGGCGCGATGATCATGGCGCCCATCGCCGCGTGGACGATGAAGCAGCTCGACAAGCTGTGGGACGGCAAGATCCGTGCCGGCTTCGAGATGCTCGTCAACATGTTCTCGGCCGGGATCTGGGGCTTCGCGATGGCGATCCTCGGGTTCTACCCGCTGGCATGGCTCATCAACGGCCTCATGGACGTGCTCGGCGCGGCGGTGGGATGGCTCGTCGAGACCAACCTCCTGCCGCTGACGAGCGTGCTCATCGAGCCGGCGAAGGTGTTCTTCCTCAACAACGCCATCAACCACGGCGTGCTCACTCCGCTGGGCATCGAGCAGGCGTCGCAGGACGGCTCGTCGATCCTGTTCCTCCTCGAGGCCAACCCCGGCCCCGGCGTGGGCCTCCTGCTGGCCTTCACGTTCTTCGGCATCGGCGCCGCGCGCGCGTCGGCACCCGGAGCCGCGATCATCCAGTTCTTCGGCGGCATCCACGAGGTGTACTTCCCGTACGCGCTCATGAAGCCGGTGCTCATCGTCGCCCTCATCGCCGGCGGCGCCACCGGCGTCACCACCAACATGCTGCTGGGCGGTGCGCTGCGCGCGCCCGCGGCGCCGGGAAGCATCGTCGCGGTGGTGGCGCAGACCGCCAACGGATCGTACTTCGCCGTCATCCTCTCGGTCGTACTGTCGGCCGCGGTGACGTTCCTGATCGCGTCGGTGATCCTGCGGGCCTCGCGCAAGCGAGACCTGCTGGCCGAGGCCGACCAGTTCTCCGAGGCGGTGTCCAAGACCGCCGCGAACAAGGGCAAGTCCTCCGCCGCACTGGACGCGCTGCGCGCCTCCGACGGCAAGGACCGCGCCACCGTGCGCAGCGCCGAGGACGCCGTGGACCGGCTCGAGACCGAGGAGGGCACCGGCGGACAGCTCGACGGCGGTCGCGTCGTGACCACCAAGCCGGTGCGCAACATCGTGTTCGCGTGCGACGCGGGCATGGGCTCCTCCGCGATGGGCGCGAGCGTGCTGCGCAACAAGATCAAGAAGGCCGGAGTGGCCGACGTCACGGTCGTGAACAAGGCGATCGCGAACCTCGACGACTCCGCCGACCTGGTGATCACGCAGAACCAGCTCACCGACCGGGCACGCCGGCAGAGCCCGGATGCGATCCATGTGTCGGTGGACAACTTCATGAACTCCCCGAAGTACGACGAGGTGGTCGAGCTCGTGCGCGACCAGCACGACGAGTCCCACTGACACGACAGCCGCGGGGCCGGGCCGGCGTGATGCCCCCGGCCCCACGGCCTTTCCGTCCGCGCTCCCGGCTGGGAGGGTGGGATCACGACGATCAATCGAAAGGCAGGACCATGACACGGGAAGTCCTCGGAATCGGGCAGGTGCGCATCCACTCCGGCAGTGCCACGCGGGAGGAGGCGATGAAGGAGGCCGCCGACATCCTCGAGGCCGCGGGCGCCGTCACGAGCGGCTACTTCGACGCCATGCAGCAGCGCGAGGAGACCGTCTCGACCTACATGGGCAACGAGCTGGCCATCCCCCACGGCACCAACGAGACCAAGCAGACCATCCTGGAGTCGGGACTGTCGGTCGTGCGCTACGACGGCGGCGTGGATTGGGGCGGCGAGCCGGTGACGTTCGTCGTGGGCATCGCCGGCAAGGGCGATGAGCACCTGGAGATCCTCTCCCAGATCGCCATCCTGTTCTCCGACGAGGACGAGGTGGAGCGGCTGAAGAAGGCGCAGACCCCCGAGGAGCTGTACACGGCGCTCTCGGCGGTCAACCAGTGAGCACCGCCGTCCACTTCGGCGCCGGCAACATCGGGCGCGGATTCGTCGGGCTGCTGCTGCACCAGGGCGGGTACGACCTCGTCTTCGCCGACGTGTCCGAGCCTCTCGTGGACGCCATCAACGCCGCATCCGAGTACACCGTCCACGAGGTGGGCGAGGGCGGCGTCGACACGGTCGTCACCGGCTTCCGGGCCATCAACAGCGCCACGGATGCGCCGGCGCTCGTCGAGGCGATCGCTTCGGCCGACATCGTGACGACGGCCGTCGGACCCACGATCCTGAGGTTCGTCGCGCCGCACATCGTGGCAGGTCTGGGGCTGCGCGACCCCGCCGCGGCGCCGCTGAAGGTCATGGCGTGCGAGAACGCGATCGGGGCCACCGACACCCTGCGGGAGGAGATGGCCGCCGCGGCCGGCGACGCGTGGGACGCCGTCTCCGCACGCGCCGTGTTCGCCAACACGGCCGTTGACCGCATCGTCCCCGCCCAGGAGCCCGGCGGCGGCATCGACGTGACCGTCGAGCCGTTCTACGAGTGGGCGATCGAACGCGGCCCCTTCGGCGACGAGCCGCCCCACATCCCCGGCGCGCACTTCGTCGACGACCTCGCGCCCTACATCGAACGCAAGCTCTTCACGGTCAACACCGGGCACGCCGCGACGGCGTACTTCGGCGCCGCCGCCGGCATCGAGCGGATCTCCGACGCCCTCGCCGAACCCGCCATCGCCGGCAAGGTCGACGCGGCGCTGCGGGAGACCTCCGAGCTGCTCATCCGCAAGCACGACCTCGATCCGGCCGCCCAGCACGAGTACCGGGAGACGATCCTGCGGCGTTTCCGCAATCCCGCGCTCCCGGACACCGTGTGGCGCGTCGGACGGCAGCCGCTGCGCAAGCTCTCCCGCCACGAGCGGTTCGTCGGGCCTGCCGCCGAGGCGATCGAACACGGGCTCCCCGTCGACGCCCTCGTCGCGGCCATGGCGGCAGCGCTCGCCTTCGACGACCCCGAGGACGCCCAGGCCGTGGACATGCAGCGGATGCTGCGCGAACTGCCGGCGGCGGAGTTCACCGAGGCCGTCACGGGCCTCGAGCCGCAGCATCCGCTGTTCCCCCGCATCCAGCGCATCGTGGAATCCCGCCAGGCCGAGATCCCTTCGTGACGGCGGGCGGCTCCCCCGCGTCTCCGCGACGCCGCGGCCGGCGCATCCTCGCGTGGGTTCTGGGGGCCGTCGGGGGCGTTGCCGTGCTGTCGCTGGCAGGCGTCGTCATCTGGAGTCAGGTCGGGGTGTACCGCGCCGAGCCCCGGCCGGTCGCCGACGTGCGGGCGGACTCCGCGATCGCGGTGACCGACGGCGCGGCCGGGATCGTGCTGGCTCCAGCAGGCGGCGGGAGCGGCGACGGGCTCGTCTTCATCCCCGGCGCGAAGGTCGATCCGTGGGCGTACGCCCCGACCCTCGCCGGGGCGGTGGCCGAGGAGGGGCTCACGGTCGTCATCACGCGGCCGTGGCTGGGCGTCGCGTTCTTCGACCCGCGGGCGCTGTCGGCGTTCACCGAGCTCGCCCCCGACGTGTCGTCGTGGGCGGTGGGCGGGCACTCGCTGGGCGGAGTGCGCGCGTGTCAGCTCGCGACGGAGGCGGACGCTCTGGTGCTCTTCGCCTCGTACTGCGGGGCCGACCTCAGCGGCAGCGGGCTTCCGGTGCTGAGCATCTCCGGGTCGGAAGACGGCCTCTCCACGCCCGAGAAGATCGCCGACGCCGCGGCGACCCTCCCCTCCGGCACGGTGTTCGTGGAGATCCCGGGCGCCTCGCATTCCTCCTTCGGCGCCTACGGGCCGCAGGACGGCGACGGCACGCCGGCCGTCTCCGACGCCACGATGGCCGCTGCGCTCACCGCCGCCCTCTCCGCCTTCCTCCCCGTCCCCTGACGCCTCCTCCCTCCGCCGCCCTCCTCTGCCTCTCGGCCTCCGCACTTCCCGAACTCCTCAATTCCGGCGCGGATCGGCCCGATCCGGCCTTTCCGCACCCCCTGCGGGCGCGGATGTGAGGAGTTCGGCACGGGGCGAGCCGCGTCACCCCCCCGTCCGCCTCCGCGCGCCGCGCCCCCGCGCGACTGCGTCGACGTCTCGACGCATCCCGAACTCCTCAGATTCGCGGGCGAAGAGACCGATACGGTCCTTCTCCGCCCGCCTCCCACCCGTTCTTGAGGAGTTCGGGAAGTGGCGGGGACTCCTCCCCAGGTACGGTTCGAGCGCCCTCATCCACGAATGCGTGCCGTCCCCCACCCCGAAGGGCGTCGCCGCGGTTGGTTGGGGGGATGACGACAGCAGATCCCGAGGTGGTGCCGGTCCTCGCGGCGCGGTTCTGGCGGACAGCGGAGCTGCGGGCCGCCGGCTGGACCAAGGTGCAGCTCCGTGCGATGGTCGACCTCGGTCGCCTGATCCGGGTGCGCCAAGGTCGCTACGCTCCCGGCGATCTGCCCGCCCCGCTCCTGGAGGCAGCACGCCTGGGCGGGCGGCTGGACTGCGTCACTCTGCTCGCCCTCCTCGGCGTGTTCGTCCGTTCCGTCGCGACGCTGCACGTGCAGTTCGACAACGGCGCGAGCCGGCTCCCACCTCGCCCCGTCGAGGCGGTGCCGCACTGGCGTCCCTCCACCGGGGCATCGCACACCCTCGCCGCCGACATCATCGAGGCCCTCGCCCAGGCCGTACGGTGCCAGGCTCCCCGGGATGCCGTCGCCACCCTCGACTCCGCGTGGCATCTCGGTGTGGTGGATGAGGCCGACATCGCCGGCATCTTCGCCCGGTTGCCCCTCCGCTATCGGGCCCTCCGCGGCCTCCTGGACAAACGGAGCGAATCCGGTCCGGAGACCCTGATGCGCCTCCTCCTCCGGGCGCTCGGATGCCGCGTCGACGTGCAGGTGCGGATCCCCACGGTGGGCCGGGTCGACCTCGTGATCGACGGCTGGCTCATCGTCGAGTGCGACAGTCGCGCCTATCACGAAGGGTGGGAGGCGCAACGGCGCGATCGTCGCCGCGACCTGGCCGCCGCGGCGCTCGGCTACACCACCGTGCGCCCCGTCGCCGAGGACATCCTGTTCCGGTACGAGGACGTCGTCGCCGCGATGAAGGCAGTCCTCGCGGCTCGGGACGCCTCCGGCTTCCCCGAACTCCTCAAGACTTCGCGCCGCCGCGGGGAAAACCGGCCGAACCGGCGGTGGATGCGTCGCCATTGAGGAGTTCGGGCGAGAGCGGCAGCAGCGGGCAGCAACGGGCAGCAGCGGGCCGGCAGCGCGGGCCGGCCGCACCCGCACCGGCCCGACCGGCCGCAGCCACCGGGCCGGGTCAGCGGCGGCGGGCGAAGGCGTCGGAGATGATGTCGATCAGCTCCTCGCGCTCCTCGATCGGCAGGAACGAGGCGGCAGCGGCGTTCAGCTGGAAGGCCTCCACGTCATCCAGCCCGTAGTCGAAGGCCTCCGCGAGCAGCGCGAGCTCGCGCGTGAGCGACGTGCGACTCATCGTGCGGTTGTCGACGTTGACCGTCACCGCGAATCCGAGCTGGTACAGCAGGTCGAACGGGTGGTCCTCCAGCGTCGTTCCCCACGCCGCGACGGCACCGGTCTGCAGATTCGACGACGGCGACAGCTCCAGCGCGATCTCACGGTCGCGCACCCACCGCGCGAGCTCGCCGAGGTGCACTCGCACCTCGTCGCCCTCACGGTCGATGACGTCGAGGTCCTCCGCGATGCGCACGCCGTGCCCGAGCCGCAGGGCGCGGCCGTCCAGCAGCGCCGAACGGATGCTGTCGAGCCCGGCGCCTTCGCCGGCGTGCACCGTCACGGGGAAGAACTCCTCCGCGAGGTGGTCGAACGCCGCCCGGTGGCGGGCCGGGAGGAAGCCGTCCTCGGGCCCGGCGATGTCGAACCCGACGACGCCGCGGTCGCGCCAGTCCACCGCGAGGCGTGCGATCTCCAGTGACCGGTCGGTGTGACGCATCGCGGTGAGCAGCTGGCTGACGCGGATGTCGCGACCGGCGTCCTGCGCGGCGTCCTCACCCTCTTCGATGCCCTCCTGCACGGCCTCGACGGCCTCCTCGAGGGCGAGCCCGCCGGTCACGTGCTGTTCGGGTGCCCACCGGACCTCGCCGTAGATGACGCCGTCTGCGGCGAGATCCTCGACGAATTCGCGCGCGACGCGCGTGAGCGCCGCGCGGGACTGGGTGACCCCGACGGTCACCTCGAAGGTCTTCAGGTATTCCTCGAGCGAGCCGGAATCGCCCTGCTCGGCGAACCAGTCGGCGAGGCCGTCGACGTCGGATGCGGGCAGTTCGAGCCCTGCGGCATCGGCGAGGTCGAGCACGGTCGCGGGACGCACGCCGCCGTCGAGGTGGTCGTGCAGCGACACCTTGGGCAGCGCGCGCAGCGACCGCCCCTGGATGCGGGTGTCGCCGTCGGGATCGATAGCCATGGGTTCCTCCGGGGGGCGGTGGTCAAGCGGTGATGCGTTCGCGGACGCGGGGGGCGGGCTCGAGGGGGTCGTCGCCGATGCTCCACGCATCCGTGAGCGCGTCCAGGGCACGGCCGAAGCGCGCGCCGTCGTCGGCGAGCAGCGTGAACAGCGGCTGCCCCGGGGTGACGGTGTCGCCGGGCTGGACGTGCAGGTCGATGCCCGCCGCGTGGATGACCGGGTCCTGCGCACGCGCTCGGCCCGCACCCAGCCGCCAGGCGGCGATGCCGAAGGGGAGGGCGTCGACGCGGGTCACGACCCCGCCGCGATCGGCGGTGACGGTGTGGGTCTCGCGCGGCTGCGGGAGGGCCGCATCCGGGTCGCCGTCCTGGGCGCGGATCATCCGGCGCCACACGTCCATCGCACGTCCGTCGGCCAGCGCCTTCTCCACGTCGGCGTCGGGGCGGCCGGCGAGGGCGAGCATCTCGCGCGCCAGGGCGACCGTCAGCTCGACCACGTCGGCAGGGCCGCCGCCGGCGAGCACCTCGACCGATTCGCGCACCTCGTTGGCGTTGCCGATCGTACGGCCCAGCGGCGTGCTCATGTCGGTGAGGAGGGCCGTGGTGGCAACGCCCGAATCGGTGCCCAGCGCGACCATCGTGCGGGCGAGCTCCCGCGCCCGGTCGAGATCGGGGATGAAGGCGCCGGAGCCGAATTTGACATCCAGCACGAGCGCGTCGGTGCCCTCGGCGATCTTCTTCGACATGATGCTGGAAGCGATCAGCGGAATGGCCTCGACGGTGCCGGTGACATCCCGCAGCGCGTAGAGCTTCTTGTCGGCGGGCGCGAGGCCCGACCCGGCGGCGCAGATCACGGCGCCCACGTCGGCCAGCTGCGCGAGGATCTCGTCGTTGGACAGCGCGGCGCGCCAGCCGGGGATCGACTCGAGCTTGTCCAGGGTTCCGCCGGTGTGCCCCAGTCCGCGCCCGGACAGCTGCGGCACGGCCACGCCGAAACTGGCGACCAGCGGAGCCAGGGGCAGGGTGATCTTGTCGCCCACGCCGCCGGTGGAGTGCTTGTCGACGGTGGGCTTGCCCAGGGAGGAGAAGTCCATGCGCTCCCCCGAGGCGATCATCGCGTCGGTCATCACACGGATCTCGTCGCGGTCCATGCCGTTCAGCAGCACCGCCATCGTGAACGCCGACATCTGCGGGTCGGTGACGTACCCGCGCGTGTAGGCGTCGATCATCCAGCGCAGCGCGGGCTCGGGCACCGTCCCGCCGTCGCGCTTGGCGCGGATGACGTCGATGGCGTCGTGCGGCTCCACCGGGGCGGATGCTGCCGGATCGGTCATCTCCCGGCGTCCTCGCTGCGCGTCTGCCGGACGTCGAGGTCACGCGGCCCGAACGCGTCGGGCAGCACCTCGTCGATCGTGCGGATGCCCGATACCGTCTCCAGCAGCATCCCCGGGATGGCGTGCTCGAACAGCAGCTGCCGGCACCGGCCGCACGGCATGATGGTCTGCCCCTCGCCGTTGACGCACACGAAGGCCACCAGCTGGCCGCCGCCGGACATGTGCAGGTCGGACACGAGCCCGCATTCGGCGCACAGGCCCACGCCGTACGAGGCGTTCTCCACGTTGCAGCCCGAGACGATGCGACCGTCGCTGACGAGCGCGGCGGCACCGACCTTGTAGCGCGAGTAGGGGGCGTAGGCCCGCTGCATGGCGTCGGTCGCGGCCGAACGCAGCTCGTCCCAGTGGATGTCGGTCACGTCACTCCTTGATGTACGGTTTGCCGGCGGCCCTGGGGCCGATGACCCGGCCGGCCACGATCGCCACGGCCACGATGGTCACCACATAGGGCACCATCTCGATGATGTCGGTGGGAACCTGGGATCCGGCCTGACCGGCCCAGATGCGGAAGTTGCTCGCGAACCCGAACAGCAGCGCCGCGATCGCCGCGCCCCACGGGTTCCACCGCCCGAGGATGACGGCGGCCAGCGCGATGAACCCCTGGCCTGCGCTCATCTCCCGGACGAAGGCGCCCACGGAGCCGATCGTGAGGGTGGCCCCGCCGAGGCCCGCGACCAGGCCCGCCACGGTCACCGTCCAGAATCGCCAGCGGTTGACGTTGATGCCGACCGTGTCCGCCGCCAGGGGGTGCTCCCCGAGGGCGCGGATGCGCAGGCCCCACGTGGTGCGGAAGAGCACGAACCACGCCAGCGGCACCAGCAGGAACATGATGTAGGTCGTCAGGCGCTGCTCGAACAGCACCGGTCCGACAACGGGGATCTCGGACAGGAGCGGGATGGCGATGCGCGGCAGCGTGCCGGGGTCGTTCAGCGTGGCGGAGTTGGGTGACAGCACCGCCGAGTAGAGGAAGTTGGTCACCGCGGTGACCAGGCCGATGAGCACGACGCCGACGACCACCTGGTCGACGAGGTAGCTGATGGCGAACCAGGCGAGCACCATCGCGATGAGGGCGCCGGAGACCATCGCCGCCACCAGCGCCAGGATCTGGTTGCCGGTGGCCGAGGCCACCATGGCCGCGGTGCACGCGCCCGCCAGCAGCTGGCCCTCGATCGCGATGTTCACGATGCCGACGCGTTCGCCGATGACACCGGCGATCGCCCCGAACACCAGCGGCGTGGACAGGGCGATCGTGCCGGTGAGGAGGAAGATCACCGGCACCGAGCCGCCCGCGCCCACCCACGACACGAGCGCGACGAGGAACGCCAGGCCCACGATGAGGGTCACCCACACCGGCACCTTGCGGCGGCGCGCCGCGAGCCAGAACGCGAACGCCGCCGCGGCCACGGCCAGCACGCCGGCCACCAGCCCCATCACGCGCGCGGAGGCGACGAAGGGGTCGAGCTGGACGGCGTCGCCGCGGCTGGACCACGTGAACGACACCGACTCGTCGGTTCCGAGGAGGCCGAAGAAGACCAGTGTGATGAGGGCGAGGGCGCCGAGGAGGATCGGCGTTCGCCACGCGCGCGGGGCGAGGGAGGCCGTGTGCGGCGCGGCGGCGGGGGCGACGGGCGCGGTCGTGGTCACTGTCCCGCCTCCTTCGCCTCGAGCTGCGGTTTGCGGCCGGTGTTCAGCTCTGTGACCTCGCGGGGCACCGGCAGGAACCGGAAGATCGCCCGCACGAGCGGCGGCGCGGCGATGAACAGCACGATGAGCCCCTGGATGACGCCGAGGATCTCGGGGGCCACGTCGGCCAGCTGCATGGTGGGGCCAGCGGCCCGCAGCATCCCGAACAGGAGCCCGGCCAGCAGCACGCCGCCGGCACGCGAGCCGCCGAGCAGCGCCACGGTGATGGCGTCGAAGCCGATGCCGGCGTCGATGGTCGGGCCGAAGTTGCCGTCGCGGCCGAGGGCCTGGTTGAGCCCCGCCACCCCGATGAACATGCCCGACAGCACCATCGCGACGATGTACATGCGCTTGACGTCGACGCCGGCGGTGCGGGCCGCATCGGGGTTCAGCCCCACCATCCGCAACCGGAAGCCGAGCGACGAGCGCTCCATGAGCCACCAGAACACTCCCACGGCCACGATGCACAGCACGAAGCTCCACCGCAGGTCGAACTCCGCGAAGATCCGCGGGAAGACGGCGGTGGGATCCGGCGGCCGGGTGGTGGGGTTGTTGCCGGAGTCCATGTCGTGCAGCACCGGCGTGCGCATCAGGAAGGTCGCCAGCGACACCGCGATGTAGTTCATCATGATCGTCACGATGACCTCGTGCGCACCGGTGGCCGCCTTGAGGAACCCGGCGATGCCGGCCCAGATCGCGGCACCGACGAGCCCGAAGAGGATCGCCACGACGAGGTGCAGTCCGTAGGGCAGGTGCAGCTGGAACGACGCCCACGCCGCCCAGATCGCGGCGATGACCATCTGGCCCTGGCCGCCGATGTTGAACAGGCCCGCACGGAAGGTCAGCGCCACACCCAGCCCCGCCGCGATGAGCGGGCCGGCGAAGCGCAGCGATTCCAGCAGCGGACGGATCGCCGACTCCGCCGAGGACGCCGTGTAGTTGTAGATCGAGCCGCGGAACAGCGCCGCATACGCGTCGCCGATCGCCTGGCCGGCCGCCTGGAGGAAGTCGGTGGGGCGGGAGAAGAAGTACGGCAGCGTGCGCCCGACGTCTTGGTTGGTGACGACGATCAGCACCGAGGCGACCACCAGCGAGAGCACGATCGCCGCCGCGGTGCGGACGATTCCGCCCGAGGCGATGTCGTGCAGCACGTCGCCCAGGGAGGGGCGGGTGCGCGGGGGCTGCTCGGTCGCCGCCGGGTCCGTCTGCGCCTGGCTCATTCGTGCACTCCTGCCATGAGGCGGCCGAGGCGCTCACGCGGGGCGTCGGCGGGGACGATGTCGATGATCGCGCCGCGGTACATGACCGCGATCCGGTCGGCGAGGGCGACCACCTCGTCCAGCTCGGTGGAGATGATCAGCACGGGGATGCCCGAGTCGCGGATCTGCACGATGCGCTCGTGGATGAACTCGATGGACCCCACGTCCACCCCGCGCGTGGGCTGGGAGGCCACGAAGAGCTTGAGGTCGCGCCCCAGTTCGCGGGCCAGCACCACCTTCTGCTGGTTGCCGCCGGACAGGCGCCCGACCAGGACGTCGCGGTGCGGCGTGCGGATGTCGAATTCGGCGATCGCCTCGTCGGCGAACCGGTCGCGGTGGGCGAAGTCGATGGCCGGGCCCTTCGTGAACGGGCCGGCGAAGGAGCGGTCGAGCATGAGGTTCTCGGCGACCGTGAACTCGGCGACGAGCCCGTCGACCTTGCGGTCTTCCGGGACGAATCCCACACCGCTGTCCAGCACGTGACGCACGTGCGCGGAGGAGAGCTCCTGACCGTCGAGGCGGATGCTGCCCTGCACGCGGTCGCGCAGGCCCACGAGGGCCTCGGTGAGCTCGGTCTGGCCGTTGCCCTGCACGCCGGCCACGGCCAGCACCTCGCCGGCGCGGATCGTGAACGACACGTCGTCGAGCAGGCGTTCGCCGGCCGGACCGAAGACGGTGAGGTTCTCCACCACGAGGGCCTCGGCGCCCAGCCGGGGCGGGTCCTTGTGCACGGTGAGCTCGACGGCGCGCCCGACCATGAGGGCGGCGAGCTCGTCGTTGGTGGCGGTGGGGGCGGCTTCGCCCACCACCCGGCCGAGCCGGATGACGGTGATCGTGTCGGCGACGGCGCGCACTTCGCGGAGCTTGTGGGTGATGAAGACGATGGAGGTGCCGCCGTCGGCGAGGCGGCGCATCGTCGCCATCAGCTCGTCGGTCTCCTGCGGGGTGAGGACGGCGGTGGGCTCGTCCAGGACGAGCACGCGAGCATCACGGGCGAGGGCCTTGATGATCTCCACGCGCTGCTGAGCACCGACGGGCAGGTCGCCGACGACCGCATCCGGGTCGATGTCGAACCCGAACCGGTCGGAGATCTCCCGCACGAGAGCCCGTGCCGCCGGCAGGTCCAGGACCCCGCCGCGGCTGGGCTCATGGCCGAGGATCACGTTCTCTGCCACGGTGAAGACGGGGATCAGCATGAAGTGCTGATGCACCATCCCGATGCCGGCGGCCATCGCCTGGCCGGGCCCGGAGAAGTGCTGCGGGACGTCGTCCAGGAGGATCTCGCCCTCATCGGGCTGATAGAGACCGAACAGCACGTTCATGAGGGTCGACTTGCCGGCGCCGTTCTCCCCCAGCAGGGCGTGGATCTGCCCTGACTCGACGGTGAGGTCGACGGCGTCGTTGGCCACGAGCGGTCCGAACCGCTTCGTGATCCCGCGGAGCTCGAGTTTCATGGTGCGACCCATCCTGCCGGAACCGGCGTGAAACGGCACACGCCGAGGCGGACTCTGCCGCCCCGGCGTGTGCCAGGGTGTGACGAGGGGTCAGGCGCCCGCGAGCGGGTCGATCGTCCCGTCGATGATGGCCTGCTTGAGCTCGTCGAGCTTGTCCTTCAGCTCCTGCGGGATCTCGCTGTCGAAGTCGCCGAAGCCGCTCAGGGCGGTGCCGTCGTTCTCCAGCGTGCCGACGTAGGGCTCCGCGGTGAACTCGTCGCTCTCGATGATGGCGGTGATGACGTCCAGCACGGGCTGGGTCATGCGCTTCTCCACCGAGGTGAGGGTGATGTCGGCGAGCTCGGGCTGCGTGACGGCGATGTCTTTGTCCACGCCCAGCATGACGCCGGTGCCGGCCTCACGGATGGCCTCCGCCGTGGCGGTGAACAGCGTGCCCGCGACGGGGAAGAGGACGTCCGCGCCGGCGGCGAGCTGACCCTCGGAGAAGGTCTTGGCGACGCCGGTGTTGGAGAAGTCGCCGACGAAGTCGCCGGTGCCGGTGGCCGGATCCCAGCCCACGATGGTGATCGGGGTGCCGGTCTCCTGCTCGTAGTACTTCGCGCCGTTGTAGTACCCGGTCATGAACGAGGTGACCGACTCGATGTCGTCACCGCCGTAGGTGCCGATGGTCTTCGTGGTGGAGTACGCCGCCGCGAGGTAGCCGGCGAGGAAGCTGGACTCCTGCATCGCGTAGGTGATGGGCTTGAGGTTCTCCTGGCCCTGGTTCCATCCGTCGATCCACACGAAGCGCGCTTCGGGGTTGTCGTCCGCGACGTCGAAGATGACGTCGTTGATGGAGAAGTTGAAGCCCACCGCGAAGGTCACGTCGCAGCCGGCTTCCACCATCTGCGTGAGGTTCGGGGTGAAGTCCTCGTTGCTGGCCGACTCCGCGTCGGCGATCTTGATGCCGAGCTCCGACTCCGCGTCGAGCAGGCCCTGGTAGGCGGCTTCGTTGAAGCTCTTGTCGTTCCAGCTGCCCTCGTCGGAGACGGCGCAGGCGAGGAAGTCGGTGCTTTCCGCGCCGGCGTCGCCTTCCTCAGGCGCGGGCGCGCATGCCGAGAGCAGAAGGCCGGCGGCTCCGATGAACGCCATCGCGGCGGCCGTCCGCTTGGGGGTGAATGCAGACACTGCAGTCCTCTCTGAGATGTCCGGGCGCGCAAACATCAGGCCCCCGGTCGGGATACCCAGAACGTTACGTCGCGAGACGCGCGACCACACACTCTGATAGGCGCGCGCGCCAGAAGAGTTACAGATTTGCGATCGTTTCGAAACCTGGCCGCCGCATTCGGCCGGTCGACGGGTCCGCGACGGCGTCAGAGCACGTCACCGCGGCCGGTGAGCTTCAGCGCGTCGACGACGCCCTTGACCCGCTGCGCGTGCTCGCTCGTGGTGACCAGGAGCGCGTCGGCGGTGTCGACCACGACGATGTCCTGCACCCCGATGAGGCTGATGATGCGTTCGGTCTGCGACACCACGATGCCGCTGGAGGCATCGGCGAGCACCCGCGCGTGGCTGCCCAGGATCGCCAGCTCGTTCTTGCCGCCATGGGAGTTGAGCTTGGCCAGGCTCGCGAAATCGCCCACGTCGTCCCAGTCGAAGTGACCGGGGATGACCGCGAGGCGGCCTTTCTCGGCCGACGGCTCGGCGACGGCGTAGTCGATCGCGATCTTCTTCAGATCCGGCCACACCCGATCGACCACCGGACCGCGGCGCTCGCGGTCGTCCCAGGCCTCGGCGAGCTCGAGGAGACCCGCGTGCAGCTCGGGCTCGTTGGCGGCCAGCTCCGCCAGGAGCACGTCGGCGCGGCTGATGAACATGCCGGCATTCCACAGGTACGCACGGTCGGCGTAGTAGGTGCGCGCGGTCTCCAGGTCGGGCTTCTCCACGAACCGCTCGACCTGCGCCGCCTCGGGCGCTCCGTCGACGTCCAGCTCACCGTCCTTGCGGATGTAGCCGAAGCCGACGGAGGGCTCGGTGGGCTGGATGCCGATCGTGCAGATGTATCCCGCGCGGGCCACGGCGACGGCCTGCTGGACGGCGAACTCGAAAGTGCGCGTCCCGCGGATGACGTGGTCTGCGGCGAAGGATCCGATGATCACGTCCGGCTCACGGCGATGCAGGATCGCCGCGGCCAGCCCGATGGCCGCCGACGAGTCGCGCGGCTCGGATTCGAGGAACACGTTGTGGTCGGGGATGCCGGGCAGTTCGCGCTCCACGGCGGCGCGGTGGGCACGCCCGGTGACCACGGCGATCCGGTCGGGGCCGGCCAGCGGCTCGAGGCGGTTCCACGTGTCGCGCAGGAGCGTCTGGCCCGACCCGGTCAGGTCGTGCAGGAACTTCGGGGCCTCGGCTCGCGACAGCGGCCACAGGCGGCTGCCGATCCCTCCGGCGGGAATCACGGCGTAGAAGTCGTCGATGGGCTGCTGAGGCATGCGAACAGGCTAGCCGTGCCGGTTCGCCGCACCGTGTCATCCACGTGACGGCGCCGTGACGGAGCATCCGCGGGTCGTGCGCGGGTATCTCGACATCGAGATAGTTAGGCCTGCCTAATCCCCGTGATTATGCCCCCGGTCGTAGGATGATCGAGCGCCCGTGTGTCGCAGGAGCTTCCCGCTCCGCGGGGCTACGGACCACCCCCGCCAAGCCGTGTTCGATCAGGGAGGACGCTCGTGCCTGAACCAGCGCGCGTGACGCTATCGGTGGCCGAGACCACCTCGAAGGTTCCGCGGGGCACTCTGTACCGCGGCCGAGAAGGCATGTGGTCGTGGGTCCTGCACCGCATCACCGGCGTCGCCATCTTCTTCTTCCTCCTCGTGCACATCCTGGACACGGCGCTCATCCGCGTCTCCCCCGAGGCGTACGACGCGGTCATCGGAACGTACAAGAACCCGATCATGGGCATCGGCGAGGTCGCCCTCGTCGGGGCGATCGCGTACCACGCGTTCAACGGCCTGCGCATCATCCTGGTGGACTTCTGGGGCTGGGCGACCCGCCACCAGCGCCAGCTGTGGTGGATCGTGCTGGGCGTGTGGCTCGTCACGATGCTCGCCTTCACGCCGCGTCACCTGATCAACGTGTTCGCCGACTTCGGAGGGGCGCACTGATGACCGCTCAGCTGGCCTCGACCATCCCCGCACCGCGCACGCGCAACAAGGGCTCGAACCTGGAGAAGTGGGGCTGGGTCTACATGCGCGCCTCCGGCGTGCTGCTGATCGTCCTCATCTTCGGTCACCTGTTCGTCAACCTCATGACCGGTGACGGCATCCACCAGATCGACTTCGCCTTCGTCGTCGGCAAGTTCGCCTCGCCGTTCTGGCAGTGGTGGGATGTGCTGATGCTGTGGCTGGCCCTCATCCACGGCGCCAACGGCATGCGCACGATCGTCAACGACTACGTCACCTCCCCCACCGTCCGCCGCGTGCTCGTGTGGGCGCTGTGGCTGTCGTCCGGATTCCTGATCCTGCTCGGCACGCTCGTGGTCTTCACCTTCGACCCCTGCATCGGCGTCACCGAGTCCAGCTCCCTGTGGGCCATGTGCCAGGGCGCCTGACCCTCCGACTGAAGAACGAGAGCATCCAACCCGTGAGCATCCCCAGCACCGCCGATTCCGTCGTCCGCGACGGCGTGCACTACCACCAGTTCGACATCGTGATCGTGGGCGCCGGCGGCGCCGGCATGCGCGCGGCGATCGAGGCCGGGCCCGGCGCGAAGACGGCCGTCATCTCCAAGCTCTACCCGACGCGCTCGCACACCGGCGCGGCACAGGGCGGCATGGCCGCCGCCCTCGCCAACGTCGAAGAGGACTCGTGGGAGTGGCACACGTTCGACACCGTCAAGGGCGGCGACTACCTCGTCGACCAGGATGCGGCGGAGATCCTCGCCAAGGAGGCCATCGACGCGGTCATCGACCTGGAGAACATGGGTCTGCCGTTCAACCGCACCCCCGAGGGCAAGATCGACCAGCGCCGCTTCGGCGGGCACACCGCCGACCACGGCAAGACCCCCGTGCGCCGCGCGTGCTACGCCGCCGACCGCACCGGCCACATGATCCTGCAGACGCTGTTCCAGAACTGCGTCAAGCTGGGCATCAACTTCTTCAACGAGTTCTACGTCCTGGACCTCATCACGGTGAAGGACGCCGCCGGCGCCACGCAGGTCGCCGGCGTCGTCGCGTACGACCTGGCTACGGGCGAGCTGCACGTCTTCCAGTCCAAGGCCGTCATCTTCGCCACCGGCGGCTTCGGCAAGATCTTCAAGACCACCTCCAACGCCCACACCCTCACCGGTGACGGCGTCGGCATCGTGTGGCGCAAGGGCCTGCCGCTGGAGGACATGGAGTTCTTCCAGTTCCACCCGACCGGTCTCGCCGGTCTCGGCATCCTCCTCACCGAGGGTGCCCGCGGCGAAGGCGCGATCCTCCGCAACGCCAGCGGCGAGCGGTTCATGGAGCGCTACGCCCCCACGATCAAGGACCTCGCGCCGCGTGACATCGTGGCCCGCTGCATGGTGCAGGAGGTGGCCGAGGGCCGCGGCGCAGGACCCCACCGCGACTACGTGCTGCTGGACTGCACGCACCTGGGCGCCGAGGTGCTGGAGACCAAGCTGCCCGACATCACCGAGTTCGCCCGCACGTACCTGGGCGTTGACCCCGTCGTCGAGCCCGTTCCGGTCATGCCGACCGCGCACTACGCGATGGGTGGCATCCCCACCAACGTCGAGGCGGAGGTGCTCGCCGACAACACCACCGTCGTGCCGGGCCTGTACGCCGCCGGCGAGTGCGCGTGCGTGTCGGTGCACGGCTCGAACCGCCTGGGCACCAACTCGCTGCTGGACATCAACGTCTTCGGCAAGCGTGCCGGCCGCAACGCCGTGAAGTACGTCCAGACCGCCGACTTCGTGCCGCTGCCGGAGGACCCGGCGAAGGAGGTGCGCGGCATGATCGAGGGCCTGCGCGCCAACCCCGGCACCGAGCGGATCGCCGTGCTGCGCAAGGCGCTGCAGGACGAGATGGACAAGGGCGCGCAGGTGTTCCGCACCGAGGAGTCGCTCGCCCACGTGCTCGATGTCATCGCCGACCTGCGTGAGCGGTACCTCAACGTGCACGTCGATGACAAGGGCAAGCGCTACAACACCGATCTGCTCGAGGCTGTGGAGCTCGGCTTCCTCCTCGACCTCGCCGAGGTGGTCGTCTACGCCGCGCAGAACCGCAAGGAGAGCCGCGGCGGCCACATGCGCGACGACTACCCCAAGCGCGACGACGAGAACTACATGAAGCACACGATGGCCTACCTCACGGGCGACCCGCACTCGTCGCATCCCGCCGACCACATCGAACTCGGCTGGAAACCCGTGGTCATCACGCGATACCAGCCGATGGAGAGGAAGTACTGAGATGGCCACCGCCACCGCCACCATCGACGTCGCCAACGATCCGCAGAGCGTCGAGCAGGCACCCGAGCCCACCGGCATCCAGTCGTTCCTGGTGACCTTCAACATCCGCCGCTTCGACCCGGAGGTCGACAGCGAGCCGCGCTGGGTCGACTACGACGTGGAGCTGTACTCCACCGACCGCGTGCTCGACGCCCTGCACAAGATCAAGTGGGAGGTCGACGGCTCGCTGTCGTTCCGCCGCTCGTGCGCGCACGGCATCTGCGGTTCGGACGCCATGCGCATCAACGGCCGCAACCGCCTCGCGTGCAAGACCCTCATCAAAGACCTCGACATTTCGCAGCCGATCTACGTCGAGGCCATCAAGGGCCTGCCGCTGGAGAAGGACCTCATCGTCGACATGGAGCCGTTCTTCGCCTCCTACCGCGAGGTGCAGCCCTTCCTCATCGCGGGCTCCAAGCCCGAACCGGGCAAGGAGCGCGTCCAGTCGATCGTGGACCGCGAGGTGTTCGACGACACCACCAAGTGCATCCTGTGCGCCGCGTGCACCTCGTCGTGCCCCGTGTTCTGGACCGACGGACAGTACTTCGGCCCGGCCGCGATCGTCAACGCGCACCGCTTCATCTTCGATTCGCGCGATGACGCCGCCGAGGTGCGCCTGGACATCCTCAACGACAAGGAAGGCGTGTGGCGCTGCCGCACGACCTTCAACTGCACGGAGGCGTGCCCCCGCGGCATCGAGGTCACCAAGGCGATCGCCGAGGTGAAGCAGGCGGTCCTCAGCGGCAAGCGCTGACCTTCACGTGGACGCCGGCCGGGCTCGCCCGGCCGGCGTCGGCGTTCCCGGTGGCGTGCGGCGTCGGCGTCCCTGCGGCGTGTGGCATCGGCGTTCCCAGCGGCGTACCGGGACCCCGGGCGCATCCGATGCCGCTCGCTATCCTGGCAGCGTGACCGACTCGTCCGCCGCATCCGCCGGCGCGGACCCCGCGCCCCTCCCGGGCTCCCTGCGGCAGCGTTTCGACCAGCCGCTGGAACGGGCCACGGCGATCACACGGCGGACGCTGGAGTGGTTCCCCATCCGGGTGTGGCGGCATTTCCTGCAGCACAACGGCTTCCTGCTGGCCGCGGGCATCTCCTATCAGTCGCTGTTCGCGATCTTCGGGGTCATCTACCTCGCCTTCGCGGCCGTCGGGGCGTGGCTGGGCGGCAGCTCCGATGCCATCCGGGCACTGATCGACATCATCAACGGCTACATCCCCGACCTCATCAGCGACTCCGGACTGGTCAAGCCCGAGCAGGTGCGGTCGGTCGCCACCGGCAGCACCGGACTCCTGACGGTCACCGGCGCCGTCGCGGCGGTCGTGGTCGTCTGGACGGCGATCGGATTCGTCACCTACACGCGCCGCGCGGTGCGCGACACGTTCGGGCTGCCGTTCGATCGCCGCAACTACCTGCTGCTCAAGGCGCGCGACTTCCTGGCGGCCACCCTGTTCGGTCTGGCTCTGCTGCTGGGCGCGGGCCTCGGTTCGATCACCACCGGCGCGGTGGACCTCCTGTTCCAGCTGGTCGGCTGGGACGACTACGGCGCATGGTCGGCCGTGCTCACCCGCGCCGTGTCGCTGGTGGTGGCGTTCGGTCTCAACACCCTCGCCCTCGCGTCGCTGTTCCGCTTCCTCACCGGGGCGTCGCTGCGCTGGCAGCGCATCTGGCCGGGCGCGCTGCTGGGCGCCGCGGCCATCGTCGTGCTGCAGCTGGGTGCGGGCCTCCTCCTCGTCTACACCCCGGCCAACCCCCTCCTGGCGACGTTCGCGGTCTTCATCGGATTCCTCCTGTGGTTCCGCCTCAACGGCATCGTGCTCCTCGTGTCGGCCGCGTGGATCGCGGTGGCCGCGGCCGACCGGTTCGAGAGCATCGAGAGCGAGGCGGATGCCCGCGCCACCGAGCGCGCGGCGCTCGTGATCGCCGCCCGGGTGCGGGTGCGCGAGGCCGAGCGTGCGGCCGCGGACGCACCGTGGTACGCCCGGCGCGCGGCGCGACGGCGCGTGGCCCAGGCGGAGGCCGAACTGCGGGAGGCCGAGCGCAACGCCCCCGCCGTGCCGGACTCCGCCCTGCCCTGGGATTGAGCCGCGCCGCCGTGTGCGCTCGGCCGCGGAGCGGTCGGCCGCGGGCTGCTCGGGCGCGGGCACTCGGTACCATCCGCTCGGCGTCGAGACTCGGTGTCGGGGGGCGCGGCTAGGCTCGTCGTCGTGCCTCGTCGCGTCCGCATCGTCTCCATCAATGTCAACGGCATCCGCGCCGCCGCCCGCAAGGGCATGGACGAATGGCTCGCCGAAGCCGGCGCCGACATCCTCGCCCTCCAGGAGGTGCGGGCCACCACGGCCGAGCTGCAGGCCGCCCTCCCCGGGTGGGAGGTCGTCCACGACGAGGCGCTGGCCAAGGGGCGCGCGGGCGTCGCCATCGCGAGCCGCCTCCCGCACGCCCGGATGAGCACGGTCCTGGGGCCCGAGCCCCTCGATTCGGCGGGGCGGTGGATCGAGGCCGACTTCGACATCGACGGCGAGAGCCTCGCCGTCGTCAGCGCCTACGTGCCCACCGGTGAGGCCGAGACGCCGCGGCAGGACGCCAAGTGGGCGTTCCTGGACGCGATGGAGCGGCGCATGCCGCAGTTGGCGGCGGAGCATCCGCTGGCCCTGATCATGGGCGACCTCAACGTCGGCCATCAGACCTTCGACATCCGCAATTGGAAGGGAAACGTCAAGAAGGCCGGCTTCCTCCCGCGGGAACGCGCCTACTTCGACCGCTTCCTCGGAGACGCCGGGGCCGATGTGACCGGCGCCGACGGCACGACCGGGACGGGCCTGGGCTGGGTGGACGTCGGCCGTCGCTTCGCCGGCGACGTCGACGGCCCGTACACGTGGTGGTCGATGCGGGGCCGCGCGTTCGACAACGACACCGGCTGGCGCATCGACTATCACCTCGCGACCCCCGCCCTGGCTGAGCGCGTGGTGGACTACCGCGTGGTGCGCGCTGCCTCGTGGGACACCCGGTGGAGCGACCACGCCCCCGTCATCGCCGACTACACCCTCGGCCACTGACCCTCCGCCGCCGCGGTCGCTGACCCATCCCGACCCGGCGCGCCGCGCGGTCCGCTGATCCGCCCGGTCCGCTGATCCGCCCGCGCTCCGGTGGCCGCTGATCCGCCCGCCGCTGATCCGCCCGCGCTCCGGTGGCCGTTGATCCACCCGCTACCCCGGCCGCCGCCGCCCGAACTCCTCAATCTCGCCGTTTTCGCCGCCGGTTCGGCGGCTTTCGGCCGCCCTCCCCGCCGTTCTTGAGGAGTTCGGGCGACTGTGACTGCTGTACGGGGCGCAGGCACCGGGGAGGGTCAGTCGGGGAGCGGGCATCCCCGGTGCGCCTGGGACGTGGCCATCTCGGGCGCGCGGGCGGGCGGGCGCGGCCATCCCGGGCGAGCGGGCGGGCGCGCGGGAGCGGGCGGGCGGGCGGGAGCGGGCGGGCGGGCGGGAGCGGGAGGGCGGGAGCGGGGCGGGGCGGACGTACCGAGGGCGACACCTGCCGCGACTAGAATCGGCGGGTGACCAAGCCCCGCCTCTACTCCGGCATGCAGCCATCCGCCGACTCGCTCCACATCGGCAACTACATCGGCGCGCTCATGCAGTGGCGGGACCTGCAGGACTCCTACGACGCGTTCTTCTCCGTCGTCGATCTGCACGCGCTGACGCAGCCGAACGCCCCGGGCGAGCTCCGGGAGAAGACGCGACGCACCGCGGCGCAGTACATCGCCGCCGGGATCGAGCCGTCGCGTTCGACGCTGTACGTGCAGTCGCACGTCCCCGCTCACACCGAACTCGCGTGGATCCTCTCCACCCTCACCGGCTTCGGCGAGGCCGGGCGGATGACGCAGTTCAAGGACAAATCGACGCGGTACGGCGCCGATGCGACCAACGTGGGGCTGTTCACCTACCCGGTTCTCATGGCCGCCGACATCCTGTTGTACCAGACCGACGTGGTTCCCGTCGGCGACGACCAGAAGCAGCACATCGAGCTGACCCGCGACCTGGCCGAACGGTTCAACTCCCGCTACGGCGAGGCCTTCACCGTGCCGACGCCGGTGATCCAGCGCGACACCGCACGCATCTACGACCTGCAGAACCCCTCGGCCAAGATGTCGAAGTCCGCCGAATCGGATGCGGGAGTCCTCGGGCTGCTGGATGACCCGTCTGTGACGGCGAAGAAGATCATGCGCGCCGTGACCGACAGCGAAGGCAGCGTGCGTTTCGACCGCGAGGCCAAGCCCGGGGTGTCGAACCTGCTCGTCATCTACGCCGCGCTCACCGGCCGACAGATCGCCGCGCTGGAGGACGAGTACGCCGGCCGCGGCTACGGCGACTTCAAGAAGGATCTCGCACAGGTCGTGGTGGACGAGTTCACCCCCGTGCGCGACCGCGCCCTCGCGATGCTCGACGATCCCGCCGAACTGGACCGGGTGCTCGCCGCGAACGCCGAGCGTGCCGCCGCCGTCGCCGACCGGACCCTCGCCGACGTCTACGACCGCATCGGACTGCTCCGCCGCGTGTGATCCGCGTCCGCGTGTGAGCGCGCGTCCCTCAGCGGCGGCCCGCCGCCGTGTGAGCGCGTCCACACGTGACACGACAGCGCACCCGCGCGCGACCTGCCGGCCGATGCGGCGGTAGGGTGCCCGCATGGAGCCCGTGGAGCTGCGCACGCCGCGAACCGAGCTGTCGCCGCCGACGCGCCACGACGTGCCGGCGATCTTCCAGGCGTGCCAGGATGCCGACATCCAGCGCTACACGGCGGTGCCCTCGCCGTACCTGCTCGAGCACGCCGAGGCCTTCGTCGACGCGGTGCCCGGCCGCTGGGCCGATGGCATCGAGGCCACGTGGGCGATCCGCCTCGACGACCGCCTCGTGGGCATGCTGGGGATGCACCGCCTCACGACCGGCTCCCCTGAGATCGGGTACTGGATGACGCGCGGCGCGCGGGGACGGGGCCTGCTCACCGAGGCCGCCGCCGCGGTGGTGGAGTGGGCCCTGGCGCCGGACGGCCTGGGCGCCGCACGCCTGGAGTGGCGCGCCGTCGTGGGCAACCGTGCGTCGGCCCGGGTGGCGCGCGCACTGGGCTTCCGCTACGAAGGGACCCTCCGCCACGCGCTGGTGAACTCCTTCGGACGTGACGACGCGTGGATCGCGGGCCTCCTCCCCGGCGATGACCGCACCCCGCAGCCGTGGAGCGTTCTCGGAGACTGAGGCCGCGATCCGTGGCAGGATGACCGCATGCCGGAGATGCCCGAGGTGCAGGGGCTCGCCGACTTCCTCCGGGGACGAGTCGTCGGCCGCACCATCACACGCGCGACGGTCACCGCCATCGCGGCGCTGAAGACCTACGACCCGCCGATCACCGCTCTCACCGGCACCACGGTGTCCGATGTGCAGCGGCACGGGAAGTTCCTCGATGTGGCCACCGACGGCGGCGTCCACCTCGTCTTCCACCTCGCCAAAGCGGGATGGCTGCGCTGGTACGACGCGCTCCCGGCCACGGTGATCAAGCCCGGCAAGACCCCTATCGCCCTGCGCGTCGGCTTCGACGACGGCTCGGGGTTCGACCTGACCGAGGCCGGCACGAAGAAGTCGCTCGCCGTCTACGCGGTCCGCGATCCGGCCGAGGTCCCCGGCATCGCACGTCTGGGGCCCGACCCGCTCGACCCGGGCTTCACGCGCGACGACCTGGCCCGGCTCCTGGCCGGGCGCCGCACGCAGATCAAGGGCGTGCTGCGCGACCAGTCGATCATCGCCGGGGTCGGCAACGCCTATTCGGACGAGATCCTCCACGTCGCGAAGATGTCTCCCTACGCCCTGGCCTCCACCCTCGAAGACTCCGACATCGACCGCCTGTTCGAGGCGATGACGGCGACCCTCGCCGATGCCGTGGCCGCAGCATCCGGCAAGCCGCCGGCCGACCTGAAGGACGCCAAGCGTCGCGGCATGCGCGTCCACGGCCGGCGCGGTGAAGCCTGCCCGGTGTGCGGCGACGAGGTGCGCAGCGTGTTCTTCGCCGACAACTCCCTCGAGTACTGCGCGACGTGCCAGACCGGCGGGAAGATCCTCGCCGACCGGCGGCTGTCGCGCCTGCTGAAGTGAGCGGGCGAGACGGATCGGGAATGATCCTGGTGTCGGCGCGTTGACTAGTATCGAGTTATCAACGTGCTCCGGGGTCGGTGAGAATCCGAACCGGCGGTGACAGTCCGCGAGCCCGAGTGTCCGCCTAGCGGGGACGAAGGCCGATCCGGTGGAAATCCGGAACCGACGGTGATGCGACGGTCCTCCGTCGCGAGTCCGGATGGGAGGCAGCACGGTCGGCGCGACGCGCCGCCCTGCCGCAGCGACCCCGGACCGACCGGAGGATCGACATGGCGGATGCCGCGGAACGCGAGGCGATGGCGCGAGCTCTCGAGCTCGCCGCGCGCGGCCCGGTGGGGGCCAACCCCCAGGTAGGCGCGGTCATCCTCTCCCCCGACGGCGAGGTGCTCGCCGAGGGCTGGCACCGCGGAGCAGGCACGGCGCACGCCGAGGTCGACGCGCTCTCGAAGCTGCCTGCGGGGCGCGCCCGCGGGGCGACGGCCGTCGTGACGCTGGAGCCGTGCAACCACACCGGACGCACCGGACCGTGCGCGGTCGCCCTCCTGGAGGCTGGAATCGGCCGCGTCGTGTACGCCCTGGACGACCCCAACGCGGTGTCCTCCGGCGGCGCCGAACGCCTTCGCGCAGCCGGCGTGTCCGTGGAGAGCGGCGTCGACGCGGACCGCGTGCGCGAGCTCCTCGACGGCTGGCTCACCGTTCAGCGCCTCGGACGTCCCTTCGTGACCGTCAAGTGGGCGCAGAGCCTCGACGGGCGCGCGGCAGCCCCCGACGGCACGAGCCAGTGGATCACCGGGCCCGCCGCACGCGCCGACGTCCACCGCCGCCGCGCCGAGGCGGACGCGATCGTCGCGGGCACCGGCACTGTCCTCGCCGACGATCCCGCGCTCACCGCCCGTCGCCCCGACGGCGCCCTGTACGAGAAGCAGCCGCTCCCCGTCGTGCTCGGCGGCCGTCCGGTGCCCCCTGACGCAGCGCTCCGCCGCCATCCGCGACAGCTCATCCAGCGGCCGGGGAACGACCTGCCCGCCGTGCTCGCCGAACTGCGCACACTCGGGGCGCAGCGCGTCTTCGTCGAGGGCGGCCCCACCATCGCCAGCGCGTTCCTGCGCGAAGGCCTCGTCGACGAGGTGCTCGCCTACGTCGCCCCCACCCTCATCGGCTCCGGCGCCGACGGCACCGACCGTCCGGCTCTCGGCCGCCTCGGCGTCGACACGATCACCCAGCAGCGCCGCCTGGTCGTCTCCTCCGTCGAGACGCTCGGCGACGACCTGCTGATCACCGCGCATCCCGCCATCGAAGGAGCACTCTGATGTTCACCGGAATCGTCGAAGAACTCGGCACCCTCACCGCGGTCGAACCGTCCGGTGACGGCGTGCGTCTGACCGTACGGGCACCCGGTGCGGTCACGGATGCCGGGCACGGCGACTCGATCGCCGTCAGCGGCGTGTGCCTCACGGTCGTGGACCAGGGCCCGGACTGGTTCACCGCCGACGTCATGCAGCAGACGCTCGAGATGTCCACTCTGGCCGGCGCCGCACCAGGGCGCACCGTCAACATCGAGCGCGCCACCCCCGCGCACGGCCGCCTGGGCGGCCACATCGTGCAGGGCCACATCGACGGCACCGGCACCGTCGTGGACGTGCGGCCCGGCGAGCGCTGGCAGGTCGTGCGCGTCGCCGTGCCCGCGCACCTCGCGCCGCTCATCGTGGACAAGGGCTCCATCGCGATCGACGGCGTCTCCCTCACCGTCAGCGCCGTGAGCGAGCCCGACGCCGACCAGCCGTGGCTGGAGGTGTCGCTCATCCCCGAGACCCTCGCCGCGACCACCCTGGGCGGAGCATCCGTCGGCGATGCCGTGAACCTGGAGACCGACATCCTCGCCCGTCACGTCCAGCGACTCCTCGCTTTTCCCACACCCACCGAAGGAGGCTCCCGATGAGCCTTGCCACCATCCCCCAGGCCCTGGACTCCCTGCGAGCCGGCCGCCCCGTCATCGTCGCGGACGATGAGGATCGCGAGAACGAGGGCGACGTCATCCTCTCGGCCGAGCTCGCCACTCCCGAATGGATCGCGTGGACCGTGCGCTGGTCCAGCGGATTCATCTGCGCGCCCATGCCCGGCGAGTGGGCCGACCGCCTCGACCTGCCGCCCATGGTCGCGGTGAACCAGGATGCGCGCGGCACGGCGTACACCGTGAGCGTCGACGCCGCCGACCGCAACAGCACCGGCATCAGCGCCTCCGACCGCGCCCACACGCTCAACGTCCTGGCCGATCCCGGCGCGGGCCCCGCCAGCCTCATCCGTCCCGGCCACGTCCTTCCGCTGCGCGCGGTGGACGGCGGCGTGCGCGAGCGCAGCGGACACACCGAGGCGGCCGTGGAACTCATGCGCCTCGCGGGGCTCCAGCCGGTCGGAGCGATCGCGGAGGTCGTCGCCGAGGACGGGAGCATGATGCGTCTGCCCGGCCTCATCGAGCTCGGGGCGCGGGACGACGTCCCCGTCATCACGATCGAGCAGCTGATCGCGTACCTGGATGAGGAGGAGCCGGTCGCCGCCACGACGGCGGGCGAGCGCCACACGCGGCGGGTCAGCCTTCGCGCGGAGGCGCACGTGCCCACCTCCCACGGCGCGTTCCGTTTCTTGGCGTACAAGGACCGCGTCACCGGCACCGACCATGTCGCCGTCGTCTCGGGAGATCTCACCGAGGACGCACCGCTCGTGCGCGTGCACTCGGAGTGCCTCACGGGAGAGGCGTTCGGCTCGCTGAAGTGCGAATGCGGCCCTCAGCTGGACGCCGCGCTGGACGCGATCGACGAGGACGGCGGCGTCGTGGTCTACATGCGCGGACACGAGGGCCGCGGCATCGGCCTCATCAACAAGCTCCGGGCGTACAGCCTGCAGGAGCAGGGCCTGGACACCGTCGACGCCAACCTCGCGCTGGGACTCCCCGCCGACGCGCGCGATTACGCTGCCGCGGCCGGGATCCTCGCCGACCTCGGGGTGAGCCGCGTGCGCCTGCTGACCAACAACACCGACAAGGTCGCGCAGCTGCGGGAACTCGGGCTGGAAGTCGTGGAGCAGGTGCCGCTGCTGGTGGGGGTCGGACCGAACAACCACCAGTACCTCGAGACCAAGCGCGACCGCATGGGGCACATCATCGCGGAGGCCGACCTGACCGAAGCGCTGCAGCAGATGAAGGAAGGGGCCGAGGCATGAGCGGCAAGGGATCGCCGGAGACCGGCAGCATCGACGGGAGCGGACTGGACGTCGTCGTGATCGCGGGCACGTGGCACGAGGTCATCACCGACGGACTGATCGCCGGCGCCCGTCGCGTGCTCGACGCATCCGGTGCGTCCTGGCGACTGGTGCGCGTGCCCGGCTCGTTCGAGCTGCCCGTCGCCGCGCAGGTCGCGCTGGAATCCGGAGCCGACGCAGTGGTGGCCCTCGGGGTCATCATCCGCGGCGGGACCCCGCACTTCGAGTACGTGTCGTCGGCCGCGACCGACGGACTCACCAGCGTCGCGCTGAACACCGGGCGCCCGGTCGGGTTCGGCGTGCTGACCCTCGACGACGAGCAGCAGGGGCTGGATCGTGCCGGCCTCCCCGGCTCGAAGGAGGACAAGGGCGCCGAGGCTGCCGAAGCCGCGCTGCGTACCGCCCTCGTCCTGCGGGATCTTCGCGGCTGACGGCCTCCTTCCGGGGGTGCCGGGCGACGCCCCGCTGGCGCGGCACCGCGGATGACCCTACGGTTACCGGCATGGAGATCCTCCGTTCCGTCGTCGTCCTGCTCCACCTCGTCGGCTTCGCCGTCCTGCTCGGCGCGTGGGTGACCGAAGCGGTGTCACGCCGCATCCGGTTCACGCGCGTCATGGACTGGGGTCTGACCATCGCGGGCGTGGCAGGGCTCATCCTCGCCGCGCCGTGGGGCATCGACTACGAGTTGAACTACGTCAAGCTGGGGATCAAGTTCGCCATCCTGGTGGTGATCGGCGCCCTGCTGGGCATCGGATCGGCGCGCCAGCGACGCACCGGGTCCCTTCCCCCGGTGATGTTCTGGCTCGTCGGCATCCTCACCCTCGCCAACGCGGCCATCGCCGTGCTGTGGTGAGCCCGCGCGTAGACTTGATCGGTCGTGCCGGCGATCCTCCCGCACGCACTCGGTGACCCTGTGTCGAGCCCGGGCGCACCACCCCGCGCCGGTGCCTCGACCCACCGCCGTGATGTCGCACAACGACGGCTCCCGCGCCTCCCCGACAGGTACCCATGACCACCGCCAATCCCCCCGCCCCCGCCCCGGCCAACCCGCGCTCGCGCGTCATCACCGCGAGCCTCGTCGGCACGACGATCGAGTTCTACGACTTCTACGTCTACGCCACCGCCGCGGTGCTCGTCTTCCCGATCCTCTTCTTCCCCACCGGTAACGAGACCACCTCGCTGCTGTCGTCGTTCGCCGTGTTCGGCGCCGCGATGGTCGCCCGTCCCATCGGTGCGGTCGTCTTCGGACACTTCGGCGACCGGTTCGGACGCAAAGCCACCCTCGTCGCCTCCCTCCTCACCATGGGCATCGCGACGTTCCTGATCGGCCTGCTGCCCACCAACAACGACATCGGATGGTGGGCTGCGCTCATCCTCCTGTTCCTCCGCCTCGCACAGGGCTTCGCGCTCGGCGGGGAGTGGTCCGGCGCCGCCCTGGTGGCCACCGAGAACGCCCCCCGCGGCAAGCGCGCGTGGTACGGCACGTTCCCGCAGCTGGGCGCCCCGATCGGGTTCATCATCGCCAACACCGTGTTCCTGGTGATCAACTTCGCGCTGCCGCACCCCGACGGTCCCGCGCAGCGATCCGAGGAGTTCCTCGCATGGGGATGGCGCGTGCCGTTCCTGTTCTCGGCCGTCATGGTCATCATCGGCCTGTGGGTGCGCCTCAAGCTCGTCGAATCCGACACCTTCGCGCGCGCCGAGAAGACCGGAGCCATCCGCAAGTTCCCCCTCGGCGAGGTCGTGCGCCGGCATTGGCGCCAGCTGCTGCTGGGCACGTTCATCATGCTCGCCACGTACGTGCTGTTCTACCTGATGACCAGCTTCACGCTCTCGTACGGCACGAAGGCCACCACCGAGGGGGCACGCGCGGCCGCCGAGGCGGCCGGGCAGTCCTTCGACGCGGCGGCCTACGTCCCCGGGCTCGGGTTCGGGTACACCGACTTCGTCATCATGCAGATCATCGGCGTGGTCTTCTTCGGCATCTTCACGCTGCTGTCGGGCCCCGTCGCCGACGCCATCGGACGCCGCAAGCTCCTGCTGTGGGTGACCGCCGCGATCGCCGTGTTCGGCGTGATGTTCAACGTCTTCCTCATGCCGCAGCTGGATCCGCAGTTCACCGGCGCCCTGACCCAGGCCTTCCTCGTTCTCGGTTTCCTGCTGATGGGGCTGACGTTCGGGCCGATGGGCGCGGTGCTGCCCGAGCTGTTCCCCACCAACGTGCGCTACACCGGCTCGGCGATCTCGTACAACGTGTCGTCGATCCTCGGCGCCGCCGTGGCGCCGCTGATCTCCGTCGCGCTGTAGGCTGCCTCCGACGGGCAGCCGTGGCTCGTCGGGCTGTATCTGACGGGTTCGGCGATCCTGACGTTCATCGCGCTCGTGCTCTCCAAGGAGACCAAGGACGTCGACTACGACGAGAACATCGGTCTGGGCGCCACCGGCTCGCTCTGACGTGCGCGGGCGGATGCCGCGGGGCCTCGCTCCGCGGCATCCGCCGGGTCCTGCCGCTGGCACCCCTCCCGCTGCCACCCGCCGCTGCCACCCCGCCGCGCCGCCGCCGCTGTCCTGTCGCTGCCACCAGCTTCCCGAACTCCTCAAGACCACGCCGGACGGCGCCGATCTGGGCCGGTTTCGGCCCATTCGTCCGCGTTCTTGAGGAGTTCGGGAGGCCGGAGGACCTACGGCCGACCAGTCCGGAACGCGGCGCAGGCCTCCGCTCCGCGGATCCGTCTGCGGCTTCACCCCCGGCGCAGCCACCCGCCGCCCACCCCGCCGTCCCGACCCGGCCGCCACCCACTCGCCCGAACTCCTCAAATCCGGCGCCGATACCGCCGGTTCGGGCCCTCGGAGCCGCGCGAGCCCGCGGTTTTGAGGAGTTCGGAAACGCAGGGCACACCGAAACACCCACGCGTCACAGCCTCCGCCGCCGCCGACGCGCCCCGGGCCCGACGCCACCGCCGCCGCCACCGCCGCCGCGGCCGGCCGGCCGGGCGTCAGTCCAGGAAGAGGGCGCGCAGCCGCTTGGTCGTGAAGACCAGGCCGATGCCGATCATGACGACGTAGTACAGCACGTGCCACAGCATGCCGGCGCTCAGCGCCCCGGTCGTCAGCCCCCGGATGAGCTCGACCCCGTGCCACAGCGGGAGCGCCTGCACGATCACCTGCACGGGCTCGGGGTACACCGTGATCGGGTAGAAGGTGGCCGAGAACAGGAACATCGGCAGCAGGACGAAGTTGATCCAGTCCATGTGCTGGAACGTCTTCATGTAGCTCGTGATCGCCATGCCGACGCTGGCGAACCCGAAGGCGATCAGCAGCACGGCCGGCAGGGCGAGGATCGCGGTGGGCGCCAGGTTCAGCCCGAGCACCTGCATGATGATCATGAAGCCGGTGGCGTACAGCAGCCCACGCAGCAGGGCGTACAGGATCTCACCGAGCGCGACATCCAGCGGACCCAGCGAGGTCGACAGCATCCCCTCGTAGAGCCGGCCGTAGTTGAGCTTGAAGAAGACGTTCCACGTCGAGTCGTAGATCGCCCCGTTCATCGCCGACACCGCCAGCAGCGCCGGTGCGATGAAGGCGGCGTAGGGGACGTCAAGTCCGGCGGAGGTCTGCACGTCGCCGACGAGGGAACCGAGCCCGATGCCCATCGAGGCGAGGAAGAACACGGGTTCGAAGAATCCCGACAGGACGACGATCCAGCTCGACGAGCGCGCGGCGAGGAGTCCGCGCTGCACGACGGCCTGCGGATTGCCCGCCCACAGGGCGCGCACGCCGCCCCGGCGGCGGGTGGTGTCGGATGCGGCGGCGAGGGTCACTTCGCCAGCCTCCGTTCGAAGATGCGCCGGCCGAGCAGGTAGCCCACCGCCGCGAGCACCAGCAGATACGCCAGGTGGACGCCGGCGGCCGCCCCGCCCACCGGACCGTACGTGAGCATCCGGCCCAGCTCGGACGCATGCCACAGCGGCGAGATCCACCCGATCCACTGCAGCCACCCCGGCAGCGTCTCCAGCGGGTAGAAGGTGCCCGAGAACAGGAACATCGGCATGAAGATGAACCGCTGCACGAGGGCGAACTGGCCCTTGTCGTCTTCGATGGATGCCGCGTACGCCATCAGCGGGATGCCGAAGCTCACGCCCGCGAGCACGCCCACCGGGATCGCGATCCAGCCGAGAGAAGGATCGGGCACGGCGCCGAACACCCAGATGAACAGGTAGTACGCGGCGACGGCGATGAACATGCGGGCCGTCGCGCCGAGGATGACGCCGTTGGCGATCTGCGGCGACGACAGCGGGGAGGCGTTGAAGCCGTAGAAGTACCTGCGCCACTTGAACCCCGCCATGACCGGGTAGGTGAACTCCTCGGAGGCGACCGAGATCGCTGCCGTCATGAGCAGGGCGGGCGCGATGAAGACGAGGTAGGGCACCGCCCGACCGCCGTCGTCGATGTCGGTCTGGATGAGGGCGGCAAGCCCCAGCCCGAGTCCGAGCAGATACAGGATCGGCTGCCCGAGTGCGCCCACGACGATCGTCCAGCCGTAGGCCCGCATCGCGCGCACCATGTGCTCGGTGACGTACCAGGATCCGCGCGCGCGCGGCTTGCGGCCCCACTCCAGCGCCTCGGCGCGCAGCTCGTCCAGCGAGGGGTGGGTGCGGGTCGCGTCGCTCATTCGATCAGCGACCTTCCGGTCAGGCGCAGGAAGACGTCCTCCAGGCTCGAGCGGCGCACCAACGAGGTGATCGGCTGCAGGCCCAACCCGGTGATGCGTTCGAGGGCGGCTTCGCCGTCGCCGGCGTAGACGAGCACCCGGTCGGGCAGCACCTCCACGCGGTCGCCGATCCCCTGCACCTGCGCGGCGACCTGCTCGTTGCGGTCGGATCCGAAGCGCACCTCGAGCACCTCCCGGCTGGAGTGCTCGCGGATGAGGGAGGCCGGAGTGCCCTCGGCCATGATGCGGCCCTTGTCCACCACGATGATCCGATCGCACAGCTGCTCGGCCTCATCCATGTAGTGCGTCGTCAGTACGAGCGTCGTGCCGCGCTCCTTGAGTCGGAACAGGCGGTCCCACAGCACGTGGCGCGCCTGCGGATCCAGACCCGTCGTCGGCTCGTCCAGCAGCAGGATGCGCGGGTCGTTGATGAGGCCGCGGGCGATCGTGAGGCGCCGCTTCATGCCGCCGGAGAGCTGATCCACCTTGCTCTTGGCCTTGTCCTCCAGCGCCGCGAAGGCGAGCAGCTCGTCGGCCTTCTGCGCGCACACCTTGCCGGGCAAGCCGAAATAGCGCCCGTAGATGTAGAGGTTCTCGCGGGCGTTGAGCTCGCCGTCGAGGTTGTCCTGCTGCGGCACGACGCCCAGGCGCGAGCGGATCTCCGGACCGTACGCGTCGGGGTCCAGGCCCAGGATGCTGAGGTCTCCGCCTGTGCGGGTGGACACGGCGCCGATCATCTTCATGGTCGTGGACTTGCCCGCGCCGTTGGGTCCGAGAAGTCCGAAGGACTCTCCGGGGGCGACGTCGAAGGACAGCCCGTCGACGGCGAGGAAGTCGGGCTTGCCCTTCGTCCGGTAGGCCTTCACGAGGTCGCGGGCATGGATCACCGGTTCTGGCACCGGACCACCTTAGCCACGCGCTCCGACATCCGCACGAGACATCCGCACGCGTCAACGTATGTTGACCTGTCGTCGTGCGTCAACTATTGTTGACCAACGACGAGAGGAGCGCTCATGAGCGGAGACGGCATCCGGACCGCCATCGGGGCGATGCCCGAACCCGAGCCGATCCGCGAACTGCGGCGCCTCGCCGAGGTGCGCCGAGAGCTCGCCCGCGCCGAAGAGGTGCAGGTCCGTCGCGCTCGCAACCAGGGATTCTCCTGGCAAGCCATCGCCGGAGCCCTCGGCGTGAGCAAGCAGGCCGTGCACAAGAAGTACGGTCGAAAGTGACCCCCACCCGATCGAGGAAACCCATGTCGACCTCATCCCCCGCCCGCGCGCGCCGCGGGCGTCGCGCCCAGCCCGAAGGCCCGCGCGCCACCCTCGGCCAGCTGCTGCCGTTCATCTTCGAGCACAAGCGCGTGCTCGTCGTCGTGGCCGTCCTCAGCGTCCTCGGCGCCGTCGCCACCCTCGCCCAGCCGCTGCTGGTGGGCGAAGTGATCTCGCGGGTGCAGGACGGCTCGGACCTCGGGAGCCTCATCTGGATCCTCGTCGGTTTCGTCGTGGCCGCCTCCGTCATCTCCGGCTACCAGCACTACCTCCTGCAGCGCACCGGCACCGCGGTGGTCTATTCGAGCCGGCGCCGCCTGATCGCCCGCATCCTGCACCTGCCGATCAGCGAGTTCGACGCGCGCCGCACCGGCGACCTCGTCTCGCGCGTGGGCACCGACACGACGCTTCTGTACGCCGTGCTCACCCAGGGTCTCGCCGATGCCGTGGGCAACGTCCTCATCTTCGTGGGCGCGCTCATCGCGATGGCGGTCATCGACATCGTCCTCCTCGCGCTCATCGTCCTGGTGATCGGTGTGTCGGTGCTGGTGGTGGTGCTCCTGAGCGGGCGGATCCGCACCGCCTCCACCGAGCAGCAAGTGAAGGTCGGCGAGCTCGCCTCCGCCGTGGAGCGCGCGGTGGGATCGATCCGCACGGTGCGCGCCTCCGGAGCGACCGAACGCGAGACCGAATCGGTCACGGGCCTGGCCGGCGAGGCGTACGGCGTGGGCGTGCGGATCGCGAAGGTCTCCGCGCTCGTGGTGCCCATCGCGAGCGTCGCGCTGCAGGTGTCGCTGCTGGTCGTGCTGGGCGTCGGCGGATTCCGCGTGGCCTCCGGCGCGATCGAGATCGCGAGCCTGGTGACCTTCATCATGTTCCTGTTCATGCTGATCGCGCCGCTGGGCTCGACGTTCGGGGCGATCACCTCGGTCAGCCAGGCCCTCGGCGCCCTCGGCCGCATCCAGGAGATCCTCGAGCTGCCCACCGAGACCGCGTCCGACCAGCCGGATGCCACGGCCGCGTCCGATCCGGGAGCCCCCGCCATCGCGTTCCGCGACGTGCGCTTCCGCTACCCCGAGCACGTCGTGCAGGCGCGCGAGGCCGCCGCCAAGGAGGCGCGCGCGGTGCTGGAGGGTGCGCACCTCGAACGGGCGGCGGACGAGGTCGCCGCAGCGGAGGACGAGGCCGACCGCGACGTGCTGCGCGGGGTGTCCTTCGACGTGCCGCGGGGTGCCAGGGTCGCGCTGGTCGGGCCCTCGGGAGCGGGCAAGAGCACCGTGCTCTCCCTCATCGAGCGGTTCTACGATCCCACCGGCGGCGCGATCCTCATCGACGGCGTCGACGCCCGGCGCCTGGACCGCGACACGCTCCGCGCGCGCTTCGGGTACGTCGAGCAGGACGCCCCGACCCTCGCCGGCACGATCGCCGACAACCTGCGCCTGGCCTCCCCCGAGGCGACGGATGCCGACTGCGAGCGCGTGCTGCGTGCGGTGAACCTCGGCGACGTGCTCGAGCGCGATCCGCTGGGCCTGCACGCCCCCGTGGGCGAGGCCGGCGTCATGCTCTCGGGCGGCGAGCGTCAGCGTCTCGCGATCGCGCGCGCACTCCTGGCCGCTCCCCCGATCCTGCTGCTGGATGAGTCCACGTCGTCCCTGGACGGCGTGAACGAGCAGCGGATGCGGGAGGCCATCGACGCCGTCGCGGCGGGCCGCACGCTCCTGGTGATCGCCCACCGCCTGTCCACGGTCGTCGACAGCGACCTCATCGTGGTGCTCGACCACGGCCGCGTCGTGGGCCAGGGCACGCACTCGGAGCTCGTCGCATCCACGCCCCTGTATCGCGAGCTCGCCCGCCACCAGCTGCTCGTCTGAACGCCGCGGCGTGAGACATCACATCCCGGCCGAGACACCACGCGTCGCGTGGTGTCTCGGCCGGGATGTGGTGTTTCGAGCGGGCAGGGGGCGGCAGGGGCGTCAGGCGCGGGTCTGCTTCAGGCGGTAGCGCAGGGAGGCCAGCTCCGCGTTGAGGGCGGCGGGGATGCGGCCGCCGAAGGTCGCGTAGAACTCCTCGGTCAGGTCGGCCTCCTGCAGCCACGAGTCGGTGTCGACGGCGAACAGCTCCTGCAGGTCGGCCTCGGGCACATCGATGCCGTCGAGGTTGAGGTCCTCGGCGCGCGGGATGCGGCCGATGGGCGTCTCCACCGCCCCGGCCTGACCCTCGATGCGGCGGATGATCCAGTCGATCACGCGGGCGTTCTCACCGAAGCCCGGCCACAGGAACCGGCCGTCGGCGCCCTTGCGGAACCAGTTGACCTGGAAAATGCGCGGCGCACGGTCGAACCGCAGCTGCTGACCGACCTTCAGCCAGTGGGCGAAGTAGTCCGCCATGTTGTAGCCGCAGAACGGCAGCATGGCGAAGGGATCGCGGCGCAGCTCCCCGACGGTCCCCTCGGCGGCGGCGGTCTTCTCCGACGAGATCGTGGAGCCCAGGAACACCCCGTGCGTCCAGTCGGTGGCCTCCACCACGAGCGGGACGTTGGTGGCGCGGCGCCCGCCGAACAGGATGACATCCAGCGGCACGCCCTGGGGCGCGTCCCAGTCGGCGGCGATCTGCGGGCACTGGGCCGCCGCGACGGTGAAGCGGGAGTTGGGGTGCGCGGCGGGGCGGCCGGACTCCGGCGTCCAGGGGTTCCCCTCCCAGTCGGTCAGGTGCGGCGGGGCGTCATCGGTCAGACCCTCCCACCACACATCGCCGTCGGGGCGCAGCGCGACGTTGGTGAAGATGGTGTTGCCCCACATCGTCTCCACCGCCGCGACGTTGGTGGACTCCCCCGTCCCGGGGGCCACGCCGAAGAAGCCGGCCTCGGGGTTGATGGCCCACAGGCGCCCGTCCTCGCCGGGGCGGATCCACGCGATGTCGTCGCCGAGGGTCTCCACGCGCCAGCCGGGGATCGTGGGGCGGAGCATGGCGAGGTTGGTCTTGCCGCACGCCGAGGGGAACGCGGCCGCGACGTGGTACGCGCGGCCGGCAGGATCGATCACGCGGATGAGGAGCATGTGCTCGGCGAGCCACCCCTCGTCGCGGCCGATGACCGAGGCGATGCGCAGCGCGAAGCACTTCTTCGCCAGGATGGCGTTGCCGCCGTAGCCGGAGCCGAACGACCACACCTCGAGGGTGTCGGGGAAGTGCACGATGTACTTCTCGTCGTTGCACGGCCACGCCGCATCCGTCTGCCCCGGTGCCAGGGGCGCCCCCACCGAGTGGACGGTCCTGACCCACGGGTCGCCGTCGGCGATGCGCTGCAGCGCCTCCGTGCCCACGCGCGTCATGATGCCGATCGAGGTGACCGCGTAGGCGCTGTCGGTGATCTGGACGCCCAGGTGCGACAGCGGTCCGCCCACGGCGCCCATCGAGAAGGGCACGACGTACATCGTGCGACCGCGCATCGATCCGGCGAAGACGCCGTCCAGGGTCGTGCGGATCTCGCTCGGGGCGATCCAGTTGTTGGTGGGCCCGGCGTCCTCCTCCAGCTCGGAGGCGATGAAGGTCCGCGACTCCAGGCGAGCCACGTCGCCGGGGTGCGAGCGCGCCAGGTACGACCCCGGACGCCACTCCGGATTGAGCTTGAGCAGCTTCCCCTCGTCCACGAGCTGACGCAGGAGCGCGTCGTTCTCGGCGCGCGAGCCGTCGACCCAGTGGATGCTGTCGGGCTGGGTCAGCGCGGCGATCTCATCGACCCACGCGGCCAGGGCCTCCATGCCCGGGCCGCGCACGTCGGGCCGCGCGCCGAAGCGGCGCATCGGCGCCTCGGGGGTGGCGATGCGGGCGGGGCGGCGGGTGGGGATGTCGGCGAGAGCCATCGGTGCTCCTTGGTCGGCGTTCAGAACGGGAGTCTTCCTCCACTCTGGCGCGAGATCACCCGGTCTTTCCACACATCTGCGCGTCAAAACTTGCGATTCTTTCGCTAGGCTCAAGGAATGCCTCCTGCTGCGATCGAACTCGCGACGCTCGGCCACCGCATCCGGCACCACCGGCTGGCGGCGGGCTACACCCTGGACGAACTGGGTGCCCTGACCGGCGTCGCGGGCAGCCAGCTGAGCCTCATCGAGAACGGCAAACGCGAGCCCAAACTCTCCCTCCTGCAGGAGATCGCCCGCGCGACGGGCACCGAGGTCGCCGACCTGCTCTCGGCCGAGCCGCCCAACCGCCGCGCCGCCTTGGAGATCGAGCTCGAACGCGCGCAGGCCGGCTCGGTGTTCCGGCAACTGGGCATCCCGCCCGTCAAGGTGACCAAGGGCGTCAGCGACGAGACGCTCGAATCGATCCTCGGCCTGCACCGTGAGCTGCAGCGGCGCGAGCGGGAGGCGATCGCCACGCCCGAGGAGGCGCGGCGCGCCAACACCGAGCAGCGCCTGCGCATGCGAGAGCGGGGCAACTACCTCCCCGACATCGAACGGCTCGCCGAGAAGCAGCTGAAGGCCGCCGGCCACGTCACCGGCGCGCTCACCCACCGCACGGTGAGCATCATGGCCGAGCAGCTGGGGTTCGAGCTCATCTACGTCAACGACCTGCCCCACTCGGCGCGCTCGGTGACCGACCTGGAGAACGGCCGCATCTACCTGCCGCCCGCCTCCATCCCCGGCGGCCACGGCCTGCGCTCGATGGCGCTGCAGGCGATGGCCCACCGCCTGCTCGGGCACGAGCGCCCGAACGATTACGCCGATTTCCTGCAGCAACGATTGGAGATCAACTACTACGCCGCGTGCTGCCTCATGCCCGAGACGACGTCGGTCGCGTTCCTGCGGCAGGCCAAGAAAGACCGCAACCTCGCCGTCGAAGACTTCCGCGACGCGTTCGGGGTCACCCACGAGGCCGCCGGCATGCGCCTGACCA
Organism: Microbacterium sp. dk485; assembly: GCF_004570445.1. Classification (NCBI taxonomy): domain Bacteria; kingdom Bacillati; phylum Actinomycetota; class Actinomycetes; order Micrococcales; family Microbacteriaceae; genus Microbacterium; species Microbacterium sp. dk485. The sequence goes on from NZ_SPQW01000001.1 coordinate 398,865, forward strand.
ACCTCGCCACCGAGCACCTCGGCATCCGCCTGCACTTCCTGCGCGTGGACGGATCGGGCGCGATCTCCCGCGTGTACGAGAACGACGACCTGCCGCTGCCGGTGGATGTGACCGGCTCCGTGGAGGGACAGGTGGCGTGCCGCCGGTTCTCGGCACGACGCGCCTTCTCGGAGCAGAACCGCACCACCGAGCACTACCAGTACACCGACACCCCCGCCGGCACCTTCTGGTGCTCGACCCAGACCGGCTCCACCTCGGAGGGGGATTTCTCCATCACCGTGGGTGTGCCCTTTGACGACGCCAAGTGGTTCCGAGGGCGTGAGACGCAGGAGCGCGCCGAGTCGCGCTGCCCCGAGGAGTCGTGCTGCCGCCGCCCGCCCGCCGACGTCGCGGCGCGCTGGGCGGGGAAGGCGTGGCCGAGCGCCCGAGTGCACCGGCACATGTTCTCCCCCCTCCCCCGTGGCGATTTCCCGGGCGTGGACGACACCGAGGTGTTCGCGTTCCTGGAGCGCCACGCCGGGAGCTGACGGCGCGGTCAGCCGGCGGCGCCGGCGGCCTGCCTCTCGGCGGCCGAGTTCGGCGTCCAGGCGAACCAGCCGTCGTCGGTGGCGACGGCCGTCCACTCCCCGCACACGTACGCGTCCGTGACCGCGTACACGTCGGGGCTGTCGTCGAAGGCCCACGCCGCGCCGCTCATGCGGGGCCCGGGCGTGCACAGCTCCGGGTCCAGCGCACTGCCGCTGGCGAACTGCACGACGGCGTCGGGATCCTTGCGCGTCGAGGTGCGCGTGCGGATGTCCGCCGCATCGGCGGGGATCCACTGCGCCCCCGGCCCGAGCGCCTCCCTGGCGTCGGCCGCCCCGTCGTACGCGTCGTCGGCGAAGTGGTGGACGAGGTCGTTGATGATCCCCCTCACCCGGCGCGCCCCACGAACGCCGCGTACCGCTCCAGCGCGGCGGCCACCTCCGCGGCATCCGCGTCGGCGAACAGCTCCGGCTCGGGATGCTCCGCGCGACGGCCCACCGCGAGGGAATGCGTCCACACCCCGACCACCCGCCCGCGGTCGAGGAGGATCGGACGAACGATGCCGTTCTTGGCCGGGCCCACCGCGGCGAGGAACTCCGGCGCGCAGGCCCGTGTGCGGTCGGCGTAGGAGATGTAGTACTCCTCGAACGGCGGCAGGGCGAGGACGGGGGGCGCGGATGCGGCGCGCCGCGGCGGGGCGTGGGCGGCGACATGGAGCGGGTCGGTTCCGTCCTCGACCGCGACGACGCGCTCCCCCGCCGCCGCCATCGCCTGCCGCGCCGTCCCCAGCGGCAGGCCCGCCCACCACGCCAGGTCTCGCGCGCCGGCCGGAGCGTGCGCCGCGACGAAGCGGGCGGCCAGCTCGGCGAGCGGATCGGCCGGGAGGTACGGGTCTCGGATCCAGTCCTCCGCCAGCACGAGGTACTGCTCGCGTGAGGGTCCGCCCTCCCGGGGCACCACCGGTCCCCACACGATCACGCCGCGCAGCGCCATCACGTGCAGCACGTGGATGCCCCGCTGCCCCGCGGGGTCGACGCCGCCGGCGGCGAGCATCGCGAGGAACTCCGCGCGCGTGAGGCGGGCGCCCCCGGCCAGCGCCGCGCGCGTGAGCGCTTCCGCACGGGCGAAGTCGTCCGCATCCAGCGCCAGCTCGCGGTGGCGCGGGGCGGCCTGGCGGAACTGCCGCTCGCCCGTGAGGGACAGCATCCACGCCAGGTCCTCCGCGGGCAGGATGTGCAGCGTCCCGCGCAGAGGCCAGGCCCGGACCAGCTCGCCCCGCTCGAACGCCGCGTCGACCTCGCCCATCGTGACCGCCCCGCGACTGCGGACGGCGAGCGCCCAGCGGCCGCCCCAGAACTCCTGCGCCTGCACGGCCAGCATGTGCCGCGCCGCGTCCACCGGCGAGGCGGCGGGCGCCGCGAGCCGGTGCGCGCGGAGCCGGTGGGCGAGAAGGTCGAGGGCGGCCATGGTGCCAGTGTGCCCGCCGTCGCGGACATATCGCGTCCTCGACGGCGGGCACGCAGGCGCCGCGAGCTACACCGCCGCGGGTGCCGGCGCCCGGTCCTGCGCGAGCATGTTGCCGGCGAAGAAGCGCGCAAGCTCTTCCGTCGCCGTCAGGGGCAGCACGTGCGCGACGTACTGGTCGGGGCGGACGACCACGACGCATCCGCCACGATCGATGCCGCGCTCCTCGAAGATGTCGCCGGCGTCGGGGTCGATGCCGTAGACCTTCTCGTAGTCGGTCACCGCGAACGGGCCGACCTTCGGCAGGAAGATACGCGGGACGCGGTCGAGCTCGACGCCGTCGAGGGGCTGCTGGTAGACGACCTTGACGTCGAAGACGCTGTCGATGTCCGCGCCGGCGGGCGTGAACCGCGCCACCGGGGACTCCGGCGACGTCGCGAGCCACTGCGCCCACTCGGCCAGGGCCGAGGGCTCCCCCGCCGGCAGGGCGTCGGCGAACGCGTACAGGCGCCACCGTCCGTCGGCGCGGTGGTGGTGGCCCAGGTGCACGGGGTTCGCGTCGGCGATGCGCATCGCATGGGCGGATCGGAAGCGCTTGCCGATCGGGAAGCCGGTCGCGAGTTCCTGGTGCTCGCCGGTGCCGACGAGGAGCGAGGGCTCGTACTGCGTCATGAACCCGGCGGGGAACTCCGCGGTGTCGACGTAGAACTTCGCCAGCGCGTCGGGGCTTTCGAACTCCTCCGGCTTGCGGGCCATCATCGACGACCACTCGCGGTCGAAGTCGATGAGGTTCTGCGCGATCACCTGACGCTCGCCGGAGTAGGTGCTCAGCAGCGATGCGGGGCTCCGGCCCTCGAGCACCTGTGCGAGCTTCCAGCCGAGGTTGAACCCGTCCTGCATCGACACGTTCATGCCCTGCCCGGCCTTGGCGCTGTGGGTGTGGCACGCGTCGCCGCAGATGAACACGCGCGGGTCGCGCTGCCCGGTGAGCTCGGCCGGCACGTCGTCGAACTTGTCGGTGACGCGGTGGCCGACCTCGTACACGCTGTGCCACGCGACGTCGCGCACCTCGAGCGTGTACGGGCTCATGATGCGGTTCGCCTTCGCGACGATCTGCTCGAACGAGGTCTTGCGCACCGCGCCGTTGTCGTCCTCGGGCACTTCGCCGAGGTCGACGTACATGCGGAAGAGGTGCCCGCCCTCCCGGGGGATCAGCAGGATGCTGCCGTCGCTGGAGGACTGGATCGCGCACTTCGTGCGGATGTCGGGGAAGTCCGTCTCTGCCAGCACGTCCATGACGCCCCACGCGTGCAGCGCCTGGGCCCCCACGTGCTTGCGCCCGATCGCCTCGCGCACGCGGCTGCGGGCTCCGTCGCATCCGACGACGTACTTCGCGTGGACGACGCGTTCGACACCGTCCTGCGACCCGGCCGTCCCGCGCAGCGTCACGGCGACGGGATACTCGCCCTCGCCGACCTCGAGCCCGACGAACTCCCATCCGTAATCCGGACGCACGCGCGCCGGTCCGTGAGCGGCGTACTCGGCGAAATAGTCCAGCACGCGCGCCTGGTTGACGATGAGGTGCTTGAACTCGCTGATGCCGTGCGCATCGTCCTTCGTGCGCTGGCCGCGCACGATGCGGGCGGGATCCCGCGGATCGGGCGCCCAGAAGTTCATCGCGGTCAGCCAGTACGCCTCGGCCACGATCCGCTCGGCGAACCCGAAGGCCTGGAAGGTCTCCACGCTGCGGGCCTGGATGCCGTCGGCCTGGCCGATCTCCAGACGCCCCGGGCGCCGCTCCACCAGTCGCGTGGTGATCGAGGGGAACATCGACAGCTGCGCGGCCAGCAGCATCCCCGCGGGGCCGGAGCCGACGATGAGCACGTCGGTGACGTCGGGGAGGTCGTCGGGCCGGTTCAGGCCGGTCCCGGCCGCCGGCAGGACGCGCGGGTCTCCCGAGACGTACCCGTGATGGTGGAACTGCATCGTCGTCGATTCCTTCCCTGACAGCGTCGTCGAGGTCGCACCTCGAGGGGCTTGTTCGATTATCGAATACGTGATTCGATTATGGATCACGTCAGGATACCGCGGCCGGTGCACGGCGTACACCCCGCCCCTACGGAAGGATCGTCATGCCCGCCTCCCCTCCCGCCCCGCCGTCGCAGACCCTGAGCCGCGGCGTGCGCATCCTGGAGGCGCTGGCCGAAGCGCCCGGGGCGCTGACGACGGACGAGATCGCCCGCGAGATCGCCGTCCACCGGTCGATCGCGTACCGGCTGATCCGCACGCTCGAGGAGCACGGCCTCGTCGAGCGCGATGACACCGGACGTGTCGCCCTCGGGGTGCGGCTGTCGGCGCTGGCAGCGGGGGTGTCGCGCGACCTGGTGTCCGGAGCCCTCCCCGAACTGACCGCGGTCGCCAACGAGCTGCGCATGACCGCGTTCGTGGGCGTCATCGACGCCAGCGAGTGCGTCACCCTGACCTCGGTGGAGCCGCAGACGGCGGTGGCCTCGATGGCGCAGCGCCCCGGTGCCCACCATCCGCTGTCCGCCGGCGCGACCGGCAAGGCGCTGCTGTCGATGCTGCCGGAGGGCGAGTGGCCCGTACCCCCGACCCCCGCGCTCGTCGCTGAGGTTGCGGCCATCCGCGAGCGCGGCTACGGCGTCAGCTCGGACGAGGTGATCCCCACCGTCCGCGCGGTCGCCGTTCCCGTGCGGCTGCGCGGCGGACGCCCCGTCGCGCTGGCGGTCATCTACGTCGGCGAGGTCGACGACACGGCCGCGATCGCCCGCCGACTGCAGCGCTCGGCCGATGCCCTGCGCGCAGCGACCGGGGGCTGACGGCCGGCACTGCTGCTTCCCGGCCCTGCTGCATCCAGGCCCCGGTGCTTCCCGAACTCCTCAAGACCGGTCCGGAGGCGGCCGCTCCCGGCCGGAATCGGGCTGCGACGGCAGAGTTCCGAGGAGTTCGGGAATGCGGAGAGGCAGACCACAGCCGAATCCGACCCCAGGCGCGGGCTCAGACCTGGGATGAGCGCATCGGATGGCGTGCGGCGCATCTCGGCCGCTGCCCTCCCACCACCGCTTCCCGAACTCCTCAAGACCGGGGCAGAACCGACACCCAGGGCTGGATCCGCGGTGCTTCCAGGCCGGTCTTGAGGAGTTCGGGAAGGCGGCCGGGAGCCGCCACCGCCCCGCGCATAGAGCGCCGCAGCTGTCAGCCTGGTCGGCGCCACACCCTACGCGGGCTCGGTGAGATCCGGCTCCGCGTCTCCAGCGTCCCGTGTGCGCGGCGGGCGGCGCGCCGACATCGCCGCGACTCCGACCAGTCCCAGGGTCACGATCGTCGCCGCGGCCTGGGCGATGCCGAGGACCACGCCGGAGGTCTCCACGACGCTCACGACGATCGCGGGAACGACCGAACCGAGCGCGAGTTGCGAGCCGCCGGCGATCGCGGCGGCGGTTCCGGCGCCTTTCGCGAACGGCTGCAGAGCCAGCCCGATCGCGAGCGGCATGCAGATGCCGGCCGCGAAGACCGTGAACCACATGCCCGCATCCAGCACCCACAGGGGGCTGCGCAGCGCCGAGCTGAACGCCACCGTGAGGGCGGCGGCGAGGTTCAGCAGGAGGGCCAGAACGAGCACCCGGATGCCGCCGAGGCGGCGACTGAGCCATGGGCCCACCTGCGCTCCCAGGAGGACACCGACCGCGTTGAACGCGAACAGCATCGAGTACCCCACGACGTCCATACCGCGCTCGCGCTGGAGCACGATCGGCACGGAGCTGAGATAGAGGATCATCGAGGTCGACGCGCCCACGAGGATCAGGACGCTCGTGACGAACTGCCGGTTGCGCAACGGGGCGATCCACGCCTCCCGTCTCTCGGTCGACGCGCCGCGCACGCGCAGTTCAGGCCGCAGCGTCTCGGGGATGCCGACGGCGCTGGCGACGGCGAGCAGCACGCCGATCGTCATGAGCAGGAGGAACGTCGAGCGCCAGCTGCCGACGCTGAGCACGAACCCGCCGACGAGGGGGCCGATCACCGGAGCGATGCCGAAGACGACGGCGAGGATGCCGAAGACGCGCGTGAGCTCGGCGCCGGAGTACAGATCGCGCGCGATCGCCCGGCCCACCACGATGCCGGCCGCCCCGGCGAAGCCCATCAGGACGCGACCGGCCAGGAGCACGCCGATGTTCGGTGCGAAGGAGCACAGGAGCGCCGCGAGGGCGAATCCGACCGAGCCGAGGATGACGGGCCCCCGGCGCCCGACGCGGTCGCTGATGGGTCCCCACGCGAACTGCCCGACCCCCAGGCCGACGTTGTACGCCATGAGGGTGAGCTGGACCAGGCCCGTCTCGGTGCCGAGGTCGTCGATCACCTGCGGCAGCCCCGGCGTGTACATGTCGGTGCCGAGCGGTCCGCCGGCCACGAGCACGCCCAGCAGGGCGAGGACGGCGAACCGGCGGCGGCGCGACCACGTGCGCACATCCAGCCGCCGCGGCCTGGCGCCCCCCACCGAGTCCATCGCACCTGTCTACCGGCATCCGGCGGTGCCGGGCGAATCGCATCGGCTCGGGCACGAATGCTGGCGGCCGTCGGCCGGGCGGAGTTATGCTCCCCCTCGAGGTGCTCATCGGCGAGCCTGCTCAGGAACGCGTGGGCCCTCTTTCGTCTTGCGGGGAGAACACAATGGCGCGCGCTTCCACCACCGAGTACACCGGCGTCGAGACGGCGACCGCGCGATCCATCGGCGAATGGCGGGAGGTCGCGGGCAGCCGCTTCGTGCCGCTGCACGTGATCGGCGGCCCCGGTTTCACCGGCAGCATCCGCTGGCGCATCGTGGAGGGCACGTGCCTGAGCGAGATCGCGGCGAGCGCGCATCGGGTGCTGCGCACCCCCGCGCTGATCTCCCCCGACGACCCCAAGCACTACAAGATCACCCTGCAGGTGGAGGGCACGGGGCTCGTCGCCCAGGACGGGCGGCAGAGCGTCCTGCGCCCGGGCGACCTGGCGATCTACGACACCAGCAGGCCGTACACGCTGGAATTCAGCGGCGACGTGCACTGCCTCGTGATGGCGTTCCCGCAGGACGCGTTCGACGTCCCGGAGTCCCTCATCCGCCGCATCACCGCGGTGCGGCTGTCCGGTGACTCTGGCGTGGGGGCGCTGATCTCGCCGTTCATGCGTCACCTCTCCGAGAACCTCGACACCCTGGACGGGGTCGCCGGGATGCGGATCCTGCACAGCTCACTGGACCTGCTGACCGCCCTGGTCTACGCGCAGCTGTCCGAGGACCAGGACCACTGGGGCCAGACGCGCCAGGTCGAGATGCGCCGGCTCAAGCTGTACATCGACGCGCACCTGCACGAACCCGACCTCAACGCCGTCGAGGTGGCCAAGGCCCACTACATGTCCGTCCGGCAGCTGCAATACCTCTTCCGGGGAGAGGACCTCACCGTCTCGGGCTACATCCGCTCGCGGCGACTGGAACACTGCCGCATGGCGCTGAGCGATCCCGCCCAGGCGTCGCTGTCGATCCTCGAGATCGCCCAGCGCTGGGGCTTCCCCGACGCCAGCCACTTCAGCAAGGTGTTCCGGGCGACCTACGGCATCACCCCGCGCGAGCTGCGGATAGCGCGCCTGGGCGACTGATCGATCCTGCGCCGATGCGGCAGTCGCGTGCACCGCGCGACCAGCGGCCGCAGCCCCCGCGGACGAGACTCGAGTGGTCCGACGGTGCCTTCTCGCTCTCGGATGAGACGACCTGAACCGACCAGGAGGCGACACGGTGGTCATCCGCGACGAACTGTACGACATCGGCATCCGGCAGCGCCGCGCGATGTTCGGCCCCCAGGGCGCCGAGGGCCGCGTCGACACGACGACCGACCTCAACGACAAACTCGAGGACTTCGTCACCCGCTTCACCTTCGGCGACGTGTGGCAGCGGCCGGGGCTCTCCCTCGCCGCCCGCAGCGAGGTGACGTTTGCGATGCTCCTGGCCAGCGGGAAGGAGCACGAACTGCGCGTGCACACCGAAGGCGCCCTGGAGAACGGCGTCTCACCGGTCGCGCTGCGCGAGATCGTGCTGCAGGGGCTGCTGTACTGCGGCATCCCCGCCGCGGTGCTGGGGGTGCGCGTGCTCCGCGAGGTGTTCGACGCACGCGGCATCGGCGACGTCCTCGACGGCGAAGCCGAGGCGACACGCAGAAAGGAGCCATCATGACGACACTGCTGGAAGACATCTCGGTGACGGCGCAGGAGGGTCGCGCGGTGCCGGATGCGGCCACCGGCGAGCCCATCGGCTACGTCGCGGCGCGCACCCGAGCCGACCTCGACGACGCCGTCGCGACCGCGCGGGCGGCGCAGCCCGCGTGGGCGGCCCTCGGCCACGCGGAGCGCAGCCGGCTCCTGCACGCGTCCGCCGACGAGATCGACGCACACGCCGAGGAGCTCGCGCAGATCATCGCGAAGGAGCAGGGCAAGCCCCTCAACGGCCTCGGCGCCCGCTTCGAAGCCGCCGGCTGCGCCGCCTGGATCCGCGCCGCCGCCGACCTGCCGCTGGAACCCGAGGTGATCTTCGAGGGCGAGGGCACTCGGAGCGAGCTGCACTACGTGCCGCTGGGGGTCGTCGGCGCGATCAGCCCGTGGAACTGGCCGGCGCTCATCGCGATCTGGCAGATCGCGCCGTCGCTGCGGATGGGCAACGCCGTGGTGGCCAAGCCGAGCGAGTACACGCCGCTCAGCGTGATGGCGGTGGCGGAGCTGATGAACCGGCAGCTTCCTCCCGGCGTCCTCACCGTGGTGCCCGGCGACCGCGAGGTGGGCGCGGCGATCGCCGCCCATCCCGGCATCGACAAGATCATGTTCACCGGGTCCACGCGCACCGGGCGGGAGATCGTCAAGAGCTCCGCGCACAACCTCGCGCGCCTGACCCTCGAGCTCGGCGGGAACGACGCGGGCATCGTCCTGCCGGGGGCGGATGTGAAGGCCCTCGGCGAGAAGCTCTTCTGGGGAGCGTTCATCAACTCCGGTCAGACCTGCGCCGCCCTCAAGCGCCTCTACGTGCACGACTCCCTCTACGACGAGGTCGTCGACGAGCTCGCCCGCCTGGCCGAGGCGGCACCGCTGGGGCCGGGCATGGACGAGCGCAGCGCGCTGGGCCCGCTCTCCACCCGGCAGCAGTTCGACATCGTGTCGGGCCTCGTCGAGGACGCGCGTGACCGCGGGGCGCGCATCGTCACGGGAGGAGAGGCGGCGCCCGACCTCGGCGCCCACTTCTACCGCGCGACGATCGTCGCCGACATCGACGACGACGCCCTGCTGGTCTCTGAGGAGCAGTTCGGGCCGGTCCTCCCGATCGTGCGCTACACCGACCTCGACGACGTCATCGCGCGCGCCAACGCCTCCGATCAGGCCCTGGGCGCATCGGTGTGGGGCGACCCGGAGCAGGCGCGGCTCATCGCCGAGCGGATCCAGAGCGGCACCGTCTGGATCAACCAGCACGGCACGATCAATCCCGTGGTGCCCTTCGGCGGGACGAAGGGGTCGGGATACGGACTGGAGTTCGGCGTGCACGGCCTCAAGGCCGTGGCCGGCACCAAAGTGATCACCGTCTGACCGCCCGATGAGATTCGGGACGATCGAGGACGGCGCCGCCACGACGGTGGTCGTCCAGGCCTCGCCGGAGGAGGCGGCGGTGATGCCGTACCCCGACCTGGACGTCATGCTCGCAGTCCCCGAGGCCCAGTGGCGCGCCGCAGCGGCCACCGCGCTGGCATCCGGCGACGTCCGGCCCGTCGCATCCCTGTCGTGGCTGCCGCCGGTGCGCCGCCCCGGCAAGGTGCTGTGCGTCGCGCTGAACAACAGCGCCAATCCCGACCGGATCATGCGCGGTCCGTCCACGCCGGCGATGTTCGTGAAGCCGTCCTCCTCGCTCGTCGGGCACGGCCGTCCGATCGTGGTCAAGGAGGCGTACGGGCGGGTGCACCCCGAACCCGAGCTCGCGGTCGTGATCGGGCGAGGTGGGGCCGACATCGCCGTCGAGGATGCCCTCGCGCACGTGTTCGGTTACACGATCATCAACGACCTGACCTCCCCGACCATGCGGGACGCCGACACCTTCCACTACCGCGCAATCCACCCCGACCCCGACAGCGCCGACGGCATCCGGTACGTCGACAGCTGGGTGAGCTATCCGGCGCGATACAAGGGCTCCGACACCTTCGGACCGCTCGGCCCGTGGGTGAGCACGCGCGATGAGATCCCGGATCCGCACGCCCTGCGGATCACGTGCACCCATGACGGCGCCCTCGTCACCGACGACAACACGGCCAACCTGCGATTCTCCGTCGCCGAGGTCATCTCCTTCGCCTCGGAGTACCTGACCCTCGAGGCCGGCGACGTCATCGCGATGGGCACGGCCCTGAAGCGCTCCGCGCGCGGCGGCGCGGTGCAGAACGTCGACCTGGCGCGCCTGGGCGGGGTCATCGACGTCTCGATCGAGGGGATCGGCACGCTGTCGAACCCCGTCGAGCGGCGATGACGCCGCTGGACGCCGAGGCGCGGGCCTCGATCGGTGACCTCAACGCGCGCTTCGCGTGGGCGCTGGACCTGCACGACTTCGATGCGCTGCGCACGATCCTGGCCGAGGACGTGCACTACATCAGCATCGGGCGGGAATTCCACGACGCCGAGGCGGTCATCGCCTCCTTCCGTGCGCGGACGGGGGCGCGTACGACGCGCCACGGGCTCGGCAACCTGCTGCTCGAACCCGCCGGAGGCGACGAGGTGAGAGGCCGCTCGAGCTGGCACACCTTCGCCAGCAACGACGACCCGCCTCCCCCGGGCGTCCCGGTGTTCATGGTGGCCGATTTCTCCGACCTCTACCGCCGCACCGCGCTGGGATGGCGCATCGCCGAGCGGATCATCACGCCCGTGTTCCGCGATCCCGCGCTCGCCCCCGCGGCAGCGATCCCCCATCCGTCCTGAAGGAGTGCCGCGTGCCCGACTCGCCCCGCCATGAACTCGCCCACCTGGGCCACCATGCGCTGCTGACCCCCACGCTCGAGGAGACGCTGGCGTACTTCGTCGACCTGCTCGGGATGGACGAGGTCGAGGAGCGCGACGGGTCGCACTACCTGCGGGCCTTCGGGGATTACGAGCGGTGGAGTCTGAAGCTCACCCCCTCCGAGCAGGCCGGTCTGGAGTACGCCTCCTGGCGGACCGCGAGCGCCGACGCCCTCGAGCGGCGCGTCGCGTGGCTGGAGGAGAACGGGCACGGCGGGGCGTGGGTGCCGCAGGATCTGGGCGACGGCCGCGAGTACGAGTTCGCCGACCCGGACGGGCACGTCTTCCGGCTCTACTTCGACACCGAGGGCTATGTCGCCCCTGAGGGCAAGCGCCCCGTCATCCCGGTGAACTTCCAGGCCTACGCCGGGCGGGGCGCGAACTTGCGGCACGTCGATCATCTCAACCTGCTGGCCCGCGACGTGCGCGCCAACCGTCGGTTCTGGGAGCAGGGCTTCGGGCTGCGGACGTACGAGATCATCCAGCTGCCCGATGGGGCCGAGGCGGGCGCGTGGATGAGCGCGACCATCCAGGGGCACGAACTCATCTACACCCAGGAGCGCACCAGCGGGTCGGCGCGGCTGCACCACTTCGCCTACCTCGTCGACACCCGCGAGGAGGTGCTGCGCGCCGCGGAGATCTTCGCCGATGCGCGCATCCACATCGAGGCGGGCCCGTCGCGCCACACCGCGATCCAGGGGTTCTACCTCTACACGCGCGAACCCGGCGGCAACCGCATCGAGATCGCCAACGGCGGCTACCTCGTCTTCGCCCCCGACCGCGAACCGTACGTGTGGACGGCGGAGGAATGGGCGACCAAGCCGGGGTGGGGGGCACCCATCCCACCCGAGTTCCACGTCTACGGCACGCCGGATGTCGCCAGGTGACCGGGGCGCGCCCGCGCCGGGGACGGCGTCGGGTGCGGGGAGCGTCGCATCCGTCGTCGTCGTGGGTGCCGGCGCGATGGGTCGCCTGTTCGCCGCCCGCCTGACCGAGACGGGAACGGCCGTGACGCTCGTGGACGTGGATGCGGATCTGCTGCGGGCGCTGTCGGAGCGCGGCGTCCGCCTGGAGGACGACGCGGGCGTGCGCGAGGTCGCGGTGCCGGCGTGCCGCGCCGAGGACCTCAGCGGCGCGGCGGATCTGTACATCATCTTCACCAAGGGCATGCACACGCGCCCCGCCGTCGCCTCCATCGCCCGCTTCGCCGGCACCGGCGCCCGCGTGCTGACGCTGCAGAACGGGCTGGGCAACCCGGAGACCATCGCGGAGGTCTTCCCCGCCGACCGGATCGTCACGGGGGTGGCCGCCCTGCCCGCGGACGCGGAGGGCCTCACCGGGGTGCGCTCGCTGGGCGGAGGGCATCTGGAGCTCGGCGCGTTCCACGCCGCCGGGGCGGCGGCGGTGGACCCGGTCGCCGCCGTCCTGGCCTCCGCCGGATTCGACGCGCGGGCCACTTCCGACATCGACGCGGCCGTGTGGGAGAAGGTCGCCTTCAACACCGCTCTCAACGTTCTGGCCGCCCTCACCGGGGCGGCCAACGCCGGGATGGACATCCCGCCGGGGCGGCGCCTCATCGCCCGCGTCGTCGACGAGGTCGTCGCCGTGGCCCACGCCCGCGGCGTGGGCGTGGACGCCGCACGCATCCACGCCGCCACCCAGCACGCCCTCACCGTGCACGGGGAGCATCGCGCATCGATGCTGCAGGACGTCGCAGCCGGCCGCGCGGCCGAGGTCGAATCGATCCCGGGCGCCGTCATCGAGCGGGCCCGGGCTGCCGGCGTGCCCGTGCCGGCGCTGGAAGCGCTCACCGACGCGCTGCGGGTCGTGGTGGCAGGAAGCCGATGACCGGGACCTGGCGGGCGTCGATCGCCCACGCCGTGCGGATGGTGCGGCTGCGCGGCGGGCTGCCGCGCCGGTCCGTGCGCTCCGCGGTGGACGTCGCCGAGCTGCGCGAGCGGGCTCGACGGCGCCTTCCCGGGCCGGTCTTCGACTACCTCGACGGCGGCGCCGGCGACGAGGTGGCCGCGCGACGCAACGGGGACGCCTTCGCCGGTGTGCGGCTCGTCTCTCGCATCCTGCGCGACGTCAGCACCGTCGACACGAGCGTCGACATGCTGGGGCGGCGGGCGGACTCGCCCCTGATCCTCGGCCCGGTCGGGCTCACGCGCGTCTTCCACCCGGAGGGCGAGGCTGCGGTGGCGCGCGTGGCGGCCGCGCACGGGATCCCGGCGGCGCTGTCCACCATGGCCTCGACCGCGCCGGAGGCGATCGCCCGGGCGGCGCCGTCGCTGGATCGCTGGTTCCAGCTCTACCTGTGGCGCGATCGAGACGCCGCGCGCGCCATCATCGAGCGGGCCCGCCGGGCCGGTTTCCGGGTGCTGATGCTCACCGTCGACGTGCCGGTGGCGGGAGAGCGACTGCGCGACGTGCGAGCGGGGCTGCAGTTCCCGCCGAGTGTCCCCCTGCGCACGGCGGTGGGCTTCGCGCGGCATCCGCGATGGGTGTGGCGCGTCCTGACCACCGAGCCGATCGACTTCGCCACCGGCGGCGCCGCGCGCACGGATTTCGTCGCGCAGACCAACGCTCTCCTGGACCCGGCGGTGACCTTCCGCGACCTGGAGTGGCTCCGGGGTCTGTGGGACGGCCCGATCGTGGTGAAGGGCGTGCTCTCGCCCGAGGACGCCGTGGCCCTGCGCGCGCACGGGGTGGACGGCCTCGTGGTGTCCAATCACGGCGGGCGGCAGCTGGAGGGCGCGATCGCCCCGATCGAGGCGCTGCCGGCGATCCGCCGCGCGGTCGGGCCGGAGATGTTCGTGGCCGTGGACGGCGGCATCCGATCCGGCGCGCACGTCGCGGCGGCGCTCGCCCTCGGAGCCGACGCGGCGCTGGTGGGCCGCGCCTACCTGTACGGATTGGCCGCCGGCGGCGAGGCCGGCGTGGACCACGCGCTGGGCATCGTCGAGGCGGGACTGCGACGGACGCTCGCGCTGCTGGGCGCCGCGTCCCCCGCGGAGGTCACGGCGGAGATGGTGCGGGTGGAGACGGCTCTTCGCGTGCCGTCGCACATCGGACTCAAGAGATCGGAGAAGAACCATGAGTGAGCGGTTGAGTGTGGCGGACGCGGTGGGCCGGACGCTGGCGGAGCTGGGGGTGGCGTACGCCTTCGGCGTGGTGGGAAGCGGCAACCTCCGGGTGACGAACGCCCTGGTGGACGGCGGGGTGCCCTACGTCGGCGCGCGGCACGAGATGGGCGCCGCCTGCATGGCGGACGCGTACTCCCGCGCGACCGGACGGGTCTCGGTGCTGTCGGTGCACCAGGGCTGCGGCCTCACGAACGCGCTGACCGGCATCGCCGAGTCGGCCAAGGCGCACACGCCGGTCCTCGTGCTCTCCGGCGATACCGCCGCGGGCGATGTCCGCTCGAACTTCTTCATCGACCAGGATGCCGCCGCGGCCGCCGTGGGGGCGATCCCGATGCGCATCCACTCCGCACGCACCGCGACCGCCGATGCCGCGCGCGCCTACCGCGTCGCGCTGTACGAGCGCGCCACGGTCGTACTGTCGATGCCGATCGACCTCCAGGACGAAGATGCCCCCGATCCGGCGGCGCCCGAACCGGTGGCCGCCCCCACGCCGGCGGGGCCGTCGCCGGAATCGGTCGCCGCGATGGTGCGGATGCTGTCGCACTCCGAGCGACCCGTCGTGGTCGCCGGGCGCGGCGCGCACGGTGCTCGCGAGCCGCTCCGGGCCCTCGCGGAGGCGACCGGTGCCCTCCTGGTCACCTCCGCCGCCGGACGCGGGCTGTTCGTGGGCGACGAGTGGGCCCTGGACATCATGGGCGGTTTCGCCACCGAGGGTGCGGCCGACCTCATCCGCGACGCGGACCTCCTCCTGGCCTTCGGCGTGGCGCTGAACGACTGGACCACGCGCGGCGGCGACCTCACGCGGCACGCGGAGATCGTCCAGGTGGACGACCGCGCGGAGGCGATCGGCGCCCACCGCCCGGTCGCCCTCGGGGTGATCGGGGATGCCGCGGCGGTGGCGGAGGCGGTGACGGCCGACGTCCGCCGCACCGGCGCGCCGCGCACCCGGTATCGCACTCCCGAGGTCCGCGAGCGCGTCGCCGCCGCGCGGTACTGGTCGGATCAGCCCGTCGACCCTGAGCGGGTCGACGGCCGGGTCGATCCCGCCGAGGCGATCAATGCCCTCGATCGGATGCTGCCTCTGGAGCGGCTCGTCATCACCGACGGGGGCAACGTCAACTGCTACGCGGGCGCGCACCTCCGGGTGCCCGACGTGCGCGGCTACAGCATCCCCCTGGCGTTCCAGTCGATCGGTCTCGGCCTGGCCAGCGCGATCGGCATCGGCTGCTCCCAGCCCGAGCGCCTGCCCGTGCTCGGCACCGGCGACGGCGCGTTCCTCATGACGTCGGTGGAGCTGGAGACCGCGGTGCGCCTGGGGATGCGGATGGTGATCATCGTGTTCAACGACTCCGCCTACGGCGCCGAGGTGCACCTGTTCCCGGACGAGGTGCCCCGGATGGGTCTGATCCGGTTCCCCGACACCGACATCGCCGCCATCGCGCGCGGCTACGGGTGCGACGCCATGACGGTGACCAGCCTGGCCGATCTGGACGAGGTCGCGACGTGGCTCGAGGACGACTCGGTGCGACGTCCACTCGTGATCGACGCCAAGATCACCGGTGTCGCCTCATGGATGATGGCGCGCGACAGCGGTCACTGACCGGGGCGCGGACTCAGGTCACGCGGTACGCGCGGTAGCGGACGGCGTCCGCCTCGCGGATGGCGGAGGCGACGAAGACGGACTGCTGGAGGTGCTGCAGCCGCGGTGCCTCTGTCTCGACGTACACGGCCACGCGGAAGTAGTAGCGACTGGGATCCACCGCTTCGCCCCGCAGGAGAGCTTCCAGCGTGGCGGGGTCGCCGCTGCGCACGCCGGCGGTGCGCAGGTGCACGTACTCCCCGTCGGCCGTCCGCGCCGTGTAGCGCGTGTCGATGTCGACCGATCCGTCCTCGCGGAGGATCTGCCAGTCGGCGCCGCCGGGGAGGATCTCGGCGTCGAAGAGCCCGCGGATCGTGCCGCCGGCCACCGGGATGATGCGGCGATGCCCGGCGCGGGTCATGCCGTGATCCTGCAGGGGGCCCAGTGCGGCGTCGACGTCGAAGGCCGGCTCCAGGCCGGGCACCGAAGGCTCCATTGACTGCTCCGTTTCGCGATCGGTGAGGGCGCGGGGTCAGCGGCTCTCGCCGCTCCAGTGCCGGTAGGCCTCGGTGTGGTCCACACCGCCGAGCGCATCCAGGGCTTCCCCGAAGGCCGCCGTGACAGCTTCGCACACGGGCGCGTCGCGACCGAGGCCGCGCTGGAGTTCGCGCGCGATGCGGATGTCCTTGGTGATCAGGGGCAGCGCGAAACCGCTGGCGTACCGCTCTTCCACGACGTGCGGACCGAAGACGTGCGTGGAGGAGAAGCTCTGCCCCGTCGAGTCGTTGAGGATGTCGACCATGAGCTGCGGATCCAGGCCGAACTGCCGTCCGGCGATCAGCGCCTCCGATGTGGCGGCGAACGCGGCGCCGGCGACGAAGTTGTTCAGCGCCTTCATCGCATCGCCGGTCCCCAGGGCGCCGGTCCGGTACACCGATCTGCTCATCGGCTCCACGACGCGTTCGGCGAGGGCCGCCGCCTCCTCGTCGTCGGCGCCCATCATGATCGCCAGCGTCCCCTCGGCCGCGCGCGGGACGCCTCCGGAGACGGGGGCGTCGACGAGGCGCACGCCGAAGGCGGCGAGCGCGCGACCGGTCTCGACGGTCTCGGCGGGATCGGATGAGCTCATGTCGACGATCACCGTGCCCTCGCGCAGGGGGATCGCCAGCGCCCCGTCGTCGAGGAAGACCGAGCGGACGATCGCACTGGTGGGCAGCATCGTGACGAGAACGTCGCAGGCGGCCAGGTCGGCGGGGTCCAGGACGGCGGCGACGCCCAGTTCCGCGGCCACCGTGCGCGTGCGCTCGGGGTCGGCGTCATGGACCCGCAGGTCGAAACCGGCCCCGGCGAGGTTGCGCGACATGGGCGTGCCCATCATCCCCAGTCCGACGAAGCCCACCACGAGCGTCCTGTTCTCCACCATCGCCGCGTGCTCCGATCCACTTCGTTCGCTTTCGCACAAGTCTGGGGCGGCGCGCGCAGGCGGACTGGTCCACCGGCGCACATCTGTGCCTCCTCCGTGCAGTCCGGGTGTCGGTCGGCGCTGCCCGGGCCACGATGGAGGGGTTCCCGTCGAAAGGTCCGACATGCACAAGCTCGTCGTGCTGTATCCGCAGCCGCCCGACCCCGCCGGCTTCGAGAGCTACTACCGGAGCACGCACCTGCCGTTGGCCTCGCGGATGCCCGGCATGCTCGACCACCGCTTCTCCACCGCCATCAGCGCCCAGGGCGGAGCCAGCCCCTACTTCGCGGTGTACGAGGCCGACTTCCCCGACCGCGCGACCATGGCCGCCGCGCTGTCGTCACCGGAGGGCCGGGCGGTCGCGGCCGACGTGCCGAACTACGCTCCCGAGGGCACGCTCGTCCTCGACTACGAGACCGAGACGCCGCCGGAATGAGCGCAGGCAGCACCGCGGGCCCGGTCGGAGGCGACGGGATGCAGCACCTCCCGCGCCGCGTGATCGTCACCGGTGCCGCCGGCGGTATCGGTGCTCGCGTCGTGGAGGCCTTCGTCCGCCGCGGCGACACCGTGTGGGGGTGCGACCTCGGCGACGCGGCGGCGAACCACGATCATGGTGTCACGATGCGCGAGTGCGACATCTCCGACCGCTCCGCCGCGCGCGCGTTCGTCGCCGAAGCCGTCTCGGCCATGGGCGGCCTCGACGTCCTCGTCGACAACGTCGGCATCGGCGGGCCCACCGCGCCGATCGAGGACATCTCCGCAGCCGACTGGCGGCACGTTCTGGCGGTCAATCTCGACGGCACGTTCTGGATCACCCAGGCCGCCGTCCCCGCGATCACCGAGTCCGGACGCGGCGCCATCGTCGTGATGTCCTCCCTGGCCGGCCGCGTCGGGTACCCGCAGCGGCTCGCCTACGCCACCAGCAAGTGGGGCCTGGTCGGATTCGCCAAGACCCTGGCCCTCGAGCTCGGCTCCGCCGATGTCACCGTCAACGCCGTGCTCCCCGGCGCTGTCGCCGGCGGCCGCATGGAAGAGGTCCTCGCCGGCCGGGTGCGCACGAGTGGGCGGACGCTCGCGCAGGAGCGGGAGGCGGCGCTGGCCAATCAGTCCCTCAAGCGCTTCGTCACCGCGGAGGAGGTGGCCGAACTGATCGCGTTCCTCACCTCGGATGCGGCGCGCTCCATCAGCGGCCAGGCGTTCCCCATCGACGGCGATTCCAAGGGTGCGTGATCCCGCCGGCGGGTGAACGGGGAGAGGACGAGGATGTCGCAGGAGCACATACACCGGCTGGACGGGCGGATCTTCGGCGACCCGGGCGCCGACGGCATGGTGCACCGCGCGTTCCTCCGCGCGGAGGGTTACACGGCCGAGGAGGTCCGGCGCCATCCGGTCATCGGCATCTGCACGAGCTGGAGCGAGCTGAACCCGTGCAACTCGGGCTTCCGCGACCTCGCCGCGGCCGTCAAGCGGGGCGTGGAAGCCGCGGGCGGGCTCGCGCTGGAATTCCCCACCATCTCGATCAGCGAGCCGTTCAGCCGTCCCTCCTCGATGTACCTGCGCAACCTGCTCGCGATGGACGTCGAGGAGACGATCCTCGCGTCGCCGATCGACGGCGTCGTGCTGCTGGGCGGATGCGACAAGACCGTCCCCGGCGTCCTCATGGGCGCCATCAGCGCCGGCATGCCTGCGGTGCTGGTCACCGCCGGCCCGCGGCCGGTCGCGTGCTGGCAGGGTGAGCCGACGACCGTCGACGCCCAGTGGGACGTCATCGATCAGCGCCGCGTGGGCGCCCTCAGCGACGAGGACTGGGCCGCGTTCGAGGGCGTCATCCACTCCGGCCCCGGCACGTGCAACGTGATGGGTACCGCCACGACCATGGCGGCGATCGGCGAGCTGCTCGGCTTCGCCCTGCCCGGCTCGGCGCTGGCACCCGCGGCCGCGCCCGAGCGCGACGCCATCGCCGAGGAGAGCGGCCGGCTCATCGTCGACGTCGTCTCACGCGGCGTCCGTCCGCGATCACGGATCACGATGGAATCGCTGGAGAACGCGGTGCGCGTCACGTGCGCGCTCGGCGGCTCGACGAACGCGCTCATCCATCTGGAGGCTCTCGCGGGCAGGGCCGGACTGCGCATCGGACACGAGCGGCTTCGTGAGTGGTCGAGGTCGACGCCGTTCATCACCGACGTCAAACCGAACGGCAAGGCGCTGCTCAGCGACCTCGACGCCGCCGGCGGCATCCCGGCGGTCGCGGCGCGGATCCGCCATCTGCTGCACGAGCACGTGGCCACCGCGGAGGGCCGCACGTGGGGCGAGGTGTTCGACGGCCTGGCACCCGCGTCCGTCGACGGACCGATCGCCGATGCCGCCGAGCCGCTCACGCCCGACGGCGGGATCAGCGTGCTGCGGGGGTCGCTCGCGCCCGGCGGCGCCGTGATGAAGCTCGCCGGCGCCGCGGCGAGCGCGCGCCGGCATCGCGGCAGGGCGGTCGTCTTCGACGGTGTCGCCGACATGTGGTCCAGGATCGACCGCGACGACCTCGACGTCGACGCCGACTCGGTTCTGGTCCTGCGCGGGGTCGGGGTGAAGGGCGGGCCGGGCATCCCGGAGGTGGGACACGTGCCGATCCCCGCCAAGCTCGTGCGCGCGGGGGTCACCGACATGCTCCGGGTGACGGATGCGCGCATGAGCGGAACCTCCAGCGGCAGCGTCGTCCTGCACGTCTCCCCGGAGGCCGCCGTCGGCGGGCCCCTGGCGCTGGTGCGGGACGGTGATGAGATCGAACTGGACACGCACGCGGGACGGCTCGACCTGCTCGTGCCCGCCGAAGAGCTCGCCGCCCGCGCCCCGGTGACCGGAGGCGTCGCGCCGCCGCGGCGGGGCTGGGGCAGTCTGTACGCCCGGCACGCGCTCCAGCCCGACGAGGGCTGCGATTTCGACTTCCTCGTCGACGAGGACCTCCGCGGACGGGAGGTTCCGTCATGACGCGGATCGGCTTCACCGGCGTGGGCGCGATGGGCGCGCCGATGGTCCGGAACCTCCTCGCCGCCGGGCACGAGGTGACGGTGTGGGCCCGGTCTCCGGCGAAGCTGGCGCCCGTGCTCGAGGCGGGCGCCGTGCCCGCCCGGAATCTCGCGGAGGTCGCCGCCCAGGACGTGGTCCTCGGCTGCCTCCTGGACGGCCCGGCGATCGAAGAGGTGTACCTCGGCGGACTGCTCCCCCACGCCAGGGCCGGTCAGCTCTTCGCCGACCACGGGACCTACGCCCCGCACGTGGCGGAGCGCGTGGCCGCCGCCTTCGCCGAGCGGGGCGCGTCCTACCTCGATGCGCCCGTCTCAGGCGGGCCGATGGGCGCTGCCGCGGGAACCCTCGTGTGCGCGGTGGGGGGAGATCCGGCCGGGGTGGAGCAGCTGCGCCCCATCGCGCAGGCGTACACCGCGCGGATCGCGCACCTCGGCGGACCCGGCCGCGGCCTGGCCCTGAAGCTCATCAACAACTTCCTGGTCTCGATCAACTTCGTCGCCGCCGCCGAGACGGCCTGGCTCATCGAACGCCTCGGCCTCGATCCGGACGCCGCCCAGGCGATCCTCTACGGCGGCCTCGCCGACGGCGCGACGCTCCGGCAGGGACTGACCAAGGCGCTCGCCCACGACGACGACGCCGGCGGGATGCCCCTCGGTGGGCTCGTGGAGGTGCAGCGCAACATCGCCGAGCTCCTCGGTGGCGTGGAGTTCCGCTCGGGCCTGTTCCCCTACGCGCAGGAGGTGTTCGCTGCCGCGTCGCGGAGCGAATTCGCTCGGCATCCGTCGGCGCTGACGCGCTGGCTCCCCGGCGCTCCGCCCACAGATCCATCGTCGTCCGAACAGTGAGGGAACCGCCGTGACCGAACCCACCCGCGAGCAGGAGCGGGAGATGTACCGCTTCGTCGTGCGGGCGCGCGCGCTCGACGTCGAGCTCGTCCGCTGGCACCGCCAGGGGATCATCCCCGGTTTCCCGCCCTCGATCGGTCACGAGGCCACGCAGGTGGGAGCGGCGGCGGCCATCGACACCGACCGCGACTTCGTGTTCCCGATGTACCGCGAACTGGGTCTCGCCCTCGCCCTGGGGGTGGACATGCCGGCCTACCTCGCCAACCACAACGGCGACTGGAACGGCGGATCGTTCGACCCGGTCGCTGCCCACGTCACCCCCATCCAGGCGGTGGTCGGCTCCAACGGCCCGCACGCGGTCGGATGGGCGCTGGGTCAGAGGATCGACGGATGCGACGGCGTCGCCCTCGCCTGCATCGGCGACGGCGGCACCAGCCAGGGCGACACGCACGAGGCGATGAACTTCGCCGGCGTGTGGAAGCTCCCCGTGGTCTTCCTCGTCACCAACAACCAGTGGGCGATCTCCGTCCCCGTCTCCCAGCAGGTCGCCGGCGGCTCCATCGCCGCGCGAGCGGCCGGATACGGCTTCCCCGGGGTCGCCGTCGACGGAAACGATGTGCTCGCCGTGCGCGCGGCGGTGACCGACGCGGTGGAGCGTGCCCGGCACGGCGGCGGGCCGACGCTGATCGAGTCGAAGATCTACCGCCGCGGACCGCACGCGACCTCCGACGACCCCGGCCGGTACCGCACCCTGGACGACGAGCGCCGCGACGCCGGGGACGACCCCGTGATCCGCTACCGCCGCAGCGTCCTGGAGCGGGGGGTGATCGAGGAGTCCGATGTCGCCGAGGTGGACGCCGAAGCCGCCCGGTGGCTGGAAGGCATCCGCATCCACCTGACCACGCTCCCGCCTCGCGGCGGCGAGGAGCTCTTCGCCGACGTCTACGAGGAGCTCACCGACGACCTCCTCGAGCAGCGCGCCGCGTGGGAAGAGAGCACTCGCGCATGACCACCACGATGCGGCCCGATCCGGACGGCGCAGCCTCCACCGCGCAGACCCTCTCCGTGCAGCAGGCCCTCAATCGCGCGCTCGCGGACGAGCTGGAGGCCGATCCGCGCGTCCTGGTCTTCGGGGAGGACGTCGGCGTGCTCGGTGGCGTCTTCCGCGTCACCGATGGCCTGCAGGCCCGCTTCGGGTCGGTCCGCGTCTTCGACACTCCGCTGGCCGAATCGGCCATCCTGGGCACCGCGGTGGGCCTGGCGATCGCCGGGTTCCGGCCGGTCCCCGAGGTGCAGTTCGACGGCTTCGCCTATCCGGCGTTCGACCAGATCGTCTCCCAGGTCGCCCGCTACCGCTACCGCAGCCGGGGACGGCTGCCCATGCCGATCACGTTGCGCGTCCCCAGCTACGGCGGCATCAGGGCCCCCGAGCTGCACGGCGAGAGCACGGAGGCGTTCTGGGCGCACGTCGCGGGCCTGAAAGTGGTCAGTCCCGCAGGCGCGCACGATGCCTACCACCTGCTTCGGGCCTCGATCCGCTGTCCCGACCCGGTGATCTTCCTCGAACCGAAATCGCGGTACTGGCAGAAGGGGCCGGTCGACTTCGGGAACTCCGGCGGCGCTGAGGGAGCGAGGATCGTCCGTCCCGGCAGGCACGTGACGATCCTCAGCTGGGGCGCGATGGTCGATCGGTCGCTGAAGGCGGCCGAGATCGCCGCGGAGGACGGCGTGGAGGCGGAGGTCGTCGACCTTCGGTGGCTCTCCCCCATCGACACCGCGACCATCGTGGAGTCGGTCGGTCGCACCCGCCGGGCGGTGGTGGTGCATGAAGCGGCCCGCACGGCGGGCCTCGGCGCCGAGGTCGCCACGCGCATCTCGGAGCGGCTCTTCGACACGCTGCGCGCGCCGGTGCAGCGCGTGACCGGCTACGACGTGCCGACCCCCTCCGGCGCCCTCGAGGACGAGCAGATCCCGAGTGTCCATCGCATCCTGCTGGGGATGCAGCGAGTACTGGAGTACCGACGTGGCTGAACTGTCCTTCCCGCTTCCCGACCTCGGCGAGGGTCTGGAGGATGCGGTCATCCTGGAGTGGCACGTCGGGATCGGCGATCTCGTCGAGCGCAACGACGTCCTGGTCGAGGTGGAGACGACGAAATCGGCCGTGGAGCTCCCCTCGCCCACCTCCGGCGTCGTCTCCCGCCTCGGCGCGGAGGAGGGCGAAACGGTGCGCGTGGGCGACGCGTTGATCACCTTCGAGGTGCCGGAGGAGAGCGCCGGGATCGTGGGGAGGATCCCCGCCGTCGACGCTGACGTGCCGGTCAAGCGCGTCAAGCTGCGCCCGCCCGAGGACGACTGATGCCGACGGTTCTGACGGGGGACGCGGCCATCTCGTGGGAGGAGATCGGCTCCGCGGACGGCCGGCCTGTTCTCGTCGTGCATGGATTCGCGTCGAATGGTGCACAGAATTGGCGACGAACTGGGTGGGAAAACGCGCTCGCCGGCGCCGGCCTCCGGGGGATCGCCGTCGACCTGCGCGGTCACGGCAGCAGTGCCCGGCCGGCCGGACCCGGCAACTACCGCCTGGACCTGTTCGTGTCCGACCTCGTCGCCGTGCTGGATGCCGTCGGCGCCGAGGAGGTCGGGTATCTCGGCTATTCGCTCGGTTCGCGCCTGGGATGGACCCTCGCCATGGCGCAGCCGCGACGGATCCGGCGGCTCGTCCTCGGCGGCTTCGGACCCACGTCCCCGCTCGCCGACATCGACCTGAAGGCCGCGCGCGCCGCTGTTTTCCGCGGCACCCCGATCCTCCACGGCCCGACCGCGGCTCTCGTTCAGCAGGTATCCCTCGTGCCGGGCAATGACGTCGGGGTGCTCCTGGACGTCGTGGAAGGAGTCGGCCGGGACGCGGCCGCCATCCTCCCCGCGGACCCCGCGCCCGCCGCGCCGATGTGCATCGTCAACGGCGACCGTGACATCGTCGCCGCCGGCGGGGAGGCGCTCGCCCGCGCCGTCGGCGCGGACTTCGTGCCGGTGGCGGGGCGCTCGCACACGAGCGCGGTCTCGTCCCGCACGTTCAAGGAAGCGGCGACGGCGTGGTTGACGCGCTGATGCGGACCTTCCGGGAACCGTCGCGACGCGTGCACCGTTCGTGTACCGTCAGCCTCCGTGACGCCAGGGGACCTCTCCTGGTGACGAGGAGGGCTCGAAGGTGAGTGCACCCGGTTTGAAGGACGACCCGATCCGCGTCGTGGAGAACGCCGTGATCTGGGTGGCTGCCGTCTCGGCCATGATCGCGACACTGGCGACACTGGGCATCGTCGCCGCCTTCGTGGGCTCGGTGGTCGCCAGATGGCTGGGCGATCCGTTCGATGTGACCAACCTCGTGAGCGGACTGCTCGTGACCGCGACGTTCGCGGGTATGGCGTGGACCACCGTGCGCGGCGAGCAGGTGTCCGTGCAGGTCGTCACCGAACGGCTCGGGCCGAAGGCGAACCGCGTGCTGGACATCGTCATCTGGTCCCTCGCCAGCGGCTACCTCCTGTGGCTGCTCTGGGCGTCGGTGGACCGCGCGATCACCCGCACGTGGCCGGTTCCCGAGACCGTCGTCGACGGCGTCGGCCTCGCCCCGCTGTGGCCGTGGCGCTGGGTCTTCGCCGCCGCACTGATCCCCTTCTTCCTGGTCGTGATCCTCAACCTGGTGCGGTCGGTTCTCGGCCGGCGACCCTACGACGACGTCATGCAGTTCGACGACGCCCCGCCGAGCGACCCCACCGCCCTCAGCGACCGCGACGCGCTGCGCGCGGCGAGCCTGGCCGAGCACGAACAGCAGATCGACCAGACCCCGGCACGCGGCTCGGAGGGAGGCGCACGATGATCGATTCCACCGTCGCCATCTGGCTCACGCTCGCGCTGATGTTCCTCCTCCTGGCCATCCGCGTGCCGATCGGCTTCGCGCTCGGCATCTCCGGCGCCCTCGGGCTGATGATGGTCAAATCGCCCACCGTCGCGGTCTCCGTGATGGTCAACGAGACCTTCCAGAACTCCTACAGCTTCACCCTCACGATCATCCCGATGTTCATGCTCGTCGGCCTCTTCGCCGTGCGGGCGCGCATCGCCGAGTACGCCCTGGAGATCGCCGCCTACTTCACGCGGCGCCTGCCCGGAGGCCTCGGCGTGGCCACCGTGATCGCGGCGGCGGGGTTCTCCGCGGTGTCGGGCTCGTCGATCGCGAAGGTCGCGACGATGTCCAAGCTGGCCGTGCCCGAGATGCGACGCCACGGGTACCCCGCGGGCCTGGCCACCGGCATGGTCGCCGTCGCCGGCACCGTGGGCATCCTGATCCCGCCGAGCACGTTCATCGTCATCTACGCCGTCATCACGAACACGTCGGTGGCGCCCATGCTCGTGGCCGGCCTCATCCCCGTGGCCATCTCCTTCCTCGGCTACGTCGTGTACATCATGGCCATCGGGGCGCGCCGGGTGGGCGTGGACAAGCTGCGCAAGCCGGAGGACCTCAACTTCATCGCCTCCTACGAGTCGCTGCAGCGGGAGACTCGGGCCCGCGCGCAGGCCGAGGGCAACACGCGGCGCACCGACACCGGCACGCTGACGATGAGCATCGGGCTCAGCGCGAAGACGAAGGACTGGCGGAACCTCCCCTGGCGCGGGGTCGTGTACGTCGTGGTGCTGGCCACGGTCATCATCGGCGGCATCTTCTCCGGCCTGTTCACCCCCACCGAGTCGGCGGCGTTCGGAGCGGTGATCTCGGTCATCATCCTCATCATCGAGCGGCGCAAGCTGGGGGCGAAGGGCCTGGGGCTCCAGATCCGCGACTCGCTGCTGGACACCGCAGCGACGACGTCGATGGTGTTCTTCATCATCTTCGGCTCGGTGATCTTCTCGAGGTTCTTCGTGCACGCCGGTGTCACGCAGGGGATCAAGGATGCCGTCGGCGAATGGGAGCTGGACCCGAAGATCCTGATGGCGATCCTGCTGATCTGCCTCATCCCGCTGGGGATGTTCCTCGAGGAGATGTCGTTGCTGCTGCTGAGCGTGCCGATCATCCACCCCATCGGGATGGCGCTGGCCACCGACTTCTTCCCCAACGCCCCGACGCAGGCCGCCGCCGAGCTCCTCATGAGCATCTGGCTCGGGATCCTCATCATCAAACTGATGGAGATCGGGATGGTGATGCCACCCGTGGGCATCAACTCCTTCGTGGCCGCCGGCGTGGCGAAGGTTCGCAGCGGCACCGTCTTCGTCGGCATCCTGCCATTCATCGTGGTCGACCTGGTCGTCCTGGTGATCCTGTACCTGTGGCCGGAGCTGACCCTGTGGCTGCCGTCCTTCGTGTCCGACGCCGTCAACGCCGCCTTCCACGGCACGCCGGCGGAGATCCCCACCATTCCCGCGCCCTGACCTGAGGGTCGCTCGCCTTCCCGACCATTCCGAGGAAACCCGCACCGTCCCGATCACACTGAACACCGAGGAGAACACCGATGTTTTCACGCAACCAACGACGACTGGCCACGGCCGTCGCGGCCGCAGCGACGGCGGTGGCCGTCCTGGCGGGCTGCAGCGGCTCGCCGGCCCCCAGCTCCGGCGCCGAGGGCGGCGGCGACTATGCCGAGGGCGAATGGGAGGTCACGATCACCTCGGTCGCCGCCGACCAGTCCGTCCTCCGCCCCGCCCAGGAGTGGTACATGGATCAGGTCGAGGAGCGCACCGACGGCGCGATCACGTTCAACCGCACCACCGCGAACGAGATCTGTGCGCAGGCCGACCAGTACGCGTGCATCGAGGACGGCAGCGCCCAGCTGCTGGTCACGGTGCCCAACTACCAGCCGTCGATCTTCGTGCCCAACTCCCTGCCCGAGATCACGTTCGGCCCGACGAACTCCGCGGCGATCACCGCGGCGATGGCCGAGCTGACCGAGACCAACGAGGACGTCAAGGCGTTCCTGGACGCGAAGAACCTGTACTCGGTGTCGACGTGGTCCGTCGGCAACATCCTGGTCGGGTCCAACACGCCGCTGGAAGGACCGGCCGACCTCGAGGGTCTGACGATGCGCACCGCCGGCACCATCGCGGCGCCCAACTTCGCCGCCGCCGGTGTCGTCCCCACACAGGTGACCGCCGACGAGGCGTACAACTCCTTCTCCACCGGCCTCGTCAGCGCGGCCGCCGGCGCCATGGACTTCGTCGTGGCGTGGAAGCTCGGTGAGGTCCTCAAGCACTGGGTCGACACCGGCCAGGGCGTGTACTCCGAGTTCGCCATGTACTGGGCGAAGGACTACTACGACGAGTTCCCCGACGACATCAAGGCCACCCTGGAGGAGGTCGCGGACGAGCTGAACTCGGGCGCGGAGATCGAGGTGTGGAAGAACGGCTACGACAGCGCCGACGGCACCCACTTCGTCGGGACCGACGAGCAGTGCGAGATGATCTCGTCCATCCCCAACGTCGAGACGCTCACGGCATGGGATGAGGAGACCGTGGCCGAGTTCGAGGAGCTCGGCGCGCTCGTGGACGGCGAGACCTACACCAACGAGGAACTCTGGGTGCGCAACGCCACCGCCGCGGGCCTGACCAACGCGGAGGGCGTCCTGGAGGACTACTGGACCCTGATCGAGAAGTACGAGGCGGAGTACGACGACCCGGCCCTCTCGATCGACCCGGTGACCTCGTGCATCGAGAGCTTCAACGGCTAGACGCCGCAGCCGGTCGGAGGCCGTCGCCCCTCGGGGCGGCGGCCTCCGGTCGTCACGGGGTGGATGCGTCCAGGACCGGTGCCGACCGGGTCCGGGCGAACTCCGCGAACCATTCCAGTGCGCCGGCATCGGCCACGGCCCCCAGCTGAGCGACCTCCGCGAGGGGGCGGCCCTGCAGGAGCCGCTTGACCGGCACCTCCAGCTTCTTCCCCGTGCGGTTCAGCGGAATCGCCGGGACGGCGTGGATCTCGTCCGGGACATGGCGCGGCGACAGTTCGCTGCGCAGCATCCGCGCGAACGATGCCCGCCGCTCGTCGTCCAGCGACGCCCCGCCCGCCATCTGCACGAACAGCAGCAGCCGGCCGGTCTCGGCGTCTTCGCCCTCACCCTCCAGGAACACCACGAGGGCGTCCTCGGCGTCGGGTGCGGCGTCGATCACGCGGTAGAACTCGCTCGTCCCCAGGCGCACGCCGCCACGGTTCAGCGTCGCGTCCGAGCGCCCGGTGATCTGACACGAGCCGTCGGCGTGGAAGACCGCCCAGTCGCCGTGCCGCCAGATGCCGGGGTACGAGGAGAAGTACGCCTCGTGCATGCGCGACCCGTCGTCATCGCCCCAGAACCCGACCGGCATCGACGGCATGGGCCGGCGGATCACCAGCTCCCCGGGGGAATCCAGCACCGCCTCGCCGTTCTCGTCGAACGCGGCGGCGGCCACGCCCAGCGCGGAGCCGGAGATCTGCCCGTCGTACACCGGGAGGAGCGGCGCGCCCTGCACGATGCCGCTGCACACGTCGGTACCGCCGGATCCGACGTTGAGGAGGACGCGGTCTCCGAACTGCTCATGCACCCAGCGGTAGCCGTCGCGGGGCAGCGGGCTGCCCACGGCGCACAGCTGCCGCAACCGGGGGAAGGAGAACTCGGTGCGGGGGTCGACCCCCGCGGCCCGGCTTCCGCGGATGTACGCCGGGCTCATGCCCAGGACGTCGGGGTTCGTCTCCTCCGCGACACGCCACAGCTCGCGGGTGTCGGGGAAGGTGGGGTCGCCGTCGTACAGCACGACGGACGCGCCCACCAGGAGCACGGAGGGAAGGGTGTTCCACACCATCCATGCGGTCGTGGAGTACCACATCAGGCGATCGCCCTCCCGCAGCCCCCAGCTCAGACCGTGGTTCTTGAGGTGCTCGAGCAGGATCCCGCCGTGGCAATGAGTGATGGCCTTGGGCTTGCCGGTGGTGCCCGAGGTGAAGATGACGAAGAGCGGGTGGTCGAAGGGGACGTGCTCGAACGCGACGTCGTCCGCGCCGCCGTCGCCGAAGTCGTCGTACCGGATCGCGTCGGGCAGGACGTAGGTGGGATAGGCCACCTCGACGACCCGCTCGAGGCTCCCGATCGCCGCCGTGATCTCCGCCACCTCGGCCGTCCGGTCGATGCTCTTGCGCCCGTACCGGTAGCCGCCGACGGCGAACAGCACCTTCGGCTCGATGATGCTCAGCCGGTCGATGGCACTGGAGGCGCCGAACTCCGGCGCGCACGTCGCCCACACCGCGCCCAGGCTCACCACGGCCAGTTCGATGGCGATCGTCTCCGGGATGTTCGGCAGGTACGCCGCCACCCGGTCACCCAGGCCCACCCCTGCTTCGACGAGGCCGGTGCGCACGCGCCCCACCTCCGCCCGCAGGTCATCGACGGTCCACTCCTGCGGGGGCCGGGTCTGGGAGTACGCGACGAAAGCGCAGCGAGTGCCGTCGCCGCGGAGCACGTGCTCGGCGTAGTTCAGCCGTGCGCCGGGGAACCACACGGCGCCGGGCATGCGCTCCTCGGCGAGCACGGCCGTGTACGGCGTGCTCGAGTGCACGCCGTAGAACTGCCAGACCGACTCCCAGAACCCGTCGAGATCGGTGATCGACCAGTCGTACAGGTCGCGATAGCCGTCGAGGCGGATGCCGCGGTGCTCGGCGATCCAATCGATGAAGCTCTGCAGGACCGACTCCGACTGCAGGTCGGCCGGCAGTTCGTACAGGACCGGGGCGACCGGGTAGGCACTCATGCCGTGAACCATACCGCGGGGGTCGCGGCGACGCGGATCCATTTCCGCCGCGCGAAACGCGGGTCAGAACGGCAGCGCGAGCAGCACGACGGCGCCGACGACCGCGACGGCCATGACCGCCGCGCTCCCCCACCACCACAGGGAGCGCCCGGCGAAGGGCCCGCCTGCCCTGTCGTGCCTGCGCGTCATCGGTCCAGTATGCCTCCGGCGGCCGCCGGGCGGATGCCCCCGCATCCGCCCCGCCCCGTCGCTCAGGCGAACGGGTTGGCCGTGAGCGTGTACTTGGTCTGCAGGTACTCGTGGATGCCCTCGGCGCCGCCCTCGCGCCCGAGGCCGGAGAGCTTCCACCCGCCGAAGGGCGCGGCGGCGTTGGACACGACGCCGACGTTCAGCCCCATCATCCCCGTCTCCAGGCGCTCGATCATGCGCTGCCCGCGGGCGAGGTTCTCGGTGAAGACGTAGGACACGAGACCGTACTCGGTGTCGTTGGCGATGCGCACCGCATCGTCCTCGGTGTCGAACGGCACGATCGCGAGGACCGGACCGAAGATCTCCTCGCGGAGGATCTCGCTGCCCGGCTGCACGCCGGCGACGACGGTGGGCTGGTAGAAGGTGCCGGGGCCGTCCACGGCCGCGCCGCCGACGGTGACCGTGGCGCCGCGCTGGACGGCGTCACCGACCAGCTGCGTGGCCTTCGCGACCGCGCGGTCATCGATGAGCGGGCCGATCTGCACGCCGTCCTCGGTGCCGCGCCCGATGCGCATGCCCTGCACGCGCTCGGTGACGCGGCGCGTGAACTCCTCGACGACCGAGCGATGCACGATGAAGCGGTTGGCCGCCGTGCAGGCCTGGCCGATGTTGCGGAACTTCGCCTGCATCGCGCCCTCGACGGCCTTGTCCAGGTCCGCGTCGTCGAACACGACGAACGGCGCGTTGCCCCCGAGCTCCATCGACGTGCGCAGCACGCCCGCGGCGGCCTGCTGCAGCAGACGCTGGCCCACGGGGGTGGATCCGGTGAACGAGAGCTTCCGCAGGCGCGGGTCGCGGATGATGCGCTCGGACACCGGTCCGGTCGTGGAGGTCGTGATGACGTTGACGACGCCGGCGGGGACGCCCGCCTCCTCGAGCAGCTTGACGAAGAACAGGGTCGTCAGCGGCGTGAGCGAGGCCGGCTTGATCACGACGGTGCACCCCGCGGCGAGGGCGGGGGCGATCTTGCGCGTGGCCATCGCGAGCGGGAAGTTCCACGGCGTGATGAGGAAGCACGGACCCACCGGGTGCTGCGTGACGATCATGCGGCCGGTGCCCTCGGGGTTGGCGCCGTAGCGGCCCTGGACGTGCGCGGCCTCCTCGCTGAACCACCGCAGGAACTCCCCGCCGTAGGCCACCTCGCCGCGCGCCTCGGCGAGCGGTTTGCCCATCTCGAGCGTCATCAGCAGCGCGATGTCCTCGCGGCGGGCCTGCAGCAGGTCGAAGGCGCGCCGCAGGATCTCGGCGCGTTCGCGCACGGGTGTCGCCGCCCAGGCCGGGAAGGACTCCGCGGCGGCGTCCATGGCCGCGGCGCCGTCGGCGACGGAGGCGTCGGCGATCGAGCGGATGACGTCGCCGGTGGCGGGGTCGGCGACGTCGAGCGTCTTGCCCCCCTCCGCCGCGCGCCACTGCCCCGCGATATACAGGCCGTCAGGGACAGATGCCAGCAGTTCTTCCTCGCGCGACACGCTCATGTTCCGTCCTCCTCGATCGATACGTTCCCCTCCATTGTGGCCACCCGCACGCATCGCCATCGATATACACCGCGTACAGCCTCGCGCGTGCGATGGACGGCGCGTCGAGGCGCCGCGCGCATCCGGTGACCGTCCTATACTTGCCACCGTCCGGCGACTCCCCCGCGCCGGTGCCCGGAAAAGGGGCACGCAGCCGCTCGGCCAGCGCGCGAGACACATACGGCCCACCCCGTCCCCCGTCTCGAAAGGCTTCGCCATGCCCTCCGTCTCCGCCCACGTCGCCGCCACGCTCTCGCGCTCTCTCGACACCGTGTTCGGCGTGATGGGCAACGGCAACGCCTATTTCCTCGACGCTCTCGAGCGCGACACCGCGGCTCGTTTCGTCGCGGTGCGCCACGAGGCGGCGGGGGTCGCGGCGGCGGATGCATACTTCCGCGCGTCGGGGCGGATCGCCGCGGCGACCGCGACCTACGGCGCCGGCTTCACCAACACCCTCACCGCGCTGGCCGAAGCCGTGCAGGCCCGCACGCCGCTCGTCCTCCTGGTCGGCGACGAGCCGACCTCGGGCCTGCGGCCGTGGGGCGTGGACCAGATCGCCCTGGCCGACGGCGTCGGCGCCCGCACGTACACCGTGGGGCACCGGGATGCCGCGGCCACCGTCGCGATCGCCATCGAGCACGCCCACACGTATCGCGTCCCCGTGGTCCTCGCGATCCCGTACGACCTCGCCACGCGCGACGCCGGCCCCGTCCCCGCCACGGCCGATCCGGTGCCCGACCCGCAGCTGCCGCCGCGCACCCCGTTCGCCGAGGCCGTCCTCGACGGGATCGTCGAGGCGCTCGCCGGCGCCCGCCGCCCCGTCCTCCTCGGCGGCCGCGGCGCGTGGCTGGCCAGCGCCGGGGTGGTGCTCGGCGACCTGGCCGAGGCGACGGGGGCGCTCACGGCGAGCACGGCGCTCGGGCGGGGGCTCTTCCCCGACGCGCGCTTCGACCTCGGCGTCGCCGGCGGCTTCGGCGCACCCGGCGCGATGGCGCTCGTGCGGGAGGCCGACGTGGCGGTGGTCTTCGGCGCCGCGCTGAACCAGTTCACGATGCGCTTCGGCGAGCTCTTCGCCCCCGGCGCGCGCGTCTTCCAGGTGGACGTGGCGCCCACCGCGACGCATCCGAACGTCGGGGGCTATGTCCGCGGTGACGCCGCCGAGGTCGCCGGCGAGATCCTGCGGCGCCTTCGTGCGCGCGGCGCGCGCCCCTCGGACTGGCGCCACAGCGTCGACGTGGCGGCGGCACGCCAGCAGGAGCCGGGGGCCGGGACCGGACCGGATGGCCGCCTGGATCCCCGGTCGGCGGCGCTGCGCCTGGCCGAGCTGCTCCCCGAGGACCGCGTGATCGTCTCGGACGGCGGGCACTTCCTGGGCTGGTCGAACATGTACTGGCCCGTGGCATCGCCCGACCGCATGATCATGGTCGGCACCGCCTATCAGTCGATCGGGCTGGGTTTCCCCAGCGTCCCCGGCGCCGCCGTGGCGCGCCCCGAGTCGACGATCGTGCTCACGACCGGCGACGGCGGCGGCCTCATGGCCCTCGCCGACCTGGAGACCGCCGTGCGGGTGGCCGGCGGCCGGGGCATCGCGGTCGTGTGGAATGACGCGCAGTACGGCGCCGAGGTGAACAACTACGGCGTGAAGGGTCTCGCCCTCGATCCGATGCTCATCCCCGAGGTGGACTTCGCCGCCGTCGCGCGCGGCTTCGGCGCGGAGGGCGTCGTCGTACGCACCGTCGCCGACCTGGATGCGGTGGCCGAGTGGACGGCCCGCTCCCCCGAGGAGCGCCCGTTCCTGCTGCTGGACCTGCGCGTCAGCGGCGCGGTGATCGCCCCGTTCTGGCAGGAGATCGCCCACGCCGGCTGACGCCGCCCCGGATCAGGCCTTGGCTGCGCCGTAGATCGGGCTGCGGGCCTGCAGCTCCTCGTGGTCGGGACCCAGCGGGATGCCGCTGCGGTCGCGCAGGAGCAGCGTGGCAATCAGCCCCAGCAGGGTCATGCCGGCGAGGTACCACGTGACCGCGTCGGTCGATCCGGTCGATTGCACGAGCGCCTGCGCGATCGTCGGAGCGAACGCACCGCCGAGGATCGCACCGATGGCGTAGGAGATCGACACTCCGGAGAACCGGATCGATGCGGGGAAGAGCTCGGCGTACAGCGCCGCCTGCGGGCCGTACGTGAAGCCCAGGCCGGCCGTGAGCACGACCAGCCCGAGGGTCAGCAGGCCGATGCTGCCGGTGTTCACGAGCGGGAAGAGCAGCACGACGCCCACCAGCTGCGCGATCCACCCGATGATGTACGTGTTGCGGCGGCCGAGGCGGTCTCCCGCCCATCCCGCGATCCACGTGAACACGAGCCACGACACGGCGGAGATGGTGACGGCGCCCAGGACATCGGCGGTGGGCAGGCCCACGGGACCCTCCGGGTCGGTGGCGTAGCGCTGGATGTAGCCGCCCGTGGTCATGTAGCCGACGGCGTTGTTCCCGGCGAAGACCATCGCCGCGATGATCACGAGCAGCGCGTGCTTGCGGAACAGCTGCACGATCGGCATGCGTGTCTGCTCCTTGCGCTCGGAGAGCTCGAGGAACACCGGGCTCTCCTCCACACGGCGGCGCACGTAGTGGCCGATCAGGATCAGGACGAACGACAGCAGGAACGGGATGCGCCAGCCCCACTCCAGGAACGCGTCCCCGGGGGCGATGATGGCCATGAGCCCGAGCATGCCGCTGGCCAGCAGGAGCCCGAGCGGCACTCCGAGCTGCGGCGATGCGCCGAACAGGCTGCGGCGGGTCTTCGGGGCGTGCTCGACGGCCATCAGCACCGCGCCGCCCCACTCGCCGCCGGCAGAGATGCCCTGCAGGATGCGCAGCACGATGAGGAGGATCGGCGCGGCGATCCCGATCGCCTGGTAGGTGGGGAGCAGACCGACGAGCGTCGTGGCCACGCCCATCAGGACGAGCGTGAGCATGAGCACGAGACGGCGGCCGTACTTGTCGCCGAGGTGGCCGGCCAGGAAGGCGCCGAGGGGGCGGAAGAGGAAGCTGATGCCCACGGTGATGAACGACAGGATCTGGGCGAAGCCCTCGCCGGCGGGGGCGAAGAACAGCTGCCCGAAGACGAGGCCGGCCGCCGAGGCGTAGAGGAAGAAGTCGTACCACTCCACCGTTGTCCCCACGACCGTGGCGAACACGACGCGGCGCCGGTCGGTGGGGCTGGAGATGGTTCCGGTGGGGGTGAAGCCCTCGGGGCCGGTGGGGACGGGTCTGCTCATGTCGGAACTCCTTCGGACGCCGCTGTCGGGGGGAAGACGTCTGTGTCGGGATGCGGCGGCATCTTGCCCGCCTGGCATGAATGATATACGATTTGAGATACGACGCAAGAGCGAAGGAGCTCGGATGACCCCGACGGACCTGAACGATCCCCGCATCCCTGCCCTGGCCCGCCGCCCCGGCAAGATCATCGCGGTGCACCTGGCCTACACTTCCCGGGCCGACCAGCGCGGGCGCCGCCCCGCACACCCCTCCTACTTCTTCAAGCCGGCCAGCTCCCTGGCCCCCACCGGCGCGAGCATCGAGCGCCCGCACGGCACCGAGCTGCTCGCCTTCGAGGGCGAGATCGCC
The DNA here is from genome assembly GCF_004570445.1 of Microbacterium sp. dk485. Classification (NCBI taxonomy): domain Bacteria; kingdom Bacillati; phylum Actinomycetota; class Actinomycetes; order Micrococcales; family Microbacteriaceae; genus Microbacterium; species Microbacterium sp. dk485. The sequence continues at coordinate 434,113 of NZ_SPQW01000001.1, forward strand.
CTGATCATCGGCGAGCCCGCGCGCCGCGTGCGCGCGGAGGAGGCGTGGGACCACGTCGCCGCCGTCACGGCCGCCAACGACTTCGGCCTGTACGATCTGCGCGAGAACGACAAGGGCTCCAACGTCCGCTCAAAAGGCGGCGACGGGTACACCCCCATCGGGCCGGGCCTGCTCGACGCCCGCGACGTCGACCCGGCCGGGCTGCGCCTGCGCACGTGGGTCAACGGCGACCTCGTGCAGGACGACACCACGGCCGGGCTCATCTTCTCCCTCCCCCAGATGGTCGCCGACCTCTCGCAGCACTTCACGCTGGAAACCGGCGACGTCATCCTCACCGGCACGCCGGCCGGCTCCAGCGTCGTCGTCCCCGGCGACCGCGTCGAGGTCGAGGTCAGCGCCGGCGACGCCTCGACCGGGCGCCTGGAGACCACCGTCGTGCAGGGGGCGCACGCGTTCGACGCGTCACTGGGGTCCCTCCCCGCCGTCAACGACACCCAGCGCGCGGAGGCGTGGGGTTCGCGCGAGGCGGCCGGCCTGCCCGCAGCCCCCGTCCTCTCCCCCGAGCTGCGCGACAAGCTCACGCGCGTCCCCGTCGCGGGCCTGTCACAGCAGCTGCGCAAGCGCGGGCTGAACAACGTCACGATCGACGGCGTGCGTCCGATGCATCCGGGCAGCAAGCTCGTCGGCACGGCGCGCACGCTGCGCTTCGTCCCCGGCCGCGAAGACCTCTTCGCCGCCCGCGGCGGGGGGTACAACGCGCAGAAGCGCGCCTTCGACTCCGTCGGCGAGGGCGAGGTCATCGTCATCGAGGCCCGCGGCGAGACCGGCTCCGGCACGCTCGGCGACATCCTGGCCCTGCGCGCCCAGGCCCGCGGGGCGGCAGGCATCGTCACCGACGGCGGCGTGCGCGACTACGACGCGGTCGCCGAGATCGGGCTGCCCGTCTTCTCCCGCGGGGCCCACCCCGCCGTCCTCGGCCGCAGGCACGTGCCGTGGGATGTCGACGTGGCGATCGGATGCGGCGGCACGACGGTCGAGCCCGGCGACATCATCGTCGGCGACGGCGACGGCGTTCTCGTGATCCCCCCGGCCCTCGCCGAGGAAGTGGCAGACGCCGCCCTCGCGCAGGAGGAGGAGGACGCGTGGATCGCCGCTCAGGTGAAGGCGGGGCATCCCGTCGACGGCCTGTTCCCGATGAACGCCGAATGGCGCGCGCGCTACGACGCGGAGCGGAGCGGCCGGTGACCCTGCGACAGGATCCCGAGGCGGACGCCCACGCGCCGGACACGTCGCGCAGCAAGTCGCAGCAGGCCTACTCCTGGATCAAGGAGCGGATCACCGGACAGCAGTTCACCGCCGGCTACCGCCTGGTCCTCGGGTCGATCGCCGGCGAATTGGGGATGAGCGTCGTCCCCGTCCGCGAGGCGATCCGCCAGCTCGAGGCGGAAGGCCTCGTCACCTTCGAGCGCAACATCGGCGCGCGCGTGTCGATGGTCGACGACTCGCAGTACCGCTTCAGCATGCAGGCCCTCAGCATCCTCGAGGGTGCCGCCACCGCGCTGTCGGCCCGCGCCCTCACGGTCGACGACGTCCGCCGCGCGCGCGCCATCAACGAGCAGATGATCCGCACCCTCGAGAACTTCGACCCGCGCGCGTTCACGAGCCTCAACCAGGAGTTCCACGCGACGCTGTTCGAGCGGTGCGCGAACCCGCGCATGCTCGACCTGGTCCGCGCCGAGTGGGCGCGCCTCGGGCATCTGCGCGAGTCGACCTTCAGCTTCGTGCCCGGCCGCGCCGCGGAGTCGGTGCGCGAGCACGAGAACATCCTCGCCCTCATCGAGGCGGGGGCACCCCTCGCCGACATCGAGCACGCTTCCCGCCGGCACCGTTCGGCCACCCTCGACGCCTATCTGACCCACGAGCACCCCGGCGAGGCCCTCGGCCTCCCGACGTCCTGAACAGGAGAACGCCATGACCGACCCGCGCCACATCCCCGCCGACCTGCCCACGCGCATCCAGCACTACATCGACGGGCAGTTCGTCGACTCCGTCGAGGGCGGCACGTTCGACGTGCTCGACCCGGTGACCAACGAGACCTACCTGCAGGCCGCGGCCGGCACCAAGGCCGACGTCGACCTCGCCGTCGCCGCCGCGCGGCGCGCGTTCGCCGAGGGGCCGTGGCCGCGGATGCTGCCGCGTGAGCGCGCCCGCATCCTGCACCGCATCGCCGACCTCGTCGAGTCGCGCGACGCGCGCCTGGCGGAGCTGGAGTCCTTCGACTCCGGACTGCCGATCACGCAGGCGCTCGGGCAGGCGCGGCGGGCGGCGGAGAACTTCCGCTTCTTCGCCGACCTGATCGTGGCGCAGACCGACGACGCGTTCAAGGTGCCGGGGCGCCAGATGAACTACGTCAACCGCAAGCCCATCGGCGTCGCCGGCCTCATCACGCCGTGGAACACGCCCTTCATGCTCGAGTCGTGGAAGCTCGGCCCGGCTCTCGCCACCGGCAACACCGTCGTGCTGAAGCCCGCCGAGTTCACGCCGCTGTCCGCCTCGCTGTGGGCGGGGATCTTCGAGGAGGCCGGGCTCCCGCAGGGTGTGTTCAACCTCGTCAACGGCCTGGGCGAAGACGCCGGCGACGCACTCGTGAAGCACCCCGACGTGCCGCTGATCTCCTTCACGGGCGAGAGCCGCACGGGGCAGATCATCTTCGGCAACGCCGCGCCGTACCTCAAGGGCCTGTCCATGGAGCTGGGCGGCAAGTCGCCGGCGATCGTGTTCGCCGACGCCGACCTGGAGGCTGCGATCGACGCGACGATCTTCGGGGTGTTCTCCCTCAACGGCGAGCGCTGCACCGCAGGCAGCCGCATCCTCGTCCAGCGCGACGTGTACGACGAGTTCGTCGAGCGCTACGCGGCACAGGCCGAGCGCGTCGTCGTCGGCGACCCGCAGGACCCGGCCACCGAGGTCGGGGCGCTCGTGCACCCCGAGCACTACGACAAGGTCATGAGCTACATCGAGATCGGCAAGACCGAGGCGCGCCTGGTCGCCGGCGGCGGTCGCCCGGAGGGCTTCCCCACGGGCAACTACGTCGCCCCGACGGTGTTCGCCGACGTCGCCCCCGACGCGCGCATCTTCCAGGAGGAGATCTTCGGCCCGGTCGTGGCGATCACGCCGTTCGACACCGACGAGGAGGCCCTCGCCCTGGCCAACGGCGTGAAGTACGGCCTCGCCGCCTACGTGTGGACGAACGACCTCAAGCGCGCGCACAACTTCGCGCAGGCCATCGAGGCGGGCATGGTGTGGCTGAACTCCAACAACGTCCGCGACCTGCGGACCCCGTTCGGCGGAGTGAAGGCCTCCGGCCTCGGGCACGAGGGCGGCTACCGCTCGATCGACTTCTACACCGACCAGCAGGCCGTGCACATCACCCTCGGCGCGGTGCACAACCCCACCTTCGGCAAGACCGACGCCGCCGCATCCCACTGACCCTCCCGATTCGCAAGGAAGCGACATGTCCCACCGCGACGATATGACCCTCACCTCCTCCGGCTTCTACGTGTCGCAGGAGGCGCCCATCGCCACCGACGACCCCATCCCCACCCCCTCGGCGCCGGCGCCCGACATCCTGCGCTGCGCGTACATGGAGCTCGTCGTGACCGATCTGGCCGCCTCGCGGCAGTTCTACGTCGACGTACTGGGCCTGTACGTCACGGAGGAGGACGGCGAGGCGATCTACCTGCGCTCGACGGAGGAGTTCATCCACCACAACCTCGTGCTCCGGCAGGGTCCGGTGGCCGCCGTCGCGGCGTTCTCCTACCGCGTCCGCACGCCGGAAGACCTGGACAAGGCCGTCGCCTTCTACTCCGAGCTCGGCTGCCGTGTCGAGCGTCGCGAAGGCGGCTTCACCAAGGGCATCGGCGACTCGGTGCGCGTGGAGGATCCGCTCGGCTTCCCGTACGAGTTCTTCTACGCGACCGATCACGTCGAGCGTCTCGCGTGGCGGTACGACCTCCACATCCCCGGTGAGCTCGTTCGACTGGACCACTTCAACCAGGTGACCCCCGACGTCCCGCGCGCGGTGAAGTTCATGCAGGACCTGGGCTTCCGCGTGACCGAGGACATCCAGGACGAGGAGGGCACCGTCTACGCGGCGTGGATGCGCCGCAAGCCCACCGTGCACGACACCGCTATGACCGGCGGCGACGGGCCGCGCATGCACCACGTCGCCTTCGCCACGCACGAGAAGCACAACATCCTCGCGATCTGCGACAAGCTCGGCGCCCTGCGCCGCTCGGACGCGATCGAGCGCGGCCCCGGCCGCCACGGCGTCTCGAACGCGTTCTACCTGTACCTGCGCGACCCCGACGGGCACCGCGTGGAGATCTACACGCAGGACTACTACACCGGCGACCCGGACAACCCCGTCATCACGTGGGACGTGCACGACAACCAGCGCCGCGACTGGTGGGGCAACCCCGTCGTGCCGTCGTGGTACACCGAGGCATCGCTCGTGCTCGACCTCGACGGCAACCCGAAGGAGGTCGTCGCCCGCACCGACACGTCGGAGATGGCCGTCACCATCGGCGCCGACGGGTTCTCCTACACGCGCCGCGACGAGGGCGAGGAGTCGATGCCGGAGTACAAGCAGGGCGAGTACAAGCTCGGCCACCAGCTGTAACCCCCTTCCCCCTCCCGAACTCCTCAAAACTTGCCCGATCCGGGGCCGACCAGCGGCTTCCGGCCGCATCCGGCCCCGGAATTGAGGAGTTCGGGATGTGGGGTGGGCTGACGGAGCCCCCCGCTCCCCGCCGAAGCCGGCTCCGACGACCGGGTCGCGGGCCGGGAGCCCCACCCGGAGCGACCCCGCGCCGGAGCCGGCTCCCCGGCCACCTCCCCCTCCCGAACTCCTCAAGATCGGCCCCGGCCGGGCCCACCCAGCGGCATTCGGCCGGATCCGGCCGCGGTATTGAGGAGTTCGGGAATCGGGGAGTTCGGGAATCGGGGCTCGCTAGTCTGACAACGAAGGAGACCACCCATGCTCGACGCAGAGACCATCGCCGCGATCGCGGCCGAGCTCGCCGAGGCCGACCGCACGCACGGTGTCATCCCGCGCATCACCGCGCGGTACCCCGAGGCCACGGTGGAGGACTCCTACGCGATCCAGCGGATGTGGCGCGACGCTCGCGTAGCCGACGGCCGGCGCCTCGTCGGCCGGAAGATCGGCCTGACCTCGAAGGTCATGCAGGCGGCGACGGGCATCAGCGAGCCGGACTACGGCGTCATGTTCGACGACACGGTGTGGGAGAACGGCTCGGTGCTGCGGCACGCGGACTACTCCAACGTGCGCATCGAGGTCGAGCTCGCGTTCGTGCTGGCGCATCCGCTCGAGGGCCCGGCGTGCACGCTGTTCGACGTCCTGCGCGCGACGGAGTACGTCGTCCCCGCCCTCGAGGTGCTCAACTCCCACATCGAGCTCGAAGGCCGAACGATCGTCGACACCATCGCCGACAACGCCGCCTACGGGGGCATGATCCTCGGCGGCAACCCCACGGCACCGGATGCGGTGGACCTGCGCTGGGTGTCGGCGCTGCTGTACCGCAACGAGACCATCGAGGAGAGCGGGGTGGCCGCGGCGGTGCTGAACCACCCCGCCGCCGGCGTCGCGTGGCTCGCGAACAAGCTCGCGCAGCACGGCGACCGGCTGGAGGCGGGCGAGGTCATCCTCGCCGGCTCCTTCACCCGGCCCATGTGGGTGCACCCGGGCGACACCGTCCTGGCCGACTACGGACCCATGGGGACCATCGCATGCCGCTTTCTCTGACCCCGACCTTCCGCGACGCCCTCGCCGCCGCCGACCGCCCGCTCGCAGGCATATGGGTGTGCTCGGGCAGCCCCCTCGTGGCCGAGATCTGCGCGGGCGGCGGATTGGACTGGCTCCTGATCGACATGGAGCATTCCCCCAACGGGCTGGAGGGCGTGCTGGCGCAGCTGCAGGCGGTGGCGGCGTACCCGTCCACCCCCGTCGTGCGCGTGCCGATCGGCGACGTCGTGACGCTCAAGCAGGTGCTGGACACCGGGGCGCAGAACATCCTCGTCCCCATGGTCTCGTCGGCCGAGCAGGCGCGCGACCTCGTCGCGGCGGTGCGCTACCCGCCGCGCGGGGTGCGCGGCGTGGGGTCGGCGCTGGCCCGCTCCGGCCGCTGGAACCGCGTGGACGGGTACCTCCAGGACGGCGATGCGCACGTGTCACTGTTCGTGCAGGTCGAGAACGTCGAGGGCGTCGCCGCGGCGGCCGACATCGCCGCCGTCGACGGCGTGGACGGGGTGTTCGTCGGCCCGAGCGACCTCGCCGCCTCGATGGGGCTGCTCGGACAGCAGACGCATCCGGATGTCGTGGCCGCCGTCCACCGCGCCTTCGACGCCGTGCGCGGCGCCGGCAAGCCGGTCGGCGTCAACGCGTTCGACCCGGCCGCCGCGCAGGCCTACCTCGACGCCGGCGCCGCCTTCGTGCTCGTGGGCGCCGACGTCGCCCTGCTCGCGCGCGGGTCCGAGGCCCTCGCTGCCCGCTGGGTGCCCACCGCAGCCGACGCCGACCGCGCCGGCTACTGACACCGCCTCACCCCGGCAGGTACGACCGGCGCCAGCCGTCCTCGGTGCGCACATATTCCACCCGGCGGCTGGCGGCATCCGGATGTGCCGCCCAGAACAGCATGCGGTGGGGCCGCACGCCGAATCCGACCCATCCCGGCGGCTGCGGCGGCGCCGCCCGCTCCTCGCGGAACCGCGACCATCGCGCCTCGCGCTCGGCCAGGGGCAGCTGGGCGTACTCGGCGGTGTTCAGCCACGCCAGCTGCTGCAGGTACGGCGAGCGCCGCCGGTACGCCTCGGCGCACTCGTCCGCCGACGCCGGCATCGCGGTGCCCTGCACGACGAGCTGCCGAGAGGCATCCGGCCACAGGATCGTGAGCGCGACGCGGGGATCGGCTCCCAGGTCGGCGACCTTGCGGCTGCGTGCGTCGGTGTGGAAGAAGAAGCGGTCGCCGTCGTATTCGCTCAGCAGCAGCGTGCGGGCCCGGGGGAATCCGTTCGCATCGATCGTCGACAGCGTCATGCGCATCGGCTCCTCGTCCGGGCCGGGGAGCCACGATGCGGCCAGGCGGGCGGGGTCGGCGACGGGCGTGCCGCCCAGCACCGGTGCGCCGGCGGGATCGGTGGGGGCGTCGGTGGTCGATGGCATGGTCGGGCTCTCCTAACCGAAGACGAATCCGTCGATCTCGGCGAGCGCGTCGGCGACGAACGCGACGCCGCGCTCGAACAGCTCGCGCCCGTGGGCGGCGTTGGCTCCGGTGGGGTCGCCGATCACGCCCGTGGGCCCGAAGTCGTCGCTGGTCCAGCCGAACATCACCGGCTTGGCGTTGAATCCGATGTGCCGCAGCCCGGCGATCCGCTCCGGCACGTTGCGCGGGGGCAGGTCCGGGGAGACAAGGCCCGGCGCGAGGTGCATCACGACGGAGGTCTCGGCGAAGCCGGCGTGGATGCCCTGCCCGAGTTCGTCGGGGCGCCCCTCGAGTCCGTCGCCGGCGCCGCCGGCGCCCGCCGACATCGAGAACGAGCGCAGCCCGAAGCGGCGGCGCAGCTCGCGGTTGAGCCAGCCCAGCAGCATGACGTTGCCGCCGTGGCCGTTGACGAAGACCACCGTGCGCGCGCGGGTGAGGGCGATCGAGCGCCCGATCTCCACGAGCTGCTCCAGGAGTGTCGTGCCTTCCAGCCACACGGTTCCCGGGGCCCAGTAGTGCTCGTCGGACTTGCCGTACGACACCGTCGGCAGCAGCCACACGTCCAGCCCCGATGCGGCGGCACGCGTCACGGCGGCGAATGCCACGGCCTCCGCGATCAGCGCGTCCGTCCGCAGCGGCAGGTGCGGGCCGTGGTGCTCGATGGCGCCGACGGGGACGACCGCGATCGAGCGCTCGGACAGCGCCGCGTCCAGGGCGGGACCGGACAGGTCGGCCCACGACCGGGTCGCGGGCGCGGACGGGTCGCTCACCGGATGGCGCCCTTCGTGGGCCCGGCGTACGCGGGGTTCAGCTTGCCCGGGTTCAGGAGGCCGTCCGGGTCGGTCTCCGCCGCGCGTGCCACGGTCTCGGCGAGGCGGAAGTCCACGTTCCACTGGTGCGGGTTGTGCACGCCGACCCCCAGCGCGGTGAGCGCGTCGATGCCGTCGTACACCGCCTCGGGGCTCTCGTAGACGCCGGCGAGCATACCGATGGGGACGGTGTGGCCGGCCTCGATGTGCAGCATCCCGCCCGGGTAGACGGCGTGCACCTCGTCGATGCGCTCCACGAGGGCGTCGCCGGACACCTCGACGTGGAAGTACACGCCCGGCTCGGATTTCTGCAGCCACTCGATGGGGTGGTTGTAGCTGAGCACGGAGATCGCCGCCGAGACCTGCGGCCCTTCGCGGACGTCCTCCACGCGGCCGCCGGCGCCCTCGATGAGTGCCCGCGCGGCCGCCACCGTGGCCGGGTCGGCGATCATCCGCAGGGAGCTGCGCCCCGCCGGGAAGGCGGGGTCGGCGGGCAGCTGCGCCGTGATGTGCGGCGTGTCCGCGGAGACGAGGCGGGGTGCCGGCTGCAGGCGGCCGAGCTCGCGCAGAACCGACAGCGCCCCGGGGAAGTCGGGGAACGACGCGTACACGCCACGCCAGTCCTGCAGCGGCTCCAGCCGTACCGAGGCGCGCGCGATGATGCCGGCCGTGCCGTAGTTGTGGACGAAAGCGAGGGCCTCGTCCCCTTCCACGTGCACGAGCTCGCCGCCGGATGCGGGCGTGGCGACGTCGAGCGCGACGACGAAGCCCATGTGGTTCGCGCCGTGCGCGATCGTCCCGGTGCCGCCGGATCCCCCCGCCAGGAAGCCGCCGATCGTGGAGTGCACCGTGGAGGGGTACATCCACAGCTGCTGACCGGTGGCGCGGGCGGCCTGCTCGAGGGTCGCCATGGGGGTGCCGGCATCCGCGGTGATGACTCCGTCGGACACCTCGATGACGCTGCGGGCGCGCGAGGTGTCGAGCACGAGTCCACCCAGGAGCGGGAGGGCCTGGCCGTAGTTGCCGGTGCCTTTCCCGCGCGGGGTGATCGCCACGCCGTGGCGGGCGGCGACCCCCACGACGGCGGCGATCTCCGCGGCGGACGTGGGGAAGGCCACGAGATCGGCGATCCCCAGCGGCAGCAGCTCGGCGATGATCGGCGACATCCGCGCGCCGTCCACCGACGCCTTCTCCCGCTGACGCAGGTCGCTGCTGACCCCGCGGGGTCCGAGGAGCGCCGTCAGCTCCGCTTCCAGTGGGTCACGACCGTCCATGTTCGTCCTTCCTCGTTGCCGGATGCGGTCTCCCGCGTCCGAGCGGGAGCCGTGCGCGCCTGGGGGCGCCGGCGGGTACGCTGCAGCAGTGGCCGAATCGCGACGGAGACGCCCGGGCGGGCCGGCCAGTCCCGACGAGGCCGCGCGCGCCCTGGGCGCACGCATCCGGGCCCTGCGTCAGGAGCGCGGCATGACGCTGGCCCAGGCGGCTGCCCAGGCGGAGCTGTCCCACTCGTTCCTCAGCCAGGTGGAGCGTGGACTCGAGCGGCTCAGCATGGCGTCGCTGTTCCGGATCGCGCGCACCCTCGGCACGACGCAGCAGGCGCTGCTCACCGACGACGCGCCGCCCCGGCGCCGCGGTGGGCACCACGTGGTGCGCGCCGGTGCCGGCTCGCCGCTGGATTCCGGCGGCGGACCGGTGAAGGTCCTCGGCCCCGCCGGCGCGCCGCCCTTCCTGCCGATGATCTTCAGCGGCAGCTTCGACGACGGCATCTGGTGGGAGCACGACGAGGAGGAGTTCGTCTACGTGCTGGAGGGCGCGCTGACCGTCGTGCTGGAGGAGGAGGAGATCCCCCTCGCCGCCGGTGACTCCATCCACTATCAGGGTGGCGTCCGCCATCTGTGGCGCACGTCGCCGGGAACGACGTGCCGGGCGCTCGTGGTCAAGGAGTTCCGGCACCCCGAGTGAGTGCGCGGCGGTCGGCCTCGTCATGCGGTGTCCCCTTCGGATGCGTCGGCTGGATCGATCGGCAGGGTCACTCCATCGAGATGTCCATGTCGATGAACTCGTTCGTGTAGAGCGACTCGGCGGAGATCTGCTCCGCGTCCGACGCGCTGATGCTGCCGGATTCGACGAGGATCGGCACGAAGTCGGCGACGATGGACTCCATTCGCTCGGGGTCGAGGTGCCCGAACACGCCGGTCGCGGGGTCGTCGGTGACGATGCCGAGCGCCTTCTGCTGCTCGACGGAGTAGTCCGCGACGCCCTGCGAGTACGTCCACCCGGTCTGGTAGGCCTCCACGAGTTCGAGGATCAGCGCGACGGTGTCGTCGGGTTCGGCGAGGAAGTCGATCTGCGCCTGCTGCATGATCGGCACGAGCTTGGCGAGGCAGTCGCCGTACTCCTCGATCGTCTCCGGGCGCACGGCCAGCGGCTCGGGGTAGATGGAGTATCCGAGTTCGGAGAGCAGCTGATAGCCGACCGGCTTGGCCCACTCCGAGATCTCCTCCTCGTAGATGTACGGCTCGGCCGTCACGAACCCCTGCTGCAGGATCGTGGGGTCGGACACGAACCGCTGCGGGGTGCCCTCGTAGCTGAGATCCATCTGGGACGCCTCGATGATGCCCTTGGACACCAGAAGGGTCGGGATGACGTCGCCGGCGGTCACGACGGGTGCCCCGCCGGCAGCGGCCTCGGGGATCGTGCTCGCCCCGTCGTGGCTCTCCGGATCCCACATCAGGATCTGCGGGCTCCACGTCAGCTGTGAGGTCACGGCCACGGTGGGCTGATCCGCCGCGGCGACGATGGCGACATCCGAGTTCACCGCGCCGATGAGGATCTCGGGGTCGAGGTACATGAGCGCCGGCACGGGCTGGAAGTTGACGTTGGGTCCGCCTGGGCGCACCTCGATGTCGACGCCGGTGTCCACGCCCTGCGCGATGAGGGAGCCGCTGACCGACTTCGCCTCGGCGTCGATGACGTAGTCCTCGCCGACCAGGGAGTACATGGCGCCGTGCTCGGCCTCGGGCTGCCAGTCCTGCTGCATCACGACGGTCTCGGGGCAGCTGCCGGTCAGATCCAGCGCGCCGCCGGCGTCGGCGGGCGCGGCGGTGTTGACGGCGGCGGGCTGGCTCTCCGGGCTGCCGCAGCCGGCGAGGGCGACGGTGACGGCGACGAGGGTGCCGGAGGTCACCAGCAGACGGGTGATGCGCGCACGGGCGGATGTGGACACGGGTTCTCCTCTGAGGACGGGTCGGGTGAGGGCGGAGGGGAATGCGGGGATCAGCGCGGCTTGAGGCCGAACAGGCGCCCGACGATCACTCGGTCCAGCGCGGCGAACACCGAGAAGACCAGGACGCCGAACAGGGCGGTGAAGATGATCGCGAGGAACAGCGGCTCCATGTTCAGCCGCAGCGTGTACGTCCGCAGCAGCCCGCCGATACCCTGGCTGCCCTGCTGGAAGAAGAAGTCCCCGACGATGGCGCCGATGACCGACAGTCCGGCGGCGTTGCGCAGGCCGGTGAAGATCGACGGGATCGCCGCGGGCAGCTGCAGCTTCCACAGCCGCGCCCAGCGGGACGCGCGGTTGAGGGTGAACAGATCGTGCGCCGATGCCTCGGCCGACTGCAGTCCGAACAGCGTGTTGGAGATCATCGGGAAGACCGCGATGATGACGCACACGACGATCCGGGCGGGGATCCCGTAGCCCATCCAGATGCCGATGAGGGGTGTCAGGGCGAGGATGGGGATCGTCTGCAGGATCACCGCGTACGGGTAGAGCACGCGCTCGGCCAGGCGCCACTGCGACATCAGGATCGCCCATCCCATGCCGACGGCCACCGCGATCGCCAGCCCGATGAGGGCGACCATCGTCGTCTGGCCCAAAGCGGCGAGCATCGGCGCGATGACCTGCGGATTGCCGAGGCTCTCGGCGAACACGGCGTGCGGCGGTGGGAGCAGGAACCGCCGGCTCGGGGCGAGCAGGAGGTAGGAGACGGCGTACCAGAGCACGAGGATGCCGAGGATCGCCAGGACGATCGGCAGCGCGCGTCCACCCGCGCGGACGGCTGCGCCCCCACGCACAGGGCGGGCGGGCGCCGGCCCGGCGGTCACGGCGGGCCCCGGCCGGGCGGCGGTGAGGACGTCGTCGCTCATGCGTGACCCTCCAGAGTCTTCGACAGGTGACCGGCGATGCGGCCGAACTCGGGTTCGTAGCGCAGCTCCGGCGGTCGCGGATACGACCACGGGAGCGGGATGTCCTCGACGATGCGTCCGGGGCGACCGCTCATGACGATGACCCGGCTGGAGAGGTACACCGCCTCCGAGATCGAGTGGGTGATGAACATCGCGGCGAACTGCTTGAGCTGGAACAGCCGCTGCAGCTCGGTCTGCATCTTCAGGCGCGTGATCTCGTCCAGGGCCCCGAACGGTTCGTCGAAGAGGGCCAGGCCCGGTTCGGCGACGAGGGCTCGCGCGATCGACACGCGCATGCGCATGCCGCCGGACAGGGCGCGGGGATGCTGCGGCTCGAACCCCGCCAGCCCGACGAGGTCGAGCGCCTCCGCCGCGCGACGGCGCCGCTCGGCCGCCGGCACGCCGGCGAGCTCTCCGACGAGCTCCACGTTCTTCTGCGCCGACCGCCACTCCAGCAGCGTCGGATCCTGGAAGACGAAGCTCGTGACGTCAGCGCTGTTGTCGACGGTGCCCGCCGACGCACCTTCGAGGCCCGAGGCGAGCCGCAGCAGTGTGGACTTGCCGCATCCCGACGGTCCGACGACCGAGACGAACTCCCCGCGCGAGACCGACAGCGACACGCCCGCCAGCGCGCGGGTCCCGGTGGCGAAGTCTTTCGTGACGTCGTCGAAGCGGAGGGTGGGCGCAGTGGCGGTGGCGAGGGCCTGCGGTGCCATGGTCGTTGCAGTGCTCATGCATGCCTCCTGGAGGGAAGGGGGTGGGTCCGCGTTCGGACGGGGATTGGGGCGCGGGGGGACGCGACGGCGTGGGCGGTCATGCGGCCTCCCCCACGAGCGCATCCTGGGCGACCGTGTCGATCGCGGTGCGGCGCACCGCCACGACCCTCCCGGCGCGGATGACGATGCGATCGGGGGCGTGCTCGGCGACCGCCTCGGCGACCGAGGAGGCCCGCACCAGCAGCACGTCGGCGGCGTCCCCTGGCCGTCCGTCGGCCGGCGCCAGCCCGAAGACGCGCCGGCCGCCGGCGGCGGCGACCTCCCACGCGCGTGCGGGCGAGAGATGACCGGCCAGGACGAGCGCCCCGACGACCGGCACCATGTCGCCGTTGCCGAGGGGGTTGAACGGATCCTGCACGTTGTCGCCGCCCGCCGCCACCTCAACGCCCGCCGCGAGCAGCGACGCGAGCGGGGGGATGGCGCGCGGGGTGGCGACGGGATGGCGCCAGCCCTGCAGATACAGGTTCGTCAGCGGGTTGGTGATGATGCTGACGCGCGCCTGGGCGACGGCATCGAGGATCGTCGTCAGCCGCCCCGGGCTTTGCACCGCCAGGCTCACGCAGTGCCCCGCAGACCGCGGCCGCTCGGCCGGCCAGTGCCGGGTGCCGCGTGCCAGGGTGAGCAGATCCGTGGACCGCGCATCGAGCGTCTCGTCGGTGTGGAGGTCGACGCCGATGCCGGCTTCCTCCGCGAGCCGCAGCGCACGGGCGACCTCGCCGGCGGAGTCGGGTGAGAGGTGCGGCGCCGCCCCCACGAGGTCGGCGCCCAGCGCGATCCCGTCGCGGACGAGTCCGTCGTCGCGGTCATGACCGTGCATCGCGACGACCTGCAGGTCGACGAGGCCGCGGAACTCCTCGCGGAGTTCGACGAGGGCACGGATGCCGCGGAGCGGGTCGGGGCCCTCGTGGTAGTTGGCGTGCGAGCGGATCGCGAGGACGCCGGCGCTCAGTGCGGCGCGCAGCTGACGACGCCCGTTGGCCTTCATCTGCTCGAAGCCGAGGGTGCGGCCGAATCCGCTCCAGCACGCGACGGCGTCTTCGAGCGACCCTTCCGGGCGCCCCGCCGCCTCCCACGTGTACGCCTTGTCCAGGTGGGCGTGCAGGTCGCACAGGGGAGGCATCGCGATCCACCCCGCCGCATCCACGACCTCGCCGGCGGCCGGCGGGTTCCCGGGTGAGGCGACGACGTCGCCGTCGAAGGCGAGGGTCCCCGTCGCGCCGGCGCTCGTCCAGACGTCACGCAACTGCGCGACCGTCGAACCGGGGGTGAGCTGGTCCGGGTGAACCGGGATCATCGGTCCCCTTCCGTCGAGCGTGTTGGTCTGGCCAACATGGTGACCTCATTGAACGCCCCGGCTGTTTCCGCCGCGCACCCCTGCTGTTGCGTGCCTGTTACGACTCGCCGCGCTGCGTGACGACTCCGCGACGACACCCCGCGCGGGTCCGGACGCGGCCGCGACGGGGGTTAGCCTGAGCCGCGAAGACGAACCCACCGGAGCACACGTGAGCTACTTCAGCGATGTCGAACGCGACCTGGTCGTCGCCGCCCGCACCGAGATCGCCGCCGGCGTCGTCGCGCTGGATCTCGTCGCGCACAACGGGCGCGACCTGCCGGCATGGACCCCCGGCGCGCACGTCGACGTCATCCTCCCCTCCCCCGCCGGCGCCGAGCGGGTGGAGCGCCAGTACTCGCTGTGCGGCGATCCCGCCGACCGGTCCACGTGGCGCATCGCCGTGCTCCGGGAAGACGCCGGCCGCGGCGGATCGGTGCGCCTGCACGAGGAGGTGCGGGTGGGCGAGCGCGTGCGCGTGCGCGGGCCGCGCAGCCACTTCGACTTCGCGATCACCCCCGGCACGCGCTACCGCTTCGTCGCGGGCGGCATCGGCATCACCCCCATCCGCGCCATGGCCGAGGCGGCGGCAGAGGCCGGGGCCGAATGGACGCTCGATTACGCCGGCCGCGGGCGCGAGACGATGGCCTTCGTCCGCGAGCTGAGCGAACGACACCCCGACCGCGTCCGCGTGCATGCGGCCGACGAGGGCATGCGGCTGGATGTGGCCGCCGTGTGCGCCGAGGCGGATGCGGCGACCGCGGTGTACGTGTGCGGTCCGGCCCGCCTCATCGCGGCGGCGGAGGCCGCGATGCCGGCGGAGCGGCAGGCGGCGCTGCACGTCGAGCGGTTCGAGGCGAAGGAGTTCGGGCCGCCGGTGTGGCCGGGCCCGTTCCAGGTCGAACTCGCCCTCAGCGGCGAGACCGTGACCGTCGCGCCCGGGCAGTCGGTGCTCGAGGCGATCGAGGAGCAGTCCCCCGCCACGATGGTGCTCTCCAGCTGCCGGCGCGGGACGTGCGGCACGTGCGAGGCGCCCGTGCTGGAAGGCGCGGTCGAGCACCGCGACTCCGTGCTGACACCGCTCGAGCAGGCCGAGGACACCGTCATGATGGTGTGCGTCTCGCGCGCGGCGTGCCCCGCCCTCGTGCTAGACCTCTGACGCGGCCAGCCGCGCCCCCAGGGCACCGGCGAGGTCGTCCTCGTCCGCACTCACGAGCCGGTAGTCGCGCACCACGACCCGACCGCCGACGAGAACGTGGCGGGGACGACGGCCCGGCGAGGCCCACAGCAGCCCGGCGACCGGATCGGCGACACCGGCATCCGCGACGCCGCGGCGGTCCCACACGCACGCGTCACCGCGCGCCCCGTCACGCAGGTGACCGAGGTCGCTGCGGCCGAGGCCGGTCGCACCCCCCTCCGTCGCCATGCCGAGCACCGTGCGCGCCGGCAGGGGCGGTCCCACCAGGGCCGACACCTGCATCGCCAGCCGCGCGTCGCCCAGCAGATGCCCGGCGTCGTTGGACCCTCCCCCCGACGTGCCGAGGCCCACGGGGATGCCGGCGGCCAGCAGCTCCGCCACCGGGGCGACACCCCACCCCATCGGCACGTCGCATCCGGGCGCGTGCGTCGCGGAGACGCCCGCCTCGGCCAGCCGCCGGATCTCCTCCGGGGTGACGTCGCACAGGTGGGCGATGGTGACATCTTCGGCGAGCCAGCCCCACTCGGCCAGGAGGTCCAGCGGACGCCGGCCGTACCGCTCGAGCGCGATCTCGGTGTCCACCTGCTCGTTGGCCTGCGTCCGGCGGCGCAGCCCGTGGCGGGCGGCCACCTCCCCCAGCGCACGGAAGGTCGCCGCGGGGTCGGAGTGCACGCCGGCCGGCCCCACCGCGAGCTGCAGCATCCCGTCATCCGTGACGCCACCGGTGTGCCCGGGGGCCAGCAGGGCGCTCGCGATCGCGTCCGCGCCGGCGGCGGCTTCGCCCGGGTCGTCCCGCGCCGAGCCGCGCACGAAGACCAGGCGCGCCCCGAGGGTGTGCGCCGTCGCGGCGACCGCCCGGGCGATCGCCACGGCGTCGGCGACCGGATCGCGCGAGGCCTGCGGCCAGTTGAGGTGATGGTCGGCGACGGTGGTCACTCCGCACAGGAGCGACTCGGCGATCCCGACGCCCGCCGTCGCCGCCGCGAGCGACGCGTCGATGCCGGCGGCGGCATATGCCGCCGCCATCGTCGGCAGCCACTCGCGCATCGGGACGCCCCGCGTCCCGGGGAGGGTGCGGAATCCGGATTGGAGCAGGTGGTGGTGGGCGTTCACGAGCCCCGGCGTCACGACGCAGCCCGACACGTCGAGCGTCTCGCCGCCGCCGGCGGCGCCCGCCGCATCCGGAGGCGCCACGCGCCCTTCGTCGTCGAGAACGAGCTTCCCGGTGCGCTCCGTACGGGCGTCGATCAGAATCCGGTCGGCGCCGTGCAGGGTCAGCATGCTCCGTTCCTACCAGAGCGGAGCCGCGTGCACGGATCCGTGCCACGCTGGCATCATGCAGCGGGATGTCGCCAGCACCATCGTCCTGGACGTGACCGAAGCGGCCGACCTCGTGTTCGCGGTCGCCGTCTCCTCCGTGTACCCCTCCGCCACCGAGCGGCTCGTGGCGTCACTGGACGGCGCGGAAGTCGATGTCGAGGAGCTCCCTGACGCGCACGGCACGCGCCTGCACCGCATCCGGTGCGGAACGGGGCGGCTGGAGGTGTCGTACACCGCGCGCGTCGACGAGCCCGCCGGCGATCTGCCGACCTCACCGACCGACCTCCTCGTGTACACGCGGCCCAGCCGCTACGCCGAGTCCGACGCCCTGGGCCCCACCGCGTGGGCCGAGTTCTCCGGCATCCACGACCCGGCCGAGCTGCTCGCGGCGGTGTCGTCATGGGTGGGGACCGAGCTCGCGTACATGTCGGGGGCGAGTCTGCCCACCGACGGCGCGGTGCGGACCCTCCTGAACCGGCGGGGAGTGTGCCGCGACTTCGCGCACCTGTGCGTCGCGCTGCTGCGTGCGCGGGACGTCCCGGCGCGCGTGGTGTCGGTCTACGCGCCGGGTCTGGCGCCGATGGACTTCCACGCCGTCGCCGAGGCGTGGGTGGACGGCGCGTGGCAGGTCGTGGACGCCACGACCCTCGCGCCGCGCTCGTCGCTCGTGCGGATCGCGACGGGGCGCGACGCGGCCGACACCGCCTTCCTCACGATCGTGGGCGGTCGCGCGACGCTCACCGACATCACCGTGACGGCGGTGGTGGACGCTCTCCCGAGCGATGACGTCACCCGGTTGGTGCAGCTGCGCTGACCGCGACGGCGGCCGCATCCTGTGTCAGGCTGGGAGCATGAGGGCCTGGATCATCCGCTTCGCTTCGCTGTACGTGTTCGACGTCGTCGTGCTGCTGGTCATCGGCGCGCTCGTGCCGGGCGTGCGCGTCGGCCTGGCCGCACTGTGGGCCGGGGCCGTGCTCGCGGCTGCGACGATCTGGCTGAAGCCGCTGATCCACCGCTGGTTCCGCTCGATGGCGGCACGGTCGGCTGCGCAGCGGTCGTGGCTGGCCGAGAAGCTCGTGCAATACGTCGTCGTGCTGGGCGTCGCCGCGATCATCTGGGTCCTGCTCGTACTCTTCACGGGCGTCAATGTGCGCGGCTTCGTGTTCGGCTGGTTCGTGCCGCCGATCTTCCTGCTGATCGCGTGGGCGATCTACGACCTCGTCGACGACCGCATCGAGGCCCGCGCGGCGGAGCTGTACGACCGCGCCACGGCCGGCCGTCGTGCCACGACCGGCCCCGACGTCCGCGGCTCGGTGCCGCCTGTGCCGCCGGCTTCCGGCGGCTTCGCCCCGCCCGCCCCCGGGTCGGCCGGGTTCACCCCGCCGCCCGCGCCCCGGTCCGCCGCATCCGGGTCCGCCGCATCCGCCCGCCGCAACGAGGGTCTCACCGACGAGCAGCGCCGCATGCTCGACGACCTCTGACCCCACCCCCCACCGCGAGACTGCAGCGCACCGGCGAGACCGCGGCTTTATGTCGCGGTCTCGCCGGTGGCGTGCAGTCTCGCGGAGGGGCGGGGGCGGCGCGGGTCAGGATGCGGCGCGCTCGGCGGCCTCCACGACGTTGGTCATGAGCAGGGCCACGGTCATCGGGCCCACGCCGCCGGGGTTGGGCGAGAGCCATCCGGCGACCTCGGCGACATCCGGGGCGACATCGCCGTAGACGCGGCTCTTGCCCGTCTCGGGATCGGTCTCGCGCGTGACGCCGACGTCGAGCACGGCGGCTCCCGGCTTGACGTCCTCGGCGCGCACGATGTGCTTGACGCCCGCGGCGGCCACGATGACGTCGGCCTGGCGGAGGTGGTGCGACAGGTCGGCGGTGCCGGTGTGGGTGAGGGTCACGGTGGCGTTGATCTCGCGCCGCGTGAGCAGCAGCCCGATGGAGCGGCCGATCGTGACGCCGCGGCCGACGACCACGACGTCCTTGCCGGACAGGTCGTAGCCGTTGCGCTGCAGCAGCTCGATGACGCCGCGGGGCGTGCACGGCAGCGGCGTCGTGATGGGGCCGTTGACGTTGAGCACGAGGCGCCCGAGGTTGGTGGGGTGCAGCCCGTCGGCGTCCTTCGCGGGATCGATCCGCTCGAGGATCGCGTCGGTGTCCAGGTGCTTGGGCAGCGGCAGCTGCACGATGTACCCGTGGCACGCGGGATCGGCGTTGAGCGCGTCGATCGCGGCCTCGACCTCTTCCTGCGTCGACTCGGCGGGAAGCTCCACCTGGATCGAGTTCATGCCGATGGCCTCGGAGTCGCGGTGCTTCATCCCCACGTACAGCTGCGAGGCGGGATCGGCCCCCACGAGCACCGTGGCGATCCCGGGGGTCACCCCGCGTTCCTTGAGCGCTGCGACGCGCTCGGCCAGTTCGGTCTTGATCTGCGCTGCGGCGGCTTTGCCGTCCAGTCGTACAGCCGTCATCCGTAATCCTCTCTGATTGGTCCGCGGCTCCGCGAGACTGCTTGCCGCTGACGAGACCTTGACATCATGTCGCGGTCTGGCCGGTGACGTGCAGTCTCGCGGATGGCGCGGGGCGCGGTGCGCGGGGTGGGGCGGGTGGTGCGGGTAGGGCGGGCGCGCCGGGTCCTGGGCGGGGTCAGGCCGACAGGCCGGGGTACAGCGGGAACGCGGCGGTCAGGGCGGCCACGCGCATCCGCAGCGCCTCGACGTCGGCGCCGGGCAGGAGCGCCTGCGCGAGGACGTCGGCGACCTCGGTGAACTCGGCGTCGCCGAAGCCGCGCGTCGCGAGGGCGGGCGTGCCGATCCGCAGCCCCGAGGTCACCATCGGCGGCCGCGGGTCGTGCGGGACGGCGTTGCGGTTGACCGTGATGTGGATCTCGTGCAACAGGTCTTCGGCCTGCTTGCCGTCGATCTCGGCGTCCCGGAGGTCGACGAGCACGAGGTGCACGTCGGTGCCGCCCGAGCGCACCGAGATGCCGGCGGCCGCGACATCCGGCTGCGACAGGCGCTCGGCGATGATCGCGGCGCCGCGGATGGTGCGCTCCTGACGCTCCCGGAACTCCGGCGTCGCGGCGAGCTTGAACGCCGTCGCCTTGGCCGCGATCACGTGCATGAGCGGGCCACCCTGCTGGCCGGGGAAGACCGCGGTGTTGATCTTCTTCGCCAGCTCGGGGTCGTTGGTGAGGATGAAGCCCGACCGCGGCCCGCCGATCGTCTTGTGCACCGTGGAGGACACCACGTGCGCGTGCGGCACGGGGTTGGGGTGCAGGCCCGCGGCCACGAGGCCGGCGAAGTGCGCCATGTCGACCCACAGCAGCGCGCCCACCTCGTCGGCGATCTCCCGGAACCGCGCGAAGTCGAGCTGGCGGGGGTAGGCCGACCACCCGGCGATGATGACCTTCGGCTGATGCTCGACGGCCAGGCGGTGGACCTCGTCCATGTCGATGAGGGACGTCTCGGTGTCGACGCCGTACGCGACGATGTTGTACAGCCGGCCGGAGAAGTTGATCTTCATGCCGTGCGTGAGGTGGCCGCCCTGGTCCAGCGACAGACCCAGGAGCGTGTCGCCGGGGCGGGCGATCGCGTGCAGCACGGCGGCGTTGGCGGTGGCGCCCGAGTGCGGCTGCACGTTGGCGAACTCCGCGCCGAACAGCGCCTTGGCGCGGGCGATGGCGAGCTCCTCGGCGACGTCGACTTCTTCGCAGCCGCCGTAGTAGCGGCGCCCGGGGTAGCCCTCTGCGTACTTGTTCGTCAGCACGGAGCCCTGCGACTGCAGCACCGAGACGGGCACGAAGTTCTCGGATGCGATCATCTCGAGGTATCCGCGCTGGCGGTCGAGCTCGCGCTCGAGAACCTGGGCGATCTCCGGATCGACTTCGGCAAGGGGGGCGTTGAAATACGGGTCGGACACGGGAGTCTCCTCGACGTCGGCTGCGGAATGGGAAAGTCCTACATCGGCCCAGGCGTGCGGTCGAATGCCGTCGTTCGGTCGCTCCCCGGTGGTTCCCCACCTCAACGCCAGTTGCGACCAGCCCAGCGTACCGCCTCGGGGATACAGTGGGGAAACGCCGCACTGCCACCGGCGTCAGACGCAAGCCGAGGCCGCCCCGCCGGCCGCGAAGGAGCATCGTGCCGACACCGACCGTGGTGCCGTTCCCCGCCGCCCTGCGCACGCGCGAGGGCACCCCGTTCCCCCTCGCCGGCGCGACCGTCGCGGGGGATGCCGGTGCGGCCGCCGAACTGTCCCGCCTCGTGCGGGCTCGCACGGGCATCGAGCCGGCCCGCGCGGCATCCGGCAGCATCCGCCTGCGCGTCGCCGCGGATGGGCCGGACGACCCGGCTGCGCCGGAGTCCTACGTCCTCACCGTCGAGGAGGCGTCGGTCACCGTCACGGGTGCGGATGCGGCGGGGCTGTTCTACGGCGTGCAGACCCTCGCCCAGCTGCTCCGTCAGCAGGAGGGCGCGTGGGTGCTCCCGCCGGTGGAGATCGAGGATGCCCCGCGGTTCGCCTACCGGGGCGTGATGCTGGATGTCGCACGCCACTTCTTCGGCGTCCAGGCGGTCATGTCGTTCATCGACCGCGCGGCCTCGCTCAAGTGCAACCACCTGCACCTGCACCTCACCGACGACCAGGGCTGGCGCCTGCAGCTGCGCTCCCGCCCCGAGCTGACCGCCCGCGCGGCGGGCACGGCGGTGGGCGGGGACGACGGCGGCTTCTACACGCAGGAGGACTACGCGCGGATCCTCGCGCACGCGGCATCCCGGCACGTCACGATCGTGCCCGAGATCGACATCCCCGGTCACACGCACGCGGTGGGCCTGGCCTACCCCGACATCGCCGCCGACCCCGTTCTCACCGACGAGGTGCGCGCCGACGCAGAGGCGGCCGGCGCGGCGGTGCCCGTCGCCGGGCAGCCCTACACCGGCATCGCGGTGGGATTCTCGTCCCTGCGGATCGGCGACGCACGCACCGACGCCTTTCTCGCCGACGTGTTCGGCGAGCTCGCCGCCCTCACCCCGGGCCCATACCTGCACCTCGGCGGCGACGAGGCACTGGGGACCGACCGCGCCGACTACGCCGCGGTCATCGCGCGCACGGTCGGCATCATCGCCGCCGCCGGCAAGACCGCGATCGCGTGGCACGAGGCCGCCGCCGTCGAGCCGCTGCCGGCCGGGCTCGTCGCGCAGTACTGGGGCTTCGTCACCCCGAGCCCCTCGACGACGGCCGCCCGGGCGTCGTCGGTGATCCTCTCCCCCTCGGATGCCGCATACCTCGACATGAAGCCCGATGCCGACTTCCCGCTCGGCCTGATGTGGGCGGACGGCCCCACGAGCGTTCAGCGCGCCTACGAGTGGGAGCCGGCGGGACTCCTGCCGGGGGTGGAGCCCGGCGACATCCTCGGGGTCGAGGCGCCGCTGTGGACCGAGACGGTGCGGACGCCGGCCGACATCGATGCACTGGTGTTCCCGCGCCTGGCCGCCGTCGCCGAGATCGGCTGGTCCCCCGCCCCGTCGGCGAGCGCCGCACGCACGTGGGAGTCGTTCCGCGCGCGTGTGGGGGGCCTGGGGCCTCTGTGGTCGGCGCTGGGGATCGCCTTCACCGCCTCGCCCGAGATCCCGTGGCAGAGCGAATGAGCACGATCGTCCATTCCGCGTCGCTCATCGACGGCGGCACGCGCACGGATGCGGCGTGGGTGCGCTTCGCCGACGGCCGCGTCGCCGAGCACGGCACGGGAAGCACGTGGCGCCACGCCCCCGCCGACACCGTCGTGGATGCGGCGGAGCTCGCCGGCCCGGGAGCGATCCTCTCACCCGGGTTCGTCGACATCCACGGGCACGGTGGCGGTGGGTTCGCCTTCGACGACGGGGCCGACGCCATCCGCGCCGCCCGCGCGCTGCACCGCCGCCACGGCACGACGAGCGCCGTCGTGTCGCTGGTGACCGCACCCCTCGACGACCTCGTCCGGCGCACGCGCCTGATCGCCGAGCTCACCCGCGCCGACGGCGACATCCTCGGCTCCCATCTGGAGGGCCCGTTCCTCGACCCCGGCCACCGCGGTGCGCACGACCCCGCCGCCCTGGCCTCCCCCGTCGTCGTCGACGCCCTGCTGGCGGCGGGCGGGGGAACCGTGCGCCAGGTCACGATCGCCCCCGAGCTGCCCGGCGCCTTCGACGCCATCCGCGAGCTGACGGCGGCCGGCGCGGTCGCGGCGATCGGGCACACCGGCGCGGATGCGGCGCTGACGGCTGCTGCGTTCGACGCCGGCGCCCGCATCCTGACGCACGTGTTCAACGCGATGCCGGGTCTGCACCACCGCGCGCCGGGACCCGCCGGCGCCGCCCTGACGGATGAGCGTGTGACCGTCGAGCTCATCGCCGACGGCGTGCACGTGCACCCCGAGCTCGTCCGGATCGCGTTCGCGGCGGCGCCGGGGCGGATCGCCCTGGTCAGCGACGCGATGGCCGCCACGGGGGTGGGCGATGGCCGGTACACCCTCGGCGGGCTCGACGTCGAGGTCTCCGGCGGCGTCGCGCGCCTGGCCGACGGTGGCGCGATCGCGGGGTCGACCCTCACGCAGGACCAGGCGGTGCGCACGGCGGTGGCAGCCGGAGTGGGCCTGGCCGACGCGCTGCGCGCGGTCACGGCCACGCCGGCCCAGGCCATCGGCGCGCCCGAGGTGGGACACCTGCGCCCGGGTGCCCGCGCCGACGCCGTGCTCCTGGACGCCGACCTGACCGTGCGCGCGGTGTGGGCCGCCGGGGCACCCGTCCCCTGAGCGTTCGCGCGGCAGGCCCGCCGTAGAATGAGGGCCATGACCGACACCCCGTACGTGCGTCCCGAAGCCCCGGCAGAACCGGGCACGCGGCCCGCTGTCTCGGTCGTGGAGGTCATCTCCGTCCTGTGCGGCCTGGTCGCCTTCGGAACCCTCGCCCTGTGGGGCTTCACCGCCTGGGCCTTCCCCTGGAACCTCGTGTTCGGCATCGGCGCACCCGTGGTCGCGATCCTGATCTGGGCGCTGTTCGTCTCCCCGCGCGCCGTGCTGGCGGTGCATCCCTTCATCCGCGCCGTGGTCGAACTGCTCGTGTACCTGTCGGCCACGATCGCATGGTGGAGCATGGGGCAGCCGTGGATCGGGCTCGGCTACGGCGTCGTCGCCGTGGCGTTCGGGCTGGTCACCGGACGCCGGCGCCTGTCGTGAGCTCCGACGTCGTCGCGCGGCTCGTCGCCGAGCTGGGCGACCGCGTCGACACGACGCCCGACGCGCTGCACGCCGCCCGCGCCGACAAGTCCGGGCACGCCGCCGCCGGCCTGCCGCTGGCCGTCGTGCACGCCGGATCGGTCGCCGACGTGCAGGCGGTTCTGCGGATCGCCTCCGCGACCGGGACGCCGGTGGTCCCCCGCGGCGCGGGGACGGGACTGGCCGGCGCCGCCAACACCGGTGAGGGCGAGATCTCCCTGTCGCTGCGCGGAATGGACCGCATCCTCGAGGTGCGCCGTGACGACCTGCTCGCCGTCGTCGAACCGGGGATCATCAACGCCGATCTGAACGCGGTCCTCGCCGAACAGGGCCTGTGGTGGGCGCCCGACCCCGCCAGCCGCGACATCTCCACCGTCGGCGGCAACATCGCCACGGGCGCCGGCGGGCTGCTGTGCGCCAAGTACGGCGTCGTGCGCGACGCGGTCCTCGGCGTCGACCTCGTGCTCGCCGACGGACGGCTCCTGCGCCTCGGCCACCGCAGCGTGAAGGGCGTCACGGGTCTCGACCTCACGTCCCTCGTGATCGGATCGGAGGGCGTGCTGGGCGTCGTGGTCGCCGCGACGCTGAAGCTGCGGCGGCTCATCCCCGGCGAGGTGCGCACGCTGTCTGCGACCTTCCCCGATGTGCGCACGGCCGCCGTCGCCTCCGCCGCCGTGACCGCCTCGGGTGTGCAGCCGGCGATCATGGAACTCATGGATGCGACGAGCCTCGCCCGCACCCACGCCTACCTGGGGCTGCCCGCCCCCGCCCCCGGCGCCGCGCAGCTGCTCGTGCAGACCGACGGTCCGGCCGCGACGGCCGAGGCCGACGCGATCGCGGCGACGCTCGTGGCAGCCGGCGGCGTCGTCGTGGTCGCCGCCGACGAGGCGCAGGCCGCTCACCTCCTCTCCATCCGCCGCTCGATGCATCCGGCGTGGGAGACGGCGGGCACGACGCTCATCGAAGACGTCTCGGTGCCCCGCAGCGCGCTGCCGGCGATGTTCGACGTGATCGCCGATCTGGAGCGCCGCTACGGTATCGCGATCCCCACCGTGGCCCATGCCGGCGACGGCAACCTGCACCCCAACTTCGTCGTCCCCGGTCCCGAGGTGCCCGAGGAGATCTGGCAGGCGGCGGGCGAGCTGTTCCAGGCCGCCCTCGCCCTGGGCGGCACCCTCACCGGCGAGCACGGCGTCGGCGTGCTCAAACGGCGGTGGCTCGCCGACGAGCTGGGCGGGGATCAGTGGGAGCTGCAGCGGCAGATCGCCCACGTGTTCGATCCGGCCGGCATCCTCAACCCCGGCAAGGTCTTCGCCCCCTGACCGACGCGCCGCCGGAGCGTCAGAGGCCCTGCCAGGCCGGCTTGTGCGCGTAGGTCTCGCGGTAGTAGTCGGCGAAGCGGAGCCCCGCGGCGGCCTCCTCGTCGATCACGACGGTGACGCGGGGGTGCAGCTGGATCGCGGAGCCGGGCAGCGACGCGGTCACGGGGCCCTCGACGGCTCCGGCGACCGCCTCGGCCTTGCCCGACCCGAAGGCGAGCAGCACGAGGTGGCGCGCATCCAGGATCGTCCCGAGTCCCTGCGTGATGCAGTGGCGCGGCACCTCGTCGACGTCGTCGAAGAAGCGCGCGTTGTCCTCCCGGGTCTGGCGGGTGAGGGTCTTCACGCGCGTGCGGGAGGCGAACGACGACCCCGGCTCGTTGAACCCGATGTGGCCGTCGGTGCCGATGCCCAGCAGCTGGAGGTCGATTCCGCCGGCGGCGGCGATGGCCTGCTCGTACTTCTCCCCCGCCTCCGCGATCCCCTCCACCGACCCATCGGGGACGTGCACGCGCCGCGGGTCCAGGCCCAGCGGCTCGACGACCTCGCGCCGGATCACGGAGCGGTAGCTCTCCGGATGCTGCGGATCCAGGCCGACGTACTCATCGAGGGCGAACGCCTGCAGGCGGGAGAGGTCGACGCCGTCCAGGCGCTCGCGCAGCGCCTCGTACACCGGCAGCGGGGTCGAGCCGGTGGCGACTCCCAGCACGGTGTCGGGGCGCTCGCGCACGAGCCGCGCCACCTCGTCGGCCACGAGGGCCCCGGCGGTCCGGCGATCGGGGACGATCACGACTTCAGCCACGACTGAGTACCTCCACTTCTGTGCCGACCAGCGCGGCACCCACCGCGGCCGCCGGCGATCCGGCCGGCAGCACCCTCAGGCGCTCGGCCACCCCCACCGACCGCAGGAACTCCGACCCCGCAGCGCTGTCGTGCAGCGCCGCGGCGACGTCGTCGGTCAAGCGCGGGCCGAGTGCGGTGAGTCCGCCGCCCAGAACGACCGTATCGGCATCCGTGGTCAGCACGAGAATCCGCACCGCCGCCGCGATCCCGGCGACCACGTCGCGGCGCAGCGCGCGAGCGCGTTCGTCACCGGCCTCCGCGGCGTCGAACACCGCGCGCACGGGATGCGCCGCGGCCGTGCCCCACCGTGCGGCCACGGATGCTCCGCCGGCGAGCGCTTCGATGCATCCGCGCTGACCGCACGCGCAGGGCGGCCCCGCGGGGTCGACCGAGACGTGGCCCACCTCGCCGGCGGCCCCGCGGGAGCCCCGCCACACCGCCCCGTCCACGATGAGGGCGGCGGCGATGCCCGTGCCGACGTTGAGGTAGGCCAGCGTCCCCCTTCCCCCGTGCAGGCGCCACGCCCCCGCCGCGGCCGCCTTGACGTCGTTCTCCACGCGTACCGGCACGCCGAGCGAGCCGCCGACGTGCGCGGCCAAGTCGAGCCGGTCGATGCCGAGGTTCACCGCGTGCACGACGCGTGCGCCGTCGGCATCCACCTGCCCCGGCACGCCGATGCCGATCGAGGCGACCGTGCGACCGGCCATGCGCGGGTCCGCCGTCAGCTCGGCGACGGTGGCGAGGATGCCGCGGACGGTCCCCTCCGCACCCCATCCGCTCGCGCGCCGCACGCGCGCGAGCACCGAGTCGTCGGCGGCGAGCGCGACGGCATCGGTCTTGGTCCCGCCCACGTCGAGGCCGATGCGGATGCGGGAAGCCGCCTCCGCGGGTGCGTGTGCCGGCATCAGCCCTTGACCGCCCCGGAGACCAGGCCGCTGGTCATGCGGTGCTGCACGAGAAGGAAGAACACCACCACCGGCACCGCGACGAGCGTGGACCCGGCCATGAGCTCGGCCCAGTTGATGCCGCCGTTGGGGTCGAGGAAGGTGCGCAGCCACACCGGCAGCGTCATCGCGTCGGGACGGGGATTGAGCACGAGGGCGAAGACGAACTCGTTCCAGGCCTGGATGAAGCCGAACACGCCCGTCGCGACGAGCCCCGGCGCCAGGAGCGGGAAGGTCACGCGCCAGAACGCCTGCGCGCGGCTGAGGCCGTCGACCATGCCCGCCTCCTCCAGCTCCACCGGGATCCCCTGCACGAATCCGCGCAGCGTCCAGATCGTGAAGGGGAGCACCGTGGCCACGTACACCGCGGTCAGGCCGATGACGGAGTTGAGCAGGTGCCATCCGTCCACCAGCCGGAAGATCGAGATGATCATCGCCTCGGCCGGGATCATCTGCACGATGAGGATCGCCACGAGGAAGGCCGCGCGGGATCGGAACCGGAACCGCGAGACGGCGAGGGCTGCCAGGAAGGCGACCACGAGCGCCACGAGCACCGTGAGGAGCGTGACGGCGAGCGAGTTGCCCAGCGCCGGCAGGAACGGCGCGCGGTCGGCACGGAAGATGACGCCGAGGTAATTCTCCAGCGTCGCGTTCTCCGGCCAGAACCGCAGCTCGCTGCCGCGCACCTGCCCGTTGGGCTGCAGTGAGGTGTTGACCATCCAGTACACCGGGAACGCCGAGGCCACGAACACCGCGATCGCCGCGATCCCGGCCGCGATCGAGCCCGCGCGCCGGCGGAGGCGGGGGGTCACAGCGTCTCCTCCTTCACGGTGCGGCGCACGTAGAACGCCGACAGGGCCACCAGCAGCAGCACGACGAGCACCGAGATGGCCCCGCCGACGCCGAAGTCCCCCGACCCCAGGGACACGCGGTAGATGTACACCCCGAGCGTGTTGGTCTGATCGGCGATGCCGCCGATGGACTGCAGCGAATAGATCTGCGTGAACACGCGCAGATCCCATATCACCTGCAGGATCGTCACGATCGTCAGGAGCGGCCGCAGATACGGCATCACCACGAGCAGGAACCGCTGCGTCGATCCCGCACCATCCAGCTGCGCCGCCTCCATCACCTCGTCGGGCACCTGCGTGAGGCCGGCGTAGACGGTGAACGCGACGAAGGGCACCGCGCCCCACACGATGATGACCGTCGCGACGAGGAAGAAGCTCTCCGGCGCGAGCAGCCACGAGTGCCCCTCGAACGGCAGGCCCAACCAGCGGCTGAGGATGTGATTGAGCACGCCGTACTGCGTGTCGAAGATCCAGCCCCACACGATCGTGGCCGACAGCGGCGGCATCGCCCAGGCCAGCAGGAGGCCGACGGACACGAGCGTGCGCAGCGCCGTCCCGAGGCGCCGCATGAGCAGTGCGACGAGCACGCCCAGGACCATCGTCAGCACGACGCACACCGCCGCGAACGCCAGCGAGCGCGACAGCACGCGCCAGAACTCCGGATCCGTCAGCACCGCGACGTAGTTGCCGGCACCGATGAACTCTGCCGGCGCGCCGAAGACCTGCGCGCGCCCGAACTCCTGGAACGACATGATCACCAGTTGCAGGAGCGGCCACGCCGACAGCGCCGCCAGGACGATGAGCGCCGGCGTCAGCAGCGCGTACGGGGTCCATCCCCCGCGCCTCCCGCGCCGCCGGGCGGGAGAGGCGCGGGGCGTGGGGGCGACCAGCCGCTCCCCGTCCACGCCGCTGACGGCGGGGGCGGGGGCGGTGTGCACACGTGGCATGGCGAGTCCGATGTCGGGTGCGGGGTCAGCCGTTGAGGATGTCTTCGATCTTGGTGTCGACCGCTTCCGCCAGCGCGGGGAGGTCTCCGCCCTGGGCGACCTGGACGAAGAAGTCCTCCAGCACGCGGGAGGCTTCCACCTCGGCCCAGTTCGGCGACGCGGGGGTGAGCTTGGCATTGGCGGCGGCGGCCGTGAAGGCCTGGGCCTCCGGGCTGTCGCCCAGCGTCGCGGCGAGGGACTGCTTGGCCGGGATGAGGCCGTTCTCGCCGTAGATGGTCTGGAACTCGTCGCTCAGGATGATCTGCAGGGCGCTCTTGGCCAGGTCGGGGTTGGCCGAGTTGGCCGAGATGCCGATGTTGGATCCGCCGGCGAACGCCTGCGCGACGTCGCCGTCCGCGCCGGGCAGGGCGTACACGAGCGGAGCGGCGGGCGGGTCGTCGGTCTCGCACTCGCTGGCCAGGCCGAGTGCCCAGTTGGGCGCGGAGAACTGGATCGCCGCCCCCTCGCAGTACGGGGTCCACGGTTCGGCGTTGTCGCCGTCCTTCGGCGCCGTCGAGGCGGTGGTCATGAGCTGCTGCACCTGCGTGAGCCCGGCGAGGGATTCCGGTGAGGAGAACTGCGCATCCCACTCCTCGCCGTCCGGCACGGCGATCTCGCCGCCGTGCTCCCAGATGAACGGCAGCGCGTTGTACCAGTCCTGTCCGGCGAAGTACACGCCCGACATGCCCGGGTTGGCCGCGGCGAGCTCCATCCCTTGGGCGACGTACTCGTCCAGTGTCGCGGGCGGCTCGGACACGAACGCCGGGTCGGCGAAGACGACGCGCGCCCCCGAGTACAGCGGCGCAGCGTAGAACGCCCCGTCGAACGACCCTGCCTCGACGAAGCCGGGCAGCAGGTCGTCCCCGCCGAGGTCTTCGTAGATGTCGGAGATGTCCAGCAGCGCACCCACCGACGTGAAGGCAGGCGCCTGCGTGTTGCCGAACTCCACGATGTCGGGGCTGTCGGAGCTGGACAGACTCGTCGTCAGCTTGTCCACGAGGCCGTCCCACGTCTGCTCCTCGATGACGAGGGTGCTGCCGGGGTTCTCCTCTTCGAAGGTCTCCACGAGATGGTCCCTGGCCGCCTGCGGGGTGTCGGTTCCGACGAGCCACACGCGGATCTCGGCGCCGTCGCCGCCGCCGCCTCCTCCTCCGCCGGCGCAGCCGGCGAGCGCGAGCGCCGACGCGCCGGCGAGAGCGAGGGACGCGAGCTTTCTGTTCATGATGCCTTCCTTCGTCGTTGATGGTGCACGGTGGGAGTGGTCGGGTGAGTTCAGGAGACGCCGAGGCGCGCGGAGAGGACCATGACGGCTGCCCCGCGCAGGACGATGTCGTCGCCGTGCGCGGTCATCCGCACCCGCACGCCGTCGTGGAACTGCGCGAGCGTGCGCCCGCGGAGGGTCGATGCGGCCGATTCGGCGAGGGGACCGGCGAGGAGCTCGACCGGCCCCGAGAGCACGATCTCCGACAGGTCGAGTGCTCCCACGACCGGCGCGAGTGCGATGCCCAGGCGCTCGCCGGCGTCACGCAGGACGCCCTCGCGCGCGGAGCCCTGCGCCGACTCCAGCCGCGCCGACAGGGCGGGCACCGACAGCCACGCCTCGAGGCATCCGAGCTTCCCGCACACGCAGCGGGGCCCGCCGTCGGTGCCGACCGTGACGTGGCCGATCTCCCCCGCGGCGAAGCGTCCGCCGCGCAGGGGCCTGCCGCCGGCGAGGAGGCCCGAGCCCACGCCGCGCCCCACCTTCACCAGCAGCACGTCGTCGTGCGCGCCGCCGAAGGTGTATTCGGCCAGCACCGCGGCATTGGCGTCGTTGGCCACCAGAACGGGAAGACCCAGCGCGCCCGTCAGGCGCTGCTGCAGGTCCATCCGCTCCCAGCCGAAATTGGGAGCGGTCAGCACGACGCCGGCGTCGTCGACGACGCCGGGCGAGCCCACCCCCACCCCGAGGACGGGCGCGTGGGAGTCGGCGATCAGTTCCCGCGCAAGGCCGGTGACGACCTCCACGACATCCGCGTCCGCACCGGGGACGGGCACCTCGCGCCGCGCGACGATCTCCCCGCCGAGGGTGAGGACGGCGCCGAGGATCGCGGTGCTGCCGGAGAGGTCGATGCCGACGATGCGGTGGCCGGCGCGGTCCACGTCGACGAGCATGCCCGGTTTGCCGGGACGGGCGCTTTCGCGCATGCCGATCTCGGTGACGTAGCCCTCGGCCATCAGCGCGGCCACGAGGTCGGAGATCGTCACGCGCGTGAGCCCGGTCTCCCGCGCCAGGTCGGCGCGGGACATCGCCCCATCGGAGAAGAGCGTCTGCAGCACGAGCGACCGGTTGTGCGCGCGGGCCTGCTCGGGCAGCACCTTCGCCCGGGGACGCAGGGCGCGCCCCGCTCCGAACGGACGGACGGCGGCACCCGGGATGGTCATGTTTGTTAGTAGACCTTACGAACTAACCCTGGCGCAAGGACTTTCGTCACGCGCGAGCGCGGATTTACCCAGTCGTTATCACCAACGCCGGCCGCCCGCCCGCCGTCACGCCTAGGGTGGTGCACTCCTGGACCGAGGAGACCCCATGCGCCGTCGCCCTGCCCTCCGCGCGCTCCCCCTCGCGGTGGCGATCGCCCTGACCGCGGCGCTCGCCGGATGCACGGCGCCGGCCGCCGACGACTCCCCCGCGGCATCCACGCCCGCCGCCGACGCCGCCGGCAACGAAGGTCAGTCGACGTCCGACGCGTGCGCCATCGTCCAGGAGTCCATCGACGGCGCCACCGCCACGTTCGCCTCCGCCGACCCGTCCGACCCGGCATCCGTCGTCACCGCACTGGAGTCCGCCTCCGCCGAGCTCGGGACGATCTCCGCACAGGTCACGAACGACGACGTCGGAGCACTCCTCCCGCCCCTGCGGGACATGTTCGCGCAGGCGGCGGAGGCGATGGCCGCCATGGCGGAGGGCGACGTCTCCCGCGCGGGCGATATCTCCGCGCTGAGCGCTCGGTTCCAGGAGTCGGCCGCCGCATACCAGGAACTGTGCGAAACGGGATGACCGTGACCGGAATGTTGCGTCCCCGAACGGGCCGCTCCCTTACCATGGAATGACGAGAAGGGGTGCCACGACATGACGGATCTCGCCACGAGACCCGACGCCGACGAAGAGCGCGCGCACGACGCCGCCTCCTCGACCGGCGACGGTGACGCTTCCGAGTACCAGTGGGCCCCGGCCGAACCGGCTGCGCCCAAGAAGCGTGCGCTCCTGTGGATCGGCCTCCCGGCCGGTGCCACCGCCGTCGCGCTCGTGGCCGCATCCCTCGTCCTCATCGCCCCCGGCACGACCGTGGCCGGCGTGAACGTGGGCGGCTTCACCGCCGGCGCCGCCGCCGACGCCATCTCCGAACGCCTGGCCGAGACGACCCTCGTGCTGGAGGGTCCCGCGGGGGAGTTCCAGGTCACCGGCGCCGACCTGGGGGCGACTGTGGACGCCACCGCCGCCGCGGAGGCCGCCTTCTCCGAGCACCCCCTGTGGAATCCGACCACGTGGTTCCCTGCCGGCATCGACGTGCCCGTGACGCTGGACGAGTCCCGCGCGACCGAGGCGCTGCGCGCCGTCGCCGGCGACCTCTACGTCGACCCCGTGGATGCTGCGGTGTCGTTCGATCCGGCGTCGGCGAGCTACGTCGTGACCGAGGCGCAGACCGGCGAAGGCATCGACCTGACCGCCGTCCAGGAGGGTCTGCAGGGAGCATTCGACTCCGGCGCCACCACGACTTCGCTCGAGGCCGCCATCGCCCCCGTGGAAGCGGCCGCCACCACGGAGGAGGCCACCGCGATCGCGACGAGCCTCAACGGCATGCTCGATGTCGTCGGCTTCTACGTCGGCGAGGAACGCACGGTCCCGGTCGACCGCGCGGTCGCCGCGTCGTGGCTGAGCGTCACCGCCGAAGACGGCGCCTTCGCCATCGCCGCCGACCCTGCCGCGATCCAGCCCGTCGTCGACGCGCTGCCGGCCGCCGTCAACCGCGAGCCGGTCAACGCGACCGTCATCACCGACACCGCCGGCGAGGTCCTGCGCGAGCAGACCGCCGGCGTGACCGGCCGTGCCCTGGGAAGCACCGACGGGATCGCCGAGCAGTTCGCCGGCATGCTCAACGAGGGCCAGGCCGTCTTCCCCCTCACCGTCACCGAGACCGAGTTCGCCACGACGGCGCTCGTCCGCCGCATCGACGTGAACCTCAGCGCGCAGCGCACGACCCTCTTCGAGAACGACCAGGTCGTGCAGTCGTGGTCGATGTCGTCGGGCCTGCCCGGCTCCCCCACGCTTCCCGGCAGCTTCCGCATCGGCTGGAAGACGCCGATGCAGGACATGGGTTGCTTCCCCGGCGCCCCCTACTGCACCGAGAACGTGCCGTGGGTGTCGTACTTCAACGGCGATCAGGCCTTCCACGGTGCGTACTGGCACAACAACTTCGGCAACGTGATGAGCCACGGCTGCGTGAATCTCCCGGTCAGCGCCGCGAAGTTCATCTACGACTGGGCCCCTCAGGGCACGCAGGTCTCGGTTCACTACTGACCCGCTTGCAGCGCGCTATCGTGGCGGGATGCCGCGATTCGACCTGCCGCTGAGCGAACTGGAGCAGTACCGGCCGGAGGTCGCCGAGCCCGACGACTTCGACGCCTTCTGGGGCCGGACGCTCGCCGAATCCCGGGCCGCCGGGGGCGAGGTCATCGTGGTCCGCGCGGCCACGATGCTGCGCACGGTGGACGTATGGGACGTGACGTTCCCCGGCTTCGCGGGCGACCCCGTCAAGGCGTGGTACCTGCGCCCCGCCGGCCGGGCCGAGCCGCTTCCGGTGGTCGTGGAGTTCCTCGGCTACGGCGGCGGCCGCGGGCTGCCCGTCGACCGCCTCGCGTGGTCGGCCGCCGGCTACGGCCACCTCGTCATGGACACGCGCGGCCAGGGGTCAGGCTGGGGCAGCGGCGGGGACACGGCCGATCCGCACGGCGCGGGCCCCGCCACCCCCGGATACCTCACCCGGGGCATCGACGACCCCATCGACCACTACTACCGCCGCGTCTTCACCGACGCGGTGCGCGCGGTCGACGCCGCCCGTCTCCTGCCCGGTGCCGATCCCGACCGCATCGCCGTGACCGGCGGCAGTCAGGGCGGCGGCATCGCGCTGGCCGCGGCAGGGCTGTGCACGGGTCTCGTGGGGGTCATGCCGGATGTCCCGTTCCTGTGCCACTTCGAGCGGGCCGTGGGGCTCACCGATCGCGACCCGTACCACGAGGTCGTGCGGTACCTGGCGGTGCACCGGGGGGCGGAAGCGACCGTGTTCCGCACCCTGTCCTACCTCGACGGGGTGAACTTCGCCCGGCGCGCCGACGCGCCCGCACTCTTCTCCACGGCCCTGCTGGATCAGACGTGCCCGCCCTCGACGGTCTTCGCGGCGTACAACGCCTACACCGGACCCCGCGAGATCGACGTGTTCCCGCACAACGACCACGAGGGCGGTCAGGCGTACCAGCTCACCCGCCAGGTGGCGTGGCTGGCCGAGCGCCTCTCCTGACGAACGCGAAGAGCGGATGCCCCGGGGCATCCGCTCTTCGTCGTACCGGCTCAGGCGATCGCGTCGACGATCTCGTTGAGAGTCGCGGACGGGCGCATGACCGAGACGACCTTGTCGGCGTCGGGGTGGTAGTAGCCGCCGATGTCGACCGGCGAGCCCTGCACGGCGAGGAGCTCGTCGACGATCTTCTGCTCGTTCGCGGCGAGGGACTCCGCCACCGGGCCGAAGACGGCCGCGAGGTCGGCGTCCGCCGTCTGGCGGGCCAGCTCCTGCGCCCAGTACAGGGCGAGGTAGAAGTGACTGCCGCGGTTGTCGATCGTGCCCAGCGCACGCCCGGGCGACTTGTCGTTCTCCAGGAACGTGCCCGTCGCCGCATCAAGCGTGTCGGCCAGGACCTGCGCCTTGGCGTTGCCGGTGGTGGTGGCCAGGTGCTCCAGTGACGCGGCGAGGGCGAAGAACTCCCCCAGCGAGTCCCATCGCAGGTAGTCCTCGGCCACGAGCTGCTGCACGTGCTTCGGCGCGGAGCCACCCGCCCCCGTCTCGAACAGCCCGCCGCCGGCCAGCAGCGGAACGATGGAGAGCATCTTGGCGCTCGTGCCGACCTCGAGGATCGGGAACAGATCGGTGAGGTAGTCGCGCAGCACGTTGCCGGTCACCGAGATGGTGTCCTCGCCGCGGCGCATGCGCTCCAGCGAATAGCGGGTGGCGTCCACCGGCGGAAGGATCTCGATCGTGAGGCCCTCGGTGTCGTGCTCGGCGAGGGTCGCCGTGACCTTCTCGATGAGCTGCGCGTCGTGCGCGCGGGAGGCGTCGAGCCAGAACACCGCGGGCGAACCCGTGGCCCGCGCGCGGGACACGGCGAGCTTGACCCAGTCGCGCACCGGCACGTCCTTGGTCTGCGTCGCACGCCAGATGTCGCCCGGCTCCACCGCGTGCTCGATGAGCACGTTCCCGGCGGAGTCGCGCACCTGGACCACGCCGGGGGCGGAGATCTCGAACGTCTTGTCGTGGCTGCCGTACTCCTCCGCCGCCTGCGCCATGAGGCCGACGTTGGGGACGGTGCCGATGGTCGCGGGGTCCAGCGGGCCGTGCGCGTTCACGTCGTCGATGACCGCCTGGTACACGCCCGCGTAGGACGAGTCCGGGATGACCGCGAGGGTGTCGTCCTCGCCGCCGTCGGCGCCCCACAGTTTGCCGCCGTTGCGGATGAGGGCCGGCATCGAGGCGTCGACGATGACATCGGAGGGGACGTGCAGGTTCGTGATGCCCTTGTCGGAGTTGACGTAGGACAGCCGCGGACCGCGCTCGATGTCGGCGGTGATCGCCGCGGCGATCTCGTCGCCGCCCTCGACCGACGACAGACCCGACAGGATCGCGCCGAGGCCGTCGTTCGCCGTGAGGCCGGCCGCCGCGATGGCGTCTCCGTAGCGGTCGAACACGTCGGAGAAGAACGCCCGGACGACGTGACCGAAGATGATCGGGTCGCTGACCTTCATCATCGTGGCCTTCAGGTGCACCGAGTACAGGACGTCGTCGGCCTTGGCCTGCTCGAGCGTGTCGGCGAGGAACGCATCCAGCGCCTTCGCGGACAGGAACGTGGCATCCACGATCTCGCCGGGAAGCACCTTCAGGTTCTCCTTCAGGACCGTGACGGTGCCGTCGGCGGCGACGTGCTGGATGCTGAGGACGTCGTCGCCGGCGATCACGACCGACTTCTCGTTGGAACGGAAGTCGTCGTGCCCGAGCGTGGCGACGCGGGTCTTCGAGCCTTCGGGGAACGCCTTGTTGCGGTGCGGGTGCTTGCGGGCGTAGTTCTTCACCGACAGCGGCGCGCGGCGGTCGCTGTTGCCCTCGCGCAGCACCGGGTTCACCGCGGAGCCCTTGATGCGGTCGTACCGCGCGCGGATGTCCTTGTCCTCGGCCGAGGCCGGCTCATCCGGGTAGTCGGGGATGTCGTAGCCCTGCGCCTGCAGTTCGGCGATCGCGGCCTTCAGCTGGGGGATCGAGGCGGAGATGTTGGGCAGCTTGATGATGTTCGCCTCGGGCAGGGTGGCCAGGCCGCCCAGTTCGGCGAGGGCGTCACCGACCTGCTGCTCGGGCGCGAGGCGCTGCGGGAAGGCGGCGAGGATGCGGCCGGCGAGGGAGATGTCGCGCGTTTCCACGTCGACTCCCGCCTGCCGCGTCACGGCCTGCACGATGGGCAGGAACGAAGCGGTCGCCAGGGCCGGAGCCTCGTCGGTGTGGGTGTAGATGATGGTGGAGTCGGGCACGTGTCGTCTCTCCAATGGGGCGTCGCGGGGTTGCGCTCAGCCTATCGCACGACGGCAAGATATCTTGACGTCGAGATACTTCTGCCGCGCGGAGTAACGCGCTTTCCTCCGCGCGCGCTTCCCGGCTAGCCTGTGCCTATGGCCGCCCTCCGCCTCGAAGAACTGTCCGCCGCGACGATCGTCGCCGTGAACACCCTGTCGCTCAAGCCGGGGCAGGAACAGTTCCTCGCACCGCTGAGCTACGGCATCGCCGCGACCGTGGTGAATCCGCAGACCTCGTGGCAGCGCGTCATCCTCGACGGCGATGAGGTCGTGGGCTTCGTCAGCGCGAACTTCGACCCGGATGCCCCGCAGGAGCACTTCCGCTCCGTGCTGTGGCGCATCAACGTCGACGCCGACGACCAGGGCCGGGGCATCGGCCGCTTCGCGGTGGAGAGCCTGCTCGCCGAGGCCCGCAACCGCGGTATGGACCATGTCGACGTCATCTACGAGCCCGGCGAGGCCGGCCCGGAGGCGTTCTTCCGCGCCGTGGGCTTCACCCCCACGGGCGAAACGGAGTACGGCGAGGTCATCGCCGAGATCCGCCTCTAACCCCCCGCCCGGCCTCCCTCCGCCCCGTCCGCGCCACCGCGGTCGGAGAATCGCGCCGAGGTCGGAGCATCCGGCGTGCATCGCCCGACCTTGGTGCGATTCTCCGACGCTCGCGCGGCATCATGTCTCCTCCCCAAGGTGCGCCGGGACGCGCTCATCCCCAGGATGCCGCCGGATGCGGCGGACCGGACGTCGTTGCGGCGACGATGGGGCCATGCAGGATCTGGCGGCGTGGCTGCGCGGGCAGGGCGGCATCGCGCACCGCGAGACGGCGCTGGATGCGGGATTCTCCCCCGCCCGGCTGCGCGCCGCGGTGGGCCCGCACACCGGCATCACCCGCGTGCGACGCGTGTGGCTCGCCCTGCCCGAGGCGCCGCCGGCTGAGCTGACGGCGGCTCGGATGGGTGGACGGATCGCGTGCGTCTCGGTCGCCCGGCGCCGGGGCTGGTGGCTGACCGACGACGCGGCCGGAAGGATGCACCTGGCCCTGCGTCCCCACGCCAGGTCCGACGGCCTCAGCGGATTCGACGGCGTGGTGCACTGGGCGGCGCCCATCGAACCGGTGTCGGCCTACGCCCTGGAGGAGTCGGTGGAGGACGCCCTCGCCCACGTGGCATCCTGCCTTCCCCGTGCTGATGCCCTGGCCGTGTGGGAATCGGCGGTGCGGATCGAGAAGCTGCACGTGGAGGCCCTCGCCCGCGTGCGCTGGAGCACGCGGGATGCGGCGTGGTGCGCGAGCCGCGTCACGGGCCTGTCGGACTCCGGGCTGGAGACCTTCTTCACGTACCGGCTGAGCCCGTGGGGCGTCCTGTTCCGCCAGCAGGTGGTCCTCGCGGGGCGTCCGGTCGATGTCCTCATCGGCGAGCGGCTCGTGGTGCAGGTGGACGGGCATCGCTTCCACTCCAGCTCGGCCGACCGCACGCGCGACGTCGCGCATGATGCCGAGCTGCGCCTGCGCGGCTACACCGTGCTGCGCTTCACGTACGCCCAGATCATGCACGACTGGCCCGCGGTGGCGCGCACGGTCGCCCGCGCCATCGCCGCCGGCGCCCACCTGGCCGCCTGATCGCCCGCCGCCGCGTCGGAGGATCGCACGAAGGTCGGAGGATGCCGGGCGCATCGTCCGACCGAGGTGCGATCCTCCGACCTTCGTGCGGCGCAAACCGCACGTGACGCGGGGGGCGTGGGTCAGACGAGAGACTCGCGCCACGCGGCGTGCAGCTGCGCGAAGCGACCGGTGCCCGCGATGAGCGTGTCGGGCTCGTCGTCCTCGATGATGCGACCGTGCTCCATCACGAGCACGCGGTCGGCGATCGCGACCGTCGACAGACGGTGGGCGATGATGATCGCGGTGCGGTCGGACAGCAGCGTCTGCAGGGCGTCCTGGATGAGGCGCTCGCTCGGGATGTCCAGCGACGCAGTCGCCTCGTCGAGGATCAGCACGGCCGGGTCGGCGAGGAACGCCCGCGCGAACGAGATCAGCTGCCGCTGCCCCGCCGACACGCGCCCACCGCGCTTGTTGACGTCGGTGCCGTACCCGTCGGGCAGCGCCTCGATGAACTCGTGCGCGCCGACTGCGCGGGCCGCGGCCTTGATCTCCTCCAGCGTCGCGTCGGGCTTGCCGAGGGCGATGTTGTCGGCGACCGTGCCGCTGAACAGGTACGCCTCCTGGGTGACCATCACGATCGCGCGGCGCAGGTCCTTCGGATGCAGCGCCCGCAGGTCCACGCCATCCAGCGTCACGCGTCCCGACGTGGGGTCGTAGAAGCGCGCGACGAGCTTGGCGAGCGTCGACTTGCCCGCGCCCGTCGTGCCGACGAGCGCGATCGTCTGCCCGGCCGGGATGTCGAGGGAGAAGTCGGGCAGGATGACGCGGTCGCCGGAGTAACCGAACACGACGTCTTCGAACCGGACGTGTCCGCGCGCCTTCCACAGGTCGATCGGCGACGTCGGGTCGGGCACGGTCGGCTGCTCCTCGAGCACGCCGGAGACCTTCTCCAGCGCCGCGGTGGCCGACTGGTAGGAGTTCAGGAAGAACGCCACCTCCTGCATGGGCGCGAAGAAGTTGCGCACGTACAGCACGGCCGACAGCAGGAATCCGAGCGCCAGCGCGCCGTCGAGCACACGCAGCCCGCCCCACAGCACGACGACGCCGAGGGTCACCGATGCGACGGCCATCAGGCCGGGCTCGAACGTGCCGAACAGGCGGATCGAGCGCATGTTGATGTCGCGGTAGTCGCTCGCGAGCGCACCGAACTCCTCGTCGTTGCGCGGTTCCTTGCGGAACGCCTTGACGGCGCGGATGCCGGTCATCGTCTCGACGAACTTCACGATCACCTTCGCGCTGATCACGCGCGACTCGCGGTAGACCACCTGCGAGCGCAGGTAGAACCACCGCATGAGCAGGAACAGCGGTACGCCCATGACCAGGAGGATGACGCCGGACTGCCAGTCCAGCAGCAGCAGCGCGATGAGGGTGAACCCGCCGTACAGCAGCCCGGAGACCAGCTCGTTCAGCCCACCGTCGAGCAGTTCGCGGATCGTGTCGAGGTCGCTGGTCTGACGCGAGATGATGCGCCCCGACGTGTACGACTCGTGGAACTCCAGGCTCAGCCGCTGCGTGTGCAGGAAGATGCGCTTGCGCAGGTCGAACATGATCGCCTGCGTGAGGCGCGCGGCCACGACGGCGTACCAGCCGATGAGCGCCGCCCCCGCGATGCCGGTGACCAGGTAGACGGCGACGACGAGGATCGCCGGCATCCAGTCCATGCGGTCCACCACGGCGGGCAGAGCCGTGGTGATGCCGTAGCCGACGAGGGCGGGCCCCGCCACGCGCAGCGCGGTGGAGACGATCAGCACGACGCCGGCGAGCACGAGCTGCCACTTCAGCGGCGACACCAGGGAGCCGAGCAGCCGCAGCGAGCGGCGGCGGATGGCGCGGCTCTCCTCGCGCGTGTAGTCGGAGCGGTCTTCGCCGCTCGTGCCGGTGACGGTCGTCGCGCTCATCGGGCCACCTCCTCCTGGGTCTGGATGCGTCCGGTCTCGGCCTTGCGGAGGGCCTCCACCTCGAGGCTCGAGATGACGTGGCGGTAGTGCTCGCTCTCGCGCAGCAGGTCCGAGTGCGTGCCGACCGCGGTGATGCGGCCGCCCTGGAGCAGCGCGACGCGGTCGGCGAGCATGACGGTCGAGGGACGGTGCGCCACGATGAGCGCCGTGGTGTCGGCCAGCACGCGCCGCAGCGCCTCCTCGACGAGGGCCTCGGTGTCCACATCCAGCGCCGACAGCGGATCGTCCAGCACGAGCACGGCGGGCCGCGCGGCGACGGCACGGGCCAGCGCCAGCCGCTGACGCTGCCCGCCGGACAGGCTCAGCCCCTCCTCGCCGATGACGGTGTCCAGGCCCTCCGGCAGATCGTGGACGAAGCCGGCCTGAGCGACCTCGAGCGCCTCGCGCAGCACCGCCTCGGCCTCGGGAGAGCCGGGTACGAGCTCCTCGCGCCCGAGGAGCACGTTGTCGCGCACGGAGGCGGAGAAGAGCGTGGCGTCTTCGAACGCCATGCCCACGTGCCGCCGCAGCTCCCGCAGCTCCAGGTCGCGCACGTCCACGCCGTCGAGGGTCACGCGCCCGCCGGTGACGTCGTAGAGCCGCCCAGGAAGGGTCGTGAGGGTGGTCTTGCCCGAGCCGGTGAGGCCCACGAGCGCCATGGTCTCCCCCGGCCGCAGCACGAGGTCGATGCCGTCGAGGAGGTCGCGACTGGCGGCCGGCGCATCCTGGTACCGGAAGTGCGCGTCCTCGAACGCGAGCTCGCCTCGGACCTCGGCGATCGTGCGGGGCTCCGCCGGATCGGTGATGGTGTTGCGCTCGTCGAACACCTCGAAGATACGGTCGGTGGCGGTGCGCGCATCGACGAGGAACGAGAACAGGAACCCGATGGACTCCACCGGCCACCGCAGGATCGTCGCCATCGCGAAGAACGCGATGAGCTGGGCCACTTCGAGCTGGCCGAGCTGGACGAGCACGATGCCCGCGCCCAGGCACACCGCGAAGGCGATGTCGGGCAGGAGTACGAGCCAGAACCAGATCCAGCCGACGGCGCGGGCCTTGGCCAGCTCGGTCTCACGGAGGGTCTCGGCCTGGCGGGCGAACTTGTGCAGGGCATGCCGGCCGCGGCCGAACGCCTTCAGGACGCGGATGCCGTGGACGCTCTCCTCGACGGAGGTCGCGAGGTCACCGGCCTGGTCCTGGCTCTGGCGCGACAGCATCCCGTAGCGCTTCTCGAAGAGGTAGCCGGCGATCCACAGCGGCAGCGCGCACACGACGAAGATGGCGCCGAGCACCCAGTGCCACGTGAACAGGATGGCCGAGCCGGCGAGGATCGTGAGGAGGTTCACGATCAGCAGGATG
Organism: Microbacterium sp. dk485; assembly: GCF_004570445.1. NCBI lineage: Bacteria > Bacillati > Actinomycetota > Actinomycetes > Micrococcales > Microbacteriaceae > Microbacterium > Microbacterium sp. dk485. The sequence continues at coordinate 476,026 of NZ_SPQW01000001.1, forward strand.
AGGCCGAAGGCCAACCAGCGGCGGATGACGGAGATGTCCTGCATCATGCGGCTGAGCAGCTGCCCCGACTGCCAGCGATCGTGGAAGGAGACCGGGAGGCGCTGCAGACGTGAGTAGAACTCGGTGCGCAGCTCGTACTCGACCTGCGTGGCCGGTCCGAGCACGAACCAGCGGCGCGCCCACACCAGGAGCGCCTCGAGCAGTCCGAGCAGGAGGATCGCGCCGGCGCCCACGGCGATGAGGGCGGGGTCACCGGAGGTGATCGGCCCGCTCTCGCCGACGATGACCTCGAGCACGAGCGGGATGCCCAGTGCCAGGAGGCTCGCCAGGAGCGCGCTGACCGCGCCCAGCGACAGGCGCCCGAGAACCGGCGTGGCGAAGGGCAGGAGCCGCGCGAGAGAGCGGATCGTGGAGGGGGCGGGGGTGGAAGAGCGGGTCATGATCCTCGAAGGGTGGGAGCCGGACGCCGGACCGGGCGTCGAAAGGGGGCCGAGCGTGCTCGACGAGAGGCGGCCGTCAGCCACATACAGGATGGAACGGAAAGGCGGGCGGCGTTATGCCGCGGATGCTGCGGGGAATGCCCATCCGGCGGTCAGCTCCATGCGCCCGCGGAAGCGGATGCGCAGGGCGACCGGCTGTGCAGCGGAAACGGTCGTGTCCATGGCAACCTCCTCAGGCGGGGCGAGATCGTGCCGCACCTCCGGCGCGACAGCCGCCCAGCTTAACCTGAGAATCTGCTGGGCACAACCGTTCCGCTCATGTGATCGCTTCGCGCGCGAGCAGGCTCCGCTTGACCGGGAGACCCCACGCGAACCCGCCCAGCGAGCCGTCGGTGCGCAGGACCCGGTGGCACGGCACGAACAGCGCGGGGGCGTTGCGCGCGCAGATGGATGCCGCCGCCCGCACCGCGGCGGGCTGCCCCAGCGCGGCGGCGAACCCGGTGTAGGTCAGCGGGTCCCCCGGCCGGATGCGGCGGAGGGCCGCCCAGCCGGCGTTCTGCAGGACGGTGCCGAACTGACGGACCGGCACGTCGTCGATCGCCGCGACGTCCCCGTCGTAGTAGGCGCGGACGGCGGTGGCCGCATCCGTCGTGCCCTCGACCACACGGGCGGGGCGACGGAGTTCGGGCAGCCGGGCGACGACGGCGTCGGCGTCAGGCGTCCAGCCCGAGGCGAGCACGTGACCGGACTCGTCGGCGAGCAGCGTGAAGGCCCCGTCGGGGGTCTGGAGGGTCTGGATGATGGCGGTCGTGGTCATGCGAGGACCTCCTCGGTATCGGCTCCCGCCGACGCGGGCAGCCGGGACGGTTGTTCGGAATTCAGGAGATCCGGCACCTCCGGCGCCTCCCGGAGCCGCCGGACGGCGGTTCTTCCTGAGTTCTGCGCACGAGTCGGGCGGACCGGCGTCGCGCGCCACAGGTGGGCGGTGAGGTACGTGCGCCACGGTGCGACCCGCGCCGACCACGCCGTGAGTCCGGCCGGATCGGCGGGGAGCCCCGCGGCGGCGGCGCCCGCGCGGGCGGCGACGTCGCCGGGCAGCAGCACGTCGGGGTCTGCCAGCACGCGCATGCGCACGTAGTCCGCCGTCCAGGGGCCGATGCCGGGCATCGCGAGCAGCGCCGCGCGCTGCCCGGCACGGTCGTCGCCGCTGGTGAGGACGAGATCCCCTGAGGCGAGCGCGGCGGCCGCGCCGGTGATCGCGCGGATGCGGGCCGCGGGTCCGCGCAGCACCTCGGAGCCGTGTTCGGCGATCGCCGCCATCGTCGGGAACAGCACCGAGGTGCCCTCCACATCGGCGACCCGCTCACCCAGGGCGTCGGCGAGCGCGCTCAGCGCTGTACGGGCGGCAGCCACGGTGATCTGCTGCCCGACCATGGCGCGGATGAGCATCTCGTGCGGATCGGCCCCTCCCGGAACCCGGATGCCGGGGGTCTTCGCCACGAGCGGGGCGAGCTCGGGATGCTGCGCGAGCGCGTCATCGATCGCGACCGGGTCGGCGTCGAGATCGAACAGCCGACGGGCCCGGGTCACCAGCGTCGAGAGGTCGGACAGGCGGGCCAGGCGTGCGCGCAGCCGCACACGTCCGACCTCGTCGACCCGCAGCGCGAACCAGCCCGGGCCGCCGGGAAGGCGCAGCGCGCGGGCGAAGTGCGCAGCATCCGCCGTCTCGACGCCGGGCAGGGCGCGCGCCGCCATCCACGCGAACAGCCCGTCGGCATCCAGCGGACCGCGGTGCGGGAGGACGAGATCGATCGCCCCGCCCACAGAGTCGGTCGACCGGCGGCGGGCGCGCAGCTGCAGCGGCGGCATGCCGAACACCTCCCCGACGGTCTCGTTGAACTGGCGGACGCTGGAGAACCCCGCAGAGAACGCGACGTCGGCGGCGGGCAGATCGGTGCCCACCAGCAGCATGCGCGCGGTGTGCGCGCGGTGCGCGCGACTGAGGGCGAGCGGGCCTGCGCCGAGCTCCGCCGTGAGCAGCCGCGTGAGGTGCCGCGAGGAGTATCCGAGACGCCGAGCGAGGCCCGGCACGCCTTCGCGGTCGACGACCCCCTCGGCGATGAGACGCATCGCACGAGCGGTGACGTCGCCGCGCACGTTCCACTCCGGCGAACCCGGCGCCGCCTCCGGCAGGCAGCGCCGGCAGGCGCGGAACCCGGCCTCGTGCGCGGCGGCCGACGTCGCGAAGAACGTGACATGCGCGGGCTTCGGGGTGCGCGCCGGGCAGCTCGGCCGGCAGTAGATGCCGGTCGTGCGGACGGCGGTGACGAACTGACCGTCGAAGCGGCGGTCGCGCGACTGGATGACGCGATACCGCTCGTCGAAGGTCATTCCGGTGCCCATGCCTCCACCCTGCCACTCCCCGCCCCCACCGGCTGGCGGAATTCGGACATGGCGGCGCGGCGGCTCCGCGGGTCAGCGCGTCGCGATGGCGAGTCCCCCCGGCGGGAGGACGATCGTCGTCCGGCCCTCGTAGGGGTGCGTGCGCAGGAGGGCGCCGTCGTCGTCGTAGACGCGCACGATCCCGCCCCCGTCCACGGTCGCCGGCTGCGGCAGAGCGGCGCTGGAGTGCACGAGCTCCGTGCGGCCACCGGCCCCCTCCACCACGAGTCGCGACACGACCGGGCGCACGATCATCCCGTCCAGCACCACGTCCCCCGACAGCACGTCGACACGCAGGCGGGATCGGTCGCCCAGCACCGGCGCCTGCAGCGACTGGGGCAGCAGCGCGCCGGGGGTGGGCGAGATGCCCTGCTCCGGGCCGGTGAGCCGCAGGAGTCCGCTCGGCAGCCCGCCGCCGCGCCACAGCGACGTGGTGCGCTGACCCGGGGACGACCACACGACCGGCTCGACCCAGCGGCGCGTGGCGTCGGTGCCGATGTCGAACACCGCGCGCTGACCGCGCGTGAGGGTCAGCGCGTCGCCCGACCAGCCGGACTCCCCCGTCCACGACTCCGGCGTGCTCAGCGTCCCGTTCGTCTCGGTCGTGCTCTCCGCCTCGACGAATTCCAGTCCGTCGCGCGCCGTGATCTCGGTGACGGACGTGGCCCGTTGCGCCACGTCGGGCCGCGCGTCGAGGGCGAGGGCCGTGAGCAGCCCGTGGATGGTGGATTCGGCGCCGCTGTTGCGGTTGACGTCGCCGTTGGGCTGCAGGCCGTCGAACGTCACGCCCGTCGCCGGGTCGTACATGCGCGCGCCGGCATGATTGGCTCCGAAGAACCATGCCGCCTGGATTCCGGCGAGCTCGGTGAACGCCGTCGATCCCGTCGCATCCGCCACGGCCAGCAGGGACTGCACGCGCGAGTCCGCGCCGTACGCGATCTGCACGCGGTCGGTGGGCGTGGGGTTCCAGCCGTTGTCGGGACCGCCGGCGGTCAGCAGGGTCGGGGTGAACACGGCGGCGTCGGCGATCGCCGGCGCCGCGAGCGCCGGGTCGCCGAGGGCCTCGGATGCCGCGGCCAGCGCCGCCGGCATCTGCGAGCCCCACGCGTGCCAGATCGCGGGCGACTTCGCCCACGGCAGGATCGCACGGTACGGCCACGCGCGCGTCGTGCCGGAGGCCATCGCACCGATGCCTTCGGCCAGCTGGCGCAGGGCTGTGGCGGCGGCGGTGTCATCGGGTCGGGCCTGGACGCGCGCGGCCAGTCCGAGCACAGCCTCGGCCGAGGCATCCGCGCCGTCGACGATGAGCCACGTGGGCACGCGCATGCCGTCGGCGGTGGACCACCGCCCGTAGCGCGACAGCACATCGCGCTGGAGCGCCGTGAGGGAGAGCGCGAGGCGCTCCTCCAGGAACGCCGCGAAGGCCGGATCGGCGTCGGCGAACGCGGCGTAGCCCTCCCCGAGGGCCCAGATCGTGCGCGCCAGCCAGTAGCTGGGCCCGCTGTCGGAGGGGTCGGGGAGTTCGACCGGCTCCGCGGACGGGTTCAGGGTGCCGTCCGGCTGCATCCACAGCACCACGTTGCCGGCGTTGGGACCCTCGGCGGTCTGCAGGTAGGTGAGCGAGCGCAGCAGCTCGTATGCGGTCTGGCGGCTGTCATCCGCGCCGGTCAGCCGCCAGTGGCGCAGGTAGACCACGGCGGCGCGGGCGGTGTCGTCGGCGTTGAACGCGCCCTGGCCCCACGTGCCGGTGGCGGGATCGAGCGGTCCGCCGCCGACGCGTTCGAAGGTGCCGCCGTCACGCGCGTCGGCGTAGGTCCACGGCTGGATCAGCTCCGGCTCCTCCGCGAGCCGGTAGGTCGTGTGGCCGGCCACGCCGGCGGGCGGGGTGGCCGTATCGAGCAGGAAGTCGAGGTGGGCGAGGTTCGCCAGCGGCGCCGCGCCGGCCGTGGTCGCAGGGACCGAGGCGCCGGCCGTGGTCGCGGTGACCGAGGCGGCGGTGTGGGCGGCGGCCGAGGCGGGGGCTGCGACGAGCAGCGGAACGGCGAGCGTGAGGGCGCCGATCACGGCGGTCGCGCGCGCACTCCATCGTACGGGCATGAGGGGGTGTCCTTCCGGGTCAGGGGGATGAGGTGGCATCGGAGCGTTCCAGCAGCGCGACGCCGATCTTGCTGTCCGCCATGCCGTAGAACACGAAGTGCCGGCCGTCGATCTGCTCGATCGCGGTGGGGAAGACGACGTTGGGCACGATGCCGCTGCGCTCGTCGGCCGTCTCCGGAGCCAGCAGCGGCTCGGTGGTGCGCGCGAGGACGCGGCCCGGGTCGGCCGCATCCAGCAGGAGCGCGCCGGCGGCGTAGTTGACGTTCTGCTGCTGCGTGAACGCGTCGTCGATGACGCCGGTGACCCCGTGGTGCAGCACGAGCCAGCCCTCCGGGACGCGCAGCGGGGGCGGCCCGCCGCCGATCTTCAGCTCCTCGAAGGCGAACTGCGGACCGGCGACGAACCGGTGCTGCTCCCACAGCGTGAGGTTGCCGACATCGGCCAGCACGGCGGCCAGCGGCACGTAGCTGATCCAGACGGACTGGCGGGGGTCCTCGACACCCGCCGGCAGCCGGACACCCTGTCCCGGGCGCGTCTCGCCCAGATCCCACATCGGCCGGTGCAGGACGGCGAGCGCCTCCGTGCCGTCGGGGGCGCGGACGGGCTCGGGGAAGAACACGGTGTCCTTGTTGTGGAACAGGTTCAGGTCGGTGTCGAGGTCGTCCTGGTAGCGGAACAGCGCCGGTCCGAGCCGCCGCCACGTGCGCAGGTCGTCCGACACCGCGAGCGCCGTGCGCGGCCCGAGGGGGCCGAACGCGACGTAGGTCATGACGTGCAGCCCGAGCACGTCGATCCACGTGATGCGCGGATCCTCCACCCCGGCGTGATCGGCGCCCCGCTCCCAGCCGCGGTCCGGCGCCAGCACGACGCCCTCGCGGACCACCCCGACCGGCACGCCGCCCTCGACCACGACGCGTGCCAGGCCCACGCGCGAGACGTTGCCGGCGGCGACCAGGCGCGGCAGGAGGTACAGCTCCCCGTCGGGTCCGCGGCCCGAGCCGGGGTTGAGCACGCCCTCCGCCTCGTTCGGGTCGCCGGGGTCGGGGGTCATCACGATCCCGGCGCGCGTCAGCCGGTAGGGCACGGCACGGGTCATCCCTTCACCCCCGATCCGAGGTCGTTCGAGGTGAAGTACCGCTGGAACACCAGGAACAGGGCGACGGCCGGAGCTGCCAGCACGACAGCACCGGCCATCATCGCGCCGAACGGATTGGACGTGGAGGCGGCGATGTTGGAGATGAAGTTCGCCAGCGACACCGCCAGCGGCTGCATCGACGCCTCCTTCGTGATGAGGAATGGCCACAGGAACTCGTTCCACGGCCCGATGAAGGTCAGCAGCACGACCGTGAGCAGCGCCGGTCGCACGAGCGGCAGCGCCACGTTCCACAGCAGCCGGAACTCCCCCGCCCCGTCGATGCGCGCCGCGTCGAAGAGCTCTCGGGGCAGCTGCATGAAGTACTGCCGGAAGATCACGACCGCGGTGGAGCTGATGAAGAACGGCAGGATCATCCCGAGGTAGCTGTCGGACAGACCGTAGTCGCGCGCGATCATGACGTACAGCGGGATCATGAGCAGCTGGAACGGGATCACCTGCACCAGCAGCGCGAGCGAGAACACCGCGCCGCGGCCGCGCCACTGCAGCACGGCGAGGGCGTACCCGGCGAGCACGCCGAACACGACCGTGCCGAGGATGACGCCGCCGGCGAAGATCCCGGAGTTCACCAGACCACGAAGCAGGTTGATCCGCGCGTTGATGGCGACGTAGTTCTCCAGCGTGAGGTTCGCCGGGTTGGGGAAGGCCCCGGCGGGCGTGGGGTCGACATCCGTCTGCAGCGACCCGATGACCATGTAGTAGAAGGGGAAGAGGAAGGCCACGGCGCCCAGCGACAGCACGACGTACATCGCGACCTTGCCACCCAGTGCGCGTCTCATCGCTCCTCCCCTCCCACGAAGCGGCGCTGGACGGCGGCGATGATCAGCACGAAGAAGATGAGGATCACGCCGATGGCGGCGGCGACATCCGGGTTCTGCTGCTCGATGCCCTTCTGATAGATCAGCAGGACGGGCGAGGTGGACGCCCCGTTCGGGCCGCCCCCGCCGGTGAGCAGATACGGCTCGGTGAAGAGGTTGGCGCCCGTGATGGTGGCCAGCAGCACCACCAGCAGCGTCGCCGGGCGCACCCCCGGCACGGTCACGGAGAAGAACTGCCGGATGCGGCCGCCGCCGTCGACCGAGACCGACTCGTACAGCTCCTTGGACACGTTCTGCAGTGCGGCGAGGTACAGCAGGATGTAGAAGCCCAGCCCCTTCCACGTGACGAAGAGTGCGATCGTCGGCATCGCCAGGGCGGAGTTCACCAGCCACGACGGATCGGGCGCGAGCGGCCCGAGGACGTTGTTGACCAGTCCGTTGTTGGAGAAGAGGAACAGCCACACCGCCACGACGGCCACCGATGCGCTGACGTACGGCACGTAGTAACTGACGCGGAAGAACGTGCGCGCCTTGACCACGCGGTCCAGCGCCGTCGCGAGCAGAAGCGACAGCATCACCGTGAGGGGCACGTTGATGAGAAGGAAGATCCCCACGTTGAGGAACGACCGCCACACCGCGGGGTCGGTCACCGCCGTGACGTAGTTCGCGAAACCGACGAACGGACGATCCACCACCGCGCCGGGCGCGGCGAAGAAGTAGTCCTGGAATGACATCCACACCGCGAAGACGATCGGGTAGGCGAAGACCACCGCCACGAACACGATGTAGGGGGCGGAGAAGAGGATCCCCAGCGGGTTCTCCCCCAGCAGTCCGCGCCGGCCACGGCGCTGTCGGCCCTCGCCCGCGGGAACCGCCGAGGCCGCGGCGGCCGGGGCCACCGGCCGCCCCGGCACGACCTCGGTCATGTCAGTTACCCGCCGCCAGCTCGTTGATCTGCTCGGCGCTATCGGTGAGGAAGGTCTGCACGTCGTCCTCGCCGAAGATCACCGCGCGTGAGTACCCGTCGCGGAACGCCTGCCAGATCTCCACGGAGTTGGGCACGTTGGGCACCTCCACCGTGCGGGCGGCCTGATCGCCGAACAGCGCGTAGGCGGGGTTGGCCTCGAAGAAGTCGGCGTAGGTCTCGCTGAGGTCCTGGCGCAGCGGCATCTGCCCGGTCTCCTCCAGCCAGATGCCGTCCTGCTCCTCACTGGTGGCGAACTTCAGCACGTCCCACGCCGTGGCCTGGTTCTCGCACGCGGTGAACATGCCCACGTTCTTCGCGTCGCTGAAGGTCCACGTCTCTGCGGGGTCGGTGCCGTCCTGGGTGGGTACGGGGACGGCGCCCCAGTCCACATCCTCCCCGTACACGTTGATCGCCCACGGCCCGACGATCGCCATTGCGGCGTACCCGTCGGCGAACGCGTCGCCCTGGTACTGCTCGTTGCCGGCGAGCTGCTCGGCGTACAGGGTGCGCCAGAACTCCGCGACGGCGGTGCCGTTCTCGTCGTCGAAGGTCGCCTCGCCCTCCTCGACGAGCTGCGTGCCGCCGGTCTGCGCGGCATACAGCGGGTAGAAGTCGAACCACGACTGGAAGAACTCGCTCGTGGGAGCGGGGTTGATCGCGAAGTCCGCGACGCCGGACTCCTTGAGAGTGCGCGCGGTCTGCACAAACTCGTCGTAGGTGGACAGGGCGGGATTCTCCGGATCGAGGCCCGCCTGTTCGAACAACGCCTTGTTGTAGAAGATCACGACGGGGTTGGATTTCCACGGCATCTGGTAGAAGTCGCCGTCCTCCGAGCGGTACTGCTCGGCGACCTCACCGCTGCGCTCGGTGATGTAGTCGTCACCGTCTTCGAACTCCGACAGGTTCACCAGGCCCCCCTGACGCTGGAAGCCGGGCACGGCGGCGGGCGAGGTGTTGAAGATCAGGCACGGCGCGTTTCCGGCCGTGATCGCCGCGCCGATCACCTCTTCGCTGGAGGAGCCGGCCGGGATCTCCTGCGCGCGGATCTGCTCGTCGGGGTTCTCGCTGTTCCAGGCCTCCACCATCTGCTCGCCCCACGCGATCTCCGACTCATTGTTGGAGTACCAGATGGTGATCTCGCCGCGGCCCTCCGTGCCGCCCCCGCCACCGCCGCCCCCGCCGCAGGCGGTGAGAGCGAGGATGCCGGTTGCCGTCGCGGCGGTGATCAGGATGCGTCGTCGCATGTCAATCTCCTTCCAAAGGTGCGGCCGAGGTCGCGGTGTCCGAGGGTGAGCAGGTCGAGGCCCGGGTGACCAGGCGCGGGTCGGGAAGCGTGAGGTGCTCGGCCGCGCCGCCGGCGACCGCCACGAGCAGCGTGCGCGCGACGATCGCGCCCCAGCCGCGCACATCCGTCGCCACGCTCGTGAGCGAGGGATGGACGTGCCGGCCCATCTCGGTGTCGTCGAAGCCGGTGATCGACAGGTCGCGCGGCACCGAGAGCCCGCGCTGCTGGGCGACGCCCATGCCGGCGAGGGCCATGCTGTCGTTGGAGTACACGACCGCCGTGGGTCGCTCCGGGCGGTCGAGCACGTGCGCCGTCGCCCTGGCGCCGTCTGCGGCGCTGAAGTCGGTCTCCACGACGGAGGCACGCAGTCCGAGCCGGGTGGCGGCGACGTCGAAGGCTGCGCGCCGCCGGGCGGCATGGAGGAGTTCGGCGGGACCGGCGACGTGCGCGATGTCGCGATGGCCGAGCGCGGCGAGGTGCTCCACGGCCAGGCGGATGCCTACACCGTCGTCGACGCACACCGAGGAGAACGGGCTCGCTCCGTCGGGCCGGCCGAGGGTCACGGCCGACAGGCCGAGCCCCTCGACTAGGGAGATGCGCGGATCCGCCACGCGCAGGTCGGTGAGGATGACCCCGTCCACGCGCCGATCGGCGGCGAGCCCCCGGTAGGTCTCGGCCTCGTGGCGGCCGGGTGTGGCGACGGCCAGGACGAGCGCCTGACCGGAGACGGAGAAGGCGTCTTCCAATCCGGCGATGAAGGCAGGGAAGAAGGGGTCGGCGGCGATGACGTCGGGGCTGCGGCCGATCACCAGTCCGCACGCGAACGCCCGCCCGACGCTGAGCGAGCGGCCGCGCACGCTCGGAGACCAGCCCAGTTCGCCGGCGGCGGCGAGGATGCGCGTGCGCGTTTCGGGTGCGACACCCGGGCGGTTGTTCAGCGCGAAGGACACCAGGCCTTTGCTCACGCCCGCCCGCCGGGCGACGTCGGCGATCGTGGCTCGCTGGCCGTGTCCCATCCGCACTCCTTCGTGACCGGGCCCGGATCCGCGCGACGGACCCTCGACGCAGTTGATCTAAACCGGTTCAGAGACGCGCCGACAGGCCTTGACAAACCCCGGGATCGCGGATTCCACGGGTAGGGACCCCCGCCGCCGTGGCGCGAGTAGCGTGTCGGGCATGAGTGCGCGCGAGTACGACGTCATCGTGGTCGGGGCAGGACCGGTGGGCGAGAACGTCGCCGACCGTGCCGTGCAGGGCGGGCTGTCGGCCGTGCTCGTCGAGGCCGAGCTCGTCGGCGGCGAATGCTCGTACTGGGCGTGCATGCCCTCCAAGGCGCTGCTGCGCAGCGGCGCGGCCCTGCGGGCGGCCCAGGCGGTGGATGGAGCGAAGCAGGCCATCACCGGCACCCTCGACGTCGCCGCGGTGCTCGCCCGGCGCGACCGCATGGTGCACGACTGGAACGACGACTCCCAGGTGACCTGGGTCGACAAGGCCGGCATCGACCTCGTGCGCGGCCATGGCGCGCTCGCGGGTGAGAAACGCGTGCGCGTCACGGCCGACGACGGCGCGGTCACCGACCTCGTGGCCCGTCACGCCGTCGTAGTGTGCACGGGCTCGGCCGCGCTCCTGCCCGACATCCCCGGGCTCCGCGCCATCCAGCCCTGGACCAGCCGCGAGGCGACCGCCGCGCAGACCGCGCCCGAGTCGCTCGCGATCCTCGGCGGCGGCGTCGTCGCGACGGAGATGGCGACGGCCTACGCGAGCTTCGGCACGCGTGTGACGGTGCTCGCGCGATCGGGCCTGCTGACGAACGAGGAGCCGTTCGCGGGTGAGCTGGTCGCGGCATCCCTGCGGGATCTCGGCGCGGACGTGCGCACGGGCGTCACGATCTCCTCGGCACGGCGCGACGGCGAGAGCCCCGCACGGCTGGAGCTGTCGGACGGCACGACGCTCGAGGCGGAGGAGGTGCTCGTCGCCACCGGCCGCGTGCCGCGCACGGGCGACCTGGGGCTGGAGACGGTGGGCCTGGAGCCGGGCTCGTGGCTCGACGTCGACGACACCCTCCTCGTCCGCGGTACCGACTGGCTGTACGCCGCCGGCGACGTGAACCACCGCGCGCTCCTGACGCATCAGGGCAAGTACCAGGCCCGCGCGGCGGGCGACGTCATTGCCGCGCGCGCGAACGGCGCACCCGTGCAGGATGCGCCGTGGGGGGCGCACGTGGCCACCGCGGACCATGCGGCCGTGCCGCAGGTGACCTTCACCGATCCCGAGGTCGCCTCGGTGGGTCTGACCGCGGCGAGGGCCGAGAAGGCCGGCATCCGCACGCGCGTGATCGACTACGACCTGTCGTGGGTCGCGGGCGCGAGCGAGTGGTCGGACGACTACCGTGGCCAGGCCCGCGCCGTCGTGGACGAGGACCGGGGGGTTCTCGTCGGGGTGACCTTCGTGGGTCCGAGCGTCGCGGAGCTGCTGCACTCCGCGACGATCGCGATCGTCGGCGAGGTCCCGCTGCACCGGCTATGGCACGCCGTTCCGTCGTACCCGACGGTCAGCGAGGTGTGGCTGCGGTTCCTTGAGACGTACGGCCGCGACAGCGCGTCGCACTGACCGCCCGCCGCGGACCGTGCATCAGGATGGGAGCCGCTTTCCTGCACCGCCGCTCCCCCGCACTGCCGCTTCCCGGGTTCCCCGCTTCCCGGGTCCCGCCGCTCCCCGGGTCCTCCGCTTCCCGAACTCCTCAACGATGAGCCGGAGGCGGCCGCTTCCTGCCGGAACCGGGCTGTTTCAGCGCAGTCTTGAGGAGTTCGGGCAGCCGGCGAGGCCCTGACCCCGAGCCTCGACCCTGGCGTGGACCTGGACCCGGGTGGGGACCTGCAACCCGACGTGCGGAGACGGGATAGGAGCTGCGAACGGCGCATCTCAGCTGCTGGCTACTCCCGCTTCCCGAACTCCTCAACGATGAGCCGGAGGCGGCCGCTCCCGGCCGGAACCGGGCTGTTTCGGCGGAGTTTTGAGGAGTTCGGGCAGCCGACGATGCTCCGGGACGGCACACCGCACCCGAACCTGGGCGCGGACGCGTCGAGCCGACGCGGGCGCGGCTCAGCAATACTCGAAGGTCAGGAGCCCCTTCACTGCTGCGAGAGCTTCCTCGGACAACTCCGGGTGTCGATCGTGGACACCCGCCACCAGCGCGTCGCCCCACGCCGAGAGCTTCTCCGCGGTCCGCGGATCGGCGTCTGCGTCTGCTTCGGCGATGATGTCCAGAACGTGTTGCCGTAGCTTCGGGTCGTCGATGCGGGAGGGGAAACGTCCAGGGACCGCGGCGGCCCGGTCGTATCCGACATACGTCAGAACCGCTGCACTCAGGGTGTCGTCAGCCACTCGCGTTCCTCTCGATCCACGGCCCCGTCCACCGCAGAGCATCGAACTCGGAGAGGTGAGTACTCCGGTGGGATCATGTCGCCTCGGCCTCGTCACGACCAGGCGTGGAGGAACGGAGCTCGCGCCGACGCGCCAGCGGGGCGTCCGCGATGGAGCCCTGTGCCCGAAGCTCGTCGGCCGAGTACACCGCATAGCGGGAGAACGCCGCGGCCGCGATGTCGCTGGAGAACCATATCTGTGCGCCGTCAGGCCCCGTGAGGAGAACGCCGCCCTCGTCGCCGCTCCGTAGATTCCACCCTTCCCTGACCACCGCAGTGCCCTCTGCGTCCAACTCCACCAGTGGCGCCAGCCGACTCAGCCCGCGCGATTCGCGCGCGGATCCCAGGTAAAGCATCACCACGTAGCGCTCAACGTCCTGCCACCGGCGTGAAGACACCTCCCTGAGCGGCTTCGCGTCGCGCAGGCTCCTGCTCAGCACCCATCCGTCGCCTGTCCGATCGATGCGCACACGCGATTCGCCATCGTCCAGGAGGAGATGCGCGTCTTTGGACGGCAGCAGTTCGAGACCTTCGTCCGTCAACCACCGCGCGAGCTGGGCGCATGAATCGGCCGTCTGGCCGTTACGCTCTTCGTGCTCGGCCATGTCTGCGTGTCTCCCCGTTGCACTGCCTGGCCGGGCGGCAATCTACCTCACTGAGGCGGCGACACCCGGCCGGTCACGACGATCTGACCCGGCATGTCGATCACCCGCAAGACCTCCCAGTCCAACCCGCGCGCCAGCAGCAGCGTACCCGGCTCTCCCGGGAGCGACGCATCCTGATAGAGGGCCGGCACGCCGGCCGGTACGTGGAGTTTCACGACCACCTCCGCCTCGGGAGGAAGGACGTCTTGGCCGGCGAGCAGCGAAAGGAGATACGCCGGTTCGTGGATGCGCGTTCCCATCGTGAGGTCGGTGGGCAGCGAGTCCCGAGAACGGACAAGCGTCACGACCACCGGCTCCGGTGTGGGACGAACCTGAAGAGCCGAATCCAGGGCGCGCACGCTCTCTGCGATGCGGGGCGCCAATGCACCCCCCGCTCGCAGAGCCGCGTCGATCTCGGTCCGCTCGGGCCGTTTCGCTTCGGGTTCGTTCCGCCGAGGCGCATCATCCCTGCGCGGTTCGAGCGCTTCCCGTGCGGAGGCCTTGCTCTCGAAGCTCTCGAAGGACGTGTCGGCTGCTCCAGCGTATGCAGGGCCGGCGGTCCCCGCGAGGGAAGCAACGGCTTCGGCAGCGGGCACTCCGTCGTCGTGGCGTCGACGCAGCTCCTCGATCCAATAACCGGATCCCTGTGGTTGGAAGTCGCCCTCGCGACGGGAGATCAGACCGGCTGCATCCTTCTCGTCGCCGTCCACGCCGTGGAACAGGTATGCCTCGACGACCCCCTCCCGACGGATGGCGACGGCACGAATCGGTCCACGCGGCCCGGCATGGTAGGTAGGCAGGTCTCCTGAGACCTTTCCTGAGAAGTCCTCGTCCGAGAACACGCTGGCGATCATCCGATCCTCCCGAAAACATGCCACTGTCCGTCGATCAGAACGGAACGGGTCGCGGTCCACGATAGACCCCTACCCAAGAGCAACTCTCGCTCGGAGCCACCGAACGCCGACACCGACTCCACCCACATCGCCGGGGTCTTCTCCGGCACAGAAAGGTGCAGGACGACATCCTTGCCCTTGAACGAGTCCGCGACACCGCCCAGGGAGGTGGACAGGTAGGACGATTCGTCGAACTTGGTCCCTGGCGCGCTTTGGGGCGTCACCGGCCAGTGGTCCACGTTCATGGCGCGCGTGACGACTACTTCAGAGGGAAGCGGCCGGGAGTTCATGGCAGCGTCGATGTTCTGGATGTGAGGCTGGAGATGAGCGGGGTAGGGATCCCCGGCTCGCAGCGCTCCGTTGATCTCCCGATAGGTCACCCCGCTGGTACCGGGCGCCTCACGGGTGTAGTCCAGCACCGCATCCCGCTGCGTGTCCGTCAGGTCATCCTTGATCCCGGCCCAGTGCTCCTGACCGAACTGGGTTGCCGCAGCATCGTCAGCGAACGTCCGTCCACCCGAGATCTCGTTCATCGCCGCGTCATACTGCTCCTGCGGCGTGAGCTTCGCGAACTCCTCAGGGGTGAGCGGCGCGGAGTCCGGTGCGTCCGCCGGATCTGCGCCTCCTGCCGGCGCATCGCCGGCGTCGGTCGGGTTGCCCGACGGGTCACCCGGCGTGGCCGGGGAGCCGCCCGCGTCCGGCGCATCTCCCGTCACGGGCACGCCATCGGCATCCGGCGTGTGCGGAGCCGGATCGGCACCGCCGTCGGCATCACCCGGACGGCCACCATCGGCATCACCCGGGCGTCCGCCATCGGCATCACCCGGGCGTCCGCCATCGGCATCACCGGGGCGTCCGCCATCGGCATCACCAGGGCGTCCGCCGTCGGCATCACCAGGGCGCCCGCCGTCGCCATCGCCCGGGCGTCCGCTGCCGGCAGTCGGCGCGTCGGGATCGCTCGAGGCCGGAGCAGAGTTGCCGGCTCCGCCGGATGAAGCCGGGAATCCGTCGCCGTCGACATCCATCCCGAGGTCGTTCTCGACGTCGTGGAAGATCGGCGTCTCGGGGTCGTACCCGCCCGGGTTCTGGGAGCCGTTACCCGAGCCGGAGCCCGGAGGCAGGCCGTTCCCGCCGCCACCGCCGGTGTTGACCGGCGGGGTCGGGACATCGACCGGGTCGTTGCCGCCACGCGGGCCGCCCCCACCGTTCCCGCCCGGTGAGGGGATACCCTCGCCGCCGGTCGGTGTGGGTGCTTCGCCTTCGGGCACGCGCGGACCGCCGCCGCCGTCGCCACCGCCGCCACTGACCTCGTTGCCGCCCGTGACGTTAGGGCCCTCGTAGTCGGTCGTGCCGGCGGGACCGCCGTCGCCACCGCCGCCGCTGACCTCGTTGCCGCCGGAGACGTTCGGACCCTCATAGTCCGTCGTACCGGGGCGGCCACCGCCGTCGGGGCCGCCGCTGTTGGCGTTGTTGCCGCCGGTGACGACCGGCACGTTCTCGTTGACGTCGATGTTGCCCCGACCCGGGTCGGCAGCCGACGACGAGCCGCGGCCGGAGCCGCTGCGCGATCCTCCGCCGGAGGTCACCACGCCGCCCAGACCACCGATCACGACAGAGCGGGGGTCCACGCTGCCGTCACTGATGAGACCGTCGGTCGCGGCACCCGCCGCTCCCCCGCCGCCGCCGGCAAGAGCCCTGACGACGACATTCTCGCCGTACCGACCGAACGGCCTGGCGATGACGTCCGATACCGCGCCGCCGACGAGGCTGGAGCCGAGAACCGCGAGGAGGTTCGCGTCGCCGCGCTTGACGACCACCTCCGCGGTCAGCGCAGCCGCCGTCCCGGCGGCGAGATCGATGGCGGCCTGGACCTGGCGCTTGTGGCGCAGCGCGAAGGGGATGAGGCTGGCTCGGATGGCGCGGATGCGCACGGCCACGCGGGCAGCCGTACCCCCCACGCGGGTGAGGATCGTGAGGATGCGACCGCCGATCACGGCGATGCGCGCGGTCATGGCTGCAGCGCCGGCAGCGGCGCTGGCGCCGAAGGTGAACGCACTCAGCGCGGCGCTGATGGCCACCGTCGCGGCGATCTCGATCGCGAGCTGCACGAGCATCTCGATGACTTCCTTGTGCGCTTCACGCACGTCATCGGCGTAGTCGCTGCACTGGGTCCCGAGGTCCTCGATGAGGTCGGCCACGTCACCGATGTCGGTCGCGAAGTCGCTCACCTCAGTGCGGGCCTTGACGAGTTCGACGCTGTCCAGGGAGGCCACGGGGTTGTCGCCCTGACGCACGTCCGTCGCCAGGCGGCGGACGTCGCGGGCGATGTCCTTCCACGCCCGTGCGGCGTCGTCGAGCTTGTCGGTGTCGGCATTGGGCCACATCATCCCGACGACGTCCATCACCAGATCCCAGCCCGTGGGCTCGTTGGTGCTGCCGCCGAAGGCGGAGGGGGGCGGTGCGACGCTCTGCGGGCTGCGCGGCGGCCGGAGCGTGAAGCTTCCGGCGTCGAAGGGCTGCCCGGATGCGACCGCCTCCGCCGACGCGGCGTTGCCCCCGCTGGCCATGAAGAGGCGGTCCAGGCTGTTGGCGCGCACGCCGATGTCGAAGATGTTCTGCAGCGCGGCGCCCGCGACATCGTCGTAGGCGCCCGCGAACTGCTCGCCGCCGGGGTCGGAGCCGGCCATGCTCGCAAAGCCATTCGCGGAGGAGCGGGCGGTGCTGCCGACCGTGTCGGCGGACTCGGCCACCGCGTCGAAGGCGTCGGCAGCCTGCACGTACAGGGTCGGGTCGATTCGTCTCGTCGTCATGCGCTGGCCCACATCGTGCGATTGTTGTTCTGGGCGGCCTCGTAGACCGATGCGGCCTCACCGACCCACTTCTTCAGGTCTTCGGCGTGCGTCTTGATCGCCGCCGCGCCGAGCTGCCACGTGCCGACGAGCCCGAGGAACTCCACGCTGGCCACGCCCGCCCACTGGGCGTTGGCTGCGGCGGTGGCGCCGGCGGCGTGCGTCTCGAGGTCGGTGCAGTAGGTGATGAGGTTGTCGAGCGCCGTCTCCAGCTCGCGCAGCTGCGCGAGGTCGAAGGTGTGCAGGCTCACGCGGTTCCCCCACCCTGCCGGCGTGTGCCGACGGTGGATGAACGGGATGCGGCGGTGACCTGCATCTCCGTCATGGTGTAGCCCGTCTCCGCGCCCTGCACACGGGCGGCGATGTCGGTGAGGGCGTCGCGGACCAGACCGGCGTTGGTCTGCCACTCCGCCCAGCTCTCCGCGAACTTCTCCGCGGCGTCGCCGCTCCACGATGCACCCACGATGGATGTCACCACGCCGGAGATCTGAGACACGTGCCCGTCGAACTGGGCGACGGCTCCGACCATCGCCGAGGCCGAATACCCCAGGGCCGGTGTCGATACCGAGAATTGCCCCATCTGCTGCTCCTGCTCCCTAAGCTCTTCCGCCGCCCACCCACGACAGGGGGCGCCGTCAGCCGGCGCCCCCGACGATCATGCTCAGGCGCGGAAGCTGTTGCTGATGTTGTTCTCCGACTCCTCGTAGGCCAGCGCGGCCTTCGAGAGCTGGTCGCTGATCCCGGTGAGGGATTCCTTCAACTGCAGGCCCGCTGCATCCCACTGCTCGTACAGCTCGTTGAACGACTGCGAGGCTGCGCCGCCCCAGTCGCCCGCGATGAGTCCCTGCACGAGCGACTTCAGGTTGCTCAGCTGCGACTCGATCGAAGCGGCTCCCGAAGAGAGCTGGTTCGCGACGCCCGAGAGCGACTCCGAGGTGACTTTGATGTCCGCCATGTGATCCTCCGTGGTTCAGGGCGATCAGCCGCCCGGGTCATAGGTTCCGCATAGTTCTAACACATATACGGCGGTCCGAATATAGCTATTGCGCTGCGGGTGTCAAGTATGAAAGGAAACTCATGTCACGCGTCCCGCCGCATGGGCCGGCCAGTGGCCATGGAGGCGGCCGCGCGGCCGACGCGACGGGCGTCATCGGTCTCCAGGTAACGGACGATTGCCCCCTCCGCCAGCGCGCGGAACGACCCCGCGAGCGCTCTCAGTTGGACGTCGCTGAGGGCCGTGTCCACGGGCAGCGTGAAGCCGCCGAGATCGAACGACGAGCTGAGATACCGCGTGAGCCCGCCGGCGGCCCCTTCACGGAACCGCTTCGGCCGGGCGACGCCCACGACGAGCGTGACCTGGGAACCGCCCGCGCGGTAGGTGAGGCGCTTCATCCAGCGCCCGATCCCCCCGCCGGATGACAGGTTCGCCCGCTCGTCGCAGTAGACGACGCCCAGCACGTCCGCCCACGGGATCGGCGGGATGCCGGCGAAGACGAGCGCGTGCGGGGAGAGCAGCAGCAGCGGATCACCCGCGCGCAGGAAGGTCTGCAGCCGACGGCGGAGGCGCAGGCCCAGCACGACGCTGGCCAGCAGGACGAGGAGGAAGATGCTCAGGAGGAAGTAGGTCGCGAGCCGTCCGATGCCGCTCATCGCGAGGGCGACGATGCCGGCTCCCACGAGCGCGACCAGCGCAAGGTACACCGCGACGTAGACGGTGTTGCGGCGCAGCGCAGCGCGCAGCTGGCCGCGGTCGGCGTCGAACGCGACCGCTTCGGTCAGTCTCTCGGCGGGCGCGCTCTCCGTCATGGCGACGAATCTATCGCGCCGTCCCCACTTCGACCACGACGTCGCCGAGGATGAGGCGGTCGCCGGCGTGGATGGCGATGGGGTCGCGAGGGCGCAGCGGATGCCGCGCACCGCCGCGCTCGAGGAGGGTGCCGTTGCCCGAGCCGGCGTCTTCGGCCGAGGCCTCACCAGGGCCGGAGGGACGCACGATCAGATGCACGCGCGACACCGAGCGCGTGGGGTCGGCCACCTCGATCGGCGCGCCGCCGTGATCGGCCGCGCGTCCGGCGGGGTTGCGTCCGAGGACCAGCACCTGGTCGATGGCGACTTCGGCGCCCTGCGGCATGCGCAGCGCCAGCGCGGCCGGAGCCACGGGCGCCGGCGGGGCCACGGCGGCCGGCCGGGCCACGGGCGGGGCGAGGTCGGGCAGCGGGACGGGCGCCACGGGCTCGGGCGGCGCGACGGGTGCGGCGACGGTCTGCGGTTCGCGCGTGCCGCCACCGGTCGTGCGGAAGGGCGGCGGGAGGACGCTGGCGGTCGCCGCGGGCGCATCCGCCACCACGATCTGACCGCACGACGGGCAGAACATCGTGTTCGGCCGGACGGCCGCACCACAGAACCGGCACTGCGTGCTCATGAAGCGCATCCTCGCATCGGAATGGTGCGGACCCCCGTCCGCACACAACCCCCCCAGCTTACGCGCGCGGGAAGCCGGTTGCGGCCACGGGTCGCGACCGGGTCAGGCGCGCAGATCGGGCACCTGCACCGCGCTGTAGCCACCCGTCGCGAACAGCACGCCCGACCCCGGCGCCCCGCGGCCGACGAAGGGCCGAGGGATCTGCGTGCTGAACAGCTGGGTGCCCAGGATCGTCGACGTGGGCGAGAGCACGAGGCCCGTGCGCCCGCGCTTGGCGTCGGTGACCACACCGCTGATCGCGGTGCCGGCGGAGTCGGCGCCGAGCGAGATGATGAAGCGCAGGCGCGTGCGGGCAGCCACCAGCGCACGCTCGAGCACCGAGTCGCGGATCGCTTCGGCGTCGTCGACGATCACGGTGACCAGGCCCTCCCCCGCGAGAGCCTCCTCGATCTGCTCGGCGGTGGCCGCCGAGGTCAGCACGGGGACGTCGTGGGCCGCGGCGACCTCCGCCAGCACGGATCCGGCGGCGGCGACGACCGCCATCGGCGTGCCCGCCCATCCGAGCTGGTGGGCGATGAGCGCGAGCGCGTCGGTCTTGCCGCTGCGGCGGTCGCCGACGACGATGAAGCCGCCGACTTCCGGCCAGTCGATCGTGAAGCGCGACAGCGTGTCGCCGCCCACGCCGACCACGGGGGTCTCCGCCGCATCCGGCTCGGCCAGCGGCAGCAACGCAGCATCCGACAGTCCGATGTGCGAGGGCAGCGGGTCCACCCTCAGGGCGGAGGGCAGCTCGGCCAGCTGCGGGAACCGGGCGAAGTGCGCGGCGGCGTGCTCGACGGTGCCGCGCAGGTTCGCCGCCTGAGCCTCGCCGGACGTGTCGGCCGACACCACGGCGATCTGGCCCTCGGCTCCGTCGGCGCCGAACAGGACGCGGCCGGCCGGCATGTCGGCCGGGATCTCGCGCACCATGATGCCGGCGCCGCGGTAGTCGTTCACGTCGCGCATGGGGAGTGCATACTGCGTGTCGATGAAGCTCGCGATGCGGTCGGACGGGATGCTGCGGTCAGCCGTCACGACCACGCGGATGCCGACAGCCGGACCCTCGCGCAGCAGGCGCAGCATCTGGTCGCGCACGCTGACCATCTCGTCGGGGCTGAGGGAGGCCGACAGCCGCTCCCAGCCGTCGATCACGACGATCGCGTAGGCGAGCGCCTCACGCGGATCGGCGGTGCGGCGCTGCTCGGCGATGCTGCCGACGGCCGCCTGGGCGAGCACGCCCTGGCGGCGGGACAGCTCGCCGGCGAGGCGTCCGAGCAGGCGCGGCAGCCGCTCGGCGTCCTGCGGGGTGATCACGGCGCCCGTGTGCGGCGCCCCGGTCAGGGGAAGGAGCGCACCGTTGCCCCAGTCGACGACGTACAGGTGCAGGTCGGCGGGGGTGAAGCGCAGCACGGCCTGCGACAGCAGCGTGCGCAGCGCCGTCGTGCGGCCCGAGCGGCTGCCGCCGAACAGCAGCAGGTGCGAGTCGTCGAGGATGCTCCACGCGAGCGGCCGCTGGGTCTGCTCGCTGGGGACGTCCTCCAGGCCCAGGATCACGGCACCCTCGGGCACGGCGCCGTCGTCGAAGCGGTCCAGCGGCAGCACGTCGGGCAGCGGCATGAGCCACGGCGACGGGCTCTTGGGCACGCCCAGCAGCTGCGCGGCCTTCCCGGCCAGCTGGACGAGGGCACGCAGATCCGTGTCGTCCTGGTCGGGGCGGTGCGTGGCCTGCTCGGTCGCGGAGGGGTAGCGCGGCGGGAGGCCGAGCGTCTGCCACTCCACGCGTGCGGCGGGAGGAAGCACCCGCGCGGTGCGCTGGTGCCCGAGGCGGAGGGCGGCCACCCGCGCGGTCTGGAACGGGATGGGCGCCGCATCCAGTCCCGCGCGCACGTACCCGCGACCGGGCGAGCCGGCGGGGATGAGCGCGGCATCGGGGGTTCCGATGACGTCGCCGGAGTCGGCGCGGTCGGTCACGCGCAGCGCGACGCGCAGGTTGATGTTGGACTGCATCTCCGGAGTGATGACGCCGGAGGGTCGCTGCGTCGCGAGCACGAGGTTGACCCCGAGCGAGCGACCCACGCGCGCGATGCGCACGAGGCCGTTGATGAAGTCGGGCAGCTCGGTCTTGAGCTCGGCGAACTCGTCGACGACGATCATGAGGCGCGCAAGGCCCAGCCGTGCCGCGGCATCCGGGTCCTTCTCCCACGCGGCGTCGACGTCCTTCGCGCCGATGTCGTCGCGCAGGACGCGCTCGCGACGCTTCAGCTCCGCGTCGAGGGAGGCCAGGGCCCGCTCGGTCTCGCGGGCGTCGAGGTTGGTCACCATGCCGACGGTGTGCGGCAGGCGGCTGCAATCGGCGAAGGCGGAGCCGCCCTTGTAGTCGATGAGCACGAAGTTCAGCGCGTCCGGGCGGTTGGCCAGCGCGAGGGAGATCACGAGCGTCTGCAGGAACTCCGACTTGCCCGAACCGGTCGTCCCGGCCACGAGCGCGTGCGGGCCGTCGGAGGCGATGTCGATCGCGAACTCCCCCTCGGTGCCGGCACCCACCACGACGTACGACTGGCGCGGCACCAGCTGCCACTGCTCGGCGATCGGCCGCGCATCGTCCAGGTCGATGCCCATGAGCTCGCTGTACCGGACGCTGGAGGGAAGCGTGGCGTCATCGCCGACGCCGCGCACGTGCTCGATGGGGCACAGCGCCCGCGCGACGTCTTCGGCGTACGCGAGGCTCACCTGATCCAGCAGCACCGGCGCGTAGTACTCCTCCGCCGACTCGACGCGGCCCAGGAGCGGATCGACCCCGTCGACGGTCACGACGGATGCGGCTTCCTCGGGCAGGCGCGAGCGGTCGCTGTCGATCGCGAGCACGTGGATGCCGAACAGGGCGCCCTTCTCCAGGATCGTCACCATGCCCGGGAGCATGCGGTAGCGCCGCGCGCCGTCGATGACGAGCACGATCTGCGCGTCCGCTGAGGCGCCGCGGCGTTCGCCGGCGACCCGCATCCGGGCGTCCAGGACGGCGCCCAGCTCGCGCAGGCGCTCGCGGCGGGTGTGGTCGGTGTTGCCGATGAGGGCGACCGGCCCGGCGCCGGCGTTCAGGTGCGGAAGCCACTGCACCCACGACCACGTGGACTCCTGCTCGCGGTCGCACAGGACGATGAACTGCAGGTCGCGGGGCGAGCGGAGCGTGGCCAGGTCGGTGATCATCGCACGCGCCAGGCCCGCGGTGACGTCGGCGGGGCCGCTCACGCCGACGGGGCCGGCGGCGAGGTCGACCGACACCGGTGCCGGCGAGACGCCCACGCGGCGCTCCAGCGTGCGCTCCTTCTGCGGTCCACCCTCGAACCGCACCTCCAACGGCGTCTCGGCGACGCCGACGCGGACGCGGAGGGCGTCGGTGTCGGTGCGGCGCCGCTCCCACAGCCGCGCCAGCGGGCGCGTGGCGATGTCGCGGATGAGGACCGGATCCAGGTGCCGGTACCACGCGTCCAGGCGCTGATCGCGGGTGAGTTCGGCGATCCGGGCCCGCGCGTCGTGGATGTCCTGCACCCACTCGGCCTCGGTGCGCTGGCCTTTGCGCTCGGCGAGGCGCTTGTTCATGATGAACGACCCGACGACCATGATGGGCGAGGCGGCAGCCATCATGAGCATGATGGGGCGCTGGAACACCACGGCCAGGGTCACGCCCAGCACGATCGGGATGAGCGCCGACAGCCACGGCAACGGCGATCCGTCCGCCTCGTCGGGCTTGTCACCGGGGAGGGCGACGACGGGGACCTGACGCGCCGGGCGGATGCGGGACGGGCGGTTGAACGCGCGCGTGCCGACCTCGTCCACGGTGAGGTCGGCGTCCGGCGCCGGGGCCAGTCCGATGCGGACGATGCTGCTGCCCAGCTGCACCAGGTCGGCGGGGACGATCTGGACGGCGGCGGCCGTCTCGGCGCCGTTGACGACGAGGTGGCCCTGCGGATCGGCCAGCGACACGGTCGCCGTCAGCGGCGCGAACGAGCCGTCCGGCGACATGCCGCCCACCGCCGTGAGGATCGCATGACGGCCCTCCAGGTGCGGGTCGGCGACGCAGATATGCGCGTCGTTGCCGCGCCCGATCGACACCTCCTGGCCGGGTTCGAGTGGCACCACCTCGCCGGCGAAGGGACCGGCGACGAACTCCAGCCGCAGGCGTCCGGGAGAGATCACGACGGGTGAGGCCGCGGGGACGCGCACACCGCTGTGCACGCCGGACTCGGCGAAGCTCTCGGCCGTGTCGGCGCCGGGTGCCAGGAGATCCGGATCGACCTTCAGCGACTCCGCCAGCTCCGACACGGTGGTGGCCGCATCCACCTTCACCACCCACGACTCCGGGCGGCGGGCGGCGT
The DNA here is from genome assembly GCF_004570445.1 of Microbacterium sp. dk485. Taxonomy (NCBI): domain Bacteria; kingdom Bacillati; phylum Actinomycetota; class Actinomycetes; order Micrococcales; family Microbacteriaceae; genus Microbacterium; species Microbacterium sp. dk485. Next base: position 499,870 of record NZ_SPQW01000001.1, read on the forward strand.
CGGTGGGACGATCGATCGTGAGCCGGAGCGTCATGACGCCGGTACCTCCTGCAGGATGCGGGCGAGCGGGGTGAGAAGCGAGGGTGCGGTGGATTCTTCTTCCGGCGGCGCCGGCACGACGATGCCGAGATCGGCGGCGTCGGTCCACAGCGGCGCCACGGGTGCGGCGGGCAGATCGGGGCCGACCGTGATGCTCCCGAGCGCCTGGCGGCCGTCGGCGTCGATCACGCGAAACGCCGCCTGCACGGCAGCATCCGACTCCTCCGTGAGGGTGAGCTCGCCGTCGGCGCCGCACGACAGGCGCGGGCTGAGAGCGAGGCACGACACCGTGATGTCGTCCCCGGCGACGAGCTCCGCGAGGGGGCGGAGCTCGGGTCCGTTCGCGTGCACGGCGACCGGACCGCCGTCGGTGGCGGCGACGGCGGAGAGGGTCAGCTCGGCGTCGACGGACTGGCCGGCGTCGTCGGTGACGGTCAGCTTCACCGAGATCGGACCGGGCTCGCCCGGCCGTACGGCCAGGTGCGCCGGCCCCACCCCGACCAGCGCGGTGGCCGGCAGGACCTCGCCGATCTCCACGCGCGCGTCGGCGCACAGCACGCACGTGAGCTCGAGCAGGGTCAGCGGGATGAGACTCTGCCGCCCGACGGGGAGCGGCACGTCGATGGCGGATGCCGCGATCTCCGGTGCGGCCGGAGGAGCAAGCCGCACGCGGTACCGCACCTGCGCAGCGGCGTCGCCGGCCCGGAGCGGCACCACGAGCACCTGCTCGGGGTGGTCGGGGTCATAGGGGGCCGAGAGGGTGACACCCTCGTCGGTGCACGCCACATCGACGTCGTCGAGCGTGCCGACGCCCGCGCAGTCGACGGTCCAGCCGGCACTGGGGCGCACGTCGACAGGCTCACCATAGGGGATCTCGATCACCCCGCTGTCGGCGGCGGGATCCTCGGGCGCCGCCGCGGCGACGGAGGTCGCCCCGAGGCCCATGCACACCAGGAACGCCGCGGCCGCGCTGACGATGCGCAGGGGCGAGCGGGGCATAGCGCCTCCAAAGGAAGTGAGGATTCTGACTATGATAAGCGGGTGCCCGGCTCCGAACCGGGGTTCCGGAGCGTGGTATGAGCGAGAGCATCCCGACGCGCCGAGCGCAACGCGACGCGGCCGACGGCCCCGGTGCGGCGCGCTCGGGAGCGGCACTGGCCGACCCCGCCGACCGTGAAGCCGGCCACACCGAGTGGCGACCCGCCCAGGGCATCCCCGCCGCCACCGTGGCCGCCCCCCGCCGTTCGGCGGCGCCGATCACCAGCGCGCCGGTGTTCGCACCCACGCGGTTCGAGCAGCCACCGGCCGACGCCGCTCCCGCCCGCATCGGCTGGGACGCCGGCCGATCGAGCCTGTCGGCGACGGCGGGAGAGATCCGCCCCCTCGAAACCGCCGCGGATGTGCTGCCCGAGCTGGAAGAGGCCCAGATCACGCCGCGGCCCATGTGGAAGCATCCGGCGTTCCTGGTCTCGGCCATCACGACGCTGCTCGCCCTCATCGCCCTGGCCGTCTTCCTCGTGCTGGGCCTGCTGAACCCGCGCCCTGCCGCGACCGGCCTCACCCTCGACGCCGGCGACGACAACGTGCACGTGTCGTGGTCGGGCCCCGACGTGGCCTACCAGGTGATCGTCGTCGGCGGACCGGGCGGCGACGAACTCGACGTGTCGCAGCTGGTCACCGGCACCGAGGCGTGGATCCCGACGGGCATGGGCTTCATCGACGACCGCTCGTGCGTGGTCGTGCGCCCCGCCGAGGGCAACGAGACCGCCGAGGTGGCTCTGGACGCGGCCACGGTGGCCGATCAGGGCGGCGCGTCGGCCTGCGTGGCGGATGACTGACCGCCGCATCCGCGCCCTGGCCGTGCTCGCGGCGACCGTCGCGCTGCTGGCGGGATGCGCCGGGGCGCCCGCCGAGCCGGTGCCCACACCGACCACGGCCGACCTCTCCACCTACGATCCCGCCGACCACGGCAACGGCGTGGCGCTGCTGCCGCCGCCGGGGGCGCGGGACAGCGTGATCCGCGCGATGCGGGCCGCCGGCGCGGTGGAGCTCGCGGGCAGCTACCGGGACGCCGCATCCGGCCGCCAGCTTCAGGTGAGCCGCATCGGCGACGAGCAGAGGTGGACCGCCGAAGTCACCGTCGACGGCGCCGCGACCTCGATCGTCGTGGACGAGGGCGATGCGTGGGTCCGCCCCTCCCCCGCCGTCGCGGGGCAGCTCGCCCTGCCCGCGGGGCAGTGGTCGTGCGTGTCGCCGGAGGACCCGGCCGTGCAGCGGTGGATGCCGCTCGTGCAGCCGGTCGACCTGGTCACGGAGCTGACGTCGGATGCGTCGGGCCTGACCGCGCCCGCCGACGGCTCCGTGGACCTGCTGCTGGGCGAGGACGGTGCGGCCGGCGTGCTCACCGTGGCGACCTCGGGCCCGGCCCTGCCGTCGCGCCTGGTGCGTGCCGATGAGGTCGGGGCGGTCGACGTGACGTTCACGAACTGGGGCGCCGAGCCCGACGTGACGCCCCCCGGCCCCTGCTGACCCGGCTCGCCCGCACGTCGCCCGCACGTCGCCCGCGTCCGCCGAGCCCTCCCCGTGCCCTGCGAACCCGCCCGCGCCGGCGCTGCTTCCCTTCGCACTTCGCCTGCCCGAACTCCTCAAATCCGGCGGGAAATCCGGCGCAACCGCGCGTAGCAACCGGTTCCCGGGCGCGGTCTTGCGGAGTTCGGGCGGCGGCCCCGGCGAACCCGAGGGCCGCACGCCGCGCCGGCTGATCCGTCGTGGCTCGAGGTGGAGGCGCCCGCTGCGTGTGGTCCCCGTCGACCCAGCCGCCTCCCGCTCGACCCGAACTCCTCAAATCCGGCCGGAAATCCGGCGCAACCGCGCGTAGCAACCGGTTCCCGGGCGCGGTCTTGCGGAGTTCGGGCGGCAGCATCAGCACGCCGACAGCACGCCGACAGCACGCCGCGGCCGGAGCGGCTACAGCGGCCGGGCTACCAGCGGGGGTAGCCCTGGCACGCGGTGCCGACGCGGTGCAGACCCACCTGCGGGTCGGCGAACGCGGTCCAGACGCCCTTCGCGTCGCGGCGCTCGGCGGCCCGCTCCATCGCGGTGAGCACGGCGGGCGCGCCGGTGGCCCACGCGGAGTAATCCGGCTGCGAAATGCCGTCGGCCCCCTGCTCGGCGACGGTGCGCACCTGACCGGCCAGCGCGATCACCCGGTCGAAGGTCTCCGGGTTACCCGTCTGGCACTCGATCGCCGCCGCCATGAGGTCGACAACCGGCTGGGCGAGCGCAGCACACCGCTCTGCGAGGACATCCGACATGGGAACCGCCTTTCGTTTACGTGGATGGATCAGTGGAAGAAGTGACGCTCGCCCGTGAAGAACATCGTGATGCCCGCGGCGCGGGCCGCATCGATGACCTCATCGTCCCGCACGGATCCCCCCGGCTGCACGATCGCGGAAACGCCCGCGTCGATGAGCACCTGGGGTCCGTCGGAGAACGGGAAGAAGGCGTCGGATGCGGCGACCGAACCGGCGACGCGGTTCCCGGCGCGCTCGACGGCGAGCCGGCACGAGTCGACGCGGTTGACCTGTCCCATGCCGATCCCCACGGTGGCGGAGCCCTTCGCCAGCACGATCGCGTTGGACTTCACGGCGCGGCACGCCTTCCACGCGAAGATGAAGTTCGTCATCTCCTCCGCGGCCGGGCGCTCGCCCGAGACGAGCTGCCACGCGTCGGCGACCGACTCGATGTCGTCGGGGAACCGGTCGGCGTCCTGCAGCAGCAGGCCGCCCGACACCAGGCGCACATCCATCCGCTCCTGCTGCCAGTCCACGGGCAGACGCAGGACGCGCAGGTTCTGCTTGAGTTTGAACACCTCGAGCGCCTCCGGCTCGAAGTCCGGCGCGACGATGACCTCGGTGAAGATGTCGCGGAGGTTCTCGGCCATCTTCAGCGTCACGGTGCGGTTGGCGGCGATGACCCCGCCGAACGCGGAGACCGGATCGCACTCGTGGGCGCGCAGGTGGGCGCTGGCGATCTCATCCAGCGCGTTGGGCGCCGACACGGCGATGCCGCACGGGTTGGCGTGCTTGATGATCGCGACGGCGGGCTTGACCATGTCGAAGGCGGCGCGCAGGGCGGCGTCGGCGTCGACGTAGTTGTTGTACGACATCTCCTTGCCCTGCAGCTGCGTGGCCTGGGCGATGCCGTGCCCGCCCACGCGCGTGTAGATCGCAGCGCGCTGGTGCGAGTTCTCGCCGTAGCGCAGCGTGCTGAGGCGCTCGGCCTTGATCGTGAGGTGCTCGGGCAGGCCGTCTTCGACGAGCGTCCCCTCCGCGAACCAGGCCGCGACGGCGGCATCGTACGCCGCGGTGTGCGAGAAGGCGCGGGCGGCGAGCTCCTTGCGCTGGGTCAGCGTCGTGCCGCCCCCGCCGATGGCCTCGATGATGGCCGGGTAGCTCTCGGGCGAGACGACGATCGCGACGTTGGCGAAGTTCTTCGCCGAGGCGCGGACCATCGCCGGTCCGCCGATGTCGATCTGCTCGACGACGTCGTCGCCGGCGGCTCCGGATGCCACGGTCTCCACGAACGGGTAGAGGTTGACCACGACGAGCTCGAACGGCGCGATGTGCAGTTCGTCGAGCTGGCGCTCGTGGTCGGAGAGCCGCAGGTCGGCCAGCAGGCCCGCGTGCACGCCGGGGTGCAGCGTCTTCACGCGCCCGTCGAGCGACTCGGGGAAACCCGTCACCGAGGCCACGTCGGTCACGGGGTGCCCGGCGTCGCGGATCGTGGCGGCGGTCGATCCGGTGGACACGATCTCCACGTCGGCAGCGACGAGGGCTTCGGCGAGGCGCAGCAGATCGGTCTTGTCGCTGACCGACACCAGTGCGCGCCGGATAGGGACGACATCGCGTTCACGGTACAGCGTCGGGTCGTGACGGGGTCCAGCCATGGAGGTGTTCCTTCTGGGCGAGGGCGATCAGGGAGCGGGGGCCGAGGTGTCTGAGGGCGCGGAGGTCGAGGGAGCGGGGGCCGAAGGGGCGGGATGCGGTGCACCGGCGATCGCGGCGAGGTCGAGCTCCCCCGTGGCGACCCCGCGGACGACGTCGATCAGGAGGCGCCGCTCGACGATCTTGATGCGTTCGTGCAGCGAGCGCTCGTCGTCGCCGGGGAGCACGTCGATCCGCTCCTGGGCGACGATCGGCCCGCTGTCCACGCCGGGGTCGACGACGATGACGCTCGCGCCGGTGCGCGTCGCGCCGGCCGCCAGCGCGTCGCGGACGCCGTGGGCGCCGGGGAACTCGGGCAGGTAGGCGGGGTGGGTGTTGAGGATGCGGGGCGACCACGCCGCCACGAAACTCGTCGGCAGGAGCCGCATGAACCCGCTCAGGACGACCAGGTCGGGCTGCCAGGCCCGCAGCTGAGCGTCCAGCTCTTCGGCCCATGCCTCGCGCGAGTCGAACGCACTCCACGGCACGAGGAAGGTCGGGATGTCGTATGCCTCGGCGTGGGCGAACCCGTCGGCCTCGCGGTCGGCGCCCACGACGATCACGCGCGCGGGGAAGTCGGGCGCCGCGGCGGCATCCAGCAGTGCGCGGAGGTTGGAGCCCGATCCCGAGATGAGGACGGCGACCGTGAGCACCCGGTCAGTCTAGCGAGCCGTCCGGCTCGGGTTCGGACGCGTCCTCCTGCGCGTCTTCGCGCGGAGCCGACCCCAGCGGGCCGGTGCCGAAGGCGGAGGTCGGCAGGGTGGGGAGCGGAGCCGCGTCGGGCCGGGCCTCCGGCGGCGGGGGCGGCTCCGGCCAGGCCTCGGCCGGCACAGCGCGCTCCCACCCGGAGTAGGAGTTCCAGCGGGCGTCGTGGCGGGGCTCGCCGCCCCACCGCGGACGCTCCGGGGCGCCCTCGTCCCAGCGCGCGTCTTCGTCGCGCCGCTCGTCGTCGCCCGTCGCGCCGAACACCGGCGCGGCGCCGGCCGCCGCACCGAGCCCGGATGACGCGGACCCGCGGTGCGGCGCGAGCATCAGGATGGCCGCGCCCACCGCGATCTCGAGGCCGACCGCGAGAGCCAGCGGCCCGGGCTCGGGTCCGGTCTCGGCGAGCCGGCCCGGGCCGATCGCGCCGCGCGCGCACACCGCCAGGAGCGCGAAGACGGCGCCCGTGAGCGCGCTCATGCCCGCCACCACCACGACGCGCGGTGCGAAGTGCTCGCGGCCCGGATGCTCCGCCACGAGCCGGGAGCGCAGCATCCACCCGGCCAGCGCCCCCACCGCCACGGGCAGGAGTGCGAGCACCAGGAGCCACGGCGACGTGGATTCGGGGATCGCCCCGAGCACCGGGATGCCCGGGATGACGCCGAGTTGCGTTCCCGCCGGGGACACGGCCGTCCCCGTGCCCAGCGCGAAGCCGGGTCCGGCGACGAACGAGGCGCTCCAGATGACGAGCGTCGGCAGGTACGCCAGCTGCCCCACCGCGAGCACCGTCGCGCCCACGGCGTCGACGTTGCCGGCCTCGAACAGGGCCACCACCTGCCCCGCGCGCACGAGGACGGCGACGGCGAACACCAGGGCGCCCACTGCCACGACCCCCAGCACGGAGATCGCGGCGCCCCGCACGAGAAGCCCGGGCACGGCGCCCCATCCACCGCGAGCACTCTCGACGCGCTCGCGCAGCCGGCCGGCGATCCCCTCGCCTTCCGCCCAGGCGCCCACGGCGGTGCCCAGGGCGCACGGCACCGCGTACACGAGGGCGGGGAACAGCAGCGCCTGCCACAGCGCGGGCTCGGCGAACGGCGTCGCGCCGCTCAGCGCCACCACGGCCGTCACGGCGGCGAAGACCAGCGACCCCGACACGGCGCCGGTGAGCGGCTCGCCGGCGCGGGCGGCGCGGCCCCCCGAACGTGCGGCGAACAGGGCGGTGAACACCGCGAAGCCCAGCGGAGCCAGGGAGAGCACGAAGTCGGCGGCCGACGGATCGATCCCCGCCGCGGCGAGGTACGTGCCGGGCAGGTGGATCGTCAGCGGGACGAGATGACCGAACTGCCACACCGCCGCACTCGCCGGCCACAGCGCGGCCCAGTCGGCCCCGCCGCCGAGGGCGAACACCCACAGCAGGGCCAGGGGGGCCAGGGCGATGGCGAGGCCGCCCGCGGCCGCCACGAGGGCGTCGAAGGCGGCCAGGAGGGCGACGAGCAGGCGGTTCATGCGCTGACGACCCTACCCGCGCGGCGGTGCCCCGGCCGGACGGCACCCCGAGCGGCGCCACCTCCGCCCGCGGCCGACCCTCAGCGCCGGTGCGTCGGCGGGCCCGTCACCACCGCCGCATCCGCGGACTCAGTCCTCGACGGGCTCCAGCACGAACAGTGCGATGCGGCGCTCGGTCTTCGTCTGGTACTGGTCGTAGTCGGGCCACGCCTGCACGGCGCGGGCCCACCACTCCTCCCGCTCGGCACCCTCGGCCTCGTGCGCGGTGTAGTCGCGCAGCGTGTCACCGTCCTGCAGCTGCACGTGCGGGTTCTTCACGATGTTCCAGTACCAGGCCGGCGGCTCGGGGGCTCCACCCTTGGAGGCCACGACGGCGTAGCGCCCCTCGTGCTCGACCCGCATGAGGGCGGTCTTGCGCAGGCCGCCGGTCTTCGCCCCGACGGTCGTCAGCACGATGATCGGCTTCCCGCGGAGCTCGTTCGCCTCCGCACCGGCGGATGCTTCGAACGCCTCCGCCTGGCGGCGTGCCCATTCGCTTGTCCCTGGCAGATACTCTCCTGTGAGCGGCATGCGCCCAGACTACGTCCTCGCTCCGCGCCTTCCCACTCTCCCGAACCAGAGGTCCCATGAGCACCAACGCGACCAAAACGCCAGCCTCCGCATCCGCGCCGAAGAACCGGATGGACAAATTCTTCGAGATCTCCGCGCGCGGCTCCACCGTCGGCACGGAGGTGCGCGGCGGTGTCGTCACCTTCGTGACGATGGCCTACATCGTCATCCTGAACCCCATCATCCTCTCCACCCCCGACGTGGCGGGCACCACCCTCAGCGCGAATGCGGTCGCCGCCGCGACGGCGCTGACGGCGGGCGTCATGACGATCCTGTTCGGCCTCGTCACCCGGCTGCCGTTCGCGTTCGCCGCGGGCCTGGGCATCAACGCGTTCCTCGCCTTCTCCGTCGTCGGCGAGGTGACGTGGCCCGAGGCGATGGCCCTCGTGATGATCAACGGTCTCGTCATCGTGCTGCTGGCTGCCACCGGGCTGCGCAAGCTCATCTTCGACGCCGTGCCGGTGCAGCTGAAGCTCGCGATCACGGTCGGCATCGGCCTGTTCATCGCGTTCATCGGGTTCGTCAACGCCGGCTTCGTCACCGCGACCGGCAACCCCTCCCCGCCGCTGGACCTCGGTGTCGGCGGCTCGGTCGCGACCGTGCAGACCGTGATGTTCGTCGTGACGCTGTTCCTGGCCGGCATCCTCATCGCCCTCAAGGTCAAGGGCGGGCTCCTGCTGGGCCTGGTCGGCGGCACGATCCTCGCGCACGTCGTGAACCTCATCTGGCCCTACGGCCTGGCGGTCTCCGGTGAGGGCGGCATCATCGCGATCCCCGATCTGAGCCTCATCGGCCAGGTGGACTTCACCTTCGACCTGGGCAAGGTCGGCTTCATCGCGCTCGTGATGATCGTCTTCACTCTCGTGTTCTCGAACTTCTTCGACGCGATGGGCACCATGACGGGGCTCGCGAAGGAGGCCGACCTCGCCGACGCGAAGGGCGACTTCCCGCGCATCAAGTCGGCGCTCATCGTCGAGGGTCTGGGTGCGGTCGTCGGCGGCGGCACGTCGTCCTCGTCGGCGACCGTGTTCGTCGAGTCCGGCTCGGGCATCGGCGAGGGCGCACGCACGGGCCTGGCGAACGTCGTGACGGGTGTGCTGTTCCTGCTGGCGATGTTCTTCACGCCGCTCACCTCGATCGTGCCCGGCGAGGTGGCCGCCGCGGCGCTCGTGCTCGTCGGCGCGATGATGCTCGCGCAGATCAAGCACATCGATTTCAGCGACTTCCGCGTGCTGCTGCCGGTGTTCCTCACCGCCACGGTGATGCCGCTGACCTACTCGATCGCCAACGGCATCGGTGCGGGCTTCATCAGCTGGGTCGTCGTCAACGCCCTCTCCGGACGCGCCAAGCAGGTGCATCCGCTGCTGTGGGTCGTCGCCGTCGGATTCGTGATCTTCTTCGCCCGCGGCCCCATCCAGGACCTCCTCGGCTGACCCGCCCGGCCCCGGCCCGTCCTGTCCCGTCCCGGCCCATCCCCGCGAGACTGCACGCCACCGGCGAGACCGCGTCATTATGTCGCCGTCTCGCCAGTGCGCTGCAGTCTCGCGGATGGCGCGAGGAGCGCGGCCGGGCCGGGGACGCGCGGGGGACGACGAAGGGCCCGGATGCCTCGCATCCGGGCCCTTCGTCGTTGCGGGTTACAGCGACTCGATGATCTCGCGCATCAGGGCGGCGGTCTCGGACGGCGTCTTGCCGACCTTGACCCCGGCGGCCTCGAGGGCCTCCTTCTTCGCCTGGGCGGTACCGGCCGAGCCGGACACGATGGCGCCGGCGTGGCCCATCGTCTTGCCCTCGGGGGCCGTGAATCCTGCGACGTAGCCGACGACCGGCTTGGTCACGTTCGCCTTGATGTAGTCGGCCGCACGCTCCTCGGCGTCGCCGCCGATCTCGCCGATCATGACGATCGCCTTTGTCTCGGGGTCGGCCTCGAACGCCTCGAGGGCGTCGATGTGCGTCGTGCCGATGACGGGGTCGCCGCCGATGCCGATGGCGGTGGAGAAGCCCAGGTCGCGCAGCTCGAACATCATCTGGTACGTCAGCGTCCCCGACTTCGACACGAGGCCGATCGGGCCCTTGCCGGTGATGTTGGCCGGCGTGATGCCCACGAGCGCCTCGCCCGGGGTGATGATGCCGGGGCAGTTCGGCCCGATGATGCGGGTGGTGCCCTTGGACTTCGCGTACGCCCATGCCTCGGCGGTGTCGCCGACGGGCACGCCCTCGGTGATCACGACGAGCAGCGGGATCTCGGCGTCGATGGCCTCGATCATCGCGTCCTTCGTGAAGGCGGGCGGCACGAACGCGATCGACACGTCGGCGCCGGTCTTCTCCATGGCCTCGGCCACGGAGGCGAACACGGGCAGCTCGACGGTGTTGCCGTCGGCGTCCTGGTGCGACACGGTCGTGCCGGCCTTGCGGGCGTTGACGCCGCCGACGACCTGCGTGCCGGCCTTCAGCATCAGTGCGGTGTGCTTGGTGCCCTCGCCGCCGGTGATGCCCTGGACGATGACCTTGGAGTCCTTGTTGAGGTAGATCGACATTACTGAATCCTTTTCGTCCCGGAGATCAGGCGTTGGCCAGCTCGGCGGCCTTGTCGGCGCCCTCGTCCATGCCCGCGGCCAGGGTCACGAGGGGGTGGTTGGCACCGGCGAGGATGGCGCGTCCCTCCTCGACCTGGTTGCCGTCGAGGCGGACGACGAGCGGCTTGGATGCGGTGTCCCCGAGGATCTCGAGGGCCTTGACGATGCCCTCTGCCACGGCCACGCACGACGTGATGCCGCCGAAGACGTTGACGAAGACGCTCTTGACCTGCTCGTCGCCGAGGATGACGTCCAGACCCGCGGCCATGACGGTGGCGGATGCGCCGCCGCCGATGTCGAGGAAGTTGGCGGGCTTGACGCCGCCGTGCTTCTCACCGGCGTACGCGACGACGTCGAGCGTGGACATGACCAGTCCCGCGCCGTTGCCGATGACGCCGACCTGGCCGTCGAGCTTGACGTAGTTGAGGTCGTGCTCCTTGGCCTTCGCCTCGAGCGGGTCGGCTGCGGCCGAGTCTTCGAGGGCCGCGTGGTCGGGGTGGCGGAACGCGGCGTTCTCGTCGAGGGAGACCTTGCCGTCGAGGGCGATGATCTCGCCGTCTTCGGACTGGATGAGCGGGTTGACCTCGACGAGCGTGGCGTCCTCGCCCTTGTAGACGTTGTACAGCTTGACGAAGACGTCGGCGACCTTGGGGGCCAGCTCGTCGTCGAAGCCGCCGGCCTGAGCGATCTCGAGCGCCTTCTCGGGGGTGATGCCGTCGAGGGGGTTCACCTCGACGCGGGCGAGCGCCTCGGGCTTCTCCACCGCGAGCTGCTCGATCTCCATGCCGCCTTCGACGCTGGCGAGGCTCAGGTAGGAGCGGTTGGCGCGGTCCAGCAGCACCGAGAAGTAGAACTCCTTGGCGATGCGGGCGCCGGCGGCGACCATGACGCGCTGGACGACGTGGCCCTTGATGTCGAGGCCGAGGATCGCCTGCGCGGCCTCGTACGCCTCATCCGGGTTCTTGGCGACCTTGACGCCGCCCGCCTTGCCGCGGCCACCGGTCTTCACCTGGGCCTTCACGACGACGACGCCGCCGAGCTTCTCGGCTGCGGCCTTCGCCTCCTCGGGGGTGTCGGCGATGATGCCGGCAAGCACCGGCACCTCGTACTTCTCGAACAGATCGCGTGCCTGGTACTCGTACAGATCCACAGGGAATCCTCCGCTGGACGGTCAGTGGGTGGGGGCCGGATGTCTTGATATCAAGAGACCGGCCAGTCCCCCACCCTACTACTCGGCCCCGACCGCGGCCGACCCGGGACCCGTCAGATCCAGCCGCGCTCGCGCGCCACGATGGCCGCCTGCTGCCGCGTCGGCACCCCGAGTTTCCCCAGCACCGACGAGACGTGATTGCGCACGGTTCCCGCCGAGAGGTGCAGCGCGGCGGCGATCTGCGCGATCGTCTCGCCGCGCTGTCCGGCCCGCAGCACGTCGAGTTCGCGATCGGTCAGAGGGCTGCGGATGTCGGTGAGCGCGTCGGCGGCGACCTCGGGGTCGACGTAGCGGCGACCGGCCGCCACGTCGCGGATGACCGCGGCGACGTCCTCGGCGCGACGGGACTTGGGCAGGAAGCCGTCGACGCCGACGCTGAGGGCGCGGCGGAGCACACCGGGCCGCGCGTGCCGAGTCACGACGATGCACCGCGAGGGCACCTGGCGGAGGATGCGCGCGGCGGTGTCCACCCCGTCGAGCCCCGGCATCTCCAGATCCAGCAGGCACACGTCCGGACGCAGTCGCACCGCCTCGGCGAGCGCGGTCTGCCCGTCGGGGCATTCGGCGACGACGTCGAGGTCGTCCTCCAGGCGCAGGAGCGACGCCAGCGCGGAGCGGATCATGTCCTCGTCGTCGGCGATGAGCACGCGGATCATCGCGGCACACCCCCCGGGTGGTCGGCACTCGTGGCGGCGGGGATCGTCACCACGACACGGAACGCGTCGTCCGCGGTGCCGGTGTCGACCTGTCCCCCGACCGTGCCGACCCGCTCCGCGATACCCGCCAGGCCCGATCCGGGGCCGGATGCACCGACGCCTGGGCGCGTGTCGTTGGCGACCTCCAGCCGCCACATCCATCCGTCCCGCACGAGCCCGACCCGCGCCCACTCCCCGCCGCCGTGTTTGAGGATGTTCGTCGTGCACTCGCGGATGATCGGGCCCAACACCTCCGCGCTGGCATGGGCGGCGTCGGCGGCGACCTCCAGCTCGACGCGGAGGCCTGCCGCGCGGAGGAGGTCGGCGGCGTTGGCGAGCTCGTCGGGGAGCGGGACGCCGCGGAACCGCGATGCGAGCTCGCGCGTGCCGCGGCGGGCGTCGTCGACGCTGCGGTGCGCGGCGCGCACGTGCTCGGCGGCGGTGGCGGGGTCGCGCTCCATCGTGCGTTCGGCCAGTTCCAGCTGCAGCGCGATCACCTGCAGGTGGTGGCCCTGCAGGTCGTGCAGATCGCCGGCGAGTCGCAGCCGCTCCTGCACCGCCGCGAGCCGGCTTTCGACGGCGCGCGCGTGATCCAGGGCCAGCACGATGTCCCACCACCACAGCGACAGGGCCGTCGCCGGCGCCAGCATGAGGGCGAACAGTGCCGACACGGCGAAGATGCCGTCCTCCCCGGCGGGGACGCGGGTGGCGTCGACGAACCAGGCGGCGACGATCAGGACGACGAGGAGGATCACGAGGCGGATGCGGACCCCCGGCGGCCACGGGCGCACGCACAGCGTGAACGCCACCAGCCCGACGCCCAGAACGACCGCATCCGCCAGAAGTCCCAGCGCGATCGCGGACAGGAGCGAGACGGCCAGGGCGACGGCGCTCCACCGGGGCATGCGCCACCAGGGCTCATCCCCCTCCTGCGCGCGGCGCTCGCGCCGGTACTCGGCCAGGAGCACCCCTCCGGCCGCGACCGAGAGCAGCGCGCACACGAGGAAGCCGACCGGGACGGCACCGCGGAAGCCGTCCACGCGCAGCGCCGCATCCAGCCCCCACAGCGCGAGCATCGTGATCTGGAAGAAGACGACGGAGGATGCGGTGTACCACCAGGTCGCCGTGACACCGCGGGCCAGCGCCGAGGCGGGGGACGGGTCGGGACGACTCACATCCGCCAGCGTACGGCCATGACATTTGTCACCCCGTCGCCAGTGGATCCTCCCGATGGGCGATGACACTCGGCACTCACCCGCGCCCGCGCCATCCGCTGGGATGGAATCACCGCGGAAAGACCGCGCCCATCCCACCAGGAGCAGCCATGTCCAGCCCCCTCGCAGATCTCGTCCTCGGTTTCCAGGATCTCGTCGCACGCGTGCCCGAGGCGCTGCAGCCCGCGATCGTCGCCCTCGCCGGAGCCGTGCCGTTCATCGAGGGCGAGGGGGCGGCCACGATCGGCATCGTCGGGGGCATCCACCCGCTCGTCGCGGCGATCGCCGGCGTGATCGGCAACCTGGCGTGCGTCGCGCTCGTGGTGCTCGTCAGCGCCCGCGTCCGCACGGCCGTGACCACCCGCGGCGGTGGATCGGGCGCCGAGGCGCCGTCACCGCGCCGCGAGAAGTTCCAGCGGGCCTACCACCGTTACGGCACGCCCGGGGTGAGCCTGCTGGGCCCGCTGCTGCTGCCCACGCAGTTCACCGCCGCCGCGCTGACCGCCACCGGCGTCTCGCCGGCGCGCGTGATCGCGTGGCAGGCCGCGGCCATCGTGCTGTGGACGACGATCCTGACGCTGCTCGCGACGGGGCTCGTGCGCCTGGTCGCCTGAACGGCCCGGCTCAGCTCAGCGGCTTGAGGTCGGAGCGCGCGGGCCCTTCGATGCGGGCGCCGTTCGCCTGGAACCGGCTGGCGTGCAGGGGGCAGTCCCACGTGCACTCCTCGTCGTTCCACGAGAGCACCCCGCCCATGTGCGGGCACACCGCATCCACGGCCCGCGTGACCCCGTCCACCGTGGAGATGCCGACCGGACGTCCGCCGCGCTGCGCGACGACCCCGGCGCCTTCGGCGGGCTGGGGCACGGGGACGGGCGTCCGCTCGGCTTCGGCCCAGCCCTGCGCGGCGGCACGGCCCACCTTGGCGTTCTCCGCCACGCCGCGAGCGAGGTCGGACGGCATCGTCATGCGCGTGCCCAGCGCGGTCATCCACTGCGGCTTGTCCTGGTCGCCGAGGATCTCCGCGGCGATGCGCTGCGCGGCGGCGGGACCGTTGGTGAGCCCCCACTTGCCGTAGCCGGTCGCGAAGCGCACGCGACCGAGGGACCGCGGCATCGCCCCGATGAAGGGGATGAGGTTGTGCGACTGGTAGTCCTGCGCGCTCCACCGGTGCGTCTCCTCCCCGACGGGCAGGTGCTGCCGCGCCCACGCGACCAGCTCGTCCACCCGCTCGCGCTCGGACCCGCCGCGGCCCACCGGATGCCCCGCACCGCCGACGATGATCCCGCTGTAGCCGGCTGGTCCGTCGCCGGCCGAGACAGCGCGAACCGACCGGCTCGGGGAGTCGGCGGAGAGGTACATGCCCTCCGGGATCGGGCCGTCGGTGGCGAACGCGACACAGTACGAGCGCGTGCCGTGGACCTTGGCGAAGTAACCGCCGCGATCGAGGATCGGCATGCCGGTGGCCAGCACGATGCTGTCGGCGTAGAGCGGCCCGTCGTCGGTCTGCACGTGCGCGCGGGGCAGCACCTTGGCCCCGCGCACCGTCACGCCGGTGTGCAGCACGGCGCCGGCGGCCACCGCGGCACGGGCCAGCGCCGTGGCGAAGGTCATCGGATCGATCGAGAGCTGGTCGTCCAGCGCCACGGCCGACGCGAGCGGGAACGGCACCGCATCCAATTCGTCCCTCGTCGCCCGCCGCACCGGCACGCCCGCCTCACGGGCGGCGTCCTTCTCCGCTTCGACGGAGGAGAGCGCGTCGTCGCTCTGGGCGTAGGTGAACGCCGTCCGCCGCACCACGGGGACGGACAGCTCGTCGGCGGTGGCACCCAGCCACTCCTGCCCCGAGCGGTTGGCCTCCACATAGGCACGCACGAGGCCGGCGGGATGACCGCTGCGCAGCGTGGAGAGCACCGTCCCCTGCAGAAGGGAGGCCTTGCCGGTGTTGCCGCCGGTGGCGAGGTTGCCTACTTCGCCGGCTTCGACGATCGCGACGCCCATCCCGGCACGGGCCAGCAGGTATGCGGTCGCGAGGCCCGTGATCCCGGCCCCCACGACCACCACGTCGTAGGACCGCCCCGGTTCGAAGTCCGTGCCGGGGACGGGGGTCGCATCCTGTTTCCACAGTGGTGTCGTCATCCCGGCAGTCAAACCCGTCGCCGCCCGATCGCCCCAGCGGTTGACATCCGCGCGCGACCGGTGCAGGTCGCCGCCCGCTAGGCTTCCGGCCATGACCGCCGCGCCCCCGCCGAGCACCAGCACGCGCGTGGTCGCCGCCGCGATCGAGCTCTTCGCCGAGCACGGGTTCGATGCCACGTCGGTCGAGCAGATCGCACGCGCCGCGGGCGTGTCGCGATCGACGTTCTTCCGCCAGTTCGGCGGCAAGGAGGACGTCGTCTTCGCCGATCACGAGGAGCTGCTGCACGCCCTCGAGGTCTACCTGAACGAGCCCCACGACAATCCGTGGACCGCGGTCTGCGACGCATCCATGCAGGTCTTCCGCCACTTCGCGGCCGACCCCGACCTCGCCCGCCGGCGCTACACGATCGTGCGCGAGGTGCCGGTGCTGCGCGACCGGGAGATCGTCACGGTGTTCCGATACGAGCGGCTCTTCGACGAGTACCTCCGCCGGGCTATACCGGGGCTGGATCCGCTGGACGCCGTCGGATTCGCTGCCCTCGTCACCGCCGTGCACAACCACGTGCTGCGGCGGCTGCTGCGCGGCGAGCGCGTGCCGCACGCGACGCTGCGCCGGGCCCTGGACGACGTGCTCCGCCGCTTCGGCGTGCACCCCGACGCGCCGGCGCCGGCCGACGACGACGTCACCATCGCCGCCTTCCCTCGGGGGATGCCGGCCGCCGAGGTGGCGCGCCGGTTGCAGGCGTTCCTCCCGCGCTGATGTCAACCCCCTAGGACCCAGGGTCCCTCGGAGAGACCCTCTCCTCGACGGCAGGAGGTGGGTCATGCGTCAGCGCCCGAAGATCGCTCTGCGCACCTTCGGCGTGGAGGAGGAGATGCTCCTCGTCGATGCCGACACGGGCGTGCCCGTCCCCGCCGCAGCGGCCGTCATCGCGGGCACCGCGTTCGAGAACCTCCGCTCGGCGGTCGTGCCCGAGATGCATCAGGAGATGATCGAGATCGTCGGCGCTCCGCACCGGTCGCTGACGGACCTGCAGGCCGAAGCCGCATACGCGCGCGCCACCGTCGACCGCGTCGCCCAGGGCCTCGGTACGCGCGTGGCGCCGCTGGCCGCCTCCCCGATCCCGGCCGTTCCGCACCCCTCCCCCGGCAGCCGGTACGAGCTGATCGCCCAGCGATACGGCATCACGCCGACCCAGTGCATGACGTGCGGCCTGCACGTGCACGTGTCGATCGCCGGGGCCACCGAGGGCGTCGCGGTCCTCGACCGGATCCGCGGCTGGCTCCCCGCGCTGCGCGTGCTGTCGGCCAACTCCCCGTTCAGCGCGGGCGTGGACACCGGGTACGACAGCTACCGCTACGAACTGTGGAACCTGTGGCCCTCCAGCGGGCCGGCCGAAGTCTTCGGCGACGCCGAGACCTACCACCGTGCGACCCAGGAGCTGCTGGCCACCGGCGCGGTCCTGGACGAAGGGATGCTGTACGCCGACGCGCGCCTGTCCGCGCGTTTCCCGACCGTCGAGGTCCGCGTGTGCGACGTGCCTCTGACTCCGGCGACGACGGCCCTGCTGGCGGGGCTCGTGCGCGGCATGGTCGCATCCGCCGCCGACGCCGCGCGGCGAGGTGAGGCGCCCGCCGCCATCTCGCTCAACGCGCTGCGCCTGGCGACGTGGGATGCGGCACTGCGCGGGCTGAGCGGCACGCTGCTGGACCCGCGCACGCGCCGTCCGGCACCGGCTGCCGAGGTCGTGCGCGCCATGGTGGACTTCGCGGCCCCGGGCCTGGCGGCCCACGGAGACCTGGCCGTGGTCAGCGAAGGCGTCGAGCGGATCCTCTCCGAAGGCAACGCCGCGACGTGGCAGCGCGCGACCGCGGGCGCCGGCACCGACCTGCGCGGCCTCGTCCTGGCCGCAGCGGATCTGGGCGCAGCATCCGCACACGACGCGGCGTCGACCGCCCTCGCCGGCTCGCGCTGAACTCGCGCCCGCCGCGTCGGCGGCCCCGACGGCCCCGGCCGCCCCGCGTTCGCGCCACAAACGTGCGTTCGCTGCACTTTGATGTGGCGCGGTTGCACGGAAGTGGCGCGGAAGTGGGGACAGCGGCCTCGCCGGCCGGCCGCCGCGCGCCCCTCCTGGAACTGAGTTCCTCTATACGCGATACTCAGTGCATGAGCACTCCGGAGTCCCCCTCCCTTCCCGGCGAGCGCGTCGCCCGCTACGACGTCACCGCGCGCCGCGACACCGACTACTACGCCGTGTTCGCCGATGTCCCCGACGCCGACCGGGCCGCGTGGGAGCGCGCGCGTGCCTTCATCGACGAGGTGGGCCCGCGGATGCAGCAGGAATGGGATGCCGCGACCTACCCCCTCGACCTCACGCGGCGCATGGGCGAGCTCGAGTTGTACACCGATGGGATCGACCACCCCGATCTTCCCGGCTCCTCGCCGCTGGCAGCGGGCCTGGTGAACATGGAGATCTCCCGCGGCGACGGGTCGCTCGGCACCGTGCTCGCCGTGCAGGGCGGGCTCGCCCTGCGCACACTCGCCCTCTTCGGCAGCCCCGAGCAGCAGGCCCGTTGGTTGCAGCCGATCGCCCGCGGCGAGGTCCTCGGATCCTTCGCGCTCACCGAGCCCGACCACGGCTCCGACTCCGTGTCTCTGGAGACCACCGCCATCCGCGACGACGAGGGCTGGGTGCTGCGCGGGGCGAAGAAGTGGATCGGCAACGGCGCGTCCGGCGGCGTCACGTTCGTGTGGGCGCGCGTGCAGGACGAGTGCGCCGATGACCACGGCGCCGTGCGCTGCTTCCTCGTCCAGCAGGACACCCCCGGGTACACCGGCACCGTGATCACCGGCAAGGCGTCGCTGCGCGGTATCCACCAGGCCCACATCGCCCTCGACGACGTGCGCGTGCCCGCCGACGCCGTGCTGCCGGGCACGAAGAGCTTCAAGGATGCCTCGACCGTGCTGTACTCCACGCGCTCGGGCGTCGCGTGGTCGGCGCTCGGGCACGCGACGGCCTGCTACGAGGCGGCGCTGACCTATGCCACCCAGCGGATGCAGTTCGGCAAGCCGCTGGCGAAGTTCCAGATGGTGCAGGAGCGGCTGACGCAGATGCTCGCCGACCTCACCGCGATGCAGCTGTACTGCCGGCGTCTGGCCGACCTGGAGTCCACCGGCGGACTCCGTCCCACCCAGGCGTCGCTCGCGAAGTACCACAACACGCGCACCGCCCGCCGGATCGCGGCGACGGCTCGGGATCTGCTCGGGGGCAACGGCATCCTGCTGGAGAACGGCGTCATGCAGCACATGGCCGACATCGAGGCGATCCACACGTACGAGGGCACCGAGAGCGTGCAGGCGCTGCTGCTGGGCCGCGACATCACCGGCATGAGCGCGTTCGCGTAAACGTCCCGGTTTCGCCGCGGCATCCGGCGGAGGGCATTAGCCTCGTCCCATGGCATGGTTCCGCAACGATCCGCAGCGCGTGCAGCTGGAGTCGAAAGACGTCGAGTTGAAGGCCACCACGGCTCCGTGGAGTCTGTGGGCCGACGCCTTCGGCAAGCTCGGCATCCGCGCCATCCAGATCATCGTCGTGGTAGTGGTGGCAGGCGCGATCATCTTCGCGATCCAGACGCTCACGCTCGTGACGATTCCCCTGGTCATCGCGCTGATCCTCGCGTGCGCGTTCAATCCGGTGATGAGCTGGATGCGGCGGCGCGGCGTGCCCTCGCTGCTGGCGACCATCGCGACCCTGCTGGCGATCGTGGTGATCCTCTCCGCGCTGGGCTGGCTGATCGTGTGGGCCGTGCGCGACCAGTGGAACGACCTCTACGCCCAGGCCGAGGACGGTTTCCGCAAGCTGGTGGCGTGGGTCCAGGACCTCCCCTTCGACTTCGTGCAGCCCGACCAGCTCGACGAGCTGGTCGACACCGTCACCGACTTCGTCACGAGCGCGCAGTTCGGCTCCGGCGCGCTGGCCGGCGTCGGCGCCGTGGCCAACTTCGTGACCGGTTTCGTCCTGCTCGTCACGATCCTGTTCTTCTTCCTCAAGGACGGGCCGCAGATGTGGGAGTTCCTCCTGCGCCCCTTCCGCGGTGAGAACTACGTGCGCGCCCGCCGCATCGGCGACAAGACGGTCACGGTGCTCGGCGCCTATGTGCGCGGCACGGCGACGGTGGCCGCCGTGGATGCCATCGGCATCCTGATCGGCCTGCTGATCCTGCAGGTGCCGCTCGCGATCCCGCTGGCGGTGCTGGTCTTCCTGCTCGCCTTCATCCCGATCGTCGGCGCGACCGTGGCCGGCATCCTCGCGGCTCTCGTCGCGCTCGTGGCCAACGGCCCGCTCATCGCCCTCATCGTCGTGGGGATCGTGGTGCTCGTCAACCAGCTCGAGGGCAACTTCCTGCAGCCGGTGCTGATGGGCCGGTCGATGAAGCTGCACGCCTTCGTCATCCTGGTCGCCCTGACCGTCGGCACGGTCGTCGGCGGGATCGTCGGCGCGGTCCTGGCCGTCCCCATCACCGCGGCGGTGTGGGGTGTCATCCAGGTGTGGGACGGCCCGGACCGCCCGGCCCGCTGGGCGCGCCCGAAGACGCTCGAGGCCTGACCGCCAGGAGATCCCCGGCCTGTCAGTCGCCGAACCGGTTCACCAGGCCGACGATCGTGCGCAGACCGCGCGACGTCGCCGGCATGCCGGTGAACTGCTCCAGCGCGGGCGTGGCGCTGACCCCCTCGTCGCGGTCGTGGGCGGAGACCACCCACCCGTCGCCGGCGCCCAGCACGCGGCATCCCCACCGCTCGGCGTCGCTTCTCAGTCGCGGATCGTCGGCGGCGACGGCGCCCGCCGCGTGCACGGTGAGCTCCCGGCGAGCCGGTTCATCCCCGAAGCGGCGCACGATGACGGAGAGTTCCGCCATCGGCAGGCGCAGGGCGGAGCGCTCCTCCCCACTGCGCACCGCGAGCGCCGCCACCACGTCGGCCACACCCTCGTCGTCGATCTCCGCGTCGACGACGACCGTGCCGTTGCTGCGGTAGGTCGCGGCATCCGGGTACCCCGCGTCGGCGAACGCGGAGAGGATGTCAGCGGTGGAGGGGTGCCCGCGCTGGCCCTGGTTCACGTTGCGGAGGAAGACGACCTGGCGCATGCCCGCACGTCCCGGCAACCGGTCAGGCCTTCGCGTCGCCGGAGTGGATGCCGACGTCGAGCCAGTGCGCGAGGTCGGACTCGTCCTGGACGCGCTCGGAGGGCACGCTGAGCCATCCCGGCCCCATCGGCCGGTCTTTGCCCATGAACGCGGGAACGCCGCCGTCCTCGAGCAGGGCGTCGTAGTCGGCAGGATTCACGCGCACGAGCAGGTCTCCGACGCGGCCGGCGGCCACGGCCATCCGTTCGTTCACCATGAACGACAGACCGCCGAACATGCGCACCTCGCGCACATCCGGGTAGGCGGTCAGGAGGACGCGGATCCGCTCGGCGAGAGCCTGCTGCGACCGCGGGGCGGGTGTGGTCACGAGGGACCTCCCTCTTCGGGGAAGATGGCCGAGAACCGGAAGTCCGCGGCTTCTTCGAGCTGGTCGAACGTGCACGAGCGCGGATCACGGTCTGGGCGCCAGCGGCGGAAGCTGGGGATGTGGCGGAAGCGGTCGCCCTCCATGTGGTCGTACGCGACCTCGACGACGAGCTCGGGGCGCAGCGGCTCGAACGACAGGCTCTTGCCGGCGTTCCATCTGCTGCCCGCGCCCGGCAGGTCGGGCCGGTCGCCCTGCGCGGCCCACCCGCCCCACGGGTGCGCGTCGAGGTCGACGTCTCGGTAGGGCGCGAGTTCGTCCAGGAGGCTCTTGCGCCGAGCCATCGAGAAGGATGCGGTCACCCCGACGTGCTGCAGTTGCCCGGAGTCGTTGTAGAGGCCGAGGAGCAGAGAGCCGACGACGTCGCCGGTCTTGTGCCAGCGGAAGCCGGCGACGACGCAGTCGGCCGTCCGCTCGTGCTTGATCTTGAACATCGTCCGCTTGTTGGGCTGGTACGTGCCCGTCAGCGGCTTGGCGACGACGCCGTCGAGGCCCGCACCCTCGAACATGTCGAACCACTCGCGCGCCCGGGCCATGTCGCCGGTGGCGGGGGTGACGAAGACGGGGGCGGCAGCATCCGCCAGCGCCTCGACGAGCCCGGCGCGACGTTCGGCGAACGGGCGGTCCATGAGGTCGGCGTCGCCGAGCGCGAGCAGGTCGAAGGCGATGAAGGAGGCCGGGGTCTGTTCGGCGAGCATGCGGACGCGGCTATCGGCGGGATGCACCCGCTGCTGCAGCGCCTCGAAGTCGAGACGGTCGCCGGTGACCACGACGATCTCCCCGTCGATGACGCACCGCGGCGGGGTGTTGGCTCGGATCGCCTCGATCAGCTCGGGGAAGTAGCGGGTCATCGGCCGCTCGTTCCGGCTGCCAAGGATCACCTGGTCGCCGTCGCGGAAGACGATCGTGCGGAACCCGTCCCACTTCGGCTCGGTGTGCCCGAGGTCGGGGATGTCCGAGACGGACTTCGCCAGCATCGGGGCGACGGGCGGCATGACGGGGAGCTGCACGTGTCCAGTCTCGCGTGCGGGGAGCCCGATGCGCCAGGTCCGGCTACTCCTTCGGCCAGTTCTCCGGGTTGAGGCGGCTGGGCTGCACGCGCGGGGGCTCGCCGGGCATCTTCGGGAAGTCCGGCGGGAACGGCAGTTCACCCAGCCCGTCGTCGAGGTCGCGCTGCCACCACTCCAGGAGCGTGTCGATGCGGCCGGGCCGCTCGAGGAGGCCCGCCCACGGGTCGCCGACCGTGGCGAGGCGCTCGGGGACCGTGCGGACCGTGAAAGCAGAGGGATCCACCGCATCCAGCTCGTCCCACGACACCGGCGTCGACACGGTGGCTCCCGGCGACTGCCGCGGCGAGTAGGCCCCGGCCATCGTGCGGTCGCGGTTGGCCTGGTTGAAGTCGAGGAAGATGCGTTCGCCGCGCTCCTCCTTCCACCACGCGGTCGTGACGCGGTCGGGCATGCGCCGTTCCAGTTCGCGCGACGCCGCGATGACGGCGTGCCGCACGTCGAGGAATTCGTGCGTCGGCTCGATCGGGCAGAACACGTGCAGGCCGCGGTTGCCGCTCGTCTTGATCCAGGGCTCGAGCTCCGCCTCGCGCAGCACCTCGCGCAGGGCGTGCGCGGCGGTCACGGCCTCGGCGAACCCCGTGCCTGGCTGCGGGTCGAGGTCGATGCGCAGCTCCACGGGGTTGTCGGGGTCGCCGGCGAGCGAGGCCCACGGGTGGAAGACGATGGTGTTCATCTGCGCCGCCCACACGGCGGAGGCGATCTCGGTGACCACGAGCTGCGGATGCTTCCGGCCGCTGTTGTACGTCACGGTCACGGCTTCGACGTAGTCGGGCGCGCCCTTGGGCGGGTTCTTGGAGAAGAAGCTCTCCCCGTCGATGCCGTCGGGGAAGCGCTCCAGCGACACCGGCCGGTTCCCGTTGGCGGCGAGGAACGGCTCGGCGACGGCGATGAAGTACTCCGCCAGCTCGCGTTTGGTGATGCCCTGCTCGGGCCACAGGACGCGGTCGGGGTTGGAGATGCCGACCTCGCGGTCGCCGTGCGGTCCGGGAACGGTCAGCGTGATGCGCGGTGACGCCATGCTCCGACGCTAGCGGGAGCCCACCGCATCCGACAGCCTCCGCAGTGCCGCGTTCGGGTGGGAGCTACTCGGCGAGGGCGAGGAGTGGGGCCAGGTCGGCGCGGCTGAGGCGGATCCAGGGGCCGGCCGGGTTCACCAGCACGCCCGTCAGCTGCGGATCGCGGGCCAGAGCCGTCGCCAGACGTGCCGGCGGGATCGGCGCGGCCGCGTCACCCCGGTTCAGGGCGACGGATTCCAGCGGGTGCGAGAACACCTCGAGGTAGCGCTCGCCCTCGGCGGTGCGCGTTTCGGCGACGCCGAAGGGGCCACCCTCCTGGGTGCGCTGCACGGCGACCCACAGCGGCGCCTCCGTCATGGCGAGGACGACCTCGCTCGCGGTCGCGTCGGTGCGCGGCGCGCTCAGCAGCGTCTTGATGCGCAGCGCCTCGTCGGCATCGTCCACGGCGCGCTGGAGCACCGCGGTGGGCAGCACCGCGCGCGCCGGCGCGGAGTTGTTGTCGAGGATGAGCCCGGCGAAATCGCCGGAGAGGACGTGCCGCAGCACGGCGAGCACGGGTTGACCCATCGCGGAGGTCTTCACGTCGCCGTCGGCGCGGACGCTCGCCTGGAGCGCCGCCCCGCCGCTGTAGGCCAGCACGTAGCGGTCGTCTCCGACCGCCGCGACCGACAGCGGCAGCGACTTGCCCGCCGACAGCAGCTCGCGCGCGTCGCCCTGCACACGCAGGAACAGGTGCCCCTGCAGCAGCTGTCGCACGACGTTCATCAGCTCCGGGCCGGTGGGCTTGGATGAGAGCCCGGCCAGCGCCTGGACGAGCAACGTGTTGTCGCGGAGCCCCGGGACGGTGGAGGTGGGCTCGGGCGCCTCAGCCGGCACGGGCCGTCGGGGCGGGAGTCGGCGCGGTGCGTCCGGTGCGGCGGAACCGGATGCTGCAGCCGCTGCCGGCGCACCCTCCGGGGCTGACGCGCCTTCCCCCGGATCGTCGGCGCCGCTCACGGGTGCCGCGGTCGGTGCACCGGCGCCGGCGCCCATTCCGCGGAACGAAGAGACGGAGATCCCCACCGCCGGCGCCTGCGGCGCGTCGGCCTCGGCCGGAGAATTCCCGCCCTCGCGCTCGGGATCGACCGGCTGCTCGCCGGGTTCGATCCCCTCGTCGGGCACGTCGGCGGGCGGGGAGTTCTTTCGGCGGGAGAAGAGAGCCATCCCCGCCAGCCTAACCACCGCGGCGCGGTGGCGTCAGAGCTTGGTGATCGGGGCGATCTTCACGAGCAGCTTCTTGGCGCCCACCTTCTCGAACCGCACGTGCGCGACGCGCTTGGCGCCCTCGCCGGTGATGGCGTCGACCTGGCCCTCGCCGAAGTCGTCGTGGCGGATGCGGTCACCCGGGGCCAGCTCCATGTCGCCGTTGTCGCGCACCTTCGCCGGGATGCGGTTGGGGAATTTGTCGATCGCCGACGACTTCGGCACGAGGTCGTCGCCGTAGCGTCCCTGCCCGGGGCGCCGCGGACGCGCATTAAGCGCCCGCGACTGCATTCCGCCGCGTGAATTCACATCTCCCGGCGACTGCCGCCAGTCCACCAGGTCGGCCGGGATCTCCTGCAGGAAGCGGCTCGGCATGGCCACGGAGACCTCGCCGAACTGCGCGCGCGTCATCGCGAGGGAGAGGTACAGGCGCTTGCGGGCGCGCGTGATGCCGACGTAGAACAGCCGGCGCTCCTCCTGCGGACCGCCGGGCTCCCCCGCCGAGATGCGGTGCGGGAGGAGGTCCTCCTCGACGCCGGTGAGGAAGACCGCGTCGTACTCCAGGCCCTTCGCGGTGTGCAGCGTCATGAGCGACACCGAGCCCGAGGCATCCTCGAGGTCGTCGGCGTCGGAGACGAGGGCGACCTCCGTGAGGAAGTCCACGACCGTGCCCTCGGGATTGTTGCGGGCGAATTCGCGGGTCACCGCGATGAGTTCGTCGAGGTTCTCCAGTCGTGCCTCGTCCTGCGGGTCACGGCTGGCGCGCAGCGCGTCGAAGTAGCCGCTCTTGTTCAGCAGCAGCGTGAGCCCCTCGGCGACGGCCGTGGGCGGCGCCAGCTCACCGGAGGCGGGCAGCATGATCTCCCGCGCTTCGGCGAGGACCGCGTCCAGGTGCGCGATCGCCTGCTGGAGCTTGGGCCCCACGCCCAGTGCGGAGGCGTTGGCCAGCGCGTCGCGGAACGTGATCTGCTCGTCGGCGGCGTACCGCGCGATCGCCGTCTCGGTCACGTCACCGATGCCGCGTCGGGGCCGGTTCAGGATGCGGCGCACCGCCATCTCGTCGGCGGGGTTGGCCACGGCCACGAGGTACGCCATGGCGTCTTTGATCTCGGCCCGCTCGTAGAACTTCGTGCCGCCCATGATCTTGTACGGGATCGCGGAGCGGATGAAGATCTCCTCCAGCGCACGCGACTGGGAGTTCGTCCGGTAGAACACGGCCATCTGGCTGTAGTCGACGCCGCCCTTGCGCAGCGCCTCGATCTCGTCGGCGACGAACTGCGCCTCGTCGTGCTGCGAGTACCCGGTGAACCCGATGATGGGGTCACCGGCGCCCACGTCGGTCCACAGCCGCTTCTCCTTGCGGTCGAAGTTGTTGCTGATGACGGCGTTGGCGGCGGAGAGGATGTTCTGCGTCGAGCGGTAGTTCTGCTCGAGCAGCACGACCTTGGCGCCGGGATAGTCGCGCTCGAACTCGCTGATGTTGCGGATGTCGGCGCCGCGGAACGCGTAGATCGACTGATCCGAGTCGCCGACGACGGTCAGCGACGCCGGCGCCTTGGCCGGATCGTCGGCCGGGTCGGCGTCGAAGATCATCATCCCGCCGCTGGAGGCGATGGGTCCGGCGTCGGATCCGATCGGCCGGGTCAGCTCGTGGATGAGCGCGTACTGGGCGTGGTTGGTGTCCTGGTACTCGTCGACGAGGATGTGGCGGAACCGGCGGCGATACACGTCGGCGACGTGCGGGAACGCCCGGAACAGGTACACCGTCTGGCCGATGAGGTCGTCGAAGTCGAACGCGTTCGCCCGCTGCAGCGCCCGCTGGTACGCGGAGAAGATCTCCACGAAGACCCGCTCGACGGGGTCGCTCATGTTCGCCTGACGCGCGTACGACTCCGCGTCGGCGAGCTCGTTCTTGAGCTTGGAGATGCGGCTCTGCGTGCCGGCGGGGGTGAGGCCGAACGCATCCCCCTGGTGCTCCTTGACGAGGCGCTTGATGAGTGCGCGGGAGTCGCCGGAGTCGTAGATCGTGAAGGCCTTGGTGAACCCGAACTGCTGCGCCTCCCGGCGCAGGATGCGCACGCACGCGGAGTGGAACGTGGAGATCCACATGCCCTCGGCGCGGTCGCCGATCAGCTGCCGGACGCGCTCGCGCATCTCGCCGGCGGCCTTGTTGGTGAACGTGATGGCGAGGATCTGGCTCGGCCACGCCTCACCGCTGCGCAGGAGCGACGCGATGCGGCGGGTGAGCACGCTGGTCTTTCCGGAGCCGGCGCCCGCGACGATGAGCAGCGCCGGGCCGCGATAGGTCACGGCCTCACGCTGGGGCGGGTTGAGCCCGGCGAGCAGATCGTCGTCCGCGCGCGGTGGTTCCACACCGAACTGCGGACCGCGATCGCCGCCGACGATGAGGGGCGTGGATGCGTCGGTCATGGCCCGTTCAGTCTAGGCGGGGGCCCTGACAGCCAGCCCGGTGCCCGGACCGCACAGGCGGCGAACCTGGGCACGCCCGGCTCAGGGGTCGGCGCGACGGCGCGCCTCAGGAGGCCGGCGGTCCGGCCGGCGGCGGAGGAGTCTGCGGCGCCGTGGGAGCGGAAGGCGGCGCCGCGGGAGCGGAGGCCGGACCTGCCGGAGCGGCGGCGGGTGCGGGCGGCGCGGATGCGGCGGGGGCGGCGGCGGGCGGTGCGCCGAGCGTGGACTGGGCCTTCAGCAGCTGGTCGGCGTCGACCATGACGTCCCACCGCTCGGCCTCGAGCTTCTGCGTGGATGCGAAGTCGCGGCGGCCGCGCGTGATCCAGTGCCCGATGAACCCGAACACCGCGCCCCAGATGGCGCCCAGCACGAGGCCCCACAGCAGGAGCCACAGCCACGTCAGCGGCGGGGCGAGGAGTCCGAACAGCAGTCCGATCAGCAGACCGAACCACGCTCCGGTGGCGGCGCCGTAGCCGGCGGCGCGTCCGTTGGTCATCCGGCCGGTGACCTGCTCGACGATGCGGACGTTGTGGCCCACGATCGACACCCGCTCGACGGGGAATCCGGCGTCGGAGAGCCGGTCGACGGTGGCCTGCGCGTCGGGGTACTGGGTGAAGCTGGACAGCAGGCGCCGTTCGGGCACCGCGGTGGTGGCGTCGCTCATGACATCCCCTTCCGGGATCGCATACCTCACAGTGGCGTCAGTGTATGCCCGGCCCGGCAGCTCAGCGCCAGGGACTTGCCGGATCGGCGTCGCGCGCCCGTACGAGGCGCAGGGCGAGTCCGACGACCAGCATCAGCACGCCCACCGCCACCGCCCACCACGCGCCGGATGCGTCGCCCAGGACGGCGGCGACGTCGGGGCGGATGCCGGGGAGCTGTCCGCTCCACGCGTCAGCCACGGCCCGCATGCCTGCGATCCCGATGAACGCGGATGGAACAGCGAGTCCGGCACCGAGGCCGGCGAGCACCATGCCCCACGCCTGTCGGCGGCCGAACTGCGCCACGAGGGCCCACACCGCCGCCACGAACGCCCACAGCGCCAGGGCCACCGATGGCACGAGGTACGCCCAGCGCACCGCGGCGTCGGTCCAGAACGACGACCAGAATGCAGCGGGACCGGCGATCGACACCGCGACCAAGGCGAGCACGCATCGCAGCACGACGACGCCGCCCACGGCGGCGATCACCGGCCACGGCGACCTCTGCCGGATGAGCAGCCGCACGACAGTCGCGAAAACGAGCCATCCGCCCAGCGCCACGAGGAGATCCACCCAGCCCAGCAGCGCGGTCTGCACCGCCCGCGTGGCCACCAGCAGCGCTCCGGGCACCAGGATCATGAGCCAGCGGTCCAGCGGCAGCATCCCGAGCGTCGATTCCCGCGCACGCCACGGGCGCGTGGAGGCCAGCCATGCGGCGCGCGCGCCGGCAGCTCCCGGCCGGCGCACCAGCCGGGTGCGGGCCGAGACCATGCCGATCACGACCCACGCCACCGAGAGCACGAGCAGCACGCGCGCCATCCACACCAGGGTGGGATCGGCGAGGCCGGGGACGGGAACCGCATCGGGTGTTCCGTCGGCGGCGAGCGAGGCGTCCACGCCGAACGCCACGGCGACCCCGCTCAGCAGCAGCAGGACGGCGACGACCACCGCCAGAACCCCGTTCCGCGTCGCCGTCGCCATCCCCTAACGCTAGCGCCCTTGCACCCCTGCTTTTGTCCGTCCCGGACGGGGGTTCGGGAGGGGTCAGTGCGAGCGTCGCATCGCCCGGATTCCGACGAGCAGCCCCACCGCCGCGAGCACGAGCGCCGACACCCATCCCCACGCCACGGCCGAGGCGCCGAGGTCGCCTGCGAACAGCGCGCGCTCGCCCTGCACGACCCAGTTGATCGGGTTCACCGCGGCCACCACGCGCATCCAGGAGGGTGCCGCATCCAGGGGCAGGAGCATCCCCGACAGGATCAGCAGGGGGAAGATGAGCGTCTGCTGCACACCCCAGAACAGCCACTCGCGATCCTTCGTCGCCAGGGCAAGGGCGTACGACAGCGACCCCAGGCCCACCCCGAAGACGGCCAGCAGCGCGAGCCCGAGAACGAGCCCGGCGGGGTGGATCGAGAACCCGAACGGCCACGCGATCAGCACGATGAGAAGCGACTGCACGAGGATCGGCACGATCTCCTTGAGCGCGCGGCCCACCAGGAGCGACGACCGCACGAGGGGTGCGACCAGCGTGCGCTCGTGGGAGCCGGTCATCATCTCATACTGCAGGTTCGACCCCGTCGCGCCCGTGCCGAAGAGCACGATCATGACGAGCACGCCGGGCACGAACCACTGCAGGGTCTCCGACGCGGGAGCCCCGGAGCTGCCGATCAGCAGCGGGGCGAAGAGCCCCAGGAACACCAGCGGCTGCACGAGGCTGAAGATGAGGGTGAACGGATCGCGCACGACGGGTTTGAGCTCGCGCGTGAGCACGTGCCACGTGTCGCGTGCGGCGTTGCCGCGCACGGCGGTCTGCGAGGCGGATGCGGTCATCGGGATGCTCCTGTCGGCTGGGCGGGTGCGGCCGGCGCATCCGCGGATTCGGTCTCCTCGGCGTGCTCGCCCTCGCCGGCTTCGCGCAGGGTGCGCCCGGTGAGGGCGAGGAAGACGTCGTCGAGGGTGGGCGGGACGCCCGTGGCCCGCGTGACCGCGAGTCCCGCCGCATCCAGCGCCCGGATGGCCGCCGGCAGCAGCGTGTCGCCCTCCGGGGCGGTGAGGGTGAGGGATGCGCCGCCCTCCCGCCGCACTTCGCGGTCGGTCAGTCGTCCCACGACGGCGAGCGCGGCGTCGGCGTCCGCCGCGGAGCCGAAGCCGAGCGTCATGAGGTCGCCGGCGAGCTCGGCCTTCAGCCGCGCGGCGGTGTCATCGGCGATGACGCGTCCGCGGTCCATCACCATCACGCGCTCGGCATAGCGGTCGGCCTCTTCGAGGTAATGCGTCGTGAGGAACACCGTCGTGCCGTGCGAGACGCGCAGGTCGAGGATGTGCTGCCACAGGTTCGCGCGGCTCTGCGGATCCAGGCCGGTCGAGGGCTCGTCGAGGAACAGCAGCGGCGGGGCGTGCATGAGGCCCAGGGCGATGTCGAGGCGCCGCTTCTGCCCGCCGGACAGCTGCTGCACCGCGCGCGTCGCGA
This sequence comes from Microbacterium sp. dk485, assembly GCF_004570445.1. NCBI lineage: Bacteria > Bacillati > Actinomycetota > Actinomycetes > Micrococcales > Microbacteriaceae > Microbacterium > Microbacterium sp. dk485. The sequence goes on from NZ_SPQW01000001.1 coordinate 530,082, forward strand.
ACGGGGTCAGATCCAGCGAGGCGATGAGGTCGTCCGCCCGCGACACCGATGCCGCCCGTGACATGCCGTAGAACGCGCCCTGGCTGAGCAGCTCGTCGCGCACGCGCTGGGAGAAGCTGCCACTGGTGAGCTGGCCGACGTAGCCGATACGCGCGCGGACGCCCGCCGGGTCGCGCAGGATGTCGCGGCCGACCACGCGCGCCGTACCGGCGGTGGGCGGAAGGAGGGTCGTGAGCATGCGCAGACTCGTGGACTTGCCCGCGCCGTTGGGCCCGAGGAAGGCGACCAGTTCGCCGGCGGCGACCTGGAAGGTGAGGTCGGTGACCGCCTCGACGGTCTTCTTCTTGACGGTGAAGCGCTTGGTCAGTCCCTGCGCTTCGAGGATGGGTTCGTTCGCCATGCCGAGAGGGTAGGAGCGGATGCGGACACATGATGTCCGCGATGAATGGCAGAGTGTGCGCATGTCCGACACCACCAGTCGCGCACTCTCGCTGCTCAACCTCCTCCAGACGCACCGGCACTGGCCGGGCCCCGAGCTGGCCGCGCGCCTCGGCGTGACGGAGCGCACGGTGCGGCGCGACGTCGACCGCCTGCGGGAGCTGGGCTACCGCATCGAGTCCACGCCGGGCGCCGCGGGCGGCTACCGGCTCGAAGCCGGCAGCGCCGTGCCGCCGCTGCTGTTGACGGATGAGGAGGCCGTGGCGATGGCGATCGGACTGCGGATCGCCGCATCCCAGCGCCTCGTGGGCGGGGCGGAGACGGCACTGACCGCCCTCGCCAAGCTCGACCAGGTGCTGCCCACCGCCGTCCGCCGGCGCGTCGCGGCCCTCGCCGACGCGGTGCGGCCGGTGGGCGTCGGCGGGGGCGAGGCCGCATCCACCGAGGTGCTCGGCGAGCTCGCCCTGGCCTGCCGCGATTCCGAGCGCGTGCGCTTCACGTACACATCCGCTTCCGGTGAGTCGACCCATCGCCGGGTCGAGCCGCACACCCTCTCCCCCGCCGACCGGCACTGGTATCTGCTGTGCTGGGACCTGGATCGCGACGATTGGCGCACGTTCCGCGTCGATCGGCTGTCGGGGATCGAGCACACCAGGGTGCTGTTCGCCCCGCGCGAGCTCAGCCAGGAGCAGGTCGACGAGTTCATCCTCGTGGCGCGGTCGTGGGTGCGTCAGCCGGTCGAGGCCGACATCGTCATGGAGCTTCCCCTCGAGGACATGCGCGCGCTCTTCGGGCAGTGGGGCCAGGGCGCGACCGCCGAGGACGACGAGCGCACGCGCTGGCCGGTCGGCGGATCCGACTGGCGCGAGACGATGTACGGCATGTCGTGGGTGCCCGCCGGGGTGCCGTACACGACCGACCTCCCCGAGCCGCATCGCGCGGAGATGCGCGAGGCACTGACGCGGATGCTGCAGGCCCTCGCCGCTCCCCCGCCACCGCCCCGGCCGTGAGCGCGCGTCGCTCCGAGGTGACGGATCCGTCGCCTCCGGGCGAGCAGGATGTCATACGGCGGTCGTACGGGATCGAGCCGATCGGCGGATCCGTCCGCGGCATCGGCTTGCCTACCGTCGTCTCATGACCGAATCGAGCTCGTCCGCCTGCGCCCTCTCCGCGGAGGCCACCGGACGCTGGCGTCACGCGGACTCGCGCCGCACCCCTGTCGTCTCGCTGCTCCTTCCCGCCGGCGACGACGATCGTGACCTCGGCGCGCGACTGTCGGCCGCGCTGGCGCAGACGATGCCCGCGCACGAGATTCTCGTGCTCGACACGTCGGGGGATGGCCGCCACTTCGCGACCTTCTCGGTGTGGTCGGAGCAACCCGCCGGGCCGGTGCTGCGCTACCTGCCGGTGCCCGGCGCTCGCCTCCGCGAGGCGCGGAGGCGCGGAAGCCGCCTCGCCGCCGGCAACATCCGCGTGGCCCTCTCCCCCGGCCTCGCCCCCACGAGCACGTGGCTGGCGCAGCTCGTCGCCCAGCTGCGGCGGCGACTCTCGTCCGCGTCGGTCGGCGCAGCGCCCGCGGGTGCGCTCGCGGTGAACGGGCGGCGACCGTGCGGCGCCGTCTCGTGAAACGGACCGTCACATCCTCGACGGCTGCACCCGCAGCGCATAGCGTCGAGGCATCATCGCGGCGTCCGGGCGGTCCCGGTCATCGGCTCATACCCGATCGCGTTGCGGGTTCGACTCCCGCCGTCGCGTCCACTCTCCCCCTCGGTGCCGGATGTCGCAGAGTGACTGAACGTCGCTTTGGTAGCGTGCGTCGTCGGCAAGGAACCCCGGCGGCCGCATCACTCTTTGACCCATATCTCGATCTCGCTCATCGCGGCCGACGTCGGGCCGAACTCAGCGGAAGCCTCCGGTACGTCGGACGCTTGGATCGTGAGCAGGATCTCCTGGGTCATCCCGGGCGCGAACACCAGCGCTTGGTAGTCGAAGATGTTGGCGTCAGTCACTCTCGGGAGCGCCGCGTCTCGGGCGCCGTTCTCCGTAGCCACCTCCAGGACGCGCACGCTGCCGTTGGCGTCATAGAGATCATTCGTCTTCGCATACCCATTGAGGATGCAGATCACCCGAACGTCTTCGCCCGCCGGCAACCGGAGGCTGATCTGCGCTCCGACGCCGCCTCCCGCTTCACCGGCAATCCACGCGGTCTGGCGGCTTCCATCCACTAGTTGTGTCGCGGGGTAGCTGAGGGATTGGCCGCTTGCGTCCTCATACTGGAGCTCGCTCGTAGCGACCGCCTCGATTCGGTCGGCCAGGCGAAGTTGCTGAGGGTTGTCGCACGTGGCGATCGCGGCGGCTTCTTCGGCAATGCCTTGTTGTATCCGAGCCGAGAGGAACACGACTCCTGCGGCCACCACTCCACCGATCAACCCTGTGCCGAGCAACGTGATCCAGAACGAGGGCCAGAAAGTCGACCAGTCTGACCCCGGGCGCGTCTTCTTCGGACTTTCTTCTTGGGGCATCCACCCCTCCCTGCGTCCACGTGGACTTCGGATGCGCACACTGTGCCATATCCGATGCGTCGGCTCAATCAATCCTCGGGCAGAACCGGTCGGTCGTGGCCGCGTGTCAGCCGGCGGCCGGCGGGATCGTCTTGCGCATCACGGTCTTGCTCTTGCCGATGTGACGCTCGAAAGTGAAACCGGCCTTCTCGAACATCGCCCTCGTGCCGTTGTGCAGGAAGGACGACGACGTCCGCTTCCCCGGAGCCAGCTCGTTCGGGAACGAGACGACCTCGCCCCCACCGGCCTGCGCGATCAACTCGAGCGCGCCGTCCAGCGCCTCGCGGGCCACTCCCGAGCGTCGGTGGTCGCGGTCGACGAAGAAGCACGTGATGCGCCACGGCGCGGGGTTCGTCTCCCCGGCGTCGTACTGCTTGCGGTGGTAGATGCCCGGCAGCTCGGCCGGGCTCCCGTACTGACACCACGCGATCGCGGCGTCCCCGTCGAAGACGAGCGCGGCGTGCGCGACCCCTTCAGCCACGAGTCGCCGCTTGAACGTCGGGCCGTCGTACTCGCTCTTGATGGTCTCTTCCGTGTCCCCGTGGAAGTACGAGCACCAGCACCCGCCCCACACGCCGTTGTGCTTCTCGGCAAGCGCGAGCCACGCCGGGAAGGTCTCGGGGGTGAGCGGCTTGATCACATGCGACGTCGTCGTGGCCACGCTCCCAGTGTGCCGACCGCGGGGGACGCTCGACAGGGACTCCCCTGCCGGGGTCACGGGACCGCGAGCTCAGGGCCGGTGCGACGTGGAGCGCTCGGTGCCGCGCTTGTAGTTGCCGGTGACGCGCGCCATGATCTGCTGCGGGTCGCCGCGCTCGATGTCGTCGAGGAACTTCCGCGCCGCCGCGTTGCGGAGCGTCGCGGCGAGGCGCCCGTGGTGGCGGATCTCCACGCGATCCCCGCGCTGCACGAACTCGAAGCCGCTGGGGAGACCTGCCATGGCTACGAGCATGCCGCACCCGGCGCGGCTCTGCGATCGTGCGATCGGGGTCAGTCGGCGGGGAGATCGGATGCGGCGAGCACGCGTTCCGCGGCTTTCACCATCGCGACGTCGATGAACGTGCCGTCCTCGAGCACGAACGCACCGGTGCCGTCGGCGGCGGCGGCTCGCACCCGGTCGACGATGCGCTGCGCGCGGGCGACCTCGTCGGCATGCGGGGTGAACACCCGGCGGATGACCTCGATCTGACGCGGATGGACGGCGGTGCGTCCCCCGTAGCCGAGCGCGCGGCCGGCGCGGCAGCTCAGCTCCAGCCCGTCGAGGTCGGCCACGTCGGCCCACACGGCCATGAGCGGCAGCGGCAGTCCGGCCGCCGCGGCGGCGTTGACGATGCGTGCCCGCGACCACGCCAGCCCCGGCTCCCCCGCCGGCCCGGCGGGAACACCGAGTTCGGCGCGGAGATCGGCCTCCCCCGCCGCGATCGAGGCCACCCCGGCCGTCGCGATCTCGAACGCCCGCTCGATCGACAGGGCGGACTCCAGTAGCGCGTGCACCTCGCGGCCGGGCAGCGCGGATCGGATCGCGGCGACGTCCTCGGCCGACTCGGTCTTGGGGAGCCGGACGCCGAAGGATGCGGGCAGGCCGGCGAGGGCGGCGAGGTCCTCGTCGTGGGCGGCGGCGCCGCGCGCATTGATCCGCACCTGCACGGCGGGGGCGCGGTCCCCGCGTTCGGTCCACGCGGCTGCGAAGTCGGCGAGCGACTCCCGCGCCTGCGCCTTCCGCGAGAGCGTCACCGCGTCCTCGAGGTCGACGATGACCGCATCCGCCCCCGCATCCAGCGCCTTCCCGAAGCGCTCCGGACGGTCAGCGGGCGCGTACAGGGCGACGAGAGTGCGGCCGGTCATGCGATCGATCCTTCCGCACGCAGGCGCGCGATGTCCTCCGCGGCGTAGCCGAGCGACTCCAGCACGTCGTCTGTGTCGGCGGCGTGCGCGCGACCGGAGAACGCGATTCTCGACTCGTCGCGCGACAGGCGGAACAGCGGCCCCTGCATGGCCATGTCGCCGAGTTCGGGGTCGTGGATGCGGTGGATCGTGCCGAGCGCCTGGAACTGCGGATCCGCAACGATGTCGGACGGGTCGTACACCGGCGCGACGGCGGCCTGCGCCTGCTCGAACGCGGCCACGACCTCCTCGCGCGTGTGCTGCGCGATCCAGCCGCCGACCGCGTCGTCGAGCTCGTCGGCGTGCTCGGCGCGGGTGGATCCGCTCGCGAACCATGGCTCCGCGGCGAGGTCGGGGCGGCCCACGAGCGCCATCACGCGCTCGGCGATCGACTGCGCGCTGGTGGAGACGGCGACCCACGATCCGTCGGCCGTGCGGTAGGTGTTGCGGGGCGCGTTGTTCGTGGAGCGATTACCGGTGCGCGGTTGCACGGTTGCCAGCTGATCCCACCGCGTGATCTGCGGGCCGAGCATCGCGAGGATCGGCTCGATGATCGCCACGTCGACCACCTGCCCGCGCCCGTCGCGCCCGCGCGCATGCAGGGCCGTCATGATGGCGTAGGCGGTCGCGAGCGACGCGATGCCGTCGGCGAGCCCGAACGGCGGAAGGGTCGGGGGTCCGTCGGGTTCGCCGGTCGCGGCGGCGAACCCGCTCATCGCCTCGGCGAGCGTCCCGAAGCCCGGCCGGCTGCGGTACGGCCCGATCTGCCCGAAGCCGGTCACGCGCGCCAGCACCAGGCCGGGGTTCTCGGCCGACAACTCCTCATACCCGAGGCCCCACCGCTCGAGCGTCCCGGGGCGGAAGTTCTCGATGACGACGTCGGCGGTGCCGGCGAGCCGGAGGAACGCGTCGCGTCCGTCGCCGGTGTGCAGGTCGATCGCGACGGTGCGTTTGTTGCGCCCCAGGGTCTTCCACCAGAGGTTCTGCCCGTCCTTGCTCGGCCCGTGCCCTCGCGCCGGGTCGGGGCGGGTGGGATGCTCCACCTTGATGACCTCGGCACCCATGTCGCCGAGGTGCATCGCCGCCATGGGGCCGGCGAACAGAGTGGAGGCGTCGATGACGCGCAGTCCGTCGAGCGGGGTCATGCGTTCTGCCCCCAGCACAGCCGGAATCCGATCGACGGCGACGCGTCCTGCCCGAGCCCCGGCAGCAGCAGCTTCGCGGCGAACTCCGGTGCCTGCACCCCGCCGTCGAAGTACCAGTCCGAGCCGTCACTGCGGTGCGCGCTGCCGCCTTTGAGCATGACGAACCGCGTTCGTCCGTCGGAGTGCTCCGACTCGGTCCAGTTCCACACCTCCGGCCTGCGACGCCGGAAGGCCGGGTCGGATGCGGCGAGCTGCCACTCGTCCTCCGTGGGAAGCCGTCCGCCCGCCCAGGCCGCGTAGGCGCGGGCGCGGGCGAAGGTCATCCCGGTCGCGGGGAGCTCGGGATCGCGCGCGTCGGTGTGCTCGCCGAGCGCGTCGAGGAACCGGGCGTACTCCGCCTCGCTCACCTCTGCGGCGGCGACCCGCACGGGATGCGGCACCTCGGCGACGCGCTCGAGCGTGCGCTGGTCGTGCAGGCGCGGCGGCAGCGGCTTCCACTCGTCGACGTACGGGGCGCCCTCGTACATGCCGGTCTCACGGGCGCGGAACCGGACCGTCAGCACGTGCGTGCCGGCGGCGACCGTCACGGTGCGAGGCTCCTCAGCATCGTCCCGGACAGGTCCCGTCCATGCCGGTGCGGGCAGTCGCCGCGCCCGGCGGTGCGGGAAGGACGCATTAGCCACGGGCGGTTCGGCGAGCAGCGCGGCCCGCACCTCCTCGACGACGGGCGGGACCGCCGCATCCGCCGGCACCTGCACGACGGCCGCGACACCGCCGGCCGGCACCGTCACCGACGACGCCCCGTCGCCGGGTTGGTGCAGCGGGACGTACCGTCCGTCGCCGGGAAGCTGGTGCACGACGTCGGCGTCGGACGTGTTGACCAGACACAGCAGCGTCACGCCGTCGAGATCGAAGGCCGAGCCGAAGACGGGCGCGTCGTGCACCGCCAGCGGCGTCCACTCCCCCTCGACGAACCAGCGGTGCAGGCCTCTCTGCACGGGCAGCATGCGACGGAGCGTCGCCGCGTCGCGGTCGTTCCACCCCACCCACACGCCGAACACGACCTCCCACACCATGACGCCGACCCCGTTCAGCCACGCCGAGCGCAGCTCCTCGGCGTGGTCGCGGTGCCAGCGGCGGATGTGGTGCTGCATGTGACGGCGCTCGAACCAGCGGGCCCGCAGGACGCCGGGAACCTCCGAGTCGGCGAACCACTGCGCCCACGACAGCGTGTGATCGGCGATCCGCTCGGTCGCGAGCTTCGACTCCCCCTCCAGCCCGATGCCCGGGCGCGCTGCGTCGAGCGCGGCCACGAGGTCGGGATCGGCCTTCTTGAGGGTGTCGAGGAAGACGCCGTCCGCCCCGAGCCGCCGGACCGTGGCGGCGAGCTCGGTGGCGTCGTCCCCCGCCCGCCGGGTGCCGACGTCCCACGGGTTGTAGTCCACGAACACCGCCACTCCCGCGGTGTGCAGCACCTCGGCGGCCTCGGCAAGACCCGGGACGGCGTAGAAGTCCCACTGGTTGCGGTCGTCGATGCCGATGACGGGGTACGCGTGCCACAGCACGATGCCGTCCAGGCCGCCGAACCGGCGCTGCGCGTCGGCGAGGAAGCGTTCGGGGGTGAAGCGCTGCGCCTCGAAGTCGAAGAAGAGCTCATCCCACAGCCACACCTGCGCCACCGTGAAGCACCGGCTCGCCCACGCCGACGCCGGGTCGTCGTAGCGGGTCGGTGCGCCGTGGCGGGCGCGGGCGCCCTGGCGCCACGCGGTCAGCTGCGCGCGCCACGCGTCGAGGTCGGCGGGATCCGCCGGGGCGATGAAGATCTTCGCGTCGTCGAGCCTCGTCGCCGCATCGCCAGTGGTGACGTCGACGGCCAGCGGAACCGGCGTCGGCCGGTCGATCTCGCGCGGGACGAGGGGATCGAATCCACCGCTCACGGCCGGCTCTCCTTCATGAGGGCGGCGACCTCGCCGGCGGTGGGGACGGCATCCTGCGCGCCGGGGCGCGTGACGGCGAGGGCGGATGCGGCGGCTCCGGCCCGCGCGGCGTCGACGAGCAGGGCGACGTCGACGCTGTCGGGGCGACGCCCGGAGGCGGCGAGCGCTGCCGCCAGGACACCGCAGAACGTGTCGCCGGCGCCGGTGGTGTCGACGGCCGTGACCACGTGCGCGGGAACCTCGGCGCGCTCGTCGCCGCATACCACGAGGCAGCCGCGGCGGCCGAGGGTGACCACGAGCGCCCGGACGGTCGAGGCGAGTGCGGCGACGGCGGCGTCCAGCTCGCCGGTTCCGGACACGTCGAGGGCTTCGTGCTCGTTCACCACGAGTACGTCCGTGACCGCCAGCAGCGCGTCGCGGGCTGATGTGAACGGCGCCGACGGCGCGGCGTTGAGCACGTGCCACGCTCCCGCGCCGCGGGAGGCGGCCGCATCCTGGACGAGCGCGACCGGGATCTCCAACTGCGTCAGGAGCACCGCGGCACCGGCGACGACCGCGCGCTGTGCGTCGGTCAGCGTCTCACGGGCGGCGTTGGCGCCGGCGGCGACCACGACGGTGTTCTCGCCGGAGGCGTCGACGGAGATGAGCGCGGTGCCCGTGACCCCTTCGGTCCGCACGAGACCGGAGACGTCGATGCCGTCAGCCACAAGCGCGGCGCGGAGGGTCTCCCCCTCGGCATCCGCCCCCACGGCTCCGACGAACGCGACCGCGGCGCCGCCCGCACGGCGGGCTCCGACGGCCTGGTTCGCGCCCTTGCCGCCGCCCGTGCGCACGAGCGAGGACGCCAACAGCGTCTCGCCGGGCGCGGGGATGCGGTCGACGCGGGCGACGACGTCCTGGTTGATGCTGCCCACCACGACGACGCTCACGACGCCACCTCCCACAGCGCGCACGTGCGCTCGGCGAGCTGTCGGATGGAGCGGTGCGAACCGCCGGGCATCGAGGTGGCGATCCGATCCTGCAGGGGCGAGGTCCACTGAGCGCCGATGCCGTCCGCGCCGACGAGTCCGCCGACGACCGACCCGACGGTCGCGCCGACGGAGTCGGTGTCCCAGCCGCCGGCGACGGCGAGCGCGACGGCGGCACCGAAGTCGCGGCCATGCGCCTGCAGCGCGCACGCCGTGAGCGCGGCGTTGTTGAGGGTGTGCACCCAGTGCATGCCGGCGTACTCGGCGTGCAGGGCGTCGAGCGCGTCCGCCGTGCTGAGGCGGCCATCGGCGAGGGCGCGACCGGTCGCACGCCCGAATCGCACGGCGTGCGCGAGACGGGAGGCAGGCGGGACCACGGCGTCGGCGGCGTCCAGGACGGCGTCGGCGGTGTCTGCGACGAGGGATGCGGCACAGAGGGCGGCCGCCCACATCTCGCCGTACAGGCCGTTGCGCGTGTGGCTCAGCCGCGCGTCGATCCATGCCGAGCGGGCGGCGGCCCGCACATCGCCCGGGTGCGCCCACCCGTGCACGTCGGCGCGGATGAGGGCGCCGATCCACTCCCGGAACGGGTTGAGGTGGGTCGCGGTCTCGGGCACGGGGCGGGCGTCGAGGATGTTGCGGTACGCCGCACGTTCGGCCGTGAAGACGCGGCCGGCGGGCAGGGCCGCGAGCCATGCCTCGGCGACGTGGTCGGTCGTCAGCTCCGTCCCGTGCTGCTCGAGCAGGTCGAGCGCCAGGATCGGGAAGTTCAGGTCGTCGTCCTCGGGCATCCCGGCGATGTTCTCGACGAGGGAGGTCGGCGCGGAGCGCCGGTTCCACGGCCAGCGCGCCGCGATGTCGGCGGGAAGGCCGCGGGCGGTGAAGTAACGCCGGATCGGCCAGTTGCCCGTCGCGCGCGCGATCTCCTCGATGCCCTCGCGCGGGATCTTCTCGACGGGTTTACCGAGAAGGCACCCCGCCGACCGCCCGAGCCACGCCCCGTGCACGCGGTCGAACCCGGCACTGCCCGAAGCCGCCGGCGGCTCGGGCGGCAGCAGCGCCTCGATCGCGTCCCACTCGTCGGGTTCGTCCGGGCTCGGCCGCTGCAGCGCCTGCAGTTCGTCGAGGACGGTCCGCGCGAGTGCACGCAGCGCCGCGGGCGCCGGCGTGGCGCTCGCGCCGGACGGGGCCAGCTGCGTCGCGCCACCCGCGTCCGCCCACCGGCGCTCGATCGGCCGCAGTTCCTCCTCGGGCACGCCCTGCTCGCGGAGGGCCGCGAGCTCGGCGGGGACGAGGTCTTCGGGCTGGGCCCACGTCAGTCTCACGCCGCGGCCTCCGGGGCCAGCAGCGTCGAGAGCGCGGCGGCACGTGCGGCCGCCCGCTCGGCGTCGGCGCGGGCGATGTCGCGGACGACGTCGGTCATCGCCGTGACGACGCCGTCGAGGTCGAGACGGCTGGCGGTGGACACGTCACTCACCCACTCGCTCGGCACGGCGGCGCTGCCGCGCAGGCCGCCGCAGATGGCACCGGCCATCGTCGCGATCGAGTCGGCGTCGCGGCCGTAGTTGACCGCATCCAGCACCGCCGCCCGGAAATCGCCGTCGTGGGCCACGACGAAGCCGAGGGCGACGGGCAGCTCCTCGATCGCTTTCGTGCGCGAGGGGAGCCGCGCGTCCATCGCCGGCGAGCGGTACTGCTCCCCCACGGTGTCGAAGGGCGCGACGGCCTGGCGGATGACGCGACCGAGCTCGCGCGGGTCGTCGGATCCGCCGGCGGCGAGGAAGGCGTCGACGGCGTCGAAGACGGCGCGGATGGCCGCGGCGGTGCCGTCGTGGGCGACCTGCAGCACGGCGCGGCGCACGTCGGCGACGGTCGCGCCGGGGGCGGCGGATGCGGCGACCGCGGCCGCGAACACGCCGGCGGCCTCCCGGCCGTAGGACCACTGGTGGGCGCCGGCGATGTCGATCGCCTCGGCGTACGCACCCTGCGGGTCACCGATGTGGACGAGCCCGACGGGGGCCATGTACATCGTCGCGCCGCAGTTCACGACGTTGCCGACGCCTGCTTCGCGCGGGTCGGCGTGGCCGTAGTGCAGCTTCATGACGAGCCACTTCTCGGCCAGGAACACGCGCTGCAGGATGAGCGCCTCATCCTCCAGTTCGGGGATCCAGCGGCGTTCGCCGATCATGAGCGGGACGAGGTCGCTCGCGACGTCGTACGCGTCGAGGTGGCGCCGCTGCTTGGCGTACACCTCGATCAGCGCGTGGGTCATGAGGGTGTCATCCGTCACGTGCCCGTCGCCCTTGTGGTACGGCGCGATGGGCCGCGCCGTACGCCAGTCGGGCAGGAACGGGCCCACGATCCCCTCGACACGTCCCCCGTGCCGCTCTTCGATCTGCTCGGGCGTCCAGCCCTCGGTCGCTCCGCCGAGCGCATCGCCCACGGCGGCCCCCGCCAGTACTGCTGCCACCCGATCGTGCAACACGTCCATTCGATCCCTCTCTTCGTTCACGCGTGGTGTCGCGGGGGCGGATCGAGCGACCCGCCCCCGCGAGATCATCAACCGGCGACGTCGCCCCAGCCGTCGGTCAGCTGCGTCGCGAGCTGGTCCCGATCGATCTGGTTGGCCAGGTACTGCTGGAAGGCGGGCGTGGCGATCGTGTCCTTCCATTCGGTGTACTTCGACACCTTCAGGAAGGGCGGGCCCACAAGGCCCTCACCGGAGGCGAGCACCTGCTGCCAGGCGGCGTCGTCGCCGGCGAGCTCCTCGACCTCGGCGCGCGCTGCCCCCGAGGACGGGATGAGCGCGTCGGCGTAGGCGATCTTCGCGAGGTTCTCGCCGCTCATGAAGAAGTTGAGGAACTCCGCCGACTCCTCCACGTACTCCGAGTCGATGTTCACCGAGTAGGTCTGCGGGTTCGCGGCCTGGAAAGCACCAGCGGTGCCCTCCAGCGGCGGCAGCGCCACCCAGTTGAAGCCCTCGGGGGCGTCGTTGGCGATGTTCGTCGCCTGGAACGAGCCCTGCACGGTCATGGCGACCTTGCCGCCGTAGAACGAGGGCAGCACGTCCGATCCCGACTGCGTCAGCGAGGTCGGCTCGATCGACTTGTCGGTGTAGGCCATCTCGTGGATGCGCTCGGCCGCGGCCAGCTCGTCGTCGCCCACCTCGATGGTGACGTCTTCGCCCTCGCCCTCGAAGAACCCGCCGTCGTTGCCGAGCGAGAGGCTCATCATCGTCGCGGTCGGAGAGCCGAGACCCCAGCCGAGACCGAACTGGTCACCGGTGGTGGTCGCCTTGGCGATCTCCTGCAGCTCGTCCCACGTCATGGTCTCGCCGGAGGGGATCTCCACGCCCGCCGCGGCAAGCAGGTCGGCGTTGGCGAACGCCATGTACGACTGCAGCGTGGACGGGTACGCGACGATCTGGTCGTCGTGGGTCACCGACTCCCAGATGCCCTCGGAGATGTCGGACTTCAGGTCCGCATCGATGAGGTCGGTCAGGTCCGCGAGGTACCCGTCGGCCGCGAACGAGACGATGGAGCTCGCCTCGAAGTGAATGATGTCGGGCGCCGTGCCGCCGGTGAACTGGGTGATCAGCTTGTCGTACGTGCCGTCCCATCCGGCCTGGACGATCTTGACCTGAACGTCGTCGTTCTCGGCGTTCCACGCGTCCACGATCTCCTTGATCGCCGCCTGGGTCGTCGGCTGGTCCGACAGCGACTGGAACTGCAGCGTGACGGCGTCGCCGTCTCCGCCTCCGTCGCTGTTGGCGCTGCCCTGCTGGCAGCCGGCCAGCGCGATGGCTGCGACGCCCGCGAATGCGACGGCGCCGATGCCCCGGATTCTTCTCATGATGATCGCCTTTCTCTTTCTCTTGGTTCGTCGTCTCGGGAGGGTCAGCCCTTGACGGCCCCGGCGAGCATGCCGCCGGTGAGTTTCTTCTGCAGGATCCCGAAGATGATGAGCGATGGGATGGTCGCGAGGATCGCGCCGGCCGCGAGGGGCCCGAGCTGCGTCTGCCCCTCGGCGCCGAGGAACGAGCGCAGCGCGATCGGCAGTGTGTACAGCTCCGGGCTCTGGATGAGCACGAGCGCGAGGAAGAACTCGTTCCACGCCGACACGAACGTGAACATCGCGGTGGCCACCAGGCCCGGGGCCAGCAGCGGCAGGACGACGGTGCGCAGGATCGTGAACCGCCCCGCGCCATCCATCTCGGCCGCTTCCTCCAGTTCGGGAGGGATCGCGGCGACGTAGCCCTGCAGCATCCAGAGCGTGAACGGCAACGTGAAGGTGACGTACACGAGGATGAGACCGAACAGGGTGTCGTTCAGCTGCAGGCTCCGCAGCACGAGGAACAGCGGAATGATGATGAGGATCGTCGGGAACACCTGGCTGACGAGGATCCACACCGTGCCGGCGGCGCGCAGCTTGCCCTTCAGCCGCGCGAGGGCGTAGGCCATCGGCATCGACAGCAGCACCGAGATGATCATCGTCACGACGGCGACGAAGATCGAGTTGCCGGCGGCGGTGAGCAGGTTCTGGCGCTCCAGCGCCGAGGCGTAGTTGCTGAAGTCCCACTGCTGCGGGATGAGGTTCACCGCGAGGGAGTTCAGCTCCTGTGTCGACTTGAACGACGCCGACAGCAGCCACAGCAGCGGGAAGCCGAGGAAGATCAGGTACCCCGCCAGCGCGAGGTACATCAGAACCGTGGCGTACAGGGGCCGTTTCGTGGTCATTTGCTGACCGCCTTGTTCTGTCGGAACTGGTTGATCAGGTAGAGCGAGAGGATCACCAGGATCGCCACGACCAGGACGTTGCCCATGGCCGACGCGTACCCGATCTCGCGGTTGCGGAACGCCTCGAGGTAGGTGAACAGCGGCGGGATCATGGTGCGGCCGCCGGGTCCGCCCTCGGTGAGCACGTAGATGAGGCCGAAGGAGTTGAACTGCCAGATGAAATCGAGCGCCGTGACCGCGATGATGACGGGCCGCAGGGCCGGCAGGGTCACGTGCCAGAAGCGGCGCACGGCACCGGCACCGTCGACGGCGGCGGCCTCGTGCTGCTCGGGCGCGATGGACTGCATGCCGGCCAGGAGCAGCACCGTGGTCTGCGGGATGCCGGCCCACACGCCCACCACGATGACCGCGGGCAGCGCGGTCGAGAAGTCGCCGAGCCAGTTGACGCCGGGGATGCCGAACCAGCTGAGCGTGCCGTTGAGGGGCCCGGAGTTGGGGTTGTAGATCATGCGCCACACGATCGCGATGACCACGGGCGGCATCGCCCACGGGATGAGGGCCAGCACGCGGGTGAGGCCCTTCAGCCGCAGGTTGCTGTTGAGCAGCAGGGCAAGGCCCATGGCGCTCACCAGGGTCAGGAGCGCGACCGACCCGGCCCACACGATGCCGATGCCGAACGACTCCCAGAAGCGCCGGTTACCCGCCAGGTCGATGAAGTTGCCGAGGCCGATGAAGTTGATCTCGGCATTGCGCGCGAGCGTCGCATCCGTGAACCCCAGGGCGACACCGCTGAGGAGCGGGATCACCGAGAAGATGATGATCGGCAGGAGCGCCGGCCCGACCAGGGCGATGGCCTCTCTGCGCTGGGCGCGGGCGCGGGGTCCGATCTGCCGGACGCGCGGCGGCGGTGAGGACTTCTTCGTCTTCTCGAGCGTGGTCATCCGTGGGCCTTCTCTTCATCGATGAGCTCAGGTCGGCGCAGGGCGGAGGGGGCGGATGCCGACGACGATCCGCGCACGACCAGCGAAGGCGGCACCGTGACCGTGTGCGCCGGCCGGGCGGGGTCGGCGATGCGCGCCAGCAGCATCTCGGCGGCGGCGCGGCCGCGCTCTTTCGCCCCCAGGTCCACGCTCGTGAGTCCGGGCCGGACGACTTCGGCGAGTTCCGTGTCGTCCACGCCCGTCACAGCGAGGTCGGCGGGGACGGTGATGCCCAGGTCTTCGGCGGCGCGCAGGACGCCGACGCCGATGAGGTCGTTCGCGGCGACCACGGCCGTCGGCCGGTCGGTGCGGTCCAGGAGCGGCAGCGCCGCGTCGTAGCCGGCCGCGATGGTGAAGTCGGATGCGTCGATGTGCCGCGTGCGCAGATCGCGGTGATTCGCCGCCGCCGCGATGAAACCCTCCCGGCGCATCCCGCCCGGCGTGGTGTCGGCGGGGCCGTTGACGAACGCGATGTCGCGCCGTCCTGCCGCGACGAGGTGGTCGACGACGAGCCGCATCGCCGTGAGGGAGTCGGCACGGACGGTGTCGAACTCGGCGGAGTCGGGGAGGCGCCCGAGCACCACGAGCGGAATGGGAGCGGCCGCGAGCGCGGCGAGCAGCTCGTCGGTCACGCGGAGGGGCGAGAGGATCAGGCCGTCGACGTAGCCGCGCCCGAGATCGCGCACCACGTCGACCGACGACGACGCCGTGCCGGTGGACGACAGCAGCAGGCGGTAGCCGGATGCCGACACGACCCGCTCGATGGCGGCCATCATCTCGACGTAGACGGGGTTGCCGATGTCGGCGACGGCGTAGCCGAGCTGCAGGGTGCGTCCGCGCTTGAGCGACTGCGCAGTCGCGTCGGCGACGTAGCCCAGTTCGCGCGCGGCATCCCGCACCTTCGCGACCGTCTCGGCGCTCGCGATCAGACCGTTCAGCGCCCGCGACGCGCTCGCGACGGAGACGCCCGCGCGGGCGGCGACCTGCGTGATCGTGACGCGAGCCATGGCTCTCCTTCGAGCGGTGTAAACGATTCCACCTGGGTGGTGTAAACGTTCTCACCCGACCGGGGAGCTTGTCAAGCGCCGGATGCTCGGCTCACTCCAGCATCGGCGGATTGCCCGAGTCACCGGTGGGCGACGCGCTCCGACGCGCGACAGGGCGACCGACAGCTGCAATTCCGACTAGTTGCTCCCCGCCTCCCCCGCCCCCGTCCCCGTCCCCGCGGCGAGGGCAACGGCGTGGGAGCGGCTTCTCGCCCCCAGCTTCGACAGCACGTTCGACACGTGCGTCTTGACGGTCGCGATGGAGATGCCGAGGTCGTCCGAGATCTGCGAGTTCGACATGCCGGCTCGCATCCCGTCGAGCACCTCGCGCTCCCGCTCGGTGAGCATCTCCAGCCTCGGAGCACGACCTTCGCCGGCCGAAGGGGCGATGAGCGACAACGCCCGACGGGTGACCCGCGGGTCCAGCACGCCCTCTCCCGCCGCCACCCGACGTACGGCGTCGACGAGGGTCGCTGCATCCGCCGTCTTCAGCAGGAAGCCGGCCGCACCCGCGCGCAGCGCACCTGCCACCAGGTCGTCTTCGTCGAAGCTCGTCAGCACGAGCACCTCGGCCCATCCTGCGGCGACGATCTCGCGCGTCGCGGTGACGCCGTCGACGCCGGGCATCCGCAGATCCATGAGCACCACGTCGGGTCTCAGCGCTGCCGCGTTGCGCATGGCGACGGCGCCGTCGGCCGCCTCGCCGACCACGTCGATGCCGTGCGACTCCAGCATGATGCGCAGCGCCTCGCGGATCGCAGCGTGATCGTCGGCGAGCAGCACCCGGGGCGCGCTCATGCCGGCACCTCCACGGGAATCCGTGCGCGCACCGACCAGCCGTCGTCGACCGGTCCCGCGTCGACGGATCCGCCCAGTGCGCGCGCCCGCTCCCGCAGCAGGTCGAGACCCCAGCCGCTGCCTCGCACCGGCGCGGCGGTCACCGGCGCTCCGCCGCGCGAGTCGATCCGCACGCGCACCTCGCCGCCGTCAGCATCCAGCCGCACGTCCACCCGCGCTCCGGCCGCGTGCCGCACGCAATTGGTGAGCGCCTCCTGCACGATGCGCGTGACGGCCTGGTCCACGGGCGACGGGATGCGGGGCGGCAGGGCATCGTCGAGGGTGACGGTGAGCCCGTGCCGCTCCGCGTCGGCGACCAGCTCGGGGAGCGACCCGCGGCGCCGCGCCGCGACCTCCCCATCCCCGGCGCGCAGCACGGAGATCATCGACCGCAGCGCCTGATGGGCCTGCAGGCTCGACTCGCGCACGGCCCGCAACGCGGCACGGTCGGCGTCCGGAGCATCCGGGATCGACAGCGCCGCCTCCGCGCGGATCGCAATCGCCGACACGTCGCCGGCGACCAGGTCGTGCAGTTCCCGCGCCATCTGCTCTCGCTCGCTCCGCACCGCCTCCGCGCGCTCGAGAGCCGAGCGACGCTCCGCGTCCTCGGCACGCGCCCGGTGCAGCACGACGAGCTCGTTCGCCTGCGCCACCGCGGTGGCGTACCAGTAGTCCGTGCCGGCCAGAGCACCCAGCTGCAGGCCGATCAAGACCGCGATACGAGGGTCGTCGGCGCGCAGGAGCGCTGCCGCGGTCGTCACGACGATCGCGACCGCGATGCCGATCAAGAGGCGACGACGAGTGGATGCCGAGGCCGTCACGGTCGCCGCGTACAGCAGGTCGAGCACCACGATGAGCGTCAGGACCCCGCCGACCGTCAGCAGATCGACGACGAAGATGACCAGCGCGATGCACAGCAGCGGGATGGGCGCCTTCCGCCGGAAGATCACGAGCGCGCATGCCGGGAAAGCGGTGGCGAGCGACCACCACGGAGACACCGGCTCGGGCAGCACCGAGAAGAGCGACCACACTCCGACCAGGCCCAGCGCGCACGCCAGCACGGCCAGCGCGGCGTAGCCGATCGCGTCGGCCAGAGAGCGGTGCGCGCGCACCCACCCGCGGACGGATGCGGGAATCAACGCCTGCCTCTCGGTCACACTCTCATGCAATCACGCCGCCCCTCCGCCGCGCTCGGTCGAAAGGATGAGGCGGCACCGGGGCGGCTCGCTCTTCCGCCCGATCCGCCCGAGCTCGATGACCGCGAGGGTGGTCACATGGACGCCCTCACCGATGCGCCGCTCGCACTCACCCTGGGCGCGCTCGCCCTGCTCGACGGTCTGAGCGTCGGCACTCTGCTCATCCCGGTGTTCTTCCTGCTCGCGCCGGGGCGTGTGCGCTCCGGCCACGTGACGCTGTACCTCCTCACGATCGCCGTCTTCTATCTCGCGGTCGGCATTCTCTTCACGCTCGGCCTGGTGAACCTCGTCGATGTGGCGCAGGACTTCCTCTCGTCGAGCGCCGGGCAGATCGCGCAGCTCGTCGTCGGCGGCGCACTTCTGGTGACCGGGATCCTGATCGGCGTGGGGTCGTCCAGGAAACCCGCGGATGCTGCATCCGACGCCGCCCCAACGCCGGGCGCGACACGCACCACGGCCACCGCGGCCGGCACGAGCACGCGACTGTCGCGGTGGCGCGACAAGGTGCTGTCGCCCGGCGCATCCCGCGGCGCGGTGATGGCCGTCGCTCTCGGCGCGGGCCTGGTCGAGATCGCGACGATGCTCCCGTATCTCGTGGCGATGGGCATGCTGGCCGAAGCGCCGCTTCCGATGCCGACGCGCTTCGCGGCCCTCGCCGCATACTGCGCCGTCATGGTGCTTCCCGCGCTGGTCCTCCTGGCGCTGCGCATCGTCGCGGCGCCGCTCGTCGAGCGCCCTCTCGCGCGTCTGGCCGCCTGGATGGAGCGGACGGGCCGCGAGAACACCGCGTGGATCCTGGGGATCATCGGCTTCCTCGTCGCGCGTGGCGCGGCGACGGAGCTGGGGCTGTTCTCCGGGTTGGTGTGAGGCGGGCGGATACGTGAGGGGCGGGCACGGCGGGGTCGAGGTCCGTGACGAGCCTCCGACTGCTCAGCGGAAGGTGCCCTGCGACACCGATCCTTCCAAACGGCGCTGGAAGATGATGTAGACGATGAGCACGGGGATGATGGTCATCACCACCGCGGCGAACATCGCCCCGTAATCCACCGACCGGCCGGTGCTGCTCGCGAACGCGCTCATCCCCTGGGTCAGAACCCAGTTCTCCTTCTTCGTGTTGAGGACGATCGGGAGCATGAACTGGTTCCACAAGCCGATGAAGTTCAGGATCGCCACCGAGGCCATCCCCGGCGCCGCCATCGGCAGCATCACCGAGAAGAACGCGCGCCACTCCCCCGCTCCGTCGATCTTCGCGGCCTCGTAGACATCGTGCGGGAGCGATTCGAAGAAGGCGTAGAGGAAGAAGACGGTGAACGGCAGAGCGAACGCCACGTAGGTGACGGTCAGGCCGGGCAATGTGTTCAGCAGACCCAGGTTCTGCAGTGTGAAGAACAGCGGCACGATGGCGAGGAAGATCGGGAACGACATCGAGATGAGCATCGCGTAGTAGATGACGCGGTTGCCGGGGAACGAGAACCGGGCGAGCACATACGCGCACATCGCCCCCAGCAGCATCACGATGACCAGCGCGGAGCCGACGACCAGGATGGTGTTGAAGAAGAACTCGCCGATGCCCGCCGTGGTCCAGGCGCGGACGTAGTTGTCGAATCGCCACGTCGTGGGAGGCGCAAGCGGAGAAGCGAGGATCTCGCTGCTGCTCTTCAAGCTGGACATGACCGTCCACAGGAAGGGGACGATGATTAGCAGCGACCAGATCCCCAGCGCCCCGTGTGCCGTCGTCGCGTACGCGATGTCGGCGCGGCGCCGACGCTGCATCGACCCGCGTCGCTGCTCGGGCGGCACGGTGCGCCGGATGCCGCGGGCGCCGGCAGCATCCGCCCGCACGATGGTCTCCGTGTGCGTGATGGTCATGCCCCGGCACCTCTCCTTCTGTCTCCGCCGAGCAGTCGGAAGATCCCGAAGATGATCCCCGAGTAGATCAGGATGACGAGGGCGAGGAAGACGCCCATCGCCGTCGCGTCACCGAACTGTCCCTTGGTGAACGCCGTCATGTAGAGGTACTGCGTCAGGGTGAGGGTCGAATACGCCGGGCCGCCCTGCGGGTTGAGCACCATCATGAAGCCGAAGGAGTCGATCACCATAAGGCCCAGGTACACGTACGAGCTCTGGATGCTGGCGAGGATCTGCGGGAGCGTGATCGACCATGCCGTGCGGGCTCGCCCCGCACCGTCCAGGCGGGCGGCCTCATACGTCTCTCCGGGGATGCCCTTGATGGCCGCGATGAAGAGCACGACGTAGAAGCCGACGAGCGCCCAGAAGATGACGAACATCGACGCCGCCATGGCGGTGTCGGCGTCGCCGAGCCACGCGAAGCTGGCGAACTCCGTGAACCCGAGTCCGGTGAGGACGCTGTTCAGCAGACCCCGGGTCGGATCGTAGACCTGGGCCCAGATCAGGCCCACCACGATCGCGGGGATCGTGTACGGGAAGAAGGTGATGATGCGATAGAAACCGCCGCCTCGCAGCCCGCGGACATGTCCGACCGACGGACCACCGGCCGTGACGGTGAAGGCGATGAGGAACGCGGCGGCCAGCACCGCCGTCGGCAGGACGAGGCACAGGAGCAGCGAGTTGCGAAGAGCCGCTAGGAAGACGGGGTCGCCGAACATGGAGGTGAAGTTCGCCAGGCCGACGAAGTTCATGTCCTGTGAGAACCCGCGCCAGTCGGTCAGCGAGTAATAGAAGGCCTGAAGGAACGGGCTCGCGATGAAGACGACGAAAACCGTCACCGGGAGGACGAGGAAGGCCACGATGAAGGTGGCGCGCTGCACGCGGATCGTGCGGCGCCGGGGGGGGGGGGGGGGGGGGCGGGGGGGGGGCGGGGGGGGGGGGGGGGGGGGAGGGGGGGGGGGGGGGGGGGGACGGGG